>CAJNBX010000005.1 GCA_905221115.1 bacterium
TAATTCCACCATAAAAATCCGTTTTAGACTAATTTCCACTTTGGTCAGGTGAGTGGAAGTTACTTTGAGAAGTTACCAGGTGAGGGGAATGGTTCCTTTTTAATGGTAAAGACCGCACTTTTTAAGAAAAATATGATAAAATAGACTCTGTACGTACTTGATACAAAGATGAGGGTATAAACAGATTTTTAACTATTCAAATCTGCTATAAAAAGGAAAAATACTAAAGAATAATATTTTTAAACTTTTCAAAGTATCTAATAGTTGAACACGGGCTAAATCCCTAGTGAAAAAGATAGATTTCCTAGTGTGCATCGCACACTGCATCAATCTCCTATTTTCATACGGGATTCTTTACGCCCTTTGTATCCTGATCTTTGTAGGCAAGGCGTATAATTTCATCAATCCAAAGGGGATTAAAATGACAAAACAAGTGTTTCAAACGACTTTTGCGGGTCGTGAGTTAATTGTAGAGACTGGTCAGGTTGCTAAGCAGGCAAATGGTTCTGTTGTCGTGCGTTACGGTGAGTCAACTGTCTTGACTGCTGCCGTTATGTCTAAGAAAATGGCAACTGGAGATTTCTTCCCTCTTCAAGTCAACTACGAAGAAAAAATGTATGCAGCTGGGAAGTTTCCTGGTGGCTTTATGAAACGTGAGGGACGTCCTTCAACGGATGCGACTTTGACAGCGCGTTTGATTGACCGTCCAATCCGTCCTATGTTTGCGGAAGGTTTCCGTAATGAAGTGCAGGTCATCAACACCGTGCTTTCTTATGATGAAAATGCTTCTGCACCGATGGCAGCTATGTTTGGTTCATCCTTGGCGCTTTCTATTTCAGATATTCCGTTTGATGGACCGATCGCTGGGGTACAAGTGGGCTATGTAGATGGCCAAATCATCATCAACCCTACGCAAGAACAAGCAGAGCAATCTCTCCTTGAATTGACAGTAGCTGGTACCAAGCACGCTATCAACATGGTAGAATCTGGTGCTAAAGAATTGTCAGAAGAAATCATGTTGGAAGCTCTCCTTAAAGGGCACGAAGCAGTTAAAGAATTGATTGCCTTCCAAGAAGAAATCGTTGCAGCAGTCGGTAAAGAAAAAGCAGAAGTGGAATTGCTTCATGTGGACGCTGACTTGCAAGCTGAAATTATCGCAGCTTACAACAGTGACCTCCAAAAAGCGGTTCAAGTAGAAGAAAAATTGGCCCGTGAAGCTGCAACTCAAGCAGTGAAAGATCAAGTCACAGCCGTTTACGAAGAAAAATATGCGGATCACGAAGAATTTGACCGTATCATGCGTGATGTGGCTGAAATCTTGGAACAAATGGAACACGCTGAAGTGCGCCGTTTGATCACAGAAGATAAGGTACGTCCTGATGGTCGTAAGGTCGATGAAATCCGTCCTTTGGATGCGGTTGTTGACTTCCTTCCTCGTGTGCACGGTTCTGGTCTCTTCACTCGTGGACAAACTCAAGCCCTTTCAGTCTTGACCTTGGCTCCGATGGGTGAAACTCAAATCATTGATGGTTTGGATCCAGAGTATAAGAAACGCTTTATGCACCACTATAACTTCCCACAATACTCTGTAGGGGAAACTGGACGCTACGGTGCGCCAGGTCGTCGTGAAATCGGTCACGGTGCTCTTGGTGAGCGTGCCCTTGCTCAAGTCTTGCCAAGTTTGGAAGAATTCCCATATGCTATCCGTTTGGTAGCTGAGGTCTTGGAATCAAACGGTTCTTCATCTCAGGCTTCTATCTGTGCTGGAACTCTTGCCCTTATGGCTGGTGGTGTGCCAATCAAGGCGCCAGTAGCAGGGATTGCCATGGGTCTCATCTCAGATGGAAACAACTACACAGTCTTGACAGATATCCAAGGTTTGGAAGACCACTTTGGTGACATGGACTTCAAGGTTGCAGGTACTCGTGACGGAATTACAGCCCTTCAAATGGATATCAAGATCCAAGGGATCACTGCAGAAATCTTGACTGAAGCCCTTGCCCAAGCCAAGAAAGCTCGTTTTGAAATCCTTGATGTGATTGAAGCAACCATTCCAGAAGTTCGTCCAGAATTGGCTCCAACTGCTCCAAAAATTGATACCATCAAGATTGATGTGGACAAGATTAAGATTGTCATCGGTAAGGGTGGAGAAACCATTGACAAGATTATCGCTGAAACAGGCGTTAAGATTGATATCGACGAAGAAGGAAATGTGTCTATCTACTCTAGCGACCAAGATGCTATTAACCGTGCTAAAGAAATTATTGCTGGTTTGGTCCGTGAAGCCAAAGTGGATGAAGTTTACCGTGCTAAAGTCGTTCGTATCGAGAAATTTGGTGCTTTTGTTAACCTCTTTGACAAGACAGATGCCCTCGTTCACATTTCTGAAATGGCATGGACGCGTACCAATAATGTCGAAGACTTGGTAGCAATCGGGGATGAAGTTGATGTTAAGGTTATCAAGATTGATGAAAAAGGACGTGTGGATGCTTCTATGAAAGCCCTTCTTCCTCGTCCTCCAAAACCTGAACGTGATGAAAAAGGTGAAAAATCAGAGCGTCCTCACCGCCCACGTCATCACAAGGACCACAAACCTAAGAAAGAATTTACAGAAACACCAAAAGATTCAGAATAAGAAAAGGAGAAATGTATGGGATGGTGGCGCGAAACCATTGATATCGTAAAAGAAAATGATCCAGCGGCCCGCACCACTTTGGAGGTTTTGCTGACCTATCCAGGTGTCAAGGCCTTGGCGGCCCACCGTCTCTCGCATTTTCTCTGGAAGCATGGCTTCAAACTCCTGGCTCGTATGCACAGTCAGTTTTGGCGCTTTTGGACTCAGATTGAGATTCATCCAGGTGCCCAGATTGATTCAGGTGTCTTTATCGACCACGGTTCTGGCTTGGTGATTGGGGAAACAGCAATCGTTGAAAAAGGTGTTCTCCTTTATCATGGAGTGACTCTTGGTGGGACTGGTAAGGATGTTGGCAAACGCCATCCTACCGTTCGAAAGGGAGCTCTCATATCGGCTCATGCCCAAGTTATCGGACCAGTGGAAATCGGCGAAAATGCCAAGGTCGGTGCAGCAGCAGTTGTTGTGGCAGACGTACCAAGTGATGTGACGGTTGTCGGTATTCCTGCTAAGATTGTCCGTGTTCATGGTAAGAAGGATGAGCCGGTCATTCACGAAGTCGAAGAAAAACGAGAGTACTACGTCAATAAACTCGAGCAGGCTAAAGAAGCCAGTCACAGATCGTCTGGGTTGTAGAGGATAGCTATATGATTCAAGCAAGAAACAAGTTAAGCCAAGAGGAGCTATCTGAGGCGAAGAAACTAATTAACTGTTGCCAAAACTATGACGGTACCTATCGTGATCCCTATCTCTCTAACATGCTTAATTATGACCCAAACATGCCCGCCTTTTTCCTTTATTATGAAAAAGGCGAACTTGTTGGTTTATTAACTGTCTATGCAGATGATCAAGATGTAGAAGTGACGATACTGGTTCATCCCAATTATCGCCGTCAGGGAATTGCGCGTGATTTGTTTACTGGTTTTGAGAGAGAAACAGCTTCTTTCCCTATTCGTTCAGTTACTTTTCAGACAGAGCGTGTTTTTCTAGATCGCCATCCTGATTTTGTCAGCAACTGGGGATTGGTCGAGGACGAGGATACAGAAACCTGGTTAGGTAAGGATAGAAGACCTTATCCGTTAGCAACTGTTTCCAATCTTGAAGTTTTGTTAGCAGATAGTTCGTATCAGGATCAAATTAGTCAGTTAAAATTTCAGGCATTTTCAGGGGAACATGAATCTAGAGAAGTTGTGGATAGATATGTTGCTGAAGCTCTGAAAGATCCAGAAAGCCGCCTGTATATTTTATTAAAAGACGGTCAGGTTATTGGAACTTGCACGGTTGATTTATCGACTAATACGAATTACTTCTACGGTTTAGCAATATCGGAACCTGAACGTGGGAAAGGCTATGGAAGCTACTTAGCAAAATCCCTTGTCAACCAACTAATTGAGCAAAATGACAAGGAATTTCAGATTGCCGTGGAAGATAGCAATGTAGGTGCCAAACGTTTGTATGAAAAAATTGGCTTTGTCAAACAGACCCAGGTGGTTTATCTGAATGAGAAAGGAGCAAGGGATTCCGAAGTGTAGAGACATTCGGACTGAAATTCAATTGAACTCTTAGTGATGAAACTAATTGTTCTTGGATTTTGGATTTCCTGACTATGATTTATGATTAAAATCTATGACACCATGTCTCGTGATTTGCGAGAATTTGTCCCAATCGAGGACGGCAAGGTCAAGATGTATGTTTGTGGGCCAACCGTGTACAACTATATCCACGTGGGGAATGCTCGCTCAACAGTGGCTTTTGATACGGTTCGTCGCTATTTTGAGTACCGTGGGTATGAGGTTGCCTATATTTCCAATTTTACGGATGTGGATGATAAGATTATCAACCGTGCCAAGGAAGAGGGCATCACGCCTCAGGAGGTTGCGGACAAGTACATCGCTGCCTTTCGTGAGGATGTGACGGCCTTGGGTGTCAAACCTGCGACTCGCCATCCGCGTGTAGTGGAGTTTATGGTGGATATCATCCGCTTTGTGGAAGACTTGATTGGAAAAGGCTTTGCCTATGAGAGTCAAGGAGATGTCTATTTCCGTGTGGAAAAATCTCATAACTATGCCAAGTTGGCCAATAAAACCTTGGAAGATTTGGAGCTAGGTGCTTCAGGTCGTACCGATGAAGAAACAGCTCGTAAGGAAAATCCTGTAGACTTTGCCCTATGGAAATCTGCCAAACCAGGCGAGATTTCTTGGGATAGCCCTTGGGGACCTGGTCGTCCGGGCTGGCATATCGAGTGTTCGGTTATGTCAACAGAGATTTTGGGCGATACCATTGATATCCACGGTGGTGGAGCCGACCTTGAGTTTCCACACCATACCAATGAAATTGCCCAGTCTGAAGCTAAAACAGGCAAGACTTTTGCTAACTACTGGATGCATAATGGCTTTGTCAATATCGACAATGTCAAGATGTCCAAGTCTTTGGGGAACTTTATCACTGTCCATGATGCCCTCAAAACGCTCGATGGCCAAGTCCTTCGATTCTTCTTTGCGACTCAACATTATCGCAAGCCTATCAACTTTACAGAAAAGGCAGTGCGTGATGCAGATACTAATCTCAAGTATTTGAAGAACACTTATGAGCAACCATTTTCTGGAACTGTAGATGCTCAAGAGTTACAGGCCTTTAAAGATAAGTTTGTAGCTGCTATGGATGAGGATTTCAACTCTGCCAACGGTATTACAGTAGTCTTTGAAATGGCCAAATGGATTAACTCAGGTAACTATGATGCAAGTGTTAAGAAAGCTCTTGCAGATATGTTGGAAGTCTTTGGAATTGTCTTTGTTGAGGAAGTTTTGGACGCTGAGATCGAATCCTTGATTCAAAAACGCCAAGAAGCGCGTGCCAATCGTGACTTTGCGACAGCGGACCAGATCCGTGACCAATTGGCTGCTCAAGGGATTAAGCTCCTTGACACCAAGGATGGAGTGAGGTGGACTCGTGATTGATGTCAATCTCATTAACGGGATTGCGTTAGCTTTTGAGGGGGACGCGGTGTATTCTATGTATATTCGCCGTCATCTCATCCTCAAAGGTATGACCAAGCCCAATAAACTCCACCAAGAGGCGACAAAGTATGTCTCAGCCAAGGCTCAGGCTCGCCTGATTTCCCTTATGTTAGAGGAGCAAGTCCTGACGGAAAAAGAAGAGGAAATCTACAAACGTGGCCGCAATACCAATAGCCATACTAAGGCTAAAAATGCTGATGTGGTAACTTACCGTATGTCCACAGGTTTTGAAGCAGTCATGGGCTATCTCCATATGACTGAAAATCTGGAACGTCTTGAGAGCTTGATTTCATGGTGCATCCAAAAAGTGGAGGGCTAGGACATGATGGCAAAAGAACTACAAGACTGGTTTCCTGAGGCTCAGATTTCAGACCAACCAGTAGAGAAAGAGGGCTATCTCACGCTCCCTTTAGCTTCTCAGCGGTGGATTTTGCTGGAGGAAGCTGGGCTCAGCGAGCGTGAAAAGCAGTTGATTTCTCTTTTGACCCAGCAGGAGGAGGCTCGTTCGCTCAATCCTTGGTATTCTTTTTTGATTGAGGGGAAGGGACAGACACCACAAGCTTTCAAAAAGATTCAGTTGGTTTATTGTCATCTTTCCTATTTTCAGCAGGAAAATCTAGCTTCTTGGCTGGATATGATGCGGACCCTTTTTCCTAACTGTCAGACGGTGCTTCAGGTCGGAGCTCAGGATTATGTTTTCGTACTTCAACAAGATAAGTACACCTCTGTACGAGCTATTTTAAGTGATACGATTGAAGCGGTTGAGTATGACTTTGGACTGCGTCTCTCTATCATGTTAGGCCAGGTTTGGTCTCAGACAGGACATCATGCCCTATCAGACTTGATTAAAGCAGAGCGAGATTTGTTTAGGACTTGGTGGCGTCAGGGTCACCAAGGTGTTCATACTTTTTCTCAGCTCTATCTTTGGAGTATGGGAGAAAGACTCGTGGACTTGAAGGCAATCAAGGAATGTCTACACCAGATGATTTTGGATCAAGATCAGATTCAGGAAATCATTCTCTCCCTTTGGGAAAACAGTGCTGTTCTCACTAAAACAGCCCAGCAACTCTATCTGCACCGCAATTCTCTCCAATACAAGATTGATAAATGGGAAGAATTGACAGGGCTACAGTTGAAGGAATTGACAGATCTCACCCTGTGTTATCAGTTGATTTTACCAGATATTTTATAAAGTTTTGTGCAAGTTGCACAGAACTTTTTTATTTTTTTGGTCACCTTGCCATAGAAATGTAAAGCGTTTTCATATATAATAAAACTATCAAAAGACAAAAGGAGTTCACCTCATGGTAGAATTGAATCTTAAAAACATTTACAAAAAATATCCAAACAGCGAACATTATTCAGTTGAAGACTTCAACTTGGACATCAAAGACAAAGAATTTATCGTTTTCGTAGGTCCTTCAGGTTGTGGTAAATCAACTACTCTTCGTATGATTGCTGGTCTTGAAGACATCACAGAAGGTACTGCATCAATCGATGGCGTGGTTGTCAACGACGTAGCTCCAAAAGACCGTGACATCGCCATGGTATTCCAAAACTACGCTCTTTACCCACACATGACTGTATACGATAACATGGCTTTCGGTTTGAAATTGCGTAAATACAGCAAGGAAGACATCGACAAACGTGTGCAAGAAGCAGCTGAAATCCTTGGATTGAAAGAATTCTTAGAACGTAAACCAGCTGACCTTTCAGGTGGTCAACGTCAACGTGTTGCCATGGGTCGTGCAATCGTTCGTGACGCAAAAGTATTCTTGATGGACGAACCTTTGTCAAACTTGGATGCCAAACTTCGTGTATCAATGCGTGCTGAAATCGCTAAAATCCACCGTCGTATCGGAGCTACAACTATTTACGTAACTCACGACCAAACAGAAGCGATGACACTTGCAGACCGTATCGTTATCATGTCAGCAACTAAGAACCCTGCTGGTACAGGTACTATCGGACGTGTAGAACAAATCGGTACTCCTCAAGAAGTTTACAAAAACCCAGTTAACAAATTCGTAGCAGGATTCATCGGAAGCCCAGCTATGAACTTCATCAACGTGCAATTGGTTGGTAGCGAAATTGTTTCTGACGGTTTCCGTTTGAAAGTTCCAGAAGGAGCATTGAAAGTTCTTCGTGAAAAAGGCTACGAAGGTAAAGAATTGATTTTCGGTATCCGTCCAGAAGACGTGAATGCAGAACCTGCTTTCCTTGAAACATTCCCAGAATCAGTTGTCAAAGCAACTATCTCTGTATCAGAATTGCTTGGTTCAGAATCTCACCTTTACTGCCAAGTTGGTAAAGATGAATTTGTTGCCAAAGTTGATGCTCGTGACTACTTGCAAACAGGTGCAACAGTTGAACTTGGATTTGACTTGAACAAAGCACACTTCTTCGATGTAGAAACTGAAAAAACAGTCTACTAAGCAAATGAAATGTCAAAACACTGCAGAGAAATCTGGCAGTGTTTTTTGAGATTGCGTAGAAAAAACTCTCCAATTGAACTGGAGAGTGGCTGTTTATTCTGCGGCTTGTTGCCAACGTTTTGCTAGCATATGAGACAGGCTAGAAATGGCTAGGTTAAAGCTGAAGTAGATGAGGGCAATCAGGATATACAGACTGAAGACCTGCTCTGGTTCGAAATAACGGCCCATGAGAATTTGGCTGGCTCCAAAGAGCTCTTGTAGGGCGATAACAGAGTAGAGAAGACTGGTATCCTTAATCACGGTTACAAACTGGGAAATGATGGCTGGCAGCATTTTACGAATGGCTTGTGGGAGAATGATGTGGTAGAGGATTTGTGCTGAGGTAAATCCTTGCGACATTCCTGCTTCATACTGCCCCTTGTCTACGGCATTGAGACCGCCTCGAATAATCTCAGCTAGGGCCGCTGATGTAAAGAGGGTAAAGGCAGTGATTCCTGCTGGTGTGGATTTCATTTTGAAAACTAAAAAGATGGTGAAAATCCAGAGGAGGTTGGGAACGTTACGCACAAATTCGATGTAAATGCTGGAAATGATGCGTAAGATAGGATTTTTGCCATTTCTCATGACAGCTAGAACCGTACCGATGATGGTAGAGAGGATGATGGCAATCAGAGAAATATAGAGGGTCAAGCCAAATCCTTTAAAGATAAAGACTAGGTTATCTGGGGTCAAAACTTCTAAAATGGATTCCATAGTAACCTCCTAAAGTGAATAGGCTTTTTTATTAGCTTGTTCCATCTTGCGACCAAACTGGGCAACAGGAAAGCAAAGAGAAAAGTAGAGAAGGGCAGCGCCTAGAAAGGCTGGAATGTAGTTTCCGTTAAGTGCTGACCAAGACTTGGTCACAAACATCAAGTCGACTCCAGAGATGATAGCGACTGTCGAGGTGTTCTTAATGAGGTTGACGATTTGGTTGGTCAAAGGAGGGAGAATAATACGGAAGGCCTGAGGCAAGATAATCAAGCGCATGGCACTGATATAGGTAAAACCTTGCGACAAGGCGGCCTCCATCTGACCGCTAGGAATAGATTGAATACCTGAGCGAATCACCTCAGCGATATAGGCGCCGTGATAGAGTCCCACGCAGAGAACGGCTGTCCAATAAATCGGAATCATGATGATATGGTCACTGATAAGAGGTAGGCCATAAAAAACGATAACAAACTGCACCAAGAGGGGAGTGTTTTGGTAAAATTCAACAAAGATGCGAGCCATAATGCGCAAAATTGGACGTTTGCTGGTTGACATAGCTCCAAAGAAGATACCCAAAACCATGGCTAGGATAAAGGATCCAATCGCTAGGGCAAGGGTGAAGAGGAAACCATTGAAAAATTGTCCAAAATCCTGAAAATAGGCTGTCCAAGATGATAAATCTGTCATAGGGTGTCCTCCTTAATCTGCAGTATGGCTAGATGGTTTAAGTTTGTAACGATCATAAAGTTTTTGCAAACTACCATCCTTGCTCCATTTAGTGACCAAGTTATCAAGATAGTAGTTGAGCTCGGTATTTGATTTCTTGGTAACGATACCGTAGTCAGATGGCTTGAAACTATCATCTAGTAGTACTGTGCGCTTGCTGATGTAGCCAGACAGAATCGAGCGGTCAACGGAAAAGGCATCGATACGATGAGCGTGCAGGGAAGTAATCAATTCTGGGTAGGAACCAAGTTCGACGAATTTAAACTTCAGACCTTTCTTTTTACCCAGTTCAGTAATCAGGCGTTGGGTGATGGAACCTTGGGCAACTCCGATGGTTTTGCCGTTTAGGTCCTCAATCTTTTTGATTTTGGCAGATTTATTGACCAAAAATCCAGATGCGTCTGTGTAGTAGGGACTGGTAAAGTTGTAGAGTTTTTTGCGTTCGTCTGTGATGGTAAAGGTCGCGATATCCATATCGATTTGTTCATTGTCTAGAAGGGGTCCACGAGTTTGCGCTGTAACAGGTACATAGCGAACCTTGACCTTGAGCTCATCAGCTACCATCTTGGCCAGGTCAGTTTCGATACCAGAATAGGTCCCTGTCTTGGGATCCTTGTAGCCAAAATTGGGAACGTCTTGTTTGACACCGACAACCAGCTCGCCTCTCTTTTGAATGTCTGCGACACTGGTATCAGCCTGAACTGGTTTTGCAGCAGCAAGGCCGAAAAGGCTAATCAATAATGCGGATAAAAAGAATTTCTTTTTCATAGGCGCCTCCTTATTTGACTTTGTCACTTTCGTGGTTGATGATTTTGCTGAGGAATTGTTGGGCACGAGGTTCGCTTGGATTGTCGAAAAAGTCATCAACATCTGTTGTATCCACCAAAACTTCTCCATCAGCCATAAAGATGATGCGGTCGGCAACTTCACGGGCGAAGCCCATTTCATGGGTAACGACAATCATATTCATACCATCGTGGGCCAATTTTTGCATAACTGCCAGAACATCGCCGATGGTTTCAGGGTCTAGGGCAGATGTTGGTTCATCAAAGAGAAGGAGTTCAGGATGCATAGCGAGTCCACGAGCAATGGCAATCCGTTGTTTTTGTCCACCAGAAAGCATGGCTGGATAAGAATCTTTCTTGTCCCACATATTTACAAATTCCAAATATTTTTGAGCTGTTTTTTCAGCTTCTTTTTTATCAATTCCTAGAACTTTTATGGGTGCGAGTGTTACGTTTTCTAACACTGTTTTGTGAGGGTAGAGGTTAAAATGCTGGAAAACCATGCCGACTTCCTTGCGAAGAGGAACTAAATCTTTCTGGCTGGCACCAGCAACTTGGTGTCCATTGACTAGAAGACTTCCCTTGTCGACAGCCTCCAAACCATTGATGGTACGGATAAGAGTGGATTTCCCAGAACCAGATGGTCCGAGTAGGACAACGACTTGTCCTTTTTCAAAACGGAGATTGATGTCGCGGAGTGCATGGTAGTCTCCGTAATATTTTTCGACGTGTTCAAATTCTACTAAAGCCATAAGGAATCTCCTTTGTGTTAGATTTTATAACACGATTCTACACCAAAAGAATTGCCTTGTCAAATCATATCTTAAAAATTCACTAAAATTTTATAAAAAAGCAATCTGGATAGAGAAAAAGCCTAAATCATGTTATAATGAAGCAATAGAATTCTTAGAAAGAGTGGATGTCTTTTTGATAACACCTACTTATGAATGGCAGTTTGCCCCGCAGGTAGAAGATGCGGATTTTACAAAAATAGCCAAGAAGGCTGGACTGGGTCCTGAGGTGGCTCGGTTATTGTTTGAGAGAGGGATTCAGGACCAAGAAAGTCTGAAGAAGTTTTTAGAACCTTCCTTGGAGGACTTGCACGATCCTTATCTACTCCATGATATGGATAAGGCAGTGGAACGGATTCGTCAGGCCATTGAAGAAGGGGAAAATATCCTCGTTTACGGTGATTATGATGCGGATGGTATGACTTCGGCTTCTATTGTGAAGGAAAGTTTGGAACAGCTTGGCGCTGAGTGCCGTGTTTACTTGCCCAATCGTTTTACTGATGGCTATGGTCCAAATGCTAGTGTTTATAAATACTTTATCGAGCAAGAAGGAATTTCCTTGATTGTGACGGTTGACAATGGGGTTGCTGGTCATGAGGCTATTGAATTGGCCCAGTCTATGGGAGTAGATGTCATTGTGACCGACCATCATTCCATGCCTGAAACCCTGCCTGATGCCTATGCCATCGTTCACCCTGAACATCCAGATGCGGACTATCCTTTTAAATATTTGGCTGGTTGCGGAGTGGCATTCAAGCTGGCTTGTGCTCTTTTAGAGGAAGTTCAAGTGGAACTGCTTGACTTGGTCGCTATCGGAACCATTGCAGATATGGTGAGCCTGACGGATGAAAATCGCATTTTGGTGCAATATGGTCTGGAAATGTTGGGGCATACTCAACGTATTGGCCTACAAGAAATGCTGGACATGGCTGGAATTGCTACTAATGAAGTGACAGAAGAAACGGTTGGTTTCCAGATTGCTCCTCGTTTAAATGCCTTGGGCCGCTTGGATGATCCTAATCCAGCTATTGATTTGCTGACGGGGTTTGATGATGAGGAAGCCCATGAGATTGCCCTTATGATTCATCAGAAAAACGAAGAGCGCAAGGAAATTGTCCAGTCTATCTATGAAGAAGCCAAGACCATGGTGGACCCTGAGAAGAAGGTCCAAGTCTTGGCCAAGGAAGGATGGAATCCTGGGGTTCTGGGTATAGTGGCTGGACGCTTGTTGGAAGAATTGGGACAGACAGTCATTGTTCTTAATATAGGAGACGGTCGTGCCAAGGGTAGTGCTCGTAGTGTGGAAGCGGTCGATATTTTTGAGGCTCTGGATCCTCATCGAGATCTTTTTATCGCCTTTGGTGGCCATGCTGGTGCAGCTGGCATGACGCTGGAAGTTGAGAAACTCTCAGATTTATCTCAAGTCTTAGAAGATTATGTCCGTGAAAAAGGCGCGGATGCTGGTGGCAAGAACAAGTTAAATCTAGATGAAGAACTGGATTTGGAGACACTTAGCTTGGAAACGGTCAAAAGTTTTGAACGTTTGGCACCTTTTGGCATGGACAATCAGAAACCTATCTTTTATCTCAAGGATTTTCAGGTCAAAAGCGCCCGTACTATGGGGGCAGGCAATGCCCATCTCAAACTGAAAATCTCTAAGGGTGAAGCTAGTTTTGAAGTAGTGGCCTTCGGTCAAGGTAGATGGGCAACAGAATTTGCTCAAACCAAGAATCTAGAGTTGGCAGTCAAATTGTCTGTCAACCAATGGAATGGCCAAACTGCTCTGCAGTTGATGATGGTGGATGCGCGTGTGGAGGGTGTTCAACTCTTTAACATTCGTGGGAAAAATGCAGTCTTGCCAGAAGGAGTTCCAGTATTAGATTTTGCTGGAGAATTGCCAAATCTGGTGGTTAGTGAAGCTATTGTCGTAAAAAACATTCCTGAGGACATTACTCAGTTGAAGACCATTTTTCAGAAACAGAATTTTTCCGCTGTCTATTTCAAGAATGATATTGATAAGGCCTACTATCTGACGGGGTATGGGACTAGAGAGCAGTTTGCAAAATTGTACAAAACCATCTACCAGTTCCCAGAGTTTGATATTCGCTATAAACTGAAGGATTTGGTGGCTTATCTCAATATCCAACAAATCTTGCTGGTCAAGATGATTCAAGTATTTGAAGAGCTAGGCTTTGTGACTATCAAAGATGGGGTCATGACAGTGAATAAAGAAGCACCAAAGAGGGAGATAGGAGAAAGTCAGATTTACCAAAATCTCAAACAAACCGTTAAAGACCAAGAAATGATGGCGCTGGGTACGGTGCAAGAAATTTATGACTTTTTAATGGAAAAAGAATAGATGATAGGAAAGAGTTGGGCAACCAGCTCTTTTTTGAAAACAAATCTTCATTTTGAAAATCATCAAAAAAATGGTATAATGGTAGGAAAAGATTCGGCTAAAAGTAATAGTGCTTTTAGAATAAGAGGGTAAACAACCCTATAATCAAGATAAATTAAGCTTTCGGAGGAAAAATGAGTAATATCAGTTTAACAACACTTGGTGGTGTACGTGAAAACGGGAAAAATATGTATATCGCTGAAATCGATGGATCTATTTTCGTTTTGGATGCAGGTCTGAAATATCCTGAAAATGAACAACTAGGGGTGGATGTCGTTATTCCAAACATGGACTACCTTTTTGAAAATAGCGATCGTATCGCTGGGGTCTTCTTGACCCACGGCCATGCGGATGCCATTGGTGCTCTGCCTTATCTCTTGGCTGAAGCCAAGGTACCTGTATTTGGCTCTGAATTGACCATTGAGTTGGCAAAACTCTTTGTCAAAGGAAATGACACAGTTAAGAAATTCAATGATTTCCATGTCATTGATGAGGATTCGGAGATTGATTTTGGAGGAACTGTGGTGTCCTTCTTCCGTACGACCCACTCTATCCCAGAAAGTCTGGGTGTGGTCTTGAAGACAGCTGAAGGTAGTATCGTTTATACAGGTGACTTCAAATTTGACCAGACAGCTAGTGAATCCTATGCGACAGACTTCGCTCGTTTGGCAGAAATCGGTCGTGATGGAGTTCTGGCTCTTCTTAGCGATTCAGCCAATGCGGACAGCAATATCCAAGTGGCTAGCGAAAGTGAAGTTGGGGACGAGATCACTCAAACCATTTCGGACTGGGATGGTCGTATCATTGTTGCAGCAGTAGCCAGCAACCTCTCTCGTATCCAGCAGGTGTTTGACGCTGCGGATGCAACAGGCCGTCGTGTGGTCTTGACAGGATTCGATATTGAAAATATCGTCCGTACTGCTATTCGTCTCAAGAAATTGTCTTTAGCTAACGAAAGTCTTTTGATTAAGCCAAAAGATATGTCTCGCTTTGAAGACCATGAGTTGATTATCCTTGAGACAGGTCGTATGGGTGAGCCTATCAACGGCCTTCGCAAGATGTCGATTGGTCGCCACCGTTATGTGGAAATCAAGGACGGTGATTTGGTCTATATCGTAACCACTCCGTCTATCGCCAAAGAAGCAGTCATGGCGCGTGTGGAAAATATGATTTACCAAGCTGGCGGGGTTGTCAAATTGATCACCCAAAGCTTGCGTGTGTCAGGACATGGGAATGCGCGTGACTTGCAGTTGATGATTAATCTCTTGCAACCTAAGTATCTCTTCCCAATTCAAGGGGAATACCGTGAGTTGGATGCCCATGCCAAGGCTGCTATGGCTGTTGGTATGTTGCCAGAACGCATTTTTATCCCTAAAAAGGGAACCAGCATGGCTTATGAGAATGGAGACTTTGTTCCAGCTGGAGCAGTTTCGGCAGGGGATGTCTTGATTGACGGGAATGCCATTGGTGATGTTGGTAATGTGGTTCTTCGTGACCGTAAGGTCTTGTCAGAAGATGGAATTTTCATCGTAGCAATCACCGTTAACCGTCGTGAGAAGAAAATTGTGGCCAAGGCTCGTGTGCACACGCGTGGATTTGTTTATCTCAAGAAGAGCCGCGATATTCTCCGTGAAAGTTCAGAATTGATTAACCAAACGGTGGAAGAGTATCTTCAAGGAGATAACTTTGACTGGGCAGATCTTAAAGGGAAGGTTCGTGATAATCTGACTAAGTATCTCTTTGATCAAACTAAGCGTCGTCCAGCTATTTTACCAGTAGTCATGGAAGCAAAATAATTGTTGAAATAAATAGAGAGAAAGTCGAATTTCGGCTTTTTCTTATCGGAAAATAGAAGGAGAAAATCATGGCAGTAATGAAAATCGAGTACTACTCACAGGTATTGGATATGGAGTGGGGAGTGAATGTTCTCTATCCTGACGCTAATCGAGTGGAAAATCCAGAGTGTAAAGATATTCCCGTCTTGTACCTCTTGCACGGGATGTCTGGTAATCATAATAGCTGGCTCAAGCGGACCAATGTAGAACGCTTGCTTCGTGGAACTAATCTTATCGTCGTTATGCCCAATACCAGCAATGGTTGGTACACTGATACTCAGTATGGTTTTGATTATTACACAGCTCTGGCAGAGGAATTGCCAGAGGTTTTAAAACGCTTCTTCCCTAATATGACTAGCAAGCGTGAAAAGACCTTTATCGCTGGTCTCTCTATGGGAGGTTACGGCTGTTTTAAACTGGCTCTTGCTACAAATCGTTTCTCTCGTGCAGCTAGCTTTTCAGGCGCCCTTAGTTTTCAAGATTTTTCTCCTGAAAGCCAAGGTTTGGGAACGCCAGCTTACTGGAGAGGTGTATTTGGGGAGATTAAAGATTGGACAGCTAGCCCCTATTCTCTTGAAAGTTTGGCTAAAAAATCAGATAAACAGACCAAACTTTGGGCTTGGTGTGGCGAGCAGGATTTCTTGTATGACGCCAATAATCTCGCAGTGAAAAATCTCAAAAAACTGGGATTTGATGTGATCTATAGCCATAGCGCTGGAACTCACGAGTGGTATTATTGGGAAAAACAATTGGAACGGTTTCTAGCAACCCTACCGATTGATTTCAAATTAGAAGAGAGATTGACTTAGTTTGAACTTCAGCATAGGGGGAGAACTAAAATAAAATATGTTTTCACTAGACTTTTCAAACGAAAGTAGTAGAATAGTAATAAGATACTGGAGGAAAGAGAGTAGGAAATGTACCGTTATCAAATTGGCATTCCCACATTAGAATATGATCAGTTTGTCAAAGACCATGAATTAGGCAATGTATTACAAAGTAGTACTTGGGAGGAAGTTAAGTCTGATTGGGAACATGAGAAGTTTGGTGTCTACAGGGAAGAAAAATTATTGGCGACAGCTAGTATTTTGATTAGAAGTCTTCCGCTAGGCTATAAAATGTTTTACATCCCAAGAGGACCTATATTGGATTATGGGGATACTGAACTCTTGAGTTTTGTCATTCAGTCCATTAAGTCTTATGCTCGTAGCAGGAGAGCGATTTTTGTGACTTTTGATCCAAGTATTTGTCTGTCTCAAAGTTTAATCAATCAGGAAAAGACAGAATATCCTGAAAATCTGGCTATTATTGATAGTTTGCAACAAATGGGAGTAAGGTGGTCAGGAAAAACGGAGGAAATGGGGGACACCATTCAGCCTCGTATTCAGGCGAAAATATACAAGGAAAATTTTGAAGAAGATAAACTTTCCAAGTCAACAAAACAGGCTATTCGAACAGCACGGAATAAGGGTGTAGAGGTTCAATTTGGTGGAACTGAATTATTGGAGTCCTTTTCCTTTTTGATGAAAAAAACCGAGAAGCGGAAAGAGATTCATTTGAGGAATGAAGCCTATTATAAAAAGTTGTTAGATAATTTTAAGGACAAGGCCTACATCACCTTGGCAACCTTGGATGTCTCTAAACGTTCGCAAGAATTAGAAGAACAGTTAGCGAAAAACAGAGCCTTGGAAGATACCTTTACTGAGTCGACTCGAACTTCAAAAGTAGAAGCGCAGAAGAAGGAAAAGGAACGTTTGTTAGAGGAATTGACTTTCCTGCAGGAATATATGGATGCAGGTCAAGCAAGAGTTCCCTTAGCAGCTACCTTGACTTTAGAATTCGGACAAACTTCTGTCAATCTATACGCAGGAATGGATGAAGATTTTAGACGTTATAAAGCTCCTATTTTGACTTGGTATGAGACAGCTCGATATTCCTTTGAACGTGGCATTTTATGGCAAAATTTAGGAGGTGTCGAGAATGCTTTAGATGGTGGACTCTATCGTTTTAAAGCTAATTTTAACCCAACGATTGAAGAATACTTGGGTGAATTTACAATGCCCACTCATCCTCTCTATCCTCTGTTAAGACTTGCTCTTGATTGCCGTAAAACATTAAGAAAAAAACATAGAAAGTAAGTATATGGCACTAATTACACTCACGAGAGAAGAGTTTCAGACTTATTCTGATCAGGTTTCTTCTCGTTCCTTTATGCAATCTGTTCAAATGGGGGACTTGTTAGAAAAAAGAGGGGCTCGAATTGTTTATCTTGCTTTGAAACAAGAAGGAGAAATTCAAGTTGCAGCTCTGGTTTATAGCTTGCCCATGCTGGGTGGCCTGCATATGGAGCTCAATTCGGGGCCGATTTATACCCAACAAGATGCTCTTCCAGTTTTTTATGCGGAGTTAAAAGAATATGCCAAGCAAAATGGTGTATTAGAGTTGCTTGTAAAACCTTATGAAACTTATCAAACTTTTGATGGTGAAGGTAATCCAATAGATACTGAGAAAAAAAATATTATTCAAGATTTGACTGATTTAGGTTATCAATTTGATGGATTGACAACGGGTTATCCAGGTGGAGAAGTCAGCTGGCATTATATCAAAGATTTGCAAGATTATGATGCTGTTTCCTTATTGAAATCCTTTAATAAAAATAGTATTCGCAACATTCAGTCAGCCTTTGATTTTAATATTCTTATTCGAAATGCAGAACGGGAAGAAATTCCAACGTTCAAAAAAATTATTGAAGAAACAGGTAAAAGACAAGGTTTTGAGGATAAGAATTTAGATTATTACTTTAAATTGTATGATATGTTTGGAGATAAGGCGGATTTCCTAATTGCTGAAGTCAATCCGCAACAGTCCATAGATGCTTTAAATGTGAAGATGGCTAGTCTTGACAAGAAGTCGAAACAATTTCATCAGCAATATCAAGCCTTGCAAAAGAAAAAAGATTTTCTAACTAGCTTGGATAGTGAGTCTGGCAATGTTGCTCTAGCTTGTGCTTTAATAATCTACACAAATACAGAGGCAACCTACTTGTTTGGTGGGTCGTACGCAGAGTATCAGAAGTTCTCAGCTCCATTTTTACTTCAATATCATGCGATGAAGCAGACAATGCAACGAAACATCCATCAATACAACTTCCTAGGGATTCAAGGGATTTTTGATGGTAGTGATGGCGTTTTGCGTTTTAAACAAAATTTTAATGGCTATATTGTACGAAAAGCGGGTACTTTCCGTTATCATCCATCGCCTTTAAAATACAAAGCTATTCAGTTACTCAAAAAAATAGTAGGACGTTAAGATGAAAAAGCCAGTATTTAGCTTTCTTTCAGCTTGTTTTAGTAAAATAGTCTTTATTTGCTAGAAAGGTGGAAGGACATGCGCTGGCTTTTTCGTTTGATAGGGGCTTTCTTTTCTTTTGTTTGGCGTTTGTTTTGGCGCCTGGTTTGGATAGTTGTTCTCTTATGTGTTCTTGCTTTTGGTTTTCTCTGGTATCTGAACGGGGATTTTCAAGGAGCGCTAAAGCAAGCAGAGCGGTCGGTAAAAATTGGTCAACAAAGTATCGACCAATGGGAAAGAACAGGGAAACTGCCTAAGTTGAACCAGACAGATAGCCACCAGCATTCTGAAGGAAGGTGGTCGCAGGCCTCTGCTCGTATTTACTTGGATCCGCAGATGGATTCACGCTTTCAAGAAGCTTATGTAGAAGCAATTCAGAACTGGAATCAAACTGGTGCTTTTAACTTTGAACTTGTGACTGAGTCCAGCAAGGCGGATATCTTGGCTACTGAGATGAACGACGGAAACACTCCTGTGGCAGGAGAGGCGGAAAGTCAGACCAATCTCTTAACAGGGCAATTCTTGTCTGTAACGGTGCGGTTGAATCATTATTATTTGTCCAATCCGGACTATGGTTATTCCTATGAGCGCATTGTCCATACGGCAGAACATGAGTTAGGGCATGCGATCGGCTTGGACCATACAGATGAGAAGTCTGTGATGCAACCAGCTGGTTCCTTTTATGGTATTCAGGAAGAGGATGTTGCAAACCTTAGAAAAATATATGAGACCAATGAGTAGGGGACTATCTTTCCCTACTTTTTTGCTATAATGGAATTATGAACAACTTGATTAAATCAAAACTAGAGCTCTTGCCGACCAGCCCTGGTTGTTACATTCACAAGGATAAAAACGGCACTATTATTTATGTAGGAAAAGCTAAAAATCTGCGTAACCGCGTGCGTTCCTATTTCCGTGGAAGTCATGATACTAAGACAGAGGCTCTAGTGTCTGAAATTGTGGATTTTGAATTTATCGTTACTGAGTCTAATATTGAGGCCCTGCTCCTAGAAATTAATCTGATCAAGGAAAATAAGCCTAAATACAATATCATGCTCAAGGATGATAAGTCTTATCCTTTCATCAAAGTCACCAATGAACGCTATCCTCGTTTGATTATTACCCGACAAGTCAAGAAGGACGGCGGTCTTTACTTTGGTCCCTATCCAGATGTGGGAGCGGCCAATGAAATCAAGCGGTTGCTGGATCGAATTTTCCCTTTTAGAAAGTGTACTAATCCACCGTCTAAGGTCTGTTTTTACTACCATATCGGCCAGTGTATGGCCCACACCATCTGTCAAAAAGATGAGGCTTATTTCAAGTCCATGGCCCAGGAGGTTTCTGATTTTCTGAAAGGGCAGGATGACAAAATCATTGATGATCTCAAGGGAAAAATGGCAGCTGCAGCCCAGTCTATGGAATTTGAACGTGCAGCGGAATATCGTGACCTGATTCAGGCTATTGGAACGCTTCGGACCAAGCAACGGGTCATGGCAAAAGATTTGCAAAATCGGGATGTCTTTGGTTACTATGTGGACAAGGGTTGGATGTGTGTTCAGGTTTTCTTTGTGCGTCAGGGCAAGCTCATCGAGCGCGATGTCAATCTCTTCCCTTACTACAATGATCCGGATGAGGACTTCTTGACCTATGTAGGACAATTCTATCAAGAAAAATCTCACCTGGTTCCCAATGAGATTCTGATTCCGCAGGATATCGATGAAGAAGCTGTCAAGGCCTTGGTAGACACCAAGATTCTCAAACCCCAGCGTGGAGAGAAAAAGCAACTGGTCAATTTGGCTATAAAGAATGCCCGAGTCAGCCTAGAGCAGAAGTTCAACCTGCTGGAGAAATCTGTCGAAAAGACACAAGGAGCTATTGAAAATCTAGGACGCTTGCTCCAAATTCCCACCCCAGTCCGCATCGAATCCTTCGATAACTCCAATATCATGGGAACTAGTCCTGTTTCAGCCATGGTGGTCTTTGTCAACGGCAAACCAAGTAAGAAGGATTATCGTAAGTACAAGATAAAAACGGTTGTCGGTCCAGATGATTATGCCAGTATGAGAGAAGTTATTCGCAGACGTTATGGTCGAGTACAACGAGAAGGTTTGACTCCGCCAGATTTGATTGTCATTGATGGGGGACAAGGTCAAGTCAATATCGCCAAGCAAGTCATTCAAGAGGAACTGGGCTTGGATATCCCCATTGCAGGTCTGCAAAAGAATGATAAGCACCAAACCCATGAATTGCTCTTTGGAGATCCGCTTGAGGTGGTGGAGTTATCTCGTAATTCTCAGGAATTTTTCCTCCTCCAACGCATTCAGGATGAGGTGCACCGCTTTGCCATTACTTTCCATCGTCAACTGCGATCCAAAAATTCCTTTTCATCACAATTGGATGGGATTGAAGGTCTGGGACCTAAACGCAAGCAAAATCTCATGAAGCATTTCAAGTCTCTGACCAAAATCAAGGAAGCCAGTGTGGATGATATTGTTGAAGTTGGAGTGCCTAGAGCCGTTGCAGAGGCTGTGCAGAGGAAGTTGAACCCGCAGGAGGCAGAAGCCTTGCTTCAAGTTGCGGAAGAACAAGTAGATTACCAAACGGAAGGAAACCACAATGAACCATAAAATCGCAATTTTATCAGATATTCATGGCAATACGACGGCTTTAGAAGCAGTGATTGCAGATGCTAAAAATCAAGGAGTCAGTGAATACTGGCTTCTGGGAGATATTTTTCTTCCTGGTCCAGGCGCAAATGACTTGGTCGCCCTGCTAAAGGATCTTCCTATCACGGCAAGTGTTCGCGGCAATTGGGATGATTGTGTCCTTGAGGCCTTGGATGGCGAATATGGTTTGGAAAATCCACAAGAAATCCAGCTCATGCGATTGACCCAGTTTTTGATGGAGCGAATGGATCCTGAAATGTTCGTTTGGCTACGAAGCTTACCTTTGCTAGAAAAGAAAGAAGTTGACGGACTGTGCTTTTCTCTTTCTCATAATTTGCCAAATAAGAACTATGGTGGTGACTTGCTAGTTGAGAATGATACAGAGAAATTTGACCAACTGCTAGATGAGGAAACCGATGTGGCAATCTACGGTCATGTTCATAAGCAGTTGCTTCGTTATGGAAGTCAAGGGCAACAAATCATCAATCCAGGTACGATTGGCATGCCCTATTTTGATTGGGAGGCGTTAAAAAATCACCGTGCCCAGTATGCCGTGATAGAAGTTGAAGACGGGGAATTGGTAAATATCCTATTTCGTAAAGTCGCTTATGATTATGAGGCTGAGTTAGAATTGGCCAAGTCTAAGGAGCTCCCCTTTATCGAAATGTATGAAGAACTACGTCGTGAAGATAACTATCAGGGACACAATCTGGAACTCTTAGCCAGCTTAATAGAAAAGCATGGGTATGTAGAAGATGTGAAGAATTTTTTTGATTTTTTGTAAGAGTTCCCTAAGATAATCAATGCAAACTAAAAACGATTGGCCGGTCCAATCGTTTTTAGTATATCTTATACTCAATGAAAATCAAAGAGCAAACTAGGAAGCTAGCCGTAGGCTGCTCAAAACACTGTTTTGAGGTTGCAGATAGAGCTGACGTAGTTTGAAGAGATTTTCGAAGAGTATTATTGTAATTGAGATTTATCTGGGAGATAAGAACCACCTAGATAGGTATTGCTGAGTTTTTCAAGGGTTCCATCTTGATAGAGTTCTTTGAGCGCTTTATCAAATTGATCTTTAAACTCTTTTTGGTCACTTGAGAAAACGATATAATTGCTAGGACTATCGGCAGAAGGCAAGTCAACAACCGAAAGGTCCAAACCACGATCCTTGATAATCTTTTGAACGGATACCTTGTCAAAAACTAGGAAATCAAATTCACCGTTAGAAAGGTCAAGGATTCGTTTGCCGATATCCTCTCCAGAAAAATCGATAGTAGCGGGATTTTCAGTGTGTTTTTGATTCCAGTTATTGATGAATTGAGCGTTTGAAGTTCCGGTATCCTCTTGCGTTGTTTTGCCAGCAATTTGGTCAAGAGAAGTCAAAGGATTTTTCTTGTTGCTGACAAGGACGAGGGGATTGTTTGAAATTGGAAGTGAGTAGAGGTATTTTTCAGCACGCTCTTTTGTGTAACTCAAGTTATTGGCTGCAGCCTGATAGTGACCAGAATCAAGTCCTGGAAAGATACTCTCCCAAGCAGTTCTTTGGAATTGAATTTCGTAGTCACTGAGTTTTTCATCCACTGCTTTTAGAACTTCGATATCGAAGCCTGTCAGATTGCCCTTGTCTTCGTAGTCAAATGGTGGCACATCGCCAGCTGTAGCAACAACAATTGTCTTTTGAGAGCTGGTCTCTTTGGGTATGGCTTGATTTCCACAGGCAACTAAAAATGGGAGGATGGCTAGTAATAGGCTAAATTTTTTCATAATGTCTCCATTCAAATGTAAAGTACTTGCTAGTTTATCAGAAACTTTCTTGATGAACCAATATATATTTTTTATGGTTGCGATAAAAAAACTTAATCATGGAAAATATCTGCAACCTCTTTCAAATTATGGTAGAATGGAAGCAGTAGAATTAGAAAAGGAAATCGATTATGAAATTTCTTGAATTAAACAAAAAACGTCATGCGACCAAGCATTTCACTGATAAGCCTGTTGATCCCAAAGATGTGCGTACGGCTATCGAAATTGCAACCTTGGCACCAAGCGCCCACAACAGCCAGCCTTGGAAATTTGTGGTGGTACGTGAGAAAAATACCGAACTGGCAAAATTGGCTTACGGTTCGAACTTTGAACAGGTATCATCAGCGCCTGTAACCATTGCCTTGTTTACAGATACAGATCTTGCTAAACGTGCTCGTAAGATTGCCCGAGTTGGCGGTGCTAACAATTTCTCAGAAGAGCAACTACAATATTTCATGAAAAATTTGCCAGCTGAGTTTTCACGTTACAATGAACAACAGGTCAGCGACTACCTGGCTCTCAATGCAGGTTTGGTTGCTATGAACTTGGTTCTTGCATTGACAGACCAAGGAATCGGATCAAATCTTATTCTTGGTTTTGACAAATCAAAAATCAACGAAGTTTTGGACATTGAAGACCGTTTCCGCCCAGAACTTTTAATCACAGTGGGTTACACAGATGAAAAATTGGAACCAAGCTACCGCTTGCCAGTAGATGAAATCATCGAGAAAAGATAGAAAGAAGAAAAAAATGACAGCAATTGATTTTACAGCAGAAGTAGAAAAACGCAAAGAAGCTCTCTTGGCTGACTTGTTTAGCCTTTTGGAAATCAACTCAGAACGTGATGATAGCAAGGTAGATGCGCAGCATCCATTTGGACCTGGGCCAGTCAAAGCCTTGGAAAAATTCCTTGAAATCGCAGATCGAGATGGTTACCCAACTAAGAATGTCGACAATTATGCAGGACATTTCGAGTTTGGTGATGGAGAAGAAGTTCTCGGAATCTTTGCCCACATGGACGTAGTGCCAGCTGGTAGCGGTTGGGACACAGACCCTTATACACCAACTATCAAAGACGGTCGTCTTTATGCGCGTGGGGCTTCAGATGACAAGGGTCCTACAACAGCTTGTTACTATGGTTTGAAAATCATCAAAGAATTGGGTCTTCCAACTTCTAAGAAAGTTCGCTTCATCGTTGGAACAGACGAAGAATCAGGCTGGGCAGACATGGACTACTACTTTGAACATGTAGGACTTGCAAAACCAGACTTCGGTTTCTCTCCTGACGCTGAATTCCCAATCATCAATGGTGAAAAAGGAAACATCACAGAATACCTCCACTTTGCCGGTGAAAATACAGGTGCTGCCCGTCTTCACAGCTTTACAGGTGGTTTGCGTGAAAATATGGTGCCGGAATCAGCAACAGCAGTTATTTCAGGTGACTTGGCTGACTTGCAAGCTAAACTAGATGCCTTTGTTGCAGAACACAAACTCAGAGGAGAAATCCAAGAAGAGGCTGGTCAATACAAGGTGACCATCATTGGTAAATCAGCCCACGGTGCTATGCCTGCTTCAGGTGTCAATGGTGCGACTTACCTAGCCCTCTTCCTTAGCCAGTTTGACTTTGCTGGTCCAGCCAAAGACTACCTTGACATCGCTGGAAAAATTCTCTTGAAAGACCATGAGGGTGAAAATCTCAAGATTGCCCATGTGGATGAAAAGATGGGTGCCCTTTCTATGAATGCCGGTGTCTTCCGCTTTGACGAAACAAGTGCTGACAATACCATTGCCCTCAACATCCGTTATCCAAAGGGAACAAGTCCAGAGCAAATCAAGTCAATCCTTGAAAACTTGCCAGTTGCTTCTGTTAGCCTTTCTGAACACGGTCACACGCCTCACTATGTGCCAATGGAAGATCCACTTGTGCAAACCTTGTTGAATGTCTATGAAAAACAAACAGGACTACAAGGTCATGAGCAAGTTATCGGTGGTGGAACTTTTGGTCGTTTGCTGGAGCGTGGGGTTGCCTACGGTGCCATGTTCCCAGATTCTATTGATACCATGCACCAAGCCAATGAATTTATCGCCTTGGACGATCTCTTCCGCGCAGCAGCAATCTATGCCGAAGCTATTTATGAATTGATCAAATAAAACGATAGAAGTCTGAGATGTTATGCTTGGACTTCTTTTTGGAGGGAGAACAGATGTCTCAAATCGAAAGAATCAAACAGGCTATCATGGCGGATTCGCAGAATGCCGGCTATACAGAGCGTGGTATTGAACCTCTCTTTGCGGCGCCAAAGACTGCTCGCATCAATATTGTCGGTCAGGCACCGGGACTTAAAACCCAAGAGGCAGGCCTTTATTGGAAGGACAAGAGTGGTGACCGCTTGCGAGAGTGGCTTGGTGTTGACGAAGACACCTTTTACAATTCAGGTTATTTTGCAGTGTTGCCCATGGATTTCTACTTTCCAGGGCATGGCAAGTCAGGTGATCTTCCACCTCGTACTGGTTTTGCAGAAAAATGGCATCCGCAGCTCTTGCAAGAATTACCAGATATTCAGTTAACCCTCTTGATTGGCCAGTATGCCCAAGCCTACTATTTACATGAGAAAGTTAGTGGCAAGGTGACAGAGAGAGTAAAACATTACCAGAACTACTTGCCAACCTATTTTCCACTGGTTCACCCCTCACCGCGAAATCAAATCTGGGTGGCTAAAAATCCTTGGTTTGAGGCAGAAGTAGTGCCAGACTTGAAAAAAAGAATTAAAGCTATTTTAGGAGAAAAAGAATGAAAGAAATTACCTTTGACATATTTTACCAGCTTTATCAAAACGACCAACTTTCTCTAGTGGACGTGAGAGAAGTGGATGAATTTGAAGCTCTTCATTTAGAAGGTGCTCAGAATCTTCCTCTGACTCAATTAGCTGATACTTATGATCAATTGGATAAGGACCAGTTACATTATGTTATTTGTAAATCTGGGATGAGATCGGCGCGTGCTTGTCAATTTCTAGCTGAACAAGGTTATGAGGTTATCAATATTCAAGGTGGTATGATGGCCTTTGAAGAACTTTAAAAATTTGCATTTCTCCTACTTGGTGTGGACTAGGTAGGAGAATTTTATTTTTAGACAATTCTCATTTTTGAGAATCTTGAAAACATTCAATATTTACTTCGTGAAGCTTTTTTCATACTCCTATTCATGATATACTAGGTCAGTATTTTATAAATATGAAGGAGATTTTCATGGCTAAAAAAGGTGCCTTAACAGGTTTACTCCTGTTTGGAATATTTTTTGGTGCGGGGAACTTGATTTTTCCGCCTTCTCTAGGTGCTCTATCTGGAGAACATTTTCTTCCTGCCATCGCAGGTTTTGTCTTTTCAGGCGTCGGTATCGCCGTCTTGACTCTTATTATTGGAACGCTAAATCCTAAAGGATATATCTACGAGATTTCAACAAAGATAGCGCCTTGGTTTGCGACTCTTTACCTTTCGGTTCTTTACTTGTCAATCGGTCCATTCTTTGCCATCCCACGTACAGCTACAACAGCTTACGAAGTAGGGATTAGCCCCCTTTTGTTGGATGCAAATAAAGGTCTTGGTTTGATTGTCTTTACGGTTCTTTACTTTGCAGCAGCGTATCTAATTTCGCTCAATCCATCAAAAATCTTGGACCGCATTGGACGTATTTTAACGCCAGTCTTTGCGATTTTGATTGTTATCTTGGTTGTTCTGGGAGCTTTCAAATACGGTGGAACAAGTCCTCAAGCTGCTTCAGTGGCTTATCAAGCTTCTGCCTTTGGTACAGGTTTCCTAGAAGGTTACAATACCTTGGACGCCCTTGCTTCAGTTGCCTTTAGCGTAATCGCAGTTCAAACCTTGAAACAACTTGGATTTTCAAGTAAGAAAGAATACATTTCAACTATTTGGGTGGTTGGTATCGTTGTTGCCCTTGCTTTCAGCGCTCTTTACATCGGTTTAGGTTTCCTTGGAAATCATTTCCCAGTACCAGCTGAAGCGATGAAGGGTGGAACACCAGGTGTTTACATCTTGTCACAAGCTACTCAAGAAATTTTTGGTTCAACAGCTCAACTTTTCCTTGCAGCTATGGTTACCGTAACCTGCTTCACAACAACAGTTGGTTTGATTGTGTCTACAGCTGAGTTCTTTAATGAGCGCTTCCCGCAAATCAGTTACAAGGTTTATGCGACAGCCTTTACCTTGATTGGATTTGCCATTGCCAATTTGGGTCTTGATGCGATTATCAAGTACTCAATCCCTGTACTGGTTATCTTGTACCCAATCACGATTGCCATCGTTATGATTGTCATTGTCAACAAATTTGTGGCTCTTTCAAAACCAGGTATGCAGTTGACAATTGCTGTTGTTACAGCTATTGCCATTGCAAGCGTATTAGGAAGCTCGTTTAAGGTTGAGTTTCTTGCAAATCTTGTCAACGCTCTTCCTTTTGCCAAGGCATCTCTCCCATGGTTGGTACCAGCCGTTGTCGGAATCTTGCTCTCATTGGTTCTACCAAACAAGCAAGAAAGCGATGTTTTTGAAATGGAATAATCATTAAAATCACTTTTGTAGCCAAGTCTACAGGAGTGATTTTCTTTTTTTATCCGATGATAAATGTGTTATAATAGGTAGCAAAAGAGGTAAATAAATGAATCAAACAGTAGAATACATCAAAGAACTGACAGCCATTGAGTCGCCAACGGGCTTCACTCGTGAGATTGCGGACTATTTAGTCAAGACTCTAGAAGCTTTTGGTTACCAGCCGGTTCGCACAGCCAAGGGCGGTGTCAATGTGACCATCAAAGGTCAAAATGATGAAGAGCATCGCTATGTGACTGCCCATGTAGATACGCTTGGTGCTATTGTCCGTGCTGTTAAACCAGACGGCCGTCTCAAAATGGACCGTATCGGTGGTTTTCCTTGGAACATGATTGAAGGAGAAAACTGTACCGTTCATGTGGCTAGCACAGGTCAAAAGGTATCAGGTACCATCCTTATCCACCAAACTTCTTGCCATGTCTACAAGGATGCAGGAACTGTAGAACGCACGCAGGACAATATGGAAGTGCGTTTGGATGCCAAAGTAACCAATGAAAAAGAAACTCGTGCCTTGGGAATTGAAGTCGGTGATTTTATCAGCTTTGATCCACGAACTGTCGTTACAGAGACAGGTTTTATCAAGTCTCGCCATTTGGACGATAAGGTCAGCGCAGCGATTTTGCTTAACCTGCTTCGTATTTATAAGGAAGAGAAGATTGAGTTGCCAGTAACAACCCATTTTGCTTTCTCAGTCTTTGAAGAAGTGGGGCACGGTGCTAACTCTAATATTCCTGCTCAGGTAGTCGAATATCTGGCTGTGGATATGGGAGCTATGGGTGATGACCAGCAAACAGACGAATATACAGTGTCTATCTGTGTCAAGGATGCTTCTGGACCTTATCACTATGACTTCCGTCAACACTTGGTGGGATTGGCTAAAGAACAAGAAATTCCATTTAAGTTGGATATCTATCCATTTTATGGATCGGACGCTTCAGCGGCCATGTCCGCAGGGGCAGAGGTCAAACACGCCCTCCTTGGCGCGGGTATCGAGTCTAGTCATTCTTATGAGCGTACTCATATTGATTCAGTTGTCGCGACGGAGCGTATGGTTGATGCCTATCTTAAGAGCGCACTGGTAGACTAATATGTGCCTTATTTGTCAGAGAATTGAGCTCATCAAGAAGGGAGAAAATCCCTATTTTGTCAAAGAGTTGGAAACAGGCTATCTTGTGGTTGGAGACCACCAGTATTTTGCAGGCTATAGTCTCTTTCTAGCCAAGGAACATGTCACCGAATTGCACCATTTGAAAAAGGAGACAAGACTCCGTTTTCTCGAAGAAATGAGTCTAGTCCAAGAGGCAGTTGCCAAGGCCTTTGCTGCTGAGAAAATGAATATCGAACTGCTAGGAAATGGCGATGCCCATCTCCACTGGCATCTTTTTCCTAGACGAAGAGGTGATATGAATGGTCATGGTCTCAAGGGACGTGGTCCAGTTTGGTGGGTTCCCTTTGAAGAAATGACAGCAGAAACCTGCCAAGCAAAACCGGATGAGATTAAAAGATTAGTCGAACGTTTATCATCAGAAGTAGATAAACTATTAGAAATAAAGGAGTAAAGATGAAAAAAAGATACCTAGTCTTGACAGCTTTGCTAGCCTTGAGTCTAGCAGCTTGTTCACAAGAAAAAGCAAAAAATGAAGATGGCGCAGCTAAGACAGAACAAACAGCCAAAGCTGATGGAGCAGTCGGCAGTAAATCTCAGGGAGCTGCCCAGAAAAAAGCAGAAGTGGTTAACAAAGGAGACTACTACAGCATCCAAGGGAAATACGATGAAATCATCGTAGCCAACAAACACTATCCATTGTCTAAAGACTATAATCCAGGGGAAAATCCAACAGCCAAGGCAGAGTTGGTCAAACTCATCAAAGCTATGCAAGAGGCAGGTTTCCCCATTAGCGACCATTACAGTGGCTTTAGAAGTTATGAAACTCAGACCAAGCTCTATCAAGATTATGTCAATCAAGATGGGAAAGAAGCTGCCGACCGTTATTCTGCCCGTCCTGGCTATAGCGAGCACCAGACAGGCTTGGCTTTTGATGTGATTGGGACAAATGGTGATTTGGTGACAGAAGAAAAAGCGGCCCAATGGCTCTTGGACCATGCGGCTGATTATGGTTTTGTTGTTCGTTATCTCAAAGGCAAGGAAAAGGAAACAGGCTATATGGCTGAAGAATGGCACCTTCGTTATGTCGGAAAAGAAGCAAAAGAAATAGCTGCAAGTGGTCTCAGTTTGGAAGAGTATTACGGCTTTGAAGGCGGAGATTACGTCGATTAAAAAATAAAATTTTCTCTTGCAATTTCAGATAAATAGTGTATAATAGATGGGTATGTGAAAAGCATACTTGTGGGAGGTAAAAATTTTTAATTACCGCCAAAACCACAAAGGAGGATTTAAAAATGGCTAAAAAAGTCGAAAAACTTGTAAAATTGCAAATCCCTGCTGGTAAAGCTACACCAGCTCCACCGGTTGGACCTGCTCTTGGTCAAGCTGGTATCAACATCATGGGATTCACAAAAGAGTTCAACGCTCGTACAGCTGACCAAGCTGGTATGATCATTCCAGTTGTTATCTCAGTTTACGAAGATAAATCATTTACTTTCATCACTAAAACACCACCAGCTGCTGTTCTTTTGAAAAAAGCTGCAGGTGTTGAAAAAGGATCAGGTACACCTAACAAAACTAAAGTTGCTACAGTTACTCGTGCACAAGTACAAGAAATTGCAGAAACTAAGATGCCAGATTTGAACGCAGCAAACGTAGAGTCTGCAATGCGTATGATCGAAGGTACTGCTCGTTCTATGGGATTCACTGTTGTTGACTAATCAATAACACAGTAGAAAATCTCACAGCAGTCTATTAGTTGCTTTTCATACTAGGCAAGTGACTGATGCTTGTACTTGGGTACAGCAAGGGAACTTAACGACGTAGGAAAAGAAAAATAATAGACTGATAACCCGCAAGACTTCATCATTTCGAGGAGTGACGTGGGAGATGAAAATCGATTGAACCACTTACAAGGAGAATAGAAAATGGCTAAAAAAAGCAAACAACTTCGTGCTGCTCTTGAGAAAATCGACAGCACAAAAGCATACAGCGTAGAAGAAGCTGTAGCACTTGCAAAAGAAACTAACTTTGCAAAATTTGACGCAACTGTAGAAGTTGCTTACAACTTGAACATCGACGTTAAAAAAGCTGACCAACAAATCCGTGGAGCAATGGTATTGCCAAACGGTACTGGTAAAACTTCACGCGTTCTTGTTTTTGCACGTGGTGCAAAAGCTGAAGAAGCAAAAGCTGCTGGTGCAGACTTTGTTGGTGAAGATGACCTTGTTGCTAAAATCAACGACGGTTGGTTGGACTTCGACGTAGTTATCGCTACACCTGACATGATGGCTCTTGTTGGACGTCTTGGACGTGTCCTTGGACCACGTAACTTGATGCCAAACCCTAAAACTGGTACTGTAACAATGGATGTTGCTAAAGCAGTTGAAGAGTCTAAAGGTGGTAAAATCACTTACCGTGCTGACCGTGCAGGTAACGTTCAAGCAATCATCGGTAAAGTATCATTTGAAGCTGAAAAATTGGTTGAAAACTTCAAAGCTTTCAACGAAACAATCCAAAAAGCAAAACCAGCTACAGCTAAAGGAACTTACGTAACAAACTTGACTATCACAACTACTCAAGGTGTTGGTATCAAAGTTGACGTAAACTCACTTTAATCAGTAGTTTATATCAGAGAACGAGTACGAAAGTGCTCGTTTTTTGATGTACGACGGGCATGTCGTATATCTGGATTTGTAATACTCTTCAAACCACGTTAGCTTTGCCTTGCCGTACTCAAGTACAGTATGCAGCTAGCTTCCTAGTTTGCTCTTTGATTTCCATTGAGTATTATTTGTGGGTACCACTTACTAATGAAACTTTTAGCGATTCTCAGTCTGACGCTGGAAATAAGAATCGGCAGAGGAAGGGATAGCGAAATCGTGGCTCTACGAACAGGAAGGTGGAGGTTCGTATAATGGATGAAGATGAGAGCAATTCCAAAGTACAAAAATAGTCGTAACCTGAATGTGTAAATGATGGGAGGAGTTGAATTCGAACTAGAGAGGTGGTTAATAGATTTATGCTATAGTCATGTCAGCTTGTATGCTTTTGATTCTAGTTTATCAAATAATAGATTAGAATTGTCAGATAATATCGTTTTGTGTTATAATGAAGAAAAAATAGAGGTGTTCAAATGTCAGAAGCAGGTCATAAGTTTTTAGCAAAATTGGGGAAAAAACGCTTACGTCCAGGTGGAAAACGTGCTACAGATTGGTTAATTGCGGAAGGAGGATTTTCAAAAGAAAAGAGAATACTAGAGGTTGCGTGTAATAGGGGAACTACAGCAATTGAGTTGACACAGCGTTTTGGTTGTAAGATAACTGCTGTTGATATGGATGCTCAAGCTTTAGAAGTGGCTAAAAAATCTGCTGAAACGGCAGGTGTTGCTCATTTAATCAGTTTTGAAAGAGCTAATGCAATGAAACTTCCTTATGAAGATGCTAGTTTTGATATTGTTATAAATGAAGCTATGCTGACTATGCAAGCCGATCAAGCTAAGAAAAAATGTGTAATGGAATATCTAAGGGTTTTAAAACCTGAAGGTCTTCTCCTGACACATGATGTGCTTCTTAAGGAAGCTAAAGAGTCTGTCAGACAGGAATTATCACAAGCAATTCATGTAAATGTAGGTCCTTTAACTCAAGATGGTTGGGAAGAGGTGATGATAGAATCAGGTTATTGTGATGTGAAAGTATTGACTGGTGAAATGACATTAATGAAATTATCAGGTATGATTTATGACGAAGGTTGGCTAGGAACTTTGAAAATTTGTGTAAATGCTTGTAAAAAGGAGAATAGAAAGCAGTTTTTAACTATGTATAAAATGTTTAATAAGAATAAAAAGAACTTGGGTTTTATTGCTATGGCTAGTTATAAATCGTCAAATCGTTAGATAATCATTGAAGTTAACTTTTCCTTTTTTCTTTCTTAAAAAATATGCTATAATAGAGAGTAAAAAACTTTGAAAGAAAGAAAAAGATGAATTTAAAAGATTATATTGCAACAATTGAAAATTATCCGAAGGAAGGTATTACTTTCCGTGATATCAGTCCATTGATGGCTGATGGAAATGCTTATAGCTATGCTGTCCGTGAAATTGTTCAGTATGCTACTGACAAGAAAATCGACATGATTGTAGGTCCTGAGGCTCGTGGTTTTATCGTGGGCTGTCCAGTTGCCTTTGAGTTGGGAATTGGTTTTGCACCTGTTCGTAAACCAGGTAAATTGCCACGCGAAGTCATTTCTGCTGACTATGAAAAAGAGTACGGTGTTGATACCTTGACTATGCACGCGGATGCCATCAAGCCAGGTCAACGTGTTCTTATTGTAGATGATCTCTTGGCAACAGGTGGAACTGTTAAGGCAACCATCGAGATGATTGAAAAACTTGGTGGTGTTGTAGCAGGTTGTGCCTTCCTTGTTGAATTGGATGAATTGAACGGCCGTGAAAAAATCGGTGACTACGATTACAAAGTTTTGATGCATTATTAATGAAAAACAGTCCCTAGGGCTGTTTTCTCTACATTAGGATATAAAAATAGACTATAGCTAGTTAGAGAAAAACTATAATTGAAAACTATATCTTCTTGCAGTATAATAAAAGGACTAAGTGTTTGAGATTTAGTTTCATACTCAATGAAAATCAAAGAGCAAACTAGGAAACTAGCCGCAGGCTGCTCAAAGTACAGCTTTGAGGTCGCAGATAAAACTGACGAAGTCAGCTCAAAACACTGTTTTGAGGTTGCAGATAGAACTGACGAAGTCAGCTCAAAACACTGTTTTGAGGTTGCAGATAGAACTGACGAAGTCAGTAACATATATCTACGGCAAGGCAACGTTGACGCGGTTTGAAGAGATTTTCGAAGAGTTTCAAACATATGCAATGATTCCTGAAAGAATACAGTTAGGAGAGGGTTATGCCGATTCGAATTGATAAAAAATTGCCAGCTGTTGAGATTTTACGGACAGAGAACATCTTTGTCATGGATGATCAACGTGCAGCCCACCAAGATATCCGCCCTTTGAAGATTTTAATTTTAAATCTTATGCCACAAAAAATGGTCACAGAAACCCAGTTGTTGCGCCATTTGGCCAATACACCCCTGCAACTGGATATTGATTTTCTCTATATGGAAAGCCACCGTTCTAAGACAACTCGTTCAGAGCACATGGAGACCTTTTATAAAACTTTTCCTGAAGTTAAGGACGAGTATTTTGATGGGATGATTATCACGGGTGCTCCAGTTGAGCATTTACCATTTGAGGAAGTGGACTATTGGGAGGAATTCAGTCAGGTAATCGAGTGGTCCAAGACCCATGTCTATTCGACCCTTCATATCTGCTGGGGGGCTCAGGCGGGACTCTATCTGCGCTATGGAGTGGAAAAATACCAGATGGACAGTAAGTTATCAGGTATTTATCCTCAGGACACCTTAAAGGAAGGTCATCTTCTTTTTAGAGGCTTTGACGATAGCTATGTATCCCCTCATTCTCGGCACACGGAGATTTCTAAAGAAGAGGTCTTAAACAAAACCAATCTCGAGATTTTATCAGAGGGTCTTCAGGTTGGGGTTTCGATTTTGGCCAGTCGTGATTTGCGAGAAATTTATAGTTTTGGGCATTTGGAATATGATCGTGATACCTTGGCAAAAGAGTATTTTAGGGATCGTGACGCAGGTTTAGATCCACATATTCCAGAAAATTACTTTAAGGATGATGATGTTAATCAGACCCCTTGTCTATGTTGGTCTTCATCAGCAGCCCTCTTTTTCAGTAACTGGGTAAACTATGCGGTCTATCAGGAGACGCCTTTTGACTGGAGAAAGATAGAAGATGATGCATCTGCATATGGGTATTTATAAGAGGAATTATGACATATTTAGACGCTTTTAAATCAGGGAACTTGGTTTTACCGAGTGCCCTGCTCTTGCATTTTAAGGAACTCTTTCCTTCTAGCGATGATTTTCTAGTCTGGCAATTTTTCTATTTGCAAAATACGACAGGCTTAGATGAAATGTCCCCAAGCCAGATTGCTGACAGGATTGGCAAGGAAATTTCGGATGTCAATCAGGCTATTTCCAATCTAACGGAGAGGGGACTACTTCAGTATCGAACCATCGAATTAAATGGCGAAATCGAATTGCTTTTTGATACTAGTTTGGCATTGGAACGTTTGGATAATTTGCTTGGAGCTGCTCATTCAAGTTCAGACCAGTTGACACCTCAAAATCAGCTTAAGAATTTGGTGGAAACTTTCCAGCAGGAGTTGGGACGCTTGTTGACTCCTTTTGAGATTGAGGATTTGACCAAGACACTAAAAGAAGATGGGACCAGTGCTGACTTGATTAAGGAGGCTCTTCGTGAAGCTGTTTTGAATGGAAAACAAAACTGGAAGTACATTCAGGCGATTTTGAGAAACTGGCGCCATGAAGGAATCAAGAGTGTGGCTCAAATCGAGGCCAAGCGAGCAGAAAGAGAAGCCAGCAATCCTCAGTTGACACAGGTATCGGCAGATTTTAGAAATGCCATGGATCTTTGGAAGGATTAATCCTTGTAAGCAGGCTTGAAATCCGAGTAAGATTTGCAAGCTGTGTATAATTGTGATAAAATAAATAGAAAATAAATTGAAAAAAGAGGTATGTGAAATGTCACGTAAACCATTTATCGCTGGTAACTGGAAAATGAACAAAAATCCAGAAGAAGCTAAAGCATTTGTTGAAGCAGTTGCATCAAAACTTCCTTCATCAGACCTTGTTGAAGCAGGTATCGCTGCTCCAGCTCTTGATTTGACAGCTGTTCTTGCTGCTGCTAAAGGTTCAAACCTTAAAGTTGCTGCTCAAAACTGCTACTTTGAAAATGCAGGTGCTTTCACTGGTGAAACTAGCCCACAAGTTTTGAAAGAAATCGGTACTGACTACGTTGTTATCGGTCACTCAGAACGCCGTGACTACTTCCATGAAACTGACGAAGATATCAACAAAAAAGCAAAAGCAATCTTTGCAAACGGCATGCTTCCAATCATCTGTTGTGGTGAATCACTTGAAACTTACGAAGCTGGTAAAGCTGCTGAATTCGTAGGTGCTCAAGTATCTGCTGCATTGGCTGGATTGACTGCTGAACAAGTTGCTGCATCAGTTATCGCTTACGAGCCAATCTGGGCTATCGGTACTGGTAAATCAGCTTCACAAGACGATGCACAAAAAATGTGTAAAGTTGTTCGTGACGTTGTAGCTGCTGACTTCGGTCAAGAAGTTGCGGACAAAGTTCGTGTTCAATACGGTGGTTCTGTTAAACCTGAAAACGTTGCTTCATACATGGCTTGCCCAGACGTTGACGGTGCCCTTGTTGGAGGTGCGTCACTTGAAGCAGAAAGCTTCTTGGCTTTGCTTGACTTTGTAAAATAATCAGTAGCAAAAGCTAGGTGGAACAGCATTCAGATGTCTGTTCCATTTTTTATAGGAGAGGAAAGATTGAAAACAAAGATTGGAAAAATTGGATTAGCAAGCGCTTTTTTGATTGGACTAGTTGTCAATCAAGTGCCTGCCAATGAAACTGAAGTGAAAGCATCTTCAGAAGAAAGCAGTGTTCAAGCTTATTCTAGTAAGGTAGAAGAAAAGAAATCAGAAACGACTACAAGTCAAAAAGAAGAAGAGAAAAAGGTTGAGACTTCTTCTAGTCAGCGTCAAGAGAAAAAGGAAGAAGTCAAAGAGACGCGAGCTAGTAGTCAGAAAGAAGAAAGTAAGCCAAATTCAACATCAGCAAACTGGGAAGGTGACTTCTATGTAAAAGCAGATGGTTCAAAAGCTAAGAGTGAGTGGATCTTTGATACTAGCTACAAGGCTTGATTCTATATAAAAGCAGATAGTCGTTATGCTCAAAAAGAATGGCATGGAAACTACTACCTCAAAGCAGGTGGTTATATGGCTAAAAATGAATGGTTTTACGATAACAATTATAAGAGCTGGTTCTACCTCAAAGCAGATGGTTCTTATGCAGAACAAGAATGGCATGGGAACTACTACCTCAAAGTGGGTGGCTACATGGCCAAGAGTGAATGGTTTTATGATAGCAATTATAAGAGTTGGTTTTACCTGAAATCTGATAGTTCTTATGCGAATCAAGAGTGGTATGGTAAATATTACCTAAAAGCGGGTGGCTACATGGCCAAGAGTGAATGATTTTACGATAACAATTATAAGAGTTGGTTTTACCTGAAATCTGATGGTTCTCATGCAAATCAAGAGTGGCAAAAGGTAGACGGCAAGTGGTACTATTTCAAGAAGTGGGGTTACATGGCTAAAGATGAGTGGCAGGGTAACTACTATTTGACAGGAAGTGGTGCTATGGCGACTGGTGAATTAGTCATGGATGATGCTCGCTATATTTTTTCTGACTCAGGTGAGTTAAAAGAAAAGAAAGACTTGAATGTTGGCTGGGTTCATCGAAATGGCAGACGTTATTTCTTTAACCATCGTGAAGAACAAGTTGGGACTGATCAAGTTAAAAAAGTTATCGATGTCAGTGAGCACAATGGTCGTATCAGTGACTGGAAAAAGGTCATCGATGATAATGGCGTTGACGGAGTCATTGTTCGTTTGGGCTATAGTGGAACTGAGGACAAGGAATTGGCTCATAATATTAAGGAGTTAAACCGTCTTGGAATTCCTTACGGTGTTTATCTCTATACTTATGCTGAAAATGAGACCGATGCTGAGAATGATGCTAATCAAACCATTGAACTCTTGAAAAAATACAAGATGAACTTGTCTTACCCTATCTACTACGATGTTGAGAACTGGGAATATGGCAATAAGACTAAGAGAGCTCCAAGTGATACTGGAACCTGGGTCAAGATTATCAACAAGTATATGGCAACAATGAAACAGGCTGGTTATCAAAATGTGAATGTTTATAGCTACCGTCAACTTTTGCAAACTCGTTTAAATCATCCTGATATTTTACAACATGTCAATTGGGTTGCTGCTTATACTGATGCGCTTGATTGGACAAATCCTCATTATTCAGGTGAAAAAGGATGGCAATATACCTCATCTGAATACTTAAAAGGAATTCGTGGTCGTGTTGACGTCAGCGTTTGGTATTAAGATATAAGTTCGAGAAAGGAGTGTGCAAGAAAATTGCATCCTCTTTTTCTTTATTTTATCGCAGTTAAGAGAGGTGTAAGGGGACTGTGTTTTATTCTAAAAATTCTTAAATTATCAGTCTATTGCAACTTTTCTCATGTGAGTCATTTGGCTTGCTATTGGTTATTCTTAGTAGTATACTAAGATAGTAATCAGTAAGAAGTGGTTACAAATAATAATGAATGAGGTAAAAATAATGGTAGAATTGAAAAAAGAAGCAGTAAAAGACGTAACATCATTGACAAAAGCAGCGCCAGTAGCATTGGCAAAAACAAAGGAAGTCTTGAATCAAGCTGTTGCTGATTTGTACGTAGCTCATGTGGCTTTGCACCAAGTACACTGGTATATGCGTGGTCGTGGTTTCCTTGTATGGCATCCAAAAATGGATGAGTATATGGAAGCTCTTGACGGTCAATTGGATGAAATCAGCGAACGTTTGATTACACTTGGTGGAAGCCCATTCTCTACATTGACAGAGTTCCTTCAAAACAGTGAAATCGAAGAAGAAGCTGGTGAATACCGCAATGTTGAAGAAAGCTTGGAACGTGTCCTTGCTATCTACCGTTACTTGTCAGAATTTTTCCAAAAAGGTTTGGAGGTCACTGATGAAGAAGGTGACGATGTGACAAACGGTATCTTTGCAGATGCTAAAACTGAAACAGACAAAACAATCTGGATGCTTGCAGCAGAACTTGGACAAGCACCTGGTTTGTAAGAAACAATATTAACATATATAAATCTGTAGGAAATTTCTTACAGATTTTTTCTATTCTGTAAGCTATTCCAAACCAGTCTTTTTTTGAGTTTTTTGATAAAATAGTACTATCAGTAAAAAGGATGGAAGCATGACTAAGAAAATCGTAGCTATATGGGCCCAGGATGAAGAGGGTGTGATTGGTAAGGACAATCGTCTGCCTTGGCATTTGCCAGCAGAATTGCAACACTTCAAAGAAACAACTCTGAATCATGCTATCTTGATGGGGCGTGTGACCTTTGATGGGATGGGGCGTCGCTTGCTTCCAAAACGGGAGACCTTGATTTTAACACGTAACCCGGAAGAAAAGATAGATGAGGTTACTACTTTTTATGATGTCCAGTCTGTCTTGGACTGGTATCAGGCTCAAGAAAAGAATCTCTATATTCTTGGTGGAAAGCAGATTTTTCAGGCTTTTGAACCCTATTTGGATGAAGTAATTGTCACTCAAATCCATGCTCGGGTGGAGGGAGATACCTATTTCCCTGAAGAGTTTGACTTGTCCCTTTTTGAGACAGTTTCAAGCAAATTTTACGCCAAAGATGAGAAAAATCCTTATGATTTTACCATCCAATACTGCAAGAGAAAGGAAGTCTAATGGAACGTAGTATATTTGGTTTTTTTACAGCCATGCTGTGTTTGGTCTGCTTACTTGCTGGGGCACAGGCTTTTCGTAAAAAGCGTTATGGACTTTCTGTCCTGCTCTGGTTAAATGCCTTTACCAATTTGGTCAATAGTATCCATGCTTTTTACATGACCTTATTTTAGATAGAATGACAGTATAGAATAGAACGGAAGGAAATCATGCCTACAAATAGGAATAATGATATGATGGTTTATTGCTCATTTTGTGGCAAAAGCCAAGAAGAAGTACAAAAAATAATCGCAGGTAACAACGCCTTTATCTGTAATGAATGTGTGGAGTTAGCCCAGGAGATCATTCGGGAGGAGTTGGCGGAAGAAGTCTTGGCAGACTTGTCTGAGGTACCAAAACCAATCGAACTCCTCCACATCTTGAACCACTATGTAATCGGTCAAGATCGTGCCAAGCGTGCCTTGGCAGTGGCGGTTTACAATCACTACAAACGTATCAATTTCCACGATACGCGTGAAGAGTCAGAGGATGTGGATTTGCAGAAATCAAATATCTTGATGATTGGCCCAACTGGTTCAGGGAAAACTTTCCTTGCTCAGACCTTGGCTAAGAGCTTGAATGTGCCTTTTGCCATTGCAGATGCGACAGCTCTTACTGAGGCTGGTTATGTAGGTGAGGATGTGGAAAACATTCTCCTCAAACTCCTGCAGGCTGCTGACTTTAACATTGAACGTGCAGAGCGTGGCATTATCTACGTGGATGAAATTGACAAGATTGCTAAGAAGAGTGAGAACGTATCGATCACACGTGACGTTTCTGGTGAAGGGGTGCAACAAGCCCTTCTCAAGATTATCGAAGGAACTGTTGCTAGCGTGCCGCCTCAAGGTGGACGCAAACATCCGCAACAAGAGATGATTCAAGTGGATACTAAAAATATCCTCTTCATCGTGGGTGGTGCCTTTGATGGTATTGAAGAAATTGTCAAACAACGTCTGGGTGAAAAAGTTATCGGATTTGGTCAAAATAATAAAGCGATTGATGAAAACAGCTCATACATGCAAGAAATCATCGCAGAAGATATTCAAAAATTTGGGATTATCCCTGAGTTGATTGGACGCTTGCCAGTCTTTGCAGCTCTTGAGCAATTGACGGTTGATGACTTGGTTCGTATCTTGAAAGAGCCAAGAAATGCCTTGGTCAAACAATACCAAACCTTGCTTTCTTATGATGATGTCGAATTGGAATTTGACGACGAAGCTCTTCAAGAGATTGCCAATAAGGCCATCGAACGCAAGACAGGGGCGCGTGGACTTCGCTCCATTATCGAAGAAACCATGCTAGATGTTATGTTTGAAGTACCGAGTCAGGAAAATGTGAAATTGGTTCGTATCACAAAAGAAGCTGTCGATGGAACGGATAAACCAATCCTAGAAACAGCCTAGAGGTGACAATGGAACTTAATACACATAATGCTGAAATCTTGCTCAGTGCGGCTAACAAGTCCCACTATCCGCAGGATGACCTACCAGAGATCGCCCTAGCAGGGCGTTCAAATGTTGGCAAATCTAGCTTTATCAACACTATGTTGAACCGTAAGAATCTGGCTCGTACCTCAGGGAAACCTGGGAAAACCCAGCTTCTCAACTTCTTTAACATTGACGACAAGATGCGCTTTGTGGATGTGCCTGGTTATGGTTATGCCCGTGTTTCCAAAAAGGAACGTGAAAAGTGGGGGCGCATGATTGAGGAGTATCTGACAAGTCGAGAAAATCTCCGTGCGGTAGTCAGTTTAGTTGACCTTCGTCATGACCCATCAGCAGATGATGTACAGATGTACGAATTTCTCAAGTATTATGAGATTCCGGTTATCATTGTGGCGACCAAGGCAGACAAGATTCCTCGTGGTAAATGGAACAAGCACGAATCAGCAATCAAAAAGAAATTAAACTTTGACCCAAGTGACGACTTCATCCTCTTTTCATCTGTCAGCAAGGCAGGGATGGACCAAGCTTGGGATGCAATCTTAGAAAAATTGTGAGGAAAAGAAAATGGCAAAAACAATTCATACAGATAAAGCTCCAAAAGCTATCGGACCTTATGTTCAAGGAAAAATCGTTGGCAACCTTTTGTTTGCTAGTGGTCAAGTTCCTCTCTCTCCTGAAACTGGGGAAATCGTTGGAGAAACCATCCAAGAACAGACAGAACAAGTCTTGAAAAATATTGGTGCTATTTTGGCAGAAGCAGGAACAGACTTTGACCATGTTGTTAAAACAACTTGTTTCTTGAGCGATATGAACGACTTTGTTCCTTTTAACGAGGTTTACCAAACGGCCTTTAAAGAGGAATTTCCAGCTCGTTCAGCTGTGGAGGTAGCTCGTCTTCCTCGTGATGTAAAAGTCGAAATCGAAGTCATCGCAGAGATTGGATAAGCTAGTTGAAGTTTGGTTCTGCCAAACTTCTTTTGATATAAGGAGAAAAAGATGACAAAGAAACAACTTCACTTGGTGATTGTGACAGGGATGAGTGGTGCAGGGAAAACTGTGGCCATTCAGTCCTTCGAGGATTTGGGATATTTCACTATTGACAATATGCCGCCAGCTCTCTTGCCTAAATTTTTACAGTTAGTGGAAACAAAGGATGACGACCATAAGTTGGCCTTGGTGGTGGATATGCGTAGCCGTTCTTTCTTCTCGGAGATTCAAACTGTTTTGGATGAGTTGGAAAATAAGGAAGAACTGGACTTCAAAATTCTCTTTTTGGACGCAGCAGATAAGGAATTGGTCGCTCGTTATAAGGAAACCAGACGGAGTCACCCACTAGCAGCAGACGGACGAATTTTGGATGGAATTAAGCTGGAGCGTGAACTTTTGGCGCCTTTGAAAAATATGAGTCAAAATGTGGTGGATACGACAGAACTCACTCCTCGTGAACTGCGTAAAACCATTGCAGAGCAGTTTTCGGATCAAGAGCAAGCCCAGTCTTTCCGTATCGAGGTCATGTCTTTTGGCTTTAAATATGGAATCCCTATTGATGCAGATTTAGTCTTTGATGTGCGCTTTTTGCCAAATCCATATTACCTTCCAGAACTAAGAAACCAAACGGGTGTGGATAAACCAGTGTATCACTATGTCATGAACCATCCTGAGTCAGAAGACTTTTATCAACATTTGTTGGCCTTGATTGAGCCGATTTTGCCAAGTTACCAAAAGGAAGGTAAGTCTGTTTTGACCATTGCCATGGGTTGTACGGGTGGACAACACCGTAGTGTGGCCTTTGCTAAACGCTTGGCACAGGACTTATCCAAGAATTGGCCTGTCAATGAAGGGCATCGCGACAAAGACCGAAGAAAGGAAACGGTAAACCGTTCATGAGAAAACCAAAGATAACGGTGATTGGTGGAGGAACTGGAATCCCCGTCATTCTTAAAAGTCTACGGGAAAAAGATGTGGAAATCGCTGCTATCGTAACGGTGGCGGATGATGGTGGTTCATCAGGTGAACTACGAAAAAATATGCAACAATTGACACCGCCAGGCGATCTCCGCAATGTCCTTGTGGCCATGTCGGATATGCCTAAGTTTTATGAAAAAGTCTTTCAGTATCGCTTTTCTGAGGATGCTGGAGCCTTTGCTGGTCATCCACTGGGAAATCTCATTATCGCTGGCTTGTCAGAAATGCAGGGTTCGACCTATAATGCCATGCAGTTACTAAGCAAATTTTTCCACACAACTGGGAAGATTTATCCTTCCAGTGACCATCCTTTGACTCTTCATGCAGTCTTTCAGGATGGGACGGAAGTGGCTGGCGAGAGTCATATTGCAGACCATCCGGGCATGATTGACCATGTCTATGTGACCAATACCCTTAACGATGATACACCTCTGGCTAGCCGTCGAGTAGTGCAGACCATTCTTGAAAGTGACATGATTGTCTTAGGACCAGGTTCTCTCTTTACCTCGATTTTGCCCAATATCGTGATTAAAGAAATAGGGCAGGCGCTTTTGGAAACCAAGGCAGAAATCGCCTATGTCTGCAATATCATGACCCAACGTGGGGAAACGGAACACTTTACAGATAGCGACCACGTGGAAGTCTTGCATCGTCACCTTGGTCGCCCTTTTATCGATACTGTTTTAGTGAATATTGAAAAAGTGCCACAGGAATACATGAATTCCAATCGTTTTGATGAATACTTGGTGCAGGTGGACCATGATTTTGCTGGTCTTTGTAAGCAAGTTCCACGTGTGATTTCATCCAACTTCCTTCGTCTGGAAAATGGAGGTGCCTTCCACGATGGGGATTTGATTGTGGATGAGTTGATGCGGATTATACAGGTGAGAAAATGAGTTTCACAGTAGCAGTAAAAGAAGAAATCCTAGGTCAGCACCATCTAAGCCGGCATGAATTATCTGCCATTATCAAGATGTCTGGTAGTATCGGTCTCTCGACTTCGGGCCTAACCTTGTCTGTCGTGACAGAAAATGCCAAACTGGCTCGTCACCTCTATGAGTCCTTTCTCCATTTCTACGAAATCAAATCGGAAATCCGACACCACCAAAGAAGTAATCTTCGTAAGAATCGGGTCTATACCGTTTTTACAGATGAAAAGGTGCAGGACTTGTTAAGTGATTTGCACTTGGCAGACTCCTTCTTTGGCCTAGAAACAGGTATTGATGAGGCGATTTTATCAGACGAGGAAGCGGGTCGTGCTTATCTTTGTGGCGCTTTCTTGGCAAATGGAAGCATTCGTGACCCTGAGTCAGGTAAGTATCAGTTGGAAATCAGTTCTGTTTATCTGGACCACGCGCAAGGGATTGCCTCTCTTCTCCAGCAGTTTTTACTGGATGCCAAGGTTCTTGAGCGAAAGAAGGGGGCTGTGACCTATCTCCAGCGAGCCGAAGATATTATGGACTTCTTGATTGTCATCGGAGCCATGCAGGCGCGTGATGATTTTGAGCGGGTTAAGATCTTGCGAGAAACTCGTAACGACCTCAATCGGGCCAATAATGCCGAGACAGCTAATATCGCTCGGACAGTCTCTGCCAGCATGAAGACTATCAACAATATCAGCAAAATCAAAGATATCATGGGATTAGAGAATTTACCAGTGGATTTGCAGGAGGTAGCGCAACTGCGGATTCAGCACCCAGACTACTCTATCCAACAGTTGGCAGATAGCCTCAGCACCCCTCTGACCAAAAGTGGTGTCAACCACAGACTCAGAAAAATCAATAAGATAGCCGATGAGTTATAAAGATATAAAATACGTCTTTCTTGACAATTAAATAGAGTATGTGAGATAATAAAGGGGAATTGAGAAGTTCTAGCATTTTAGTGCTAACAGAAATCCCCTCGGTACTGCAATACTGAGGGGATTTTTTTCTGGGTTAGATAGCACTAACCAGGAAGGTTACTTGTCGAAGTGATCGTCTAACCAACGAGTCACCAGCCATGAGATGATGTTCTCGATGACTGCGATAAGTACTATTTTGAGAAGTTCTAGCATCTGTAATACCTCCTTTTCCAAGGCGTATCGTTAGTGCCATCGTTATTATATCACATGCTTTATCAATTTGATAGGACATTTTTGATTTTTGAAAAAGAAGGGGAAAGGTATGAGCTGATCAGATCGTAGATGAACTATAAAACCACGAATCCTATGTGACTCGTGGCTCTTTTTTATAAACTAGTAGAGTGTTTTGGTTGCACTTTTTGCTCTGGGTCAATGTAGTTGATGGCATTGTTGACAGCGGTTGGAGCTTCCCCTAGACCTGTCGCAATCAAATCAATTTTTCCATCATAGTAGCAGCAGTCACCGATAGCATAGATACCTGCTTGGCTAGATTCTTGCTTGCTGTTGACGATAATCTTGTGGCGGTTGAGGTCCAGCCCCCAGTTTTTGAGGTTACCAACGGAAGATTTGAAACCATAGTTGACAAAGAGGTGATCTAGATCAATAGTTTCTGTTTCATCAGATTTTACTTTTGTGATTTCAAGTTTATCAAGCGTTTTTCCATCTCCAAGGAGTTGGCTAGGGACGAATGGTGTCTTGATGGTTACAGAAGATTCCTGTAAGGCTTGGACACTGTGTTCCAAGGCGCGGAAATTATCTCTACGGTGAACAAGGGTAGTTGGCGCAATTTTTTCAAAAGCTAGAGCCCAATCAACAGCCGAGTCTCCTCCACCAAGAATCGTCACTTTCTTACCAGCATATTGCTGGATGTTGGAAACGTGGTAGTGGATATTTTCATAGCCTTCAACGCCTTCTAGTTCCAGAGGACGTGGTTTGAAGGCACCGCCCCCCATAGCGATGATGACTGTTTTAGACAGGTGACTACCTTTAGAAGTTGTGATGACAAATCCTTCTTCTTGTTTTTCAATCTCAAGAACCGTTTCATTGAGATGAATAGGGGTATCAAAGCCATTTAGCTGTTCAATCAAGCGGTTAGTCAACTCTTCTCCAGTCAGGTTTGGGAAACCTGGGACGTCTAGGATTTCTTTTTCAGGATAGAGAATGGCAGGTTGTCCACCTAGCTGGGGAAGAGAGTCGATAATTTGGACCTTGGCTTGGCGTAGGTGGGCGTAGAATGCTGCAAAAAGCCCGACTGGACCACCACCTACAATGGTAATATCATATAGTTGAGACATGGTTTCTCCTTTGTTTTTTCTAGTCAGTTTATTTTATCATATTTTTTCTTTAATTTAAAATGAAGTAGGATAGGGAAAAAAATGTCAGAAAAATGGTATAATAGAAAGGAACGTGTTTGGACAGAGAGGAGACAGCAGATGAACTTTCAACAATTATCCAACCTGCAATATTGGACTAGCTTGTTTTCTAGTCCTTGGAGTATAGCCATCAATTTGTTTGATATTTTGATTGTGACCTATATTTTATATCGTTTTACAAAAGCGATAGCTGGTACCAAGATTATGATTTTGGTGCGAGGGGTCTTGATCTTTGTATTAGCCCAGGTTGTGGCCAATATCCTTGGTTTAACAACGATTTCTTGGTTGATTAATCAGATTATCACCTATGGGGTCATTGCTGCGGTTGTTATCTTCTCTCCAGAGATTCGGACTGGTTTGGAACGTTTGGGAAGGGCGACAGATTTCTTTTCTACTACTCAAATTAGTGCAGAAGAGAAAATGATTCGTGCCTTTGTCAAATCAGTTGAATACATGAGCCCTCGTAAGATTGGTGCTCTGGTTGCTATTCAACGAGTTCGGACCTTACAAGAATATATTGCGACAGGAATTCCCTTGGATGCCAAAATTTCAGCAGAACTCCTAATCAATATTTTTATTCCCAACACTCCTCTACATGATGGTGCTGTGATTATCAGAGAAAATCGTATTGCAGTCACCTCTGCCTATCTGCCCTTGACAGAAAGTACAGGAATTTCTAAGGAATTTGGGACCAGACACCGGGCGGCTATCGGTTTATCAGAAGTATCCGATGCCTTGACCTTCATCGTCTCAGAGGAAACAGGTGGCATTTCTATTACCTATAATGGGGTCTTCAAGCATGATTTGACTCTTGAAGAATTTGAAGCAGAACTACGAGCAATTCTTTTACCAGTCGTTGAGGAAAAAGTGAGTTTCAAGGACCGTTTGCTAGGAGGTTGGAAATATGAGAAAAAATAGTCTATATATCATTTCATCTCTCTTTTTTGCTTGTGTCTTATTCATCTATGCAACGTCAACCAACTTTCAAAACAACAATACGGTAAGGCAGGTCAAATCAGAAACCTACACTAATACGATAGCAAATGTTCCTATCGATATTCATTATGATGATCATCAGTATTTTATTAGCGGATTTGCATCAGAGGTTTCCGTTGTGCTGACAGGTGCTAATCGTGTGACCTTGGCCAGCGAAATGCAGGAAAGCACTCGTAAGTTTAAGGTGACAGCGGATTTGACAGATGCTAGTGTTGGAACGATTGAAGTTCCCTTGAACATTGAAAATCTTCCTAGTGGATTGACCGCTGTGGCAACGCCTCAAAAGATTACAGTGAAAGTTGGGAAGAAAGTTAAGCGAGATGGGATGATTGTTGTGCCACAAGTTGACCAAAGCCAAATTGATCCCAAGCTACAACTTGATAGTGTAACCGTGTCAAATGAACGCGTTTCGGTCACAACTGACCAGGAAACATTAGCTAAGATTGACAAAGTTATTGCGCTTTTACCAACTAGCGAACGGATTACAGGTAATTACAGTGGTTCAGTACCTTTGCAGGCAATCGACCGCAATGGAGTTGTCTTACCAGTAGTGATCACTCCGTTTGATACAACAATGAAGGTGACTACAAAACCTGTATCACCAAGTTCAAGCACAAGCAGTTCGTCGGAGACATCTTCGTCAACGAAAGCAACTAGTTCAAAAACGAATTAAAAATAGAAAAAGGATTTTATAAAAATGGGTAAATATTTTGGGACTGATGGAGTCCGTGGAGAAGCTAACGTAGAACTAACGCCAGAATTGGCTTTTAAGCTAGGACGTTTTGGAGGCTATGTTCTCAGCCAACATGAAACGGAAGCACCGAAAGTCTTTGTAGGACGTGATACACGTATTTCAGGGGAAATGCTAGAATCTGCCTTAGTAGCAGGTCTCCTTTCAGTAGGGATTCACGTGTATAAATTAGGCGTTCTGGCAACACCAGCAGTAGCTTACTTGGTTAAAACTGAAGGAGCAAGTGCCGGTGTCATGATTTCTGCTAGCCACAACCCAGCCCTTGATAATGGGATTAAGTTCTTTGGTGGTGATGGCTTCAAACTAGATGACGAAAAAGAAGCAGAAATTGAAGCCTTGCTAGATGCTGAGGAAGACACTCTTCCTCGTCCAAGTGCAGAAGGATTGGGAACCTTGGTAGATTATCCAGAAGGCTTGCGTAAGTATGAAGGCTACCTTGTTTCAACTGGAACTCCTCTTGAGGGAATGAAGGTTGCCTTGGATACAGCTAATGGTGCAGCTTCTACAAGTGCCCGTCAAATCTTTGCAGATCTTGGCGCTCAATTGACGGTTATCGGGGAAACACCAGACGGTCTTAACATCAACCTTAATGTTGGTTCTACGCACCCAGAAACCCTTCAAGAAGTGGTCAAAGAAAGCGGCTCAGCTATTGGTTTGGCCTTTGACGGAGACAGTGACCGTTTGATTGCTGTTGATGAAAATGGTGAGATTGTTGATGGTGACAAGATCATGTACATCATCGGGAAATACCTTTCTGAAAAAGGACAATTGGCTCAAAATACAATTGTGACAACCGTTATGTCTAACCTTGGTTTCCACAAGGCCTTGGACCGCGAAGGCATTAACAAGGCAGTTACTGCAGTTGGCGATCGTTACGTTGTTGAAGAAATGCGAAAATCAGGCTACAACCTCGGTGGTGAACAGTCTGGGCACGTTATCTTGATGGATTACAATACTACAGGTGATGGTCAATTATCCGCTGTCCAATTGACTAAAATCATGAAGGAAACTGGTAAGAAGTTGTCAGAGTTAGCGGCAGAAGTAACCATTTATCCACAAAAATTAGTCAATATCCGAGTGGAAAATGCCATGAAGGAAAAGGCTATGGAAGTGCTAGCTATCAAGGATATCATCGAGAAGATGGAAGAAGAAATGGCAGGGAATGGCCGTATCCTAGTACGCCCAAGTGGAACAGAGCCCCTTTTGCGTGTTATGGCAGAAGCGCCTACAACAGAAGAAGTAGACTACTATGTTGATACCATCGCAGACGTAGTTCGATCTGAAATCGGGATTGACTAAATCCTAGAAAACTAGATGAAAATAAAAAAATATGGTACAATAGCTTATAATATTGTAGCCTAGGGAGAAAGACATGAATCTTAAACGTGAACAAGAATTTGTCAGTCAGTATCATTTTGATGCGCGTAATTTTGAATGGGAAAATGAAAATGGAGCTCCTGAAACTAAGGTGGATGTGAACTTCCAATTGCTCCAACATGATCAAGAAAATCAAGTGACTTCCTTAATTGTCATCTTGACATTTATGATTGTATTTGATAAGTTTGTCATCAGTGGAACTATTTCACAGGTAAATCATATCGATGGCCGTATTGTCAATGAACCAAGTGAATTGAGCCAAGAAGAAGTGGAAACTTTGGCTCGTCCATGTTTGAATATGCTCAACCGTTTGACTTACGAAGTAACTGAAATTGCATTAGACTTACCAGGAATCAATTTGGAGTTCTAATATGAAACTAGCTGTTATCACAGATTCTTCTGCCTATCTCAGTGCAGAGACCTTGCAAAGAGAAGATTTATTTGTCTTGGATATTCCTGTCAATATTGATGGTGAGGAGTATGTCGAAGGTATCAATCTGACTGCTGAGGAATTTTACCAAAAAATGGCTCAGGCTTCTGAATTGCCTAAGACTAGTCAGCCAAGTATTGCCAAGTTAGATGAAATCTTAACTTCGCTCAAAGAACAAGGTTATACACATGCCTTGGGGCTTTTCCTATCTTCTGGAATTTCAGGTTTTTACCAAAATATCCAGTATATGATAGATGAATATGAGGGCTTAACCATTGCTTTTCCAGACACTTTGATTACAAGCGCTCCGCTGGGTATCATGGTTGAAAGTGTCTTTAACTGGCGTGACCAGGGCGATGATTTTGCCAGCATTCAGGATAAACTAGCCATTCAAATTAGCCGTACGTCAGCTTTTATCATGGTAGATGATTTGGATCATTTGGTAAAAGGTGGGCGCCTTTCAAATGGGGCTGCCATTTTGGGCAATCTGCTAAGCATTAAGCCAATCCTTTATTTCAACGACCAAGGTGTGATTGAAGTTTACGAAAAAGTTCGTACTGAAAAGAAAGCAACCAAGCGCTTAATTGAAATTATCAAGGAAACAACGGCTTCAGGCCAATATCGGGTCATTGTCATTCACGGAAATGCTCCTGAAAAGGCTGAGGAATTGCGTCAGCACTTGCTTGATTCTGGCTTGGGTTCGGATGTTTCACTTGCTACATTTGGTAGTGTCATTGGAACACACCTAGGATCAGGAAGTATTGCTCTGGGTTATATTCCAGTGATTTAGTTGGCACTTTTAGACTAGTTAAGATGACTTGTATCTTAGAAATTGAACACGGACTACCTGCCTCTTGAAAAAAGATGCCTGTCTGGCCTTTCGTGGAAAGTCAGCACCATTCCCTATTTTTCATGGGCAGCCAACGTCCTTTGTATCTTAGACAGGAGTAGAGATGAGTATTCGAGTAATTATTGCTGGTTTTAAGGGAAAGATGGGCCAAGCTGCTTGTCAGATGGTCTTGGCTGATCCAGACTTGGACTTGGTAGCAGTTTTGGATCCCTTTGAGTCTGAATCAGAATGGCAGGGTATTCCTGTTTTCAAGGATAAGGCTGATTTAGCAGGCTTTGAAGCGGATGTCTGGGTAGATTTTACTACTCCAACTGTTGCCTACGAAAATACACGTTTTGCTCTTGAAAATGGCTTTGCTCCAGTAGTTGGAACAACAGGTTTCACAAGTGAAGAAATTGCAGAGCTAAAAGCATTTTCTCGTGCTCAAGATTTGGGTGGGTTGATCGCCCCTAACTTTGCCTTGGGTGCTGTCTTGCTCATGCAATTTGCGACGCAGGCTGCCAAATATTTCCCAAATGTGGAGATTATCGAGCTCCATCATGACAAGAAAAAGGATGCTCCTAGTGGAACAGCCATTAAAACAGCTGAGTTAATGGCAGAAGTTCGAGAGTCTATCCAGCAAGGTGCGCCTGATGAAGAAGAATTGATTGCAGGTGCCCGTGGTGCTGACTTTGATGGCATGCGGATTCACTCAGTTCGTTTGCCAGGCTTGGTAGCCCATCAGGAAGTCATCTTTGGCAATCAGGGAGAAGGATTGACCCTCCGTCATGACTCCTATGATCGCAGCTCCTTCATGACAGGGGTCAATTTGGGAATTAAAGAAGTTGTCAAGCGTCATGAGCTTGTCTATGGATTAGAACACTTATTATGAGATTAACGCAAATGCCTTCTGAATTTCAGAAGGCTTTACCAGTATTAGAAAAAATTAAAGAAGCAGGTTTTGAAGCCTATTTTGTTGGGGGATCTGTTCGAGATGCCCTCCTCAATCGTCCTATCCATGATGTGGATATTGCGACGTCTTCTTATCCAGAAGAAACCAAGCAGATTTTTCCGCGAACAGCCGATATCGGAATCGAGCATGGAACTGTCTTGGTCTTAGATGGGGACGAGGAGTATGAGGTGACTACTTTTCGGACAGAGGATGTCTATGTGGATTATCGAAGACCAAGTGCGGTTTCCTTTGTTCGCTCGCTAGAAGAAGACCTCAAGCGCCGTGATTTCACAGTCAACGCCTTTGCCTTGGACGAGACAGGGGAAATCATAGACTTGTTCCATGGTTTAGGAGATTTGGAAAAGCAAGTCTTACGAGCAGTTGGAGTGGCTAGTGAGCGTTTTAACGAAGATGCTTTGCGTATTATGCGTGGTTTCCGTTTTCAGGCCAGTCTTGGCTTTGAACTTGAGCCAGAAACGTTTAAAGCTATGAAGACTTTGACGCCACTTTTGGAGAAAATTTCTGTGGAGCGTACCTTCGTTGAGTTTGATAAACTCTTGCTGGCTCCATTTTGGAGAAGGGGCTTGGCTTCCATGATTGAGAGTCAAGCTTATGATTATCTCCCTGATATGGTATCTAGCCAGGACAAGCTCAACAGACTGTTTGATTTGGAGACTGATTTCATTTTTGAATCCTCTGAACAAGCATGGGCAGCTCTCTTGTGGGCTTTGGAGATTGAAAATGCGCAGCCGTTTTTGAAACATTGGAAGACCTCACGCCAGTTTGCTAAGCAGGTTCAGGATTTGCTGACTATTTTGGCTCTGCGTGAAAAGGGAGAATTGAGCAAGCGCGATTGTTACCGCTTTGACTTGGCTTTGCTTTTACAGGCTGAAAATCTTCGTCAGGCTCAAGGGAAACCAGTCAACCCACAAGCTATTGCAGAAACCTACCATAGTCTGACCATTCATGATAAGAAAGAAATCCAAATCAACGGTGGTATTTTGATTAAGGAATATGGATATCAACCAGGGCCAGACTTGGGAGAGATTTTAACAGAGATTGAGTATGCCATTGTCGATGGAGAATTGGAAAATGACCGACAAGCCATCTATGCTTACCTGAGGGAGAAAAAATGAGTGATTTTATCGTTGAAAAACTAAGTAAATCTGTCGGTGACAAGACCGTTTTTAAGGATATTTCCTTTATCATCCATGACCTAGACAGAATCGGTTTAATCGGTGTCAATGGGACTGGCAAGACCACTCTTTTGGATGTTCTTTCTGGTGTTTCTGGCTTTGATGGGGATGTCAGTCCATTTTCAGCTAAGAATGATTACCAGATTGGTTACTTGGCTCAAGATCCTGATTTTGATGATAGCAAGACGGTCTTGGATACGGTCCTCTCCAGCGACCTTAAGGAAATCCAACTCATTCGTGAGTATGAACTCCTCATGCTCAACTATAGTGAGGACAAGCAGTCTCGTTTGGAACGGGTCATGGCTGGAATGGACTCTCTCCAAGCTTGGGAAATTGAGAGTCAGGTCAAGACTGTTCTCAGTAAGCTAGGAATTCAGGACTTATCGACTCCTGTTGGGGAATTGTCAGGTGGTCTCAGAAGACGGGTTCAGTTGGCGCAAGTCTTACTTGGCAACCACGACCTCTTGCTACTGGATGAGCCAACCAACCATCTGGATATTGCAACTATCGAGTGGCTGACCCTCTTTTTGAAAAATTCCAAGAAGACCGTCCTTTTTATCACCCACGATCGTTATTTCCTAGACGCTTTGTCAACACGGATTTTCGAATTGGATCGCGCAGGCTTGACGGAATATCAGGGGAATTATCAGGACTATGTTCGCCTTAAGGCAGAACAGGACGAGCGCGATGTGGCTCTTCTCCACAAAAAGGAACAACTTTATAAGCAAGAATTGGCCTGGATGCGCAGGCAACCGCAGGCGCGTGCGACCAAGCAACAAGCTCGTATCAATCGTTTCCATGATCTGAAAAAGGAAGTTTCAGGCGGTGTTGCTGAAACAGACTTGACCATGAACTTTGAAACCAGTCGGATTGGAAAGAAGGTCATCGAGTTTCAGGATGTTTCCTTCGCCTATGAAAACAAGCCTATTTTACAAGATTTTAATCTCTTGGTGCAGGCCAAAGATCGTATTGGAATCGTTGGGGACAACGGTGTTGGGAAATCAACCCTGCTCAACCTGATTGCAGGCAGTCTTGAGCCGACAGTAGGGCAAGTTGTGATTGGGGAAACAGTTCGCATCGCTTATTTTTCTCAACAAATTGAAGGTTTGGATGAGAGCAAGCGAGTGATCAATTACCTGCAGGAAGTGGCAGAAGAAGTCAAGACCAGCGGTGGTTCTACGACTTCCATCGCTGAGTTGCTGGAGCAGTTCCTTTTCCCACGTTCAACGCATGGAACCTTGATTGAGAAATTGTCAGGGGGAGAGAAAAAACGTCTTTATCTCCTCAAATTGCTCTTGGAAAAGCCAAATGTTCTTCTCTTGGACGAACCGACAAATGACCTAGATATTGCTACTTTGACAGTTTTGGAGAATTTCTTGCAAGGCTTTGCAGGGCCTGTCTTGACAGTTAGTCACGACCGCTATTTCTTGGATAAGGTAGCGAATAAGATTCTCGCTTTTGAGGATGGCAAGATTCGTCCTTTCTTTGGTCATTATACCGACTACCTTGATGAAAAAGCCTTTGAAATAGAGATGGCTAATCAAGTACAAAAGGCCGAAAAGGAAAAAGTGGTCAAGGTTAGAGAAGACAAGAAACGCATGACCTACCAAGAAAAGCAGGAGTGGGCAAGCATTGAAGGGGATATTGAAACCTTGGAAAATCGTATCGCTGCGATTGAAGAGGAAATGCAGGCAAACGGTTCTGACTTTGGCAAGCTAGCGACTCTCCAAAAAGAATTGGATGAGAAAAACGAAGCACTCCTTGAAAAATACGAACGCTATGAATATCTCAGTGAATTTGATAGTTAAAAGAATCGAAAAATCCCGTCTTATGACAGGATTTCTCTATTCTTTTTTTGTTTCTTGATGAAAGATATTTTGCCAAGTTTCGTGACGGCGCCAGATACTGGTATGGACGATATCATCTAACTCATAGCAGATGAGTTTAGTTTTCTGACTGATGGAAGTAATCTGAATATCCTTGATAGCAGAATTCAAGTCTTTCTCGGCTTTATAAGCCTCTTTATCCATCTGCTCTCCATCTTGGCGAATATAGACAAAATCGTCAGCCAAGAGTTCTTCCAGTTGATTTCCCTGGTCAATCAATTGTTCGCGCATCAGCAATTTTTTATAGACATTGTCTAAAATTTCATCCTCAGGTATAGGTGCTGGCTCGATATGGACATCGGTATCAAAGACACCAAAACGCTCTTCCAGCATAGATTCTACCTGATCCGCAATCTCGTGACTTTCATAAACAGACAAGTCAGGATTCATCTCCAGCGTGATATCCAGGTAAATATTGCTACCGTAGGTACGACCTCTTTGGGACTTAACCTTGCTGATTTTGGGAATTTCCATGATAGCCTTTTGATAATCCTCAAGCAGACGGTCGTCAAAACCATCTGAAAGACTAAAGGAAGACTCGATGAAGATATCATAGGCAGTCTTCAAGATAAAGAAAGTGATGATAATGGCGACCAGTTTATCCACAATCGGATAATTGAAACTGCTAGCCAGGATGGCAATGGTGGTACCAAGTGAGGTAACAGCATCGGAAAGATTGTCCTTAGCAGCGGCTTTCAGTGCCTTGGAGTTGGATTTCTTGCTGAGGCGAGTATTGTAGAGATAGACCACAAACATAATCGCTGCAGAAATGATTCCTAGAGTTGCGCCCAGAGGATCAATGACCGTTTCTTCCCGGCTGAGAATCTTTTGAATGGTGTCCCTTAGGACATCGAAGCCGACATAGAACATGATGATGGAAGTGATTAAGCTTGCCAAATCCTCAATCTTCCAGTGGCCAAAACGGTGGTCACGGTCTGCAGGCTGGCGCGCCATCCGAATCCCAATCAAAAGGGCTACATTTCCAATGATGTCCGACACGTTGTTAAAACCATCAGCCACCAAACTGGATGAATGAAGAAGATGCCCAGTAGCCAATTTGGCTGCAGACAAGAGCAGGTAGGTCGAAATACTGATAATGGCCCCACGCTCAGCTAACTTGAGATTTGAAATAGATTGCTTCATTCAACTTCCTTTCTAGTCACATAGCATTCTACCATTATACTGGTTTTCAAGGGAAAATTCAAATGAGTCAGTTTTTACTCTTTGAAAACTTTCCAAAATTTGGTATAATAGTACTACTCAAGGGAGTAGCTGGCAGAAACCTGTGATAGTGTCGTCATTCCGAATTTTATACTGAAAAGTATGCTTTCCGGCCCTATCTTAAACAGCGAGACTTGTTATGATTAACAGGTCTCTTTTTGTTTGTCGTGAAAAGATACGATGAGAAAAAGAGAGTCTGTTTTGCACACAATGTCAAGGAGGAGACACATGTCAAAAGAACAAAAACGCCAAGCGTTTTATACTCAAAGTCCTGAAGAGGTCTTGAAGGCTGTGGATGCGACCGAGCAAGGTTTGTCATCAAGTGAGGCAGAAAAACGCCTTGCTGAATTTGGCCACAATGAACTCGAAGAGGGGGAGAAACGATCAATCCTGGTCAAATTCATCGAACAGTTTAAGGATTTGATGATTATCATCCTAGTTGCGGCAGCTATCTTGTCAGTCGTGACTTCTGGTGGAGAAGATATTGCAGATGCCATCATTATCCTAGCCGTGGTTATCATCAATGCTGCCTTCGGTGTTTACCAAGAAGGAAAAGCAGAAGAAGCTATCGAAGCCCTCAAATCTATGTCAAGTCCAGCTGCACGTGTCCTTCGTGATGGGCATATGGCGGAGATTGACTCTAAAGAATTGGTCCCTGGAGATATCGTTTCTCTTGAAGCAGGTGACGTGGTGCCAGCAGACCTACGTTTGTTAGAAGCCAACTCTCTTAAAATCGAAGAAGCAGCCTTGACAGGTGAGTCTGTGCCAGTTGAAAAAGACTTATCAGTCGAGCTTGCTGCAGATGCTGGTATTGGTGACCGTGTCAACATGGCCTTCCAAAACTCAAACGTAACCTATGGTCGTGGGATGGGAGTTGTTGTCAATACAGGTATGTACACAGAAGTCGGTCATATCGCAGGCATGCTTCAAGACGCAGATGAGACGGATACACCCCTCAAACAAAACTTGAACAACCTTTCTAAGGTCTTGACCTATGCTATCTTGGTCATTGCCCTTGTTACTTTTGTAGTAGGTGTCTTCATCCAAGGGAAAAATCCACTTGGTGAGTTGATGACCTCTGTTGCGCTTGCCGTTGCAGCCATCCCAGAAGGACTTCCTGCAATTGTAACCATCGTTCTTGCCCTTGGTACTCAAGTTTTGGCCAAACGAAACTCTATCGTTCGTAAGTTGCCAGCAGTTGAAACACTTGGTTCAACAGAAATCATCGCTTCTGATAAGACTGGTACGCTGACTATGAACAAGATGACGGTCGAAAAAGTCTTCTACGATGCGGTTCTACATGACTCTGCTGATGACATTGAACTAGGTCTTGAAATGCCACTTCTTCGTTCAGTTATCTTGGCAAATGATACGAAAATCGATGTGGAAGGCAACCTGATTGGGGACCCAACCGAAACAGCCTTTATCCAATATGCCTTGGACAAGGGCTACGATGTTAAAGGTTTCTTAGAGAAATATCCACGTGTAGCTGAATTGCCATTTGACTCTGATCGTAAGCTCATGTCAACGGTTCACCCATTGCCAGATGGTAAATTCCTTGTGGCAGTTAAAGGTGCTCCAGACCAACTTTTGAAACGTTGTGTTCTTCGTGATAAGGCTGGGGATATTGCTCCGATTGATGAGAAGGTTACAAACCTCATTCATACAAACAATTCTGAAATGGCCCACCAAGCCTTGCGTGTCCTTGCAGGTGCTTATAAGATTATCGATAGTATTCCAGAAAACCTTACTTCTAAAGAGCTTGAAAATGATTTAATCTTCACTGGTTTGATTGGGATGATTGACCCTGAACGTCCTGAGGCAGCTGAGGCTGTTCGTGTAGCCAAGGAAGCTGGCATCCGTCCAATCATGATTACAGGTGACCACCAAGATACAGCAGAAGCCATCGCTAAACGTTTGGGAATCATCGATGCAAATGATACAGAAGGTCACGTTTTAACTGGTGCGGAACTCAACGAACTGTCTGATGAAGAATTTGAAAAAGTGGTTGGTCAATACTCTGTTTATGCACGTGTATCTCCAGAGCACAAGGTTCGTATTGTCAAGGCATGGCAAAAACAAGGCAAGGTCGTTGCCATGACAGGTGACGGTGTCAATGATGCACCAGCTCTGAAAACTGCTGATATTGGTATCGGTATGGGGATCACTGGTACAGAGGTTTCTAAGGGAGCTTCTGACATGATCCTTGCAGATGATAACTTTGCGACTATCATCGTCGCAGTTGAAGAAGGACGTAAGGTCTTCTCAAACATTCAAAAGACGATTCAGTACCTTCTTTCTGCCAATACTGCTGAAGTATTAACCATCTTCCTATCAACCTTGTTTGGTTGGGATGTCCTACAACCCGTTCATCTTTTGTGGATCAACTTGGTAACCGATACCTTCCCAGCTATCGCTCTAGGTGTTGAACCTGCTGAGCCTGGTGTCATGACTCACAAGCCACGTGGACGCAAGGCAAGCTTCTTCTCAGGTGGTGTCATGAGTTCTATCATCTATCAAGGTGTACTCCAAGCAGCTATTGTTATGAGTGTTTATGGTCTTGCCCTTCTTTATCCAGTTCATGTGGGTGACAATCATGCTATTCATGCGGATGCCCTTACTATGGCCTTTGCAACCCTTGGCTTGATTCAGCTCTTCCATGCCTACAATGTGAAATCTGTTTACCAATCCATCTTGACAGTCGGCCCATTCAAGTCTAAGACCTTCAACTGGTCCATCTTAGTATCCTTCATCCTTCTCATGGCAACAATCGTCGTAGAACCACTTGAAGGAATCTTCCACGTAACCAAACTAGACTTGTCACAATGGGGAATCGTTATGGGCGGAAGCTTCTCAATGATTATCATTGTTGAAATTGTTAAGTTTGTTCAACGCAAACTCGGTTTTGACAAGAATGCGATTTAAAAAAAGTCATCTTCGGATGGCTTTTTACTACAGTTGAGGGAAAGGGCTTGCAGTTATCGTCTTTTGTGCTATAATTGCTATAATATAGTAAAAAGTAAGAGGAGTGTGAGGAAGTGGAAAAGAAAATTGTGAAGGATATTTTGTTTTTATCTCAGGTATCTCAGCCGGCAAGTCAGGATGATCTGTATCTTGCCAGAGATTTGCAGGATACACTCTTAGCAAATCGTGAGACTTGTGTCGGTCTGGCTGCCAATATGATTGGGGTGCAGAAGCGCGTGATTATCTTTAATCTGGGCTTGGTTCCTGTGGTCATGTTTAACCCAGTGCTCCTGTCCTTTGAAGGACCTTATGAGACAGAGGAAGGCTGTTTGTCCTTGACAGGTGTGAGACCAACTAAGCGTTATGAAACCATAAGGGTTGCCTATTGTGACAGCAAGTGGCAGGAACAGACCATTACTTTGACAGGCTTCCCAGCTCAAATTTGCCAGCATGAACTGGATCACTTGGAAGGACGAATCATTTAGGAGAAAAGCAAATGAAACGAATAGTCTTTGAACTTATTTTTATCGCAACGACCTGGTATATCTTTTTACCGCCTCTTAACCTGACCAGCTGGGAATTTCTCTTTTTCTTCTGTGGGCATTTGCTGCTTGTAGCAATCTTATTTGGTTTTGGCAAGGGGATAAACCTTGTCAAAACGGTTCATGTGCGCCACGGCAAGGCGGAAGCTGCCTTAAATCTTGAGGGTTTCAAAATCAATCGGTTAGGGAAAATCCTTTTAGCTTCTATTGGAGGAATTCTTCTCTTGGCAGCTTTGGTTTCCTTGGTGACTTCCAGCATTTTTCAGGCTAAAAATTATGCCAATGTAGTCACGGTTACGGAAAAAGACTTTACTGAATTTCCTAAGAGTGACACCAGTAAAGTTCCTATCCTAGATAGAAGCACTGCTGAAAAAATTGGTGACCGCTACTTGGGTTCCTTAACAGATAAGGTGTCGCAATATGTAGCCGCAGATACCTATACTCAACTAACGATTGATGGGAAGCCTTATCGAGTCACACCACTAGAATACGCAGACCCTATCAAATGGTTTAACAATCAAGCCAAGGGAATCGGCGAATATATTAAGGTGGACATGGTAACCGGGAATGCAGACTTGGTAGACTTGAAGACACCAATCAAGTATTCGGACTCGGAGTATTTTAATCGTGATGTCAAGCGTCACCTGCGCTTGAAGTACCCAACTAAAATCTTCAAGACTCCATCTTTTGAGGTGGACGATGAGGGCAATCCTTTCTATGTAGCAACCGTTTACCAAAAGCAATTTGGGCTTGCGGTTCCTCGTCCTGTTTCAGTCATTATCTTGGATGCCACAAATGGAGAAACCAAGGAATACAGCTTGTCAGATGTTCCAGAATGGGTGGACAGGGTTTATCCAGCTGAGGAAACCATTGAGCAAATCAACTACAACGGCAAGTACAAGGATGGTTTCTGGAATGCTATGATTTCCAAGAAAAACGTGACCCAGACTACCAAGGGATATAATTATTTGTCTATCGGTAATGACATCTACCTCTACACAGGTGTGACATCGGCTAATGCAGATGAAAGTAATCTTGGTTTTATCCTAGAAAATATGCGAACAGGAGAAATAACCAAATACAGCTTGGCTTCTGCGACAGAAGAATCAGCCCGTGAATCAGCCGAGGGTGCTGTTCAGGAGAAATCCTACAAGGCAACCTTCCCAATCCTCATCAACCTCAATGACAAGCCTCTCTACATCATGGGCTTGAAGGACAATGCTGGCTTGGTCAAAGAGTACGCTTTGGTAGACGCAGTCGAGTACCAAAATGTTATCGTAGCAACGACAGTGGAAGAGCTGCTCAGCAAGTACGCCAATAAAAACGACTTTGAAATTGACAATGAAACCACTGAAAGTATTAAGGGAATGGTAGCAGACCTCAAATCAGCTGTTATCAAGGGAGACACCGTCTACTTCTTTAAAGTTGATGGCAAGATATACAAGGTCAAGGCCTCAGTATCAGATGATCTTCCTTACCTTGAAAATGGTAAAGCTTTCGAAGGTCAAGTAGGAAAAGACAATTATCTCAAGACCTTTAAAGTGCAGTAATACTCTTCGAAAATCAAATTCAAATCACGTCAACGTCGCCTTGCCGTACTCAAGTACAGCCTGCGGCTAGTTTCCTAGTTTGCTCTTTGATTTTCATTGAGTATAAAAAAGGTTTATTTAAGAAATATATGTTATAATAAGGTAAATTAAGACTAATGGAGGACAAACAAATGGGTTTTTATGTGATGCTTGCTTCAATGCTACTCGGACTGCTCGCTTTGAAGATAGGTTTTTCTCAGTTCAAGGAGAAAAAAGATAAATTCTTATCTATCTTAACAAGTTTAGCTGGCATAGCCCTTGTTCTCGTGGCTGTCTGGTTAGGATGGCCCAAATAAACAGAGAAACCTCGGTCAAACCGAGGTTTTTCAGATGAATTTCTTGGTTGTGGCTAAAAAATATGCTACACTATTAATATGAAAATTTTAATCCCAACAGCAAAAGAAATGAACACAGATTTGCCAAGTATTGAAGCCGCTCCTTTAAAACCAGAAAGTCAGGCCGTGCTGGATGCCTTGGCCCTCTATTCTGCTAGTCAATTGGAGAGTTTTTACAAGGTATCAGCCGAGAAGGCGGCGGAAGAATTTCAAAATATCCAAGCTTTAAAAAAACAAACTGCTCAACACTATCCAGCCTTGAAACTTTTTGATGGGCTCATGTATCGCCATATCAAGCGAGATAAATTGACCGAGGCAGAACAAGCCTATCTTGAAAATCATGTACTCATCACTTCGGCTTTGTACGGTGTCATTCCAGCCTTGTCACCTATGGCTCCTCACCGTTTGGACTTTTTGATGAAGTTAAAAGTCGCTGGCAAGACTTTGAAGAGCCATTGGAAGGCAGCCTATGATGAAGCTGTGAAGCAGGAAGAAGTGATTTTCTCTCTCTTGTCATCCGAGTTTGAGACTGTATTTTCTAAGGAAATCAGAGAAAAAATGGTGACCTTCAAATTCATGGAGGATAGAGGCGGTCAGCTGAGGATTCATTCAACCATTTCCAAGAAAGCGCGTGGTGCCTTCCTGACAGCTCTGATAGAAAATCAAGTACAAACTGTGGAGGAAGCTCGTCGCTTAAGCTTTGCAGGATTTAACTACCGAGAAGATTTGTCACAGCCACAGGAATTGGTTTTTGTAAAGGAAGTATAGAAAATAGATATTTTGTATTTGACAATATGTATCATCAGACATTTTAGTTTATAAACGAGAAAAAGCGAACAAGCTAGTCTTCTGAGTGTCAGAAAAGTAGTCTTGTTCGCTTTTGTTATGTTAGTTACTTGATCGCATTGACCAAGTCTTGAGCTTGTTTTTCAAGTGAATTTTGGACTGATTCTTCGAGAACCAATTTTCCGTCTGCCCAAGCAGAGTCATTGACACGTGCAGCAGTGAAATCACCAACGACTTGTGTACGGATAAATGGCAAGAGGTCTTTGTAAATAGCGAAGAGTTGATCGTGACCTGCATTGGCTACAGATGATACGGTGACAAACTTGTCTTGAAGAGCAGAAGCACCACGTGTATCAGACAAGTCAAGGGCGCGAGATAGCCAGTCAAGCAAGTTTTTCACTGTACCAGGGATTGAGTGATTATAAACCGGTGAGAAAATCCAGATAGCATCCGCAGCAAGAACTGCTTCACGAGCAGCCGCCACAGCTGGATGAGTTGGAACTTCCAAATCTTGGCTGAAGAGAGGAAGGGATGAGTAATCAAGATAGCTAACTTCCGCTTTACCAGCAAGTGCTTTCTCAGCTTCGAGAGCCATTTGGTGGTTGAAAGAACCTTGACGTAGTGATCCGACGATAAATAATACTTTTTTAGACATGATGTGTCTCCTTTTTCTTAAATTTCCGAGAACTCTCGTTGTTATAAATTATATTACAACAAAACAAAAGGACTTGCAAGAAATTTGCTCAAAGATAAGTAAAACTATAAAATTGCCGAAACTCTAGTCATTTGCGACTAGAAAAGCAAGAACTGTTTCCGTTGGATTCTGCTTTTCTTCGATTTTCCATGAGTATTCCTATATTCTCTTGTAATATGATGACATAAGTGCTAAAATAAACAAGAAAACTCGCAATAGAAACCGCAGAACAGCTATTTTCCGGTATCATTTTATAAATCATTAAAGGAACAATAATGGCATTGAAGAATGCTTCTAAAAAGGGGTGGAGATCATGTAAGGCAAAGATTAACAAGTGACGGACAAAAGAAATAATAATACACTTGTTAAGGAGAAAAGATGTTAATAAGAAATTATCGGAAAAATATTGGCCTGATGGCCGGAGTTGAGTTTTTTGCATTTCTAGGGATTACCAGCTTTTGGATTCTCTTTCTTAGTCAAAATGGTATGTCTCTTTGGCAGATTGGACTTCTGGAAAGTATTTTTCATACGACCAGTCTTCTCTGTGAAATTCCATCTGGTATGTTAGCTGATCGCTATTCCTATAAGACCAACCTTTATTTAAGTCGAATAGCAGGGATTGTGTCTTCTATTCTCATGTTGGCTGGGCAGGGAAATTTTTGGATTTATGCACTAGCAATGGCTGTGAGTGCCTTGTCTTATAATTTTGATTCAGGAACAAGCGCAGCAATGGTCTATGACTCGGCTGTAGAGGCTGGACTAAAGGAGCGTTATCTATCCATTTCAAGCTTCCTATCAGGAGTAGCAGAAGGAACTCGGTCTTTGGGGACCGTTTTGGCAGGATTTTTTGTCCATGGTCAATTGCACCTGACCTACTATATCATGATTGCGACTTCTATCATAGTTCTTTTCCTGATTTGGATGCTGAAAGAGCCTAGTGTCAAGGTAGAAAAAGCTGATAGTGTGACCATGAAACAGATTATTTGGACTGTTAAGGAAGAGTTGGAGCGAAATCCCATGCTGTTCAACTGGATGATTTTGTCTCAGATTGTCGGAACACTCATGTGCATGTTTTACTTTTACTATCAAAATCAGTTACCAGATTTAAGTAGTTGGCAAATTTCAGCAGTTATGCTACTTGGAAGTCTCTTAAATATCGTCGCAGTCTATCTAGCGAGTAAGATTGGAAAGAAATATGCTGCCTTGAAGCTTTTCCCTGTCCTCGTCCTGCTGACTGGAGTCACCTATATGCTGTCCTACTTTGGGACACCTCTAATCTATATTTTGATTTATTTGATTAGTAATGCTCTATATGCTCTTTTTCAGCCGATTTTTGACAACGATTTGCAAGAGCGCCTTCCAAGTGAAGTAAGGGCAACCATGCTGAGTGTCTACTCTATGATGTTTAGCCTGAGTATGATTGTCTTCTTCCCACTGACAGGCTGGTTGATTGACCATTTAGGCTTTGTAGTAGCATTTCTTTATCTAGGCTTCTTTTTAGTCATGATTAGCCTTCTATTGCCTGTATTTTTAGGAAAATTGGCTAAAAAAATGGATGATAAAGTGATTCCATAGATCAAAAAAACTTACGAAAACTTGAGTACTAAGCTCAGGTTTTTTAATAGGTTGATTTTGGAGCTGTCTTTAATTTTCTCGCTCGGTTTTAATCAAGAAAAATAGATTTACTTTGAAGGGAGAAATAGAATTGGTTGCTTATACTCAATGAAAATCAAAGAGCAAATTAGGAAGCTAGCCGCAGGTTGCTCAAAGCACAGCTTTGAGGTTGCAGATAAAGCTGACGTGGTTTGAATTTGATTTTCGAAGAGTATTCTTGCATTCACTTGTAATAAAGCTTAATAGATGGTAAAATAGACGAGTGAAAAAAAGACAAAACAAAGCAAAAAATAATCTACTGTGGCAGTATGGTCTAGGGATGACGATTTTGTTTGTGGTTATCAGTGCTTCCTTTCTGTATCTAGTGTTTCTGAGTATGAAACCATATCAAACAGCTAAAAGTGAAGGAGAAAAATTAGCTCAGCAGTATGCAGGATTAGAGCAGGCTGATCAGGTTGATTTATACAATGGCTTGGAATCCTATTACAGCGTTCTTGGTCGTAATAAACAGCAAGAAGCACTTGCTGTCCTGATTGGAAAAGATGACCATAAGATTTACGTTTATCGGCTAAATCAGGGTGTTTCACAAGAAAAAGCAGAAGCTGTTTCGAAGGAAAAAGGAGCTGGCGAGATTGACAAGATTATCTTTGGTCGTTATCAAGACAAACCAATCTGGGAAGTCAAGTCAGGCTCTGATTTTTATCTAGTAGATTTTGAAACAGGAGCATTGGTCAATAAGGAGGGCCTATGAAACTATCCAACCGTGTTTTAGAAATGGAAGAAAGTGTCACTTTAGCTAGTGATGCGAGAGCAAAAAAATTAAAAGCTCAAGGTAAGGATGTCCTTTTCTTGACCTTGGGACAACCAGATTTTCACACCCCTGAAAATATTCAGGATGCAGCAGTTAAAGCTATTCGAGAAGGACAGGCTTCCTTCTATACAGTAGCTTCAGGTCTACCAGAATTAAAAGCTGCAGTGAATACCTACTTCGAGCGCTACTATGGCTATTCTGTCGCAAGTAATGAGGTTACCTTTGCCACAGGTGCCAAGTTCTCCCTCTATACTTTCTTTATGGCTGTAATCAATCCTTTAGATGAGGTTATTATTCCAACTCCATACTGGGTTAGTTATGGAGATCAGGTCAAGATGGCAGAAGGGATTCCAGTTTTTGTTCAAGCTAAAGAAGACAATGATTTTAAAGTCACGGTGGATCAACTAGAACTAGTTAGGACAGATAAGACAAAGGTTTTGGTTCTCAATTCACCATCTAATCCGACTGGTATGATTTATACTCGTGAAGAATTACTAGCTATCGGAAATTGGGCCGTTGAGCATGACATTCTGATTTTAGCTGATGATATATACGGTCGCCTTGTTTATAATGGAAATGAATTTGTTCCAATCTCAAGTCTATCAGAAGCAATTCGTAAGCAAACCATTGTTATCAACGGTGTATCTAAGGCCTATGCCATGACGGGTTGGCGAGTTGGTTATGCGGTAGGTGATCCTGAAATCATTGCAGCTATGAGTAAATTGACGGGACAAACAACTTCTAACCTAACTGCTGTTTCACAATATGCAACCATCGAAGCCCTAACTGGACCGCAAGATTCTGTGGAAGTTATGCGTCAAGCATTTGAAGAACGTCTCAATACCATCTATCCACTCTTGTGTGAAGTCCCTGGTTTTGAAGTGGTCAAACCGCAAGGGGCCTTCTATCTCTTCCCAAATGTCAAAAAGGCCATGGAGATGAAAGGCTATACGGATGTGACTGACTTTACAACAGCTATTCTTGAGGAAGTTGGTTTGGCACTCATAACAGGAGCAGGTTTTGGAGCGCCAGAAAATGTCCGCCTCAGCTATGCGACAGACCTAGACACGCTTAAAGAAGCAGTTAAACGCTTGAAAGCATTTATGGAAAAATAAAAGAAAAAGAAAAGGAAAAATAATGACAAAACGTGTAACGATTATTGATGTAAAAGACTATGTTGGTCAAGAAGTGACAATTGGCGCTTGGGTTGCCAACAAATCAGGAAAAGGGAAAATCGCCTTCTTGCAATTGCGTGATGGAACAGCCTTCTTCCAAGGTGTGGCCTTTAAACCAAACTTTGTAGAAAAATTTGGTGAAGAAGTAGGACTTGAGAAGTTTGATGTCATCAAACGCTTGAGCCAAGAAACGTCTGTTTATGTGACAGGGATTGTCAAAGAAGACGAACGTTCTAAGTTTGGCTATGAATTGGACATTACAGACATCGAAGTGATCGGTGAATCTCAAGACTACCCAATCACACCAAAAGAACACGGAACAGACTTCTTGATGGACAACCGTCACTTGTGGCTCCGTTCTCGTAAGCAAGTAGCGGTTATGCAAATCCGTAACGCGATCATCTATGCAACTTATGAGTTCTTTGACAAGAACGGCTTCATGAAGTTTGATAGCCCAATCCTTTCAGGAAACGCGGCAGAAGATTCAACAGAACTCTTTGAAACAGACTACTTCGGAACCCCAGCTTACTTGAGCCAATCAGGTCAGCTTTACCTAGAAGCAGGAGCTATGGCCCTTGGCCGTGTCTTTGACTTTGGTCCAGTATTCCGTGCTGAAAAATCAAAAACGCGCCGTCACTTGACTGAGTTCTGGATGATGGACGCAGAGTACTCATACTTGACTCACGATGAGTCACTTGACTTGCAAGAAGCTTATGTAAAAGCTCTTCTACAAGGTGTTCTTGACCGTGCGCCTCAAGCATTGGAAACCTTGGAACGTGATACAGAACTCTTGAAACGCTACATTGCAGAGCCCTTCAAACGTATCACTTACGATCAAGCCATTGACCTCTTGCAAGAACATGAAAATGATGAAGACGCTGACTACGAACATCTTGAGCATGGTGATGACTTTGGTTCACCACATGAAACTTGGATTTCAAACCACTTTGGTGTGCCAACATTTGTCATGAACTATCCAGCAGCCATCAAGGCCTTCTACATGAAACCAGTTCCTGGGAATCCAGAGCGCGTGCTTTGTGCAGACTTGCTTGCTCCAGAAGGTTACGGAGAAATCATCGGTGGTTCTATGCGTGAGGAAGACTACGATGCCCTTGTTGCTAAGATGGATGAACTTGGCATGGACCGTACAGAGTATGAATTCTACCTTGACCTTCGTAAATACGGTACAGTTCCTCACGGAGGATTTGGTATCGGTATCGAGCGTATGGTAACCTTCGCAGCAGGAACAAAACACATCCGTGAAGCTATCCCATTCCCACGTATGTTGCACCGTATCAAACCGTAAGAATAGAAAAACGCCTATGTGGCGTTTTTTTCTATAGAAAGCTCTAGAAACGAAAGGAAATATTATCAGGTTTTCAAAATCGGCTCTTGATAATATGCGCTTTTCGTGAAAATATAGTGTATTGAATCTAGAACAGTACACTGTGTCTGCTAAAATATTTCTAGAAATTAATTTGCCTTTCTTAATCAGTTTGTTCATATTTTATTTTAATACACTATATTTACTTCCTTTTCCTATAAAATTGAGTTTTTGATAGAAACATATTATTAGTTGTTTAGAATAGAGTTTCGTATCTTAGTACATTGATCTTATTGTTTAAAAACTGATGTATGTACTATTTTCTTCAAGGAAGTATTAGATTGAAACCATAAATATATATAAGCATGAAACTTGAATTAATAATAGTGGCATGATACAATATTAAGTGATATTGATAATTATTGGGCAACCTTTTTTAAAATGATAACCTTTTAATATTACTAAAAAATTTAAGGGGGGGGGGCTTTTTATTTGTCTGTATATTTCAATTCAATATTAAAAAAATATGCATAAAGGAGGTTGTGACTCTAAATGAAGGGTAAACAACAAGATTTTAGAACGGAAAAGTATATTCGTTACGGTATTCGTAAATACAGTTTTGGAGCAGCATCAGTAGCGATTGCGGCTGGTTTGATGTTCTTAGGAAATGGAGCAGTTTTAGCTACTGAACAAAATCCAGTTTCAGACTCTAAAGAAAATATTCAAAAAGTAGAAAATTCTTCTCCAGAATTAGGAGAAAGTAATATCCAGTTGGTTGGAAAGACAACTGAAACACTTAAGAAAGAAGAAGTTAAAGTAAATAAGCCACTTCTTGAAGCGAGTATTTCAAATTTAGAGACTGCATTATCAAATGCTAAGTATGCGGATGCCTCAGTTGTAGCCAATGTTCGTGAAGCTTTAGCTACTGCGAAAGCTGTTTTGGCAAATGAAGCTGTCAAGCAAGAAGAGGTAAATGTTCAAAAAGAGATTCTTTCTGCATTGGGAACAGTTGTAACTGAATCAAACAAACTTGGATTAGAGAAAGAACAGGCTGATAAAGATAAGGTAGCAAAAGAAGAAGCACAAAGAAACGCTACACCAACAGAAAAAGTTCTTTCAGAAGCTAAATCGGCACTCGATAAAGTTTCATCAGAAGCAGATGTAACCAATACACTCGCTGCTACAGAACTTCGTAAGAAAGAAGTAGCAGCAGAGAATCGAGCAGCAATTGAAGCAGCGGTGGCTAAGAACCAAGCTGTACTTAATGAATCAAAAGTACTTTTAGCTGACAAGAGTGTCACAAAGGAACAAGTAGATGCCCAATTATCTCGCTTAAATGAATCAATTCTTGCAGTTTATAGTGAACTGAAAAAAGCAGGAATTGGTCGTGATGGGAAATTTGCTGTAGCGTTGGCAGCACAAGATTTTTATGCTGAAGGATCTACAAGTACTACTCATGCTTCAGAAATAAATGCAACAATTCATACAGGATCAGATACATATACAATTCCACACCAAGAAATTAAACTAACCAAAGGGGCTGGAACTGATACTTCAGGCCTAGAAGTAGTTGTGTATTCTAACCAACGTGATGGTGCTGAAACAAATGCTGGAAATGGTATGTATACTGAACAAGGTGGTGCAACTGGTCATAATAATAAAGGTCGTGTTGACTATCCTTTAACACCAGAGGCTGCTAAAAAGTTAGCAGAAGAAGCTCCTTTATGGAGAAATAAACTTCGTGCAGATGGTTCAAGGATTTCCAATGCAGCAACTGCAATTTATTCAGCTGGTGGTGGATATGAATATCTAGCTACCGAAATCTACAGATATGGATACGAACAAGGAATTGATCGCGTATATATTAAAGGATTAAAAGATCGTATTGCTGTTACAGAGGCTGCTAAGCAAGCTGGATGGAGTCTTACTTCTGTAACACCAACTAACCTTGTTCCTGGTTTAGCATATGATGAGGCTACAGATACTATTCAAGGGGTGGTCTCTGCCAATATTGAAAACGGGGTATATGATTTACGTTTTGATGTAACTGCAAGCCATACTGACGGTCGTTCAGTAACTTTTCGACTTCAGAATTTACGTGCTGGCTGGGTAGGATGGCAAGACACCACACCTCCTAAAATAAAATCTGATTCTGCAACATACAAACGTACAGTAGGTGATGACGCCAATATCAATATTCGATTTAATGATGCTTCGGGAGCTGGTGTTATACCAGGAAATAACGCTGGAAACTATAGTTATACAACTGCTGAAGAAAAAGTAATTACAGTACGTAAAAATTTTTCACGCAGTGTAACAGGAATTTCAGGATACAATACTACAGGAACTGCATTAGATGATTCAAAAGTATTAATTCCAGGTACTAGCTACACAGTTTCAAATAGTACTTCTGAAGAGCAAGCTGCCAATCAAACAAATATGGGTAAAGGAGTTATTGGTGGCAAGCTTACTGAGGCAGGGATATATACAGTCTCTGTATTTGCTAAAGATTACGATAAACTGGCTAATAATAATGTTTGGAACCAATCAGGTCAAGAGGCACATGCTTCTCTCACAGTTGTGGTGAAACCCAAAGTTGAGGTTCAAAACGTTGAAACTTACTCAACTTCAGTACCAGTTAAAATATCTAAGGGTGCAACAAGTGCGAAAGTAACGATGCCAGATGGAACTGTAACAAATCTAAAAGCGGTTAACGGTAAGTGGCTTGTAGATAGTGGCTCAACTAATACAGCTGTTACTGAAAATCAAGAACTAGGTGCCGTAGATTCTAGTACAGTCTTTAACATTCCCGTCACATCAGAAGCGACAGCAAAAGTTGGTGTGGATAACATTACTGTTGAAGCATCGTCTGAAAACGTTAAGGGAACTTTCTTACGTGAACAAGTTGAATTAACTGGAACTGACGGTCAAAAACACATCGCAAAATTAAATAGTACATCTGGTCATTGGGAACTTCCAGCTGATTATGCTGAAGTAAAGACACCAAATGGTGATGGTACTACAACGTGGACAAAACGCGAAGTGTATACTGAAGCGCAACAAGATGGAGCAATGAAATTCTACATCTATGAGTATACTCGTCAGCTAGATATAAATGGTAAAGTAACAAGTGTTGATACACCAACTCGCCCACTCACTGTATATGCTTCTCATAATACTAGTCAAGCAGGTGATGGAATGTCAGTAACAATCACTTATGATAAACATTCCAATACCTGGTCTTCATCAGATGGTACAGAAGTGACTGCTACCAAATTGGGTGACAATTCTTGGGAAGTGCTTACTAAATCAGGATTTGGTGGTGTTATTAGCGGTACGATTGCAACAAATTCGGATGTTGCAACTGTAGTTAATACAAAACCAATAGCAAGCTCTAAAGATTATACTTCTACTAAAGGAACTGCGGTAGATCTCCGTAATGAAGCAAAAGCTGCAGTGACAATTTCTGATACAGAAGATACTAAGTACGGAAAAACAACTTACATTACTCGTATTACAGTAACATCTCCTTCAGGAGTTCAGAAGGTTTATGACACTAAACAAGATGCAAACAACTACAATCTTGCTAGTGGTTATACACTGAATGAAGTGGGAGTCTATACAGTAACAGTTGATGTTATTGATAGTAATGGTAATTACACAACAGATGCTACAATAGGTGGAACTGAATCTGGTGTGGATCATGGGGCTGGCTCATCAACAGCTACAACTACTTACCACATTACAGTAACAGACACAATTGAAGGTCACGATGCTACATCATCTGATATCCAAGGAGCTACTCAAACGGGAACACCAACCTTTACTTCTGTAGGTGACGGTTCAACTATTTCACCAAGTGCAACATCACCAGCTAAGTTGGTTGCAACTGACGGTAGTCTAGTTGAGACTTTAACAGTTGTAAATGAGGGAACTTATACAATTGACCCAACAACAGGTGTTGTAACCTTTAAACCACTTGCAACATTCACAGGGACAGCTACTCCAGTAACTGTCAAACTAACTGCAATTCTAGGTACAGATACTAACAATGCTAATATTACTGCAACTGCGACAGCTACATATACACCAACAGTAGTTCCAGTAAAACCAACCGCAGTAGCGTCTCAAACAACTGGACCTCAAGGGAAAGCCCAAACTTCTGCTATTAAGTTTGACGTAGCAGACACAGATGATACAACTGTAAACTTTGCTAAAGGAACAGTTGCTATTGATGCAAATACAACAAAATCTGTTGATCTTAATACAGCATCAGTAACTCTTCTTAATGCAGACGGTGTTGCTGTAACATCTGTAACAGTTGCAAATGAGGGAACTTATACACTGGATACAGCGACAAATGTTATTACTTTCCAACCAGTCGCAACATTCACAGGAACTGTTACAAAACCAATTAGTGTACGTATTGCGGATGCGAATGGTACTACTGCAACAACTACTTACACTCCAACTGTCACAGATGTCACTATGACAGCTGAAAATGCAGCATCTACAGACGTTCAAGGCAAAACACAAACTGGAACACCAGAATTTGAAACGTCAGATTCATCAGTAACAATTGCGAAACGTCAGTTGCTTGATCCCACAACTATACAACCAACTACTAGTGTTACAATCGCAAATGAAGGAACATACACAATTAATCCAACAACAGGTGTTGTAACCTTCGTACCAGTTCCAACATTTACTGGAGAAGGGACAGGAGTAACTGTTCAAGCAACAGATTCAAATGGTGAGACAGCAACAGCTACTTATAAACCAACTGTAACACCAATCACGATTACTGGTGAAAATGTAACATCTAAGAATATCCAAGGTGAACAGCAGTCAGAAACACCACTATTCTCATCATCAGATGATAGTGCTCCAGTGTCAAATTACAAACTTGTAGATCCAACTACTGGAAATACAACGACTGCAACTTCAGTGACTGTTGAAAATGTTGGAACATATACAATTGATTCAACAACAGGCAAAGTAACATTCAAACCAGTTGCAACTTATACAGGAACACCAGCATCAGTAACAGTTCAAGCATCAGCAACTATTACTAATGAAAAAGGTGAATCAACAGAAATCACAGGTACAGCTGCTTATACTCCAACAGTAGTTCCTGTAGTCCCAACAGCTAAAGAATCAGCTACAGCTGGTAAGCAAGGTCAAGCGCAAACGTCACAAATTATTTTTGATACTCCTGATACAGATGCTACAACATTGAACTTCGCTAAAGGAGAAACATCTGAAGTATTAGGTGAAGATGGCCAACCAAAATCAGTAGCTCTTGATAAGAGTACTTTGACACTTCTTGATGCGAACGGAAATGCTGTAACTACAGTTACGGTTGATGGTGAAGGAACTTACACTCTTGATAAAACAACTAATGTCATTACATTCCAACCAACTGAAGAATTCACAGGCAAAGCTACACCAGTACGTGTACAAATTGCAGATATCAACGGTACTACTGTAACAACTACTTACACTCCAACTGTTGTTGCTGAAGATGGAACGGTCATTGTTGAGTATAAGGATGAAGAGGGTAATATTATCTCTCCTTCAACAACTCCAGTAAATAACGAAAAAGTGACGACTCCCTTCACAACTGAACCAAAAGAAATTTCTGGTTACACTCTTGTTAAAGTGGTAACAACAAACGGTCAGGTTGATGAAGGTACTAAGAAGGTTTCAGGTAAGGTTACAAATGATACAACTACTGTAACATATACTTATAGAAAGAATGTTCAAACAGCAACTATTTCTTACTATGATGTGACAACTGGTGCAGAAGTTGCTATAGATTCAGCTAAAGTTCCAGCAGCAGCTGTTGAGACAGTAGAAGGTGCTTATAACGGTGCTATCGATTTTGTTAATCGTGAAAAAGCAATTGCAGCTCTTGAAAAAGCTGGATATACGTTAGTAGAAGATGGTTTCATTGTAGCAACGACAGCTGATAAGCTTTTTGATAACGACACAGCGGTGAATCAAAACTTCACGGTAACAGTTAAACAACGTGTGGAACCCGTGACTCCAAATAATGAGAAACCTGTTCCAGGACAACCAGTGGATCCAGAAAATCCAAACTCACCTGTATGGCCAAGTACTGCAGAAAATCTTGAGTTAACTAAAACAGTTACTCGTACCATCAAGTACCGCTATAACGATGAGAATGGTAAAGAAGTAACAGCTGATAAAGTTCAAACAGTAACCTTCACACGTAGCGCAAGCATTAACTTGGTAACAGGAAATGTGGAATATACTGACTGGTCAGCAGCACAAACGCTTGAGACAGTAGTTTCTCCAGAAGTAGCTAATTATACTTATGATAAGAAAACTGTTACAAGCCTTGAGGTAACAAACGAGTCAATTGATAGTACAGTATACGTTATCTATAAACCAGTAGCACCAACTACAACACCTGCTACATCAACTGATATCCAAGGTAAGGCACAGACAGGTACTCCAACATATAAACATGCTGATGGAACTGAGTTGAAACCAACAACAGATAATCCAGCTAAGTTCGTTGGAACTGAGGAAACAACTATCCCAGCTACTAAGGATGGTAAGACAGTTGGTACATATACAATTGATCCAACTGGTACAGTAACCTTCACACCAAATAAAGACTTCGTTGGAACACCAGACCCAGCTAAAGTAGTTGTAACAGATCCTACAAATGGTACAACTGTTGAGTCAAGTTACACTCCAACTGTAACACCAGTTACACCAACAGGTGTGGATACAGGTTCTACAGGTCCTAAGAACACTCCTCAATCTGGTACACCAACATTTGTACCTGGTCATAAAGATGTACCAATGGACAATACTGTTCCTGCTACATTTGAAGATGATACAACAAGTAAAACAGTTCCAAACGAAGGAACGTATACTGTTGATGCAACAGGTAAGGTAACCTTCACACCAAATAAAGATTTCGTTGGAACTGCAACAGGAGTAACTATTGTACGTAAAGATACTAATGGCACTGTAGCGAAAGCTAAGTATACACCAACTGTTTATGAAGTGAAGTCTGATACACAAGTTGCGACTGTAACTTACAAAGATACTAACGGAACAATTCTTGGTGAAGTGGATATCCTTCAAGGTGATTCTGGTTCTGAAATGAACTACTCTACTGCAGAACGTATCAACGCACTGAAAAAACTTGGCTACGAACTTGTGTCTGACGAGTTTACAAAAGCTGATGGCAGCAAGCAATCATTTGATAATGATACAAAAGCTATTCAAAAATTTGTTGTTACTGTTCAACCACGCCTTGTTCCAGTTATTCCAAGTGATGTGACACCAGTTCCAGGTCAACCAATTGATCCAGAGGATCCAAACTCACCAGTATGGCCTGAAAGCGTTAAGGAATTGACAACTTCAGAAGAAGTAACTCGTACAATTACTTATGTTGATGGAGATGGTAAAGAGGTTACTACTTCTGTGACTTCATCAGTTACATTTACTCGTGATGCTAAGGTAAACTTGGTGACAGGTGAAGTTACTTACGGCGAATGGAAAGAAGCTACAACTGATGTTCTTTCTGGTAATAAACTTCCACTTGTTAAAGGTTATATTGCAGTAAGTGGAGATATTGAGGCATCTACCAAGGATCAAACTGTTAAGGCTGAAGACAAAGACATCATTCAAAAAGTTGTCTATAAGAAACTGGGAGCCTGGATTCCAAACGTGCCAGGACAAACAAATCCTCCACGTATTGATTATCCAAATGATCCAAACGGTGATCCAACTAAACCGGGTGTACCAACAGAAGATATTGTAATTCCTTATGTTCCAGGTTACATTCCAAGAGATAAAGATGGAAATCCGTTGAAACCAGTTGATACAGAAGATCCAACAAAAGGTTATGTGCCACCAACATTACCAACTGATCCGAGTCAAGATACACCAATCAACTATACGAAGATTACAACGTCTTATGTGACAGTTGATCCAAATGGTAAAGAAGTATCTATTCCAAATTATCCAAGAGAAGACGGCGAACAACCTAAGAAAGATATCCCAGGTTATCGCTTCGTAGAAACGAAGAAACTACCAAATGGAGATACAGAACACGTCTACGAAAAAGTAAATACATTCTTCAAAGATAAAGAAGGTAATGAGATTCCGAACTATCCAAGTGAGCCGGGCACAGTAGATAAAAAAGACATTCCAGAGTACAGATTCGTAGAAGCGAAGAAACTACCAAATGGAGATATAGAACATGTCTATGAAAAAGTGAATACATTCTTCAAAGATAAAGAAGGTAATGAGATTCCGAACTATCCAAGTGAGTCGGGCACAGTAGATAAGAAAGACATTCCAGAGTACAGATTTGTAGAAACGAAGAAACTTCCAAATGGTGACACTGAACACGTTTACGAAAAAGTAAGTACATTCTTCAAAGATAAAGAAGGCAATGAGATTCCGAAATATCCAAGTGAGCCAGGCACAGTAGATAAGAAAGACATTCCAGAGTACAGATTTGTAGAAACGAAGAAACTTCCAAATGGAGATGTAGAACATGTTTACGAAAAAGTGAATACATTCTTCAAAGATAAAGAAGGTAATGAGATTCCGAACTATCCAAGTGAGCCAGGCACAGTAGATAAGAAAGACATTCCAGAGTACAGATTCGTAGAAACGAAGAAACTACCAAATGGAGATGTAGAACATGTCTACGAAAAAGTGAATACCTTCTTCAAAGATAAAGAAGGTAATGAGATTCCGAACTATCCAAGTGAGCCAGGCACAGTAGATAAGAAAGACATTCCAGAGTACAGATTCGTAGAAACGAAGAAACTGCCAAATGGAGATACAGAACATGTCTACGAAAAAGTAACACCACCAGCTCCAACACCTTCACCTGTTCCTCAACCAAATCCAGGTAAGCAAAATACAACTATTTGGACTGATGAGAATGGAAATCCATTGAAACCAACTGAGCCAGGTTCTAAAGAACCGGGAAGAATTCCAGGTTACGAATATGTGAAGACTGTGACAGGTTCAAATGGAAATATCAGACATATCTTCCGCAAAGTTGAGATGCCAACTCCAACACCGGTTGAACCAGTACAACCAGTTTCTCCACAAGAGCCAGAGACCCCAGAGCAACCAGTGACTCCAGAAATGCCAACAGTACCTGAGCAACCAAAACAATCAGCAACACCTAAATATGTTGATGGTCAAAAAGAATTGCCAAATACTGGTACAGAAGCTAACGCTAGTCTTGCAGCGCTTGGACTTCTTGGAGCCCTAGGTGGATTTGGACTTCTTGCTCGCAAGAAAAAAGAAGACTAAAAACTCATAGTTTTTGAGAAGATGATTTGTCATCTTCTTTTTTTATTTTGGTGTTTTTACTTGCGTAAAAAATTGTTTTCTAGTATAATAGTTTATTGTGAGCGAACCTCACTTACCCCTTGCAAAGTCTTGGGGTCATTAGACCAAAAGGAGGAACATATCAATGGCTAAATACGAAATTCTTTATATCATTCGTCCAAACATTGAAGAAGAAGCTAAAAACGCTTTGGTAGCACGTTTTGACTCTATTTTGACTGACAACGGTGCAACTGTTGTTGAATCAAAATCTTGGGAAAAACGTCGTCTTGCATACGAAATCAAAGATTTCCGTGAAGGACTTTACCACATCGTTAACGTTGAAGCAAACGACGACGCAGCTCTTAAAGAGTTTGACCGTCTTTCAAAAATCAACGCTGACATTCTTCGTCACATGATCGTCAAAACTGACGCGTAAGAAGGTAAACTATGATTAACAATGTTGTACTTGTAGGGCGTATGACACGTGACGCTGAGTTGCGTTATACCCCATCAAATGTAGCAGTTGCGACTTTTACTCTTGCAGTAAACCGTACATTTAAGAGTCAAAATGGCGAACGTGAGGCTGATTTTATCAATGTCGTTATGTGGCGCCAACAGGCTGAAAACCTTGCTAACTGGGCTAAAAAAGGCTCACTTATCGGGGTGACAGGTCGTATACAGACTCGTAGTTACGATAACCAGCAAGGACAACGTGTCTACGTGACAGAGGTCGTGGCTGAGAATTTCCAAATGTTGGAAAGCCGTAGCGTGCGTGAAGGTCATACAGGTGGAGCTTACTCTGCACCAACTGCAAACTATTCAGCACCTACAAATTCAGTACCAGACTTTTCACGTGATGAAAATCCATTTGGAGCAACAAATCCATTGGATATTTCAGATGATGATTTACCATTCTAATGGACAAGTAAAATTATAAAGGAGAAAAAACATGGCTCAACAACGTCGTGGCGGATTCAAACGCCGTAAAAAAGTTGATTACATCGCAGCAAACAAAATTGAATATGTTGATTACAAAGATACTGAGCTTCTTAGCCGTTTCGTTTCAGAACGTGGGAAAATCCTTCCTCGTCGTGTAACAGGAACTTCAGCTAAAAACCAACGTAAAGTAACAACAGCTATCAAACGCGCTCGCGTAATGGCTTTGATGCCTTTCGTAAACGAAGATTAAAAAAGAGGTCCGGGTGGACCTCTTTTTCACGAGCCTTGAAATGAGAGAGCGAGTTGGGGTCCAGTGGACCTCTTTTTCATGAGCTTTAAAACAAGAAAGCGAATTAAGACCCGGTTGGGTCTTTTTTCACTAGATAGTTTTTTTCTGACCTTGGCGTGCTATAATGGTAATAGAAAGAGTAAAGGTGGGTAAGTCAAAGATGAATTGTACGATTAGAAATATGATTAAGTCTGATATTGAATCCTTATCTCATGGCTTTATGAATCAAGGTTGGCCTGGTAGAGAGGAAATTTTGGCTAGATATTTTCTGGAACAGGAAAGTGGGGAGAGAGAAGTCTTAGTTGCAGAGATTGATGGTGCTGTAGCGGGCTACGTTACCATTTTGCCCTCTGCTAAACATGGTCCTTTTGCAGAAGTCTATCCAGAATTATCAGATTTTAATGTGTTTGAGCCTTTTCGAAATCAAGGGATTGGGAGTCAACTGCTAGAAGAAGCAGAAAATCGAGTTAAGTTTTTTTCAGATAAAGTGACGTTGGGTGTAGGTTTGCACTCAGGCTATGGACCTGCCCAGAGATTGTACATCAAACGAGGCTATATTCCAGATGGTTCAGGCGTTTGGTATCGAAATCAGCCGTTGGAAATGAATGCAACTAGCCAAAATAATGATGATTTAGTTTTATACTTATCCAAGGACTTACAATAAAACTGGAAACTCTTTGAAAATAGGGGATTTAGCTACTTTATGGTATAATGGAAAGAGTTAGATTGAAAGAGGTAGTGAGATGGATGCCAAATTAAGATATAAGGTAAAGAAGATCAAGATTGTCTTTTTTGATATTGATGATACATTGAGAAATTCCAAGACAGGTTTTATTCCAGCTTCAATCCCAACTGTTTTTAAGCAATTACGTGAGAAAGGAATTTTGACAGGTATTGCTTCTGGACGGGGGATTTTTGGTGTCGTGCCAGAGATTCGTGAACTCAAACCTGATTTTTTTGTGACCTTGAATGGTGCCTATATTGAAGATAAAAAAGGTCAGGTGATTTATCAACATCAGATCGAGAAGTCAGATGTTGAGGAGTATATCTCTTGGGCTAAGCAAGAAGGAATTGAGTATGGCTTGGTTGGGAGTCATGAAGCCAAGTTGTCGACTCGCACCGATATGATTAGTGAAGCTATCAATCCAATTTATCCCGACTTAGATGTAGATCCAGATTTCCATGAAAAAGAAGACATCTATCAGATGTGGACTTTTGAAGATAAAGGAGATGACTTGCACTTGCCTGATAGTCTCTCAGACAAACTTCGCATGGTTCGTTGGCATCAACATTCGTCTGATATTGTGCCGATTTCAGGCTCCAAAGCGACAGGTGTGGAAAAGGTTGTGGAACACCTTGGCTTGAAACCAGAGAACGTCATGGTTTTTGGAGATGGGCTGAATGACTTGGAACTCTTTGATTATGCTGGAATCAGCGTTGCTATGGGAATTTCTCATGATAAGATCAAAGAAAAAGCAGATTATATTACAAAAATACTAGAAGAAGATGGCATTTTTGATGCCTTAGAAGGATTTGGTATGGTAGAAAAAGAATTGCATTTCCCACAAGTAGACATTGAAACAGTAGAAGGTCCTATCGCGACTATTAAGACCAATCATGGAGACTTGCGTATCAAGCTTTTCCCTGAACATGCTCCTAAAACAGTGGCTAACTTTATAGCTCTTTCAAAAGATGGCTACTATGATGGAGTCATTTTCCATCGTATTATCAAGGATTTTATGATCCAAGGTGGAGATCCAACTGGAACTGGTATGGGTGGCGAGTCAATCTACGGTGAATCATTTGAGGATGAATTTTCAGAAGAACTTTACAATATCCGTGGTGCCCTTTCCATGGCTAATGCTGGTCCAAATACCAACGGCAGCCAATTCTTTATCGTGCAAAATCAACACCTGCCTTATTCTAAAAAAGAAATTGCTCGTGGTGGTTGGCCAGAACCGATTGCGGAAATCTATGCCAACCAAGGTGGGACACCTCACCTAGACCGCCGTCACACGGTTTTTGGACAGTTGGTGGATGAAGCATCTTACGCTGTTTTAGATGAAATTGCTGCTGTTGAGACAGGGGCTATGGACAAGCCAGTTGAAGATGTTGTGATTGAAACAATTGAAATCGAGGACTAAGATGAAAATCGGTGATAAGCTAAAGGGGCGTATTACAGGGATTCAGCCCTACGGTGCCTTTGTTGAACTAGAGACGGGTGATACGGGACTGATTCACATTTCAGAGATTCGAACAGGATTTATTGAAAATATTCATGAAGCCTTGAAAGTCGATGAAGAGGTTCAAGTTCAGGTAGTAGATTTGGATGAATTTACAGGGAAAGCCAGTCTTTCTATCCGTACTTTGGAGGAAGAAAAGCACCAGTTTCCGAGACGGAGACGCTTTTCAAGCGACCGCTTTAACTACGGCTTTGCGCCCCTCAAAAGAATGATGCCAATTTGGACCAAGGAAGCTCTTCAACATTTGAAGAAGCAGAAGAATTAGTTAGAAATCTATATTCTTTGTAATGTTAATATAAATTTGCTATAATAGGACCATGGAAGAAGAACAATTATTAAAATCAGGGGAGCGCATTAACCAGCTCTTTTCGACAGATATCAAAATCATTCAAAATAGAGAGGTTTTTAGCTATTCGGTGGATAGTGTTCTCTTGTCACGATTTCCACGTTTTCCTAAAAAGGGCTTGATAGTGGATTTCTGTGCTGGGAATGGAGCAGTGGGGCTTTTTGCTAGCACTCGTACTCAGGCACAGATTTTGGCTGTTGAAATTCAGGAGCGTTTGGCGGATATGGCTGAACGCTCTGTCCGTTTGAATGGTTTGGAAGAGCAGATGAAGGTCATCTGTGATGATTTGAAAAATATGCCTGCTCACATTCAGGGGAGTAAGGTGGATATGATTTTGTGTAATCCGCCCTATTTCAAGGTGGATCCTCATTCAAACCTGAACGAGAGTGAACATTATCTCTTGGCTCGCCATGAAATCACGACCAATTTGCAGGAAATCTGTCGTAGTGCCCAGAGTATTCTCAAGTCTAATGGGCGTTTGGCTATGGTTCATCGGCCTGATCGACTTTTAGATATCTTGGATACGTTACAACGGCATAATCTAGCACCTAAGCGCCTGCAATTTGTCTATCCAAAAAAGGAAAAGGAAGCCAATATGCTCTTGATTGAGGCTATCAAGGATGGCTCAACAAGCGGTTTTAAGGTCTTGCCACCTCTCATTGTTCACAATGATGATGGTTCTTATACGCCCGAACTCGAAGAGATTTATTATGGATCATAAGGCTTATATGTACGTGCTGGAGTGCCGTGACGGATCTTACTATACAGGCTATACGACTGATGTGAGAAAACGCCTCGCTGTTCACAATAGTGGGAAGGGAGCCAAATATACACGAGCACGCTTGCCAGTTAAACTCATCTATGCTCAAGGTTTTGCCAGTAAGGAAGAAGCCATGTCAGCTGAAGCCCTTCTCAAGCGTAAGAAGAGGCCACAGAAGGAGCAATTTTTATCTGAAAATCAAGATAGAAATTTACTCATACTCAATGAAAATCAAAGAGCAAACTAGGAAGCTAGCCGTAGGCAGTACTTGAGTACGGCAAGGCGAAGCTGACGTGGTTTGAAGAGATTTTCGAAGAGTATCAGTTATTTTGAAGAATTGTGAGGAGCCCTTTGACTCCTCTTACTTTTGTCAAAAAGCGAAAAAAATGCTACAATAAAGAGAATAAACAAAATGAGGTATTATCATGTCTAAGATTCTAGTATTTGGTCACCAAAATCCAGACTCAGATGCCATCGGGTCATCTGTAGCCTTTGCCTACCTTGCAAAAGAAGCCTACGGTTTGGATACGGAAGCTGTTGCCCTTGGAACTCCAAATGAAGAAACAGCCTTTGTCCTGAACTATTTTGGTGTGGAAGCACCGCGCGTTATCACTTCTGCTAAAGCAGAAGGCGCAGAGCAAGTTATCTTGACTGACCACAATGAATTCCAACAATCTGTATCAGATATCGCTGAAGTAGAAGTTTATGGTGTTGTGGACCACCACCGTGTTGCTAACTTTGAAACTGCAAGCCCACTTTACATGCGTTTGGAGCCAGTTGGGTCAGCTTCTTCAATCGTTTATCGTATGTTCAAAGAACATGGTGTAGCTGTGCCTAAAGAGATTGCTGGTTTGATGCTTTCAGGTTTGATTTCAGATACCCTTCTTTTGAAATCACCAACAACACACCCAACAGATAAGGTCATTGCTCCTGAATTGGCTGAGTTGGCTGGTGTGAATTTGGAAGAATATGGCTTGGCTATGTTGAAAGCTGGTACCAACTTGGCTAGCAAATCTGCTGAAGAATTGATTGACATCGATGCTAAGACTTTTGAATTGAACGGAAATAATGTCCGTGTTGCTCAAGTAAACACAGTTGACATCGCTGAAGTCTTGGAACGCCAAGCAGAAATTGAAGCTGCAATGCAAGCTGCTAACGCAGCAAACGGCTACTCTGACTTTGTCTTGATGATTACAGATATCGTCAACTCAAACTCAGAAATCTTGGCTCTTGGTACCAATATGGGCAAAGTCGAAGCGGCTTTCAACTTCAAACTTGAAAACAATCATGCCTTCCTTGCTGGTGCTGTTTCACGTAAGAAACAAGTGGTACCTCAATTGACTGAAAGCTTTAATGCTTAAGATTTTAGTTATCAATTCAAATTAGGAAAGGCTAGTTTGCCTTATATCGAAAGGAGTTTCGGCTCCTTTTTTTCTAGGAGTGAAGCATGTTAGCAAATGGCGATTTGATTTTTGTGAGAGATGAGTCGGATATGGGGCAAGCCATCCTGACTTCCACAGGCAACTATAACCATGTTGCCATTTATTTGGATGGGATGATTTACCATACTAGTGGACAGAGTGGTGTTGTCTGTCAAGAACGAGCAGATTTCTTTAAGTCCAATCATTTGTACGACCTCTATGTTTACCCAGAAATGGATATCCAGTCTGTGAAGGAAAGAGCTGGCAAACATCTGGGAGCACCCTACAATGCTTCTTTCTATCCAGATGGAGCTGGTTTTTACTGTCCCCAGTACATGGCAGAAATCCTCCCCATTTTTGAAACTATTCCCATGAAATTTGGAGATGGGGAGCAGGAGATTAGTGATTTTTGGAGAGAGTATTATAGAGAACTAGGTTTGCCTGTTCCTCTGAACCAAGCTGGGACCAATCCTAGTCAGTTGGCAACATCGCCTCTGTTAGAATGTAAAGAAAGGAATCTTCATGATTCAGATTTTTAATCCATCTCGTTTGACGAGACAGCCATTTTTTAGAGAATTGATCCGCTATCTGGACCAGCATGAGGATGTTATTTTGCGAGAAATTAAGGCTCAATTTCCAGATGTTGCAGTTGATAAACTCATGGAAGAGTATATAAAGGCAGGTTTGATTCTACGAGAAAATAAGCGCTATCACCTCAATCTTCCTATGCTTGAATCACTTGATGGTCTCGAACTGGATCAAGAGATTTTTGTCAAAGAAGATAGTCCGACCTATCAAGCCTTGTTAGAGCAGAGTTTTGAGACGGAATTACGAAATCAAACCAATGCAGCTATTTTAGTTGAAAAAACAGATTTTGCGCGCACTAAAATGACCCTTTCCAATTATTTCTACAAGGTCAAACATCAGTATCCTTTGACAGAAAAACAGCAGGAACTCTATGACATTTTGGGAGATGTCAATCCTGAGTATGCCCTCAAGTATATGACGACTTTTTTGTTGAAATTTCTCAAAAAAGACCAGCTTATGCAGAAACGCCGTGATATCTTTGTGGACAGTTTAGTTGTCCTAGGTTATATTGTTCAAAATGAAGATGGAAAGTATGAGTTGGCTATCGATTTTGATAAGGAAAGATTAACTTTCTACTTGGCGTGATTTCTTGTTTCTGAGCACATTGTTTGACTTTCCTTAGTATTCGGTATAAACTATATGTAACCGGTAACACATATCGGAATAAACTAAAGGAGACAATCATATGTCACTTGAAAACAAATTGGAACAAGCAACAGGCGCTATCAAAGAAGGATTTGGTAAAGTTACTGGGGATAGCAAGACAGAACTTGAAGGAGCTGTTGAAAAGACAGTTGCTAAGGCAAAAGAAGTTGTTGAAGACGCTAAAGGTGCTGTAGAAGGTGCCGTTGAAGGCTTGAAAAACGCTTTTAAATAAAGATAGAAAAAATCAAGGGTTTCATTTCCCTTGATTTTTTTACGATCCTTATAAATAATTTTCTGCTACGGCGGCATCTCCAGGATAGGCTTCTTTTTTTCCTTGAACGATTTGGTAGCAATCGGCTCCCTTACCAGCAATAATAACTGCATCTAATTCGTGATTTGTGATAGCCATAGCTGCCTTAATGGTTTCTTGGCGATCCGCAATTTTTTTAACAGGATGATTGATGTAGCTACTAATTTCATCTGCAATGGCCATTGGGTCCTCATAGTTGGGGTCATCAGCAGTCAAAAAGACTTGGATCTCAGGGTGTTGATTGAGGAGGAGGCCAAAGTCCTTACGACGACTTTCTCCCTTGTTTCCTGTCGAACCCAGAACCAGAGCAATCTTTCCAGTTTGATGAGTTTCAACCACATTGATGAGTTTTTTCAGACTATCCCCATTGTGGGCATAGTCGATGAAGACCTTGGCTCCATTTTTCTGAGTAAGGACTTCCATACGACCAGGAACGCGGGTTGCAGCAATTCCTTTTTTGATGTCCTCAAGACTAGCTCCGAGACGAAGACAAGCAAGTCCAGCAGCAACGGCATTTTCTTGGTTGAAGTGTCCAATCAGTTGAATATCATAGTCTCCAACTAACTTTCCACTAGCTGAAAAACTAAAGGCTTTGGAATTCTCGATTTGGTTGCTCGATTGGCTACCATAGAAATCATGGTCTTGATCTGCCACTTGTTCTTTTAAGACAGAAAAGTGGTCCATGTCACTATTAATGATGACTGCTCGGCTATTTTCCATCAAGAGACGCTTGTGGTAGAAGTAGTCTTCAAAGCTAGGGTGTTCAATCGGGCCGATATGGTCTGGGCTGATATTGAGGAAAACTCCCACATCAAATGTTAGACCATAGACACGTTTGACCAGATAGGCTTGACTGGAGACTTCCATGATGAGGTGGGTACGGTCATTTTGTACAGCTTGATGCATCATATCAAAGAGGTCAATACTCTCAGGAGTTGTCAATGCAGACTTAAAGAAAGTCTTGCCATCTAGAGTTGTGTTCATGGTCGACAACATTGCAGGGCGATGCCCTTGAGATAAAATGTTATAGGCGAAATAGGCTGCTGTTGTCTTACCCTTAGTACCAGTAAAGGCAAGGAGTTTGAGTTTTTTCTGTGGATTGCCATAAAACTCCATGGCAATCAAACTCATGGCTTTCTTGATATCGCTGACAATAATGGCAGGAATACCGACCTCATAATCTTTTTCAGCCACATACCAACCGAGTCCTTGAGAGATTGCTGAAAGAAGAAATTCCTTCTTAAAGGCAGCACCCTTGACGAAAAAGAGGCTCTTTTCTTTAGCCTTGCGACTGTCATAGCAGATGGTGTTAAACACGACATGGCTGTAGTTGTAGTGATAATGTCCTTGGTCGATAATCTCACGGAAGAGACCATCTTTCTTTAATATATCTAATACGGTTTCAATCTTTATCATACTTTCTATTGTAAACCGAAAGTCGCAAATTTACAAGTAACAAGGAAAAGTTTATAATGGAAGATAAGGAGTTTTTCCTAGTTATCAAAATTGAATGAGGAATCTATGTCGCACGAAAACAATCACCAGCAGGCCCAGATGTTACGGGGGACTGCTTGGTTAACGGCTAGTAACTTTATCAGTCGCCTGCTTGGGGCCATCTATATTATCCCTTGGTACATCTGGATGGGGTCTTATGCGGCTACGGCCAATGGTCTCTTTACCATGGGTTATAATATCTATGCCTGGTTCTTGCTGGTTTCAACAGCAGGTATTCCAGTTGCGGTGGCCAAGCAAGTTGCCAAGTATAATACCATGCGAGAAGAGGAGCATAGCTTTGCCCTGATTAGAAGCTTTTTAGGCTTTATGACAGGACTAGGCCTCATTTTTGCTTTAGTCTTGTATGTCTTTGCTCCTTGGCTAGCAGACTTGTCTGGCGTGGGCAAAGACTTGATACCTATCATGCAAAGCTTGGCTTGGGGAGTCTTGATTTTCCCATCTATGAGTGTTATCCGAGGATTTTTCCAAGGGATGAATAACCTGAAGCCTTATGCCATGAGCCAAATCGCTGAGCAGGTCATTCGTGTTATCTGGATGCTTCTAGCAACCTTTATCATTATGAAGTTCGGTTCAGGAGATTACCTAGCAGCCGTTACCCAATCGACCTTTGCGGCCTTTGTCGGTATGGTAGCCAGTTTTGCAGTTTTGATTTATTTCCTTGCTCAAGAAGGGTTACTCAAAAGAGTATTTGAAACAGGGGATAAGATTAACAGCAAGCGTCTCTTGATCGATACCATTAAGGAAGCCATTCCTTTTATCTTGACAGGGTCTGCCATCCAGCTCTTCCAGATTCTGGATCAGATGACCTTTATCAATAGTATGAGCTGGTTTACCAACTACAGCAACGAGGACTTGGTTGTCATGTTTTCTTATTTCTCAGCCAATCCTAATAAAATCACGATGATTTTGATTTCTGTTGGGGTTTCAATTGGGGGTGTCGGTTTACCACTTTTGACTGAAAACTATGTCAAGGGGGACTTGAAGGCAGCTTCTCGTCTCGTTCAGGACAGTATTACCATGCTTTTTGTATTCCTGCTACCAGCAACGGTTGGAGTGATTATGGTAGGAGAACCTCTTTATACAGTCTTTTATGGCAAGCCAGATAGTTTGGCCATGGGCTTGTTTGTCTTTGCAGTTTTGCAGTCTACTATTTTAGGCTTGTACATGGTCTTGTCTCCAATGCTTCAGGCCATGTTCCGCAACCGCAAGGCAGTTCTCTATTTTATCTATGGTTCCATTGCCAAGCTGGTCTTGCAAATACCTACCATCGCCCTCTTCCACAGTTATGGTCCTTTGATTTCCACAACCATTGGGCTCATCATTCCTAACGTCTTGATGTATCGGGATATTTGTCAAGTAACTGGTGTCAAGCGCAAGGTGATTTTGAAGCGAACCATTTTAATCAGTTTGTTGACACTTGTTATGTTCATCGGTGTAGGTGCCATCCAGTGGATTTTAGGATTTGTCTTCCAACCAAGTGGACGTTTGTGGAGCTTCCTTTATGTTGCTCTTGTTGGTGCCATGGGTGGAGGAGTATATGGGGTCATGAGTCTCCGTACTCGTTTATTGGATAAGGTGATTGGAAAAGCTCAAGCAGATCGCCTGCGAGCAAAATTAAAAATTTCTTAAAAAATAATTTATAAATAAAATGAATAAGTTGAGTTTTTTAAAAATCAAAACACTCTCTTATTCATTTTTTATTGTTAGAATTGGATATGAAATGTAAATTAGAGAATAAATAACGAAAGTAATTGAATTTTATGTCAAAAAACACTTGACTAAAAAGTAGTTAGTTTGTATAATAAAACAAATATTTAAATCAGGAGGTTCTGGAAATGAAAAAGTCTAAGGCCAAGTATGCAACGCTTGCAGGTGTAGTGTTAAGTGCAGGTATTTTATTAAGCGCGTGTGGAAATTCTAGCACAGGATCAAAAACCTATAACTATGTTTATTCAAGTGATCCATCTAGTTTGAACTATCTAGCAGAAAACCGTTCAACAACTACTGATATTGTGACCAACCTGGTAGATGGTCTCATGGAAAATGACCAATATGGGAACTATGTCCCATCCTTGGCTGAGGATTGGACTGTTTCTCAAGACGGTTTGACCTATACCTATAAACTGCGTAAAGATGCTAAATGGTATACTGCAGATGGAGATGAATATGCTCCTGTAACTGCCCAAGATTTTGTCACTGGTTTGAAATATGCGGCTGATAAAAAATCAGAAGCCTTGTACTTAGTGCAAGAATCCGTTGCAGGTTTAGATGACTATATCACTGGTAAAACAAGCGACTTTTCAACTGTCGGAGTCAAGGCTCTTGATGACCAAACCGTTCAATATACCTTGGAACGACCAGAACCTTACTGGAACTCAAAAACAACCTCAACTATTCTCTTCCCAGTCAATGCGGATTTCTTGAAATCAAAAGGGGATGATTTTGGGAAGGTAGACCCATCTAGCATTTTGTACAATGGACCTTTCTTGATGAAATCCTTTGTTTCAAAATCGGTCATCGAATACAAGAAAAATCCTAACTACTGGGATGCTAAAAATGTCTTTGTGGATGATGTCAAATTGACTTATTTTGATGGTAGTGATCAAGATGCGTTAGCACGTAATTTTACCGAAGGTGTTTATAGCTATGCTCGTCTCTATCCAAACAGTTCAAGTTTTGAAGGGATTAAAGAAAAGAATAAGGACAATATCATCTATAGCATGCAAGATGCTACTTCTTACTTCTTAAACTTCAACTTGGATAGAAAATCTTATAAATTCACTTCCAAGACAAGTGATGCTGAAAAGAAATCGACTCAAGAAGCGGTTCTTAACAAGAACTTCCGTCAAGCCATTAATTTTGCCTATGACCGTACAGCTTACGGGGCCCAATCTCAAGGAGAAGAGGGGGCAACTAAGATTTTGCGTAACCTCGTCGTTCCTCCAAACTTCGTAAGTATCAACGGAAAAGACTTTGGTGAAGTAGTAGCCTCTAAGATGGTTAACTACGGTAAGGAATGGCAAGGAATCAACTTTGCAGATGCCCAGGATCCATACTATAATCCTGAAAAAGCCAAGGCTAAATTTGCAGAAGCTAAGAAAGAACTCCAAGCCAAAGGAGTCCAATTCCCTATACACTTAGATAAAACTATAGATTTGGCTAATAAGGCTGAAATTCAAGGAATCAATTCCATGAAGCAATCAATAGAATCTGTCTTAGGTGCAGATAATGTTGTGATTGATGTTCATCAACTTTCTACAGAGGATTATGATAGTTCAGGTTATCTTGCTCAAACTGCAGCTCAGAAGGATTATGATCTTTACAATGGTGGTTGGACTGCAGACTATCAAGATCCTTCAACCTATCTTGACGTCTTTAACGTTAATTCTGGTGGTTTGATGCAAAATCTAGGTATAGAGCCAGGTGAAGCCAATGACAAGGCTAAGGCTGTTGGGCTGGATGTCTACACTCAAATGTTGGAAGAAGCTAATAAGGAACAAGATCCGGCTAAACGTTATGAAAAATATGCAGATGCCCAAGCTTGGTTGGTGGATAGCTCTCTAGCAATTCCAAATGTTTCACTTGGTGGAACACCAACATTGAGAAAAATTGTTCCTTTCTCAACACCATACTCATTGGCTGGTAATAAAGGGGTTGAATCATATAAATACCTCAAATTACAAGATAAGACAGTCACAAAAGATGAATATGAAAAAGCCAAAGAAAAATGGTTGAAAGAAAAAGAAGAATCTAATAAAAAAGCCCAAGAAGAATTGGCAAAACATGTCAAATAAGGATTTTTCAAGAAAAAACGATGGTTTCTAAGGGAACTGTCGTTTTTTAATAGAATGATAGCGAAGTTGGAAGAAAAGTGCATATACTCAATGAAAATCAAAGAGCAAACTAGGAAGCTAGCTGCAGGCTGTACTTGAGTACGGCAAGGCGAAGCTGACGTGGTTTGAATTTGATTTTCGAAGAGTATTACATTTTTTAGATTGTTTATTAGATGTATGTTATAATGAATATATCAAAAACGTGAGAAACTATTTTTTTAAATCCTCTTCCAGTGTTAACGGAAGTATGCACATGCTAGAACGATTTTATAGGAGGGATGTTATTTACTGAAAAAGTAAGATAAAATGCAACAAATGATAAGTTCTTCTTTTATGTGAAGAATTCTTAACTGGCTATTTAGTGATTTTTATGGAGGTATCATCATGGGTGCTATTATGGAGTTTGCAACAGAAAAACAGATTGCATCATTTCTCTCAACTTGCCACATTGAAGGACAAAAGAATTTTCTGATGGCTTTCAAGAAAAAGACATGGTTGAAATCCTTTATTGATTTTTTCATTATAGGTGGTTCTTACTATGTTCAGTCGAGTGTGAAGCCTAAGATTCTGGTATTCACACCTAAGGGAATCTACTTGATGAACATCAGTGATATAACTGAAAATCGCTCTAATCAAGTCCTTGAGATGCCTTGGAATCAAGTCAAAGATTTTACTTATCAGACAGTCTTGAATACAGTTAGGTTGAACTGGCACTATCAAAATGAAGACTATATTTTTTCCGTGGATGTCGGTCAGATTAGTCAGCATGTAGGTCAGTATCAATTTAACAAAGACCATTATGACTATTTAGCCCAACAGGATTTTTTCGTTCACAGTAAACCCTAGCAATCATTTTCACAAAAGAATCTGGAAGCTTTTTTGGATTCTTTTTAGCTTTACTAGCTAGTACTCAATGAAAATCAAAGAGCAAACTAGGAAGCTAGCCGCAGGTTGCTCAAAACACTGTTTTGAGGTTGCAGATAGAACTGACGAAGTCAGTAACATATACCTACGGTAAGGCGACGCTGACGTGGTTTGAAGAGATTTTCGAAGAGTATAAGTCTATAGTTTAAAACTATAACTAGATCTTGAAAAGAAGAAAATGAGTTGATGAAAATAAGTGGTACAATAGTTACTATAGATTTGGAGGTATTGTATGAGCAAGGAATTACACATCAACACAATTTTGGCCCAGGCGGGCATTAAATCAGATGAAGCGACAGGAGCTTTGGTGACACCGCTTCATTTTTCAACGACCTATCAGCATCCAGAGTTTGGTCAATCTACTGGATTTGACTATACGCGCACTAAAAACCCAACTCGTAGTAAGGCTGAGGAAGTCTTGGCGGCTATTGAGTCCGCAGACTATGCCCTAGCTACTAGCTCAGGGATGTCAGCTATTGTACTGGCCTTTAGTGTCTTCCCAGTAGGAAGTAAGGTCTTGGCTGTCCGTGACCTTTATGGTGGTTCTTTCCGCTGGTTCAACCAAGTGGAGCAAGAAGGCCGTTTCCATTTTAACTATGCCAATACAGAAGAAGAGTTGATTGCCGAGTTGGAGAAGGATGTGGATGTTCTCTATATCGAAACGCCAACCAATCCCTTGATGTTGGAATTTGATATCGAAAAACTAGCAAAATTGGCTCATGCTAAGGGTGCCAAAGTAGTGGTGGACAATACCTTCTACAGCCCTATCTACCAACGTCCGATTGAAGATGGAGCAGATATCGTTCTTCATTCAGCAACCAAGTATCTAGCAGGCCACAATGATGTCTTGGCTGGAGTGGTTGTGACCAATAGTTTAGAACTATACGAGAAACTCTTTTACAATCTCAATACGACAGGGGCTGTCTTGTCTCCATTTGACAGTTATCAATTGATTCGTGGTCTCAAGACCTTGTCTCTTCGTATGGAGCGCTCAACAGCTAATGCCCAAGAAGTGGTTGCCTTTTTGAAGGATTCTCCAGCAGTTAAGGAAGTTCTCTACACTGGTCGTGGGGGCATGATTTCCTTTAAAGTAGCGGATGAAACACGCATTCCTCATATTTTGAACAGCCTCAAGGTTTTCTCTTTTGCGGAAAGTTTGGGTGGAGTGGAAAGTCTTATTACTTATCCAACGACACAAACTCACGCTGATATTCCAGCAGAAGTGCGTCATTCTTACGGTTTGACAGATGACCTCTTGCGTTTGTCGATTGGGATTGAGGATGCTAGAGATTTGATTGCAGATTTGCGCCAAGCCTTGGAAGGATAAGACAAAGATGGGAAAATATGATTTTACAAGCCTGCCCAATCGTTTAGGGCACCATACCTATAAATGGAAAGAAGCAGAAACGGATAGTGAAGTCCTACCAGCTTGGATAGCGGATATGGACTTTGTAGTCTTGCCTGAAATCCGCCAAGCCGTGCAGACTTACGCTGATCAACTGGTTTATGGCTATACCTATGCCAGTGATGACTTAATTAAGGAAGTTCAAAAGTGGGAAGCCACACAACACGGTTACCACTTTGACAAAGAGGCTCTTGTCTTTATCGAGGGTGTGGTACCAGCCATTTCAACAGCTATTCAATCCTTTACAAAAGAAGGCGAGGCGGTTTTGATTAACACACCTGTCTACCCACCTTTTGCTCGCAGTGTCAAGTTGAACAATCGCAGATTGATTACCAATTCTTTGGTGGAAAAGGCTGGTCTGTTTGAGATTGACTTTGACCGACTTGAAAAGGATTTGGTGGAAGAGGATGTCAAACTTTATATTCTCTGCAATCCTCATAATCCTGGTGGACGTGTTTGGGAAAAGGAAGTGTTGGAGAAGATTGGCCAACTCTGCCAAAAACACGGTGCTTTCTTGGTTTCGGATGAGATTCACCAAGATTTAGCTCTCTTTGGTCACAAGCATCATTCCTTCAATACTGTCAACCCTGACTTTAAAGAATTTGCTATCGTCTTGAGCAGTGCCACTAAAACCTTTAACATCGCTGGAACAAAAAATTCATATGCAGTCATTGAAAATCCTAAGTTGAGACTGGCTTACCAGAAACGCCAGTTGGCCAATAATCAGCATGAAATTTCAGGCTTGGGCTATTTGGCGACAGAAGCTGCTTATCGATACGGTAAAGATTGGTTAGAGGAACTCAAGCAAGTCTTTGAAGACCACATCAATTATGTGGTGGATTTATTTGGAAAAGAGACTAAAATCAAAGTCATGAAACCGCAAGGAACCTACTTGATTTGGCTTGATTTTTCAGCCTATGACCTGACTGATGAAAAATTACAAGAGCTGTTGAGAAATGAAGCTAAGGTTATCCTCAACCGTGGTTTGGATTTTGGGGAGGAAGGAAGTCTCCATGCCCGTCTCAATGTAGCCATGCCTAAATCCCTGCTGCAAGAAGTTTGTCAGCGGATTGTGACGACTTTTGCCAAACGTTAAAAATCCAGCCTTCTAGGAGAAAAGTATCCCTAGAAGGCTATTTTCATAGGGGAAAATATGGTATAATAAAAAGATAAGGTAAAGGTAAAAATATGGCTAAATTGATTCCGGGGAAAGTCCGTATCGAAGGCGTTGCCCTTTATGAAACTGGTAAGGTTGACATCATCAAGGAAAAGAATAATCGGCTCTACGCTCGCGTTGCAGAAGAAGAACTGCGCTATAGTTTAGAGGATGATTTGGTTTTTTGTGCCTGCGATTTTTTCCAAAAGAGGGGCTACTGTGTGCATTTGGCAGCGCTGGAGCATTTTCTAAAAAATGATGAGCGTGGTCAAGAAATCTTGCAGAGCCTGGAAGAAGGTCATGAAGAAAAAGAGGCCGTTGAAACCAAGGTGACCTTGGGTGGCAAATTTTTGGACCGAATCTTGTCTCCAAAATCAGAACGTGCCTATGAATTATCGGCTGTGGGGCAGGTGGAAGCAGGAACCAATCATATCTTGTGGACTCTGAGAATCGGCCAAATCAATAGCCAAAAATACTACGTCATTCGGGATATTCCACTCTTTTTAAGGATTGTCGAGCAGAGAAAGTCTTATATGATTGGCAAGATTTATGAGGAGTCTCTTTCTTGGGAAGCCTTTGATGAGGCCAGTCAAGAACTTCTGATTTTCTTGCGTGGACTGATGGAGGAAGGACAGGCTCCAGACCTCTTTTTCCAAAACCAAGGTCGGCACCTCTTTTTCCCTCTGACTTTTTTTGAGCAGGGTGTGAATTTATTGATGACCTTGCCCCATTTTCAATTTGACCATCAAGTGGATAGCTACCAAACCCTACTTTTTCAGGATTTGCATGCTGATGCCAATCTATTTGCCTTTACAGTAACAGAATACTCGGATTATTTTGAAATGGAAATCAGTGAGAGTCCAAGGGTCAATGTCTTTTATCAGGGAGCTGTGCTTTTCCATAAAGGTCAGGTTTATTTTCAAACAGACCAGCAGATGCGTCTTCTCAAGGAAATCAAAGCGCTGCCTGTGGATCAACAAGGAAAGAAATACCTGCAATTTGATAGCAGTGACCGAGATAAGTTAGCTTCTTGTTTAACTCTTTTTAACCAAATGGGGACCGTTTCAGCTCCAGAACGGTTACAAATCAAAACTTTTGCGCCCTCTTTTTACTTTGACAGGGAAGAAGATAATCGGATTCGTTTAGAAATTCAGTTTGATTATGGGGATAGGCAGGTATCAAGCCGACAAGAGCTAGAAGAATTGCCATTTTCAAGTGACGCTGACTTAGAAGAAAGAATTTTCCAAGTCTGTTTGACTGCGGGCTTTGAAGCAGATTTTCAATCTTGGCGACAGGCCCTAAAAGCGGAGTCTATCTATCATTTCTTCCATGAAATCATTCCAGTATTTGAAAAACTCGGGAATGTTGATCTATCAGATAAGCTAGAAGAGCTTTATAGCCTAGCGAGTACTCAAGTGCAGATTGCTTCCAAGGGAGGTCTCTTGGAAATCCAGTTTGATTTTCAAGATATTGCCCAAGAGGAAATTGACCAAGCCATGCAGGCCTTGGTTGCCAACAAGGATTTTTACATTGATTCGTCTAACCAAGTCTACTTTTTTGATGAAGAAACCAAGAAAATTCGCCAAAATCTACAGGAGCTGGGGCAGTTTGAACTAAAAGATGGCTCCTTGCAGGCTCGGAAATCCTTGGCTTATAGTTTAGCTCATCTCTTTGAAGGGCGTGACCGTGTTTCTTTTTCACAAGAATTCCAGAATCTAGCTCATGATTTGACGCATCCAGAGGACTTTCCTCGACAAACAACTCAAGTTCAGGCTGACTTGCGAGATTATCAGGAAAAGGGAATCGGCTGGCTACAAATGCTCCATCATTATGGTTTTGGTGGGATTTTGGCTGATGATATGGGATTGGGGAAAACTCTTCAGACCATTGCTTTTTTGACCAGTCAAGTGACAAAAGAAAGTCGAGTCTTGATTTTAGCACCGTCAGGTTTGATTTACAACTGGGCAGATGAGTTTCAGAAATTTGCCCCACAGTTGGATGTAGCTGTTGTTCATGGTTTGAAAGCTAGTCGTGAAGAGATTCTTGCTGAGAGCCATCAAATCTATGTGACGAGCTATGCTACCTTCCGTCAGGACAGTGAGCTTTATCAGGGGATGGCCTTTGACTTCCTTTTCTTAGATGAGGCTCAGGTCATGAAGAATGCCCAGACTAAGATTGCCCAGACCTTGAGACAATTTGTGGTGCCGTCAGTTTTTGCCTTGTCAGGAACTCCTATTGAAAATCATTTGGGTGAGTTGTGGTCTATTTTCCAAATCGTCATGTCAGGACTTTTGCCAAGCAAGAAAGAATTTATGAAATTGCCAGCAGAGCGAGTGGCTCAGTTTATCAAGCCTTTCGTGATGCGGCGAAAGAAAGAAGAAGTTCTGACCGAATTGCCAGACTTGATTGAAGTGGTTTATAAAAATGAACTGGAAGACCAGCAAAAGGCTATCTACCTAGCTCAGTTGCAACAGATGAGAGATAGATTGGCTCAAGTGTCAGATCAGGAATTTCAGCGAAGTCGGGTGGAAATCTTATCTGGTCTGATGCGCTTGCGTCAAATCTGTGACACTCCTGCTCTCTTTATGGAAGATTATCAGGGAGCCAGTGGCAAACTGGATAGTCTCCGAGACCTGCTGGTCCAGGTGGCAGACGGCGGACACCGTGTCTTGATTTTCTCTCAGTTCAAGGGAATGTTGGAGAAAATTGAACAAGAACTGCCAGACTTGGGCATGACTTCCTTTAAAATTACGGGTTCAACCCCAGCCAAGGAAAGACAAGATATGACCAAGGCCTTTAACCAAGGGGAAAGAGATGCCTTTCTGATTTCCCTCAAGGCGGGTGGTGTCGGTCTGAACCTAACAGGTGCTGATACGGTTATTTTGGTTGACCTTTGGTGGAATCCTGCGGTGGAGGCGCAAGCCATTGGCCGTGCCCATCGGATGGGTCAGGAAGAAACGGTTGAGGTCTATCGCTTGGTGACCAAGGGAACCATTGAAGAAAAAATACAGGAACTCCAAGAACAGAAGAAACATCTGGTGTCACAAGTATTGGATGGCACAGAGTCACGTGGCAGTCTGACCCTAGCAGAAATTAGAGAAATTTTGGGAATTTCTGAAGCCAGCACTTGAAAAATCAAGACAATACGCTATAATGAAGTGTTGAAAGGAAATAGAAAATGAAACAAGAACGATTTCCATTGGTGTCAGATGACGAGGTCATGTTGACTGAAATGCCAGTCATGAACTTGTACGATGAGTCTGATCTGATCAGTAATATCAAGGGTGAGTATCGAGATAAAAATTATTTAGAATGGGCTCCTATTACTGAAGAGGCGCCAGTAAAACCGATTGAAAAGCAAGTCGAGAAACCTAAAAAAGCTCCTTTAGGGGTAAAAAAAGAAGGAAAGAGCTATGCGGAGGTGGCGCGTGAAGAAGCGCGTGCAGACTTGAAAAAGAAACGCTCTGCCAACTATTTAACTCAGGATTTCAGCCGTGCGAGACGTCATTCTAAATCAGGCCTTGTTAGACAGGGTAACCAACCGACAGCTCCTTTCCAAAAGGAAAACCCTGGTGAATTTGTCAAATATAGCCAAAAATTGACCCAGTCTCATTATATCTTGGCGGAAGAAGTTCATTCTATCCCTACCAAGAATGAAGAAGTGTCAGCACCTGCTCCAAAGAAAAACAACTATGATTTTCTAAAGAAGAGCCAAATCTACAATAAAAAAAGTAAACAAACAGAACAAGAACGTCGGGTTGCCCAAGAGTTGAATCTGACAAGAATTACAGAATAGGGGAGAAAACATGACAAAGACATATCATTTTATCGGAATTAAGGGATCAGGGATGAGTGCCTTGGCCTTGATGTTGCACCAAATGGGGCATAAGGTACAGGGATCAGATGTTGAAAAGTACTACTTTACTCAACGTGGTCTTGAGCAGGCAGGAATTACTATTCTTCCTTTTGATGAAAAGAATCTAGACGGTGATATGGAAATTATCGCTGGAAATGCCTTCCGTCCAGATAACAACGTCGAAATTGCCTATGCAGACCAAAATGGTATCAGCTATAAACGTTACCATGAGTTCCTAGGTAGCTTTATGCGTGACTTTGTTAGCATGGGAGTAGCAGGAGCGCATGGAAAAACTTCAACGACAGGTATGTTGTCTCACGTCTTGTCTCACATCACAGACACCAGTTTCTTGATTGGAGATGGAACAGGTCGTGGTTCGGCCAATGCCAAATATTTTGTCTTTGAATCTGACGAATATGAGCGTCACTTTATGCCTTACCATCCAGAATACTCTATTATCACTAACATTGACTTTGACCATCCAGACTATTTCACAAGTCTAGAAGATGTTTTCAATGCCTTTAATGACTATGCCAAACAAATTACCAAGGGTCTTTTTGTCTATGGTGAAGATGCAGAATTGCGTAAAATTACAGCCAATGCTCCGATTTATTATTATGGTTTTGAAGCTGAAGGCAATGATTTTGTAGCTAGCGATATTCTTCGTTCAACAACTGGTTCAGTCTTCACAGTTCATTTCCGTGGACAAGAATTGGGTCAATTCCACATCCCAACCTTTGGTCGTCACAATATCATGAATGCGACAGCCGTTATTGGTCTTCTTTACACAGCAGGATTTGATTTGAACTTGGTGCGTGAGCACTTGAAAACATTTGCCGGTGTTAAGCGTCGTTTCACTGAGAAAATTGTCAATGATACGGTGATTATCGATGACTTTGCCCACCATCCAACAGAAATCATTGCGACCTTGGATGCGGCTCGTCAGAAATACCCAAGCAAGGAAATTGTTGCAGTCTTCCAACCGCATACCTTTACAAGAACAATCGCTTTGTTGGACGAATTTGCCCACGCTTTGAACCAAGCGGATGCTGTTTATCTAGCGCAAATTTATGGGTCAGCTCGTGAAGTAGATCATGGTGATGTTAAGGTAGAAGACCTAGCCCAAAAAATCAACAAAAAACACCAAGTGATTACTGTTGAAAATGTTTCTCCACTCCTTGACCATGACAATGCTGTCTATGTCTTTATGGGAGCAGGAGATATCCAAACCTATGAATATTCATTTGAACGTCTCTTGTCTAACTTGACAAGCAATGTTCAGTAGGATATTCTTATGGAAATTCCAATTAAGATCATTCAGGCAAGTGATGCTGATTTGGCTGAGATAGAGGCACTTCAAACTTTGTCTTTGCCAGCTGAAAAGCAGCTGACTTCCCATATTTTAGAAGAAAGTATCCGTAAGTGTGCGGATACCTTTCTTCTAGCTAGGGATGAAAATCAACTGTTAGGCTATATTCTATCAAGTCCTCAGTCAGACAATCCGCAATGTCTAAAAGTACTTTCTTTAGTCATTGAGGCTGACCATCAGAGACAGGGCTTGGGAACGCTTCTCCTTGCAGCCTTGAAAGAGGTGGCAGTTGAGCTGGAGTACAAGGGGATTCGTTTGGAGAGTCCTGATGAGCTGCTTTCCTATTTTGAAATGAACGGTTTTATTGATGAAGAAACTTCGCTTTATGCAACTAGCCAGGGTTTTAGTATGATTTGGTTTAATCCCTTTTATCTGGAGGCACAATGGAAATTAGGAAAGCAAGATTAGAAGATTTGGATCGGATTGTCGAGATTGAACTAGAGAATTTTTCAGTCGAAGAAGCCATTCCTCGATCTGTCTTTGAGGCACATTTGCGAGAAATTCAGACCTCTTTTCTGGTTGCGGAAAAAGAAGGTAAGATTATTGGTTATATCGAAGGGCCAGTTGTCCCTCACCGCCATCTGCAAGACCAGTCTTTTACAAAAGAAATAAAAGACTATAGTCATGAGCCTGGTGGATATATCTCTGTGACCTGTCTGTCTATTGCCAAGGAGGCACAGGGCCTCGGACTAGGTAAGAAATTGCTAACAGCTTTGAAAGAAGTTGCTCTTGAAGATGAGAGAGAAGGCATTAATCTAACCTGTCATGACTATCTCATCGCCTACTATGAAAAACACGGATTTGTCAACGAAGGCTTGTCCCAGTCAACCTTTGCAGGGGAAACTTGGTATGATATGGTCTGGGAAGCTAAAAAATAGGCAAGACAAGGCATCATAGGTTGCTTTTCCTAGACTTTTAAGATATAATATTATGGATTGTCAACGAGGAGGAAAAACTTTTGAGTGAAAAGTCAAGAGAAGAAGAAAAATTAAGCTTTAAAGAGCAGATTTTACGAGATTTAGAACGAGTTAAAAAACATGAAGAAGATCAGGAAGAAGTTGATTTAGCTTCAATAAAACCCCAATTTTCTTCTAAAAATGACCAGTCGATAGAAGAGCTAATGGAAGATTCTCTATCAGCTGTAGAGGAGATTATGAGAAAAGCTCCTACCGTGCCTACTCACCCAAGTCAAGATGTACCAGCTTCTCCAGCAGATGAGATTCAAAGAGAAACTCCTGGTGTTCCAAGTCATCCAAGTCAAGATGTGCCTTCTTCTCCCGCAGAAGAGGCTGTAAGACAAGCTCCACTTGCTTCTAGTCATCCGAGTCAAGAAGGACCTTCTGCTCCATCAGCGGAGGGAGTATCAAGACCAACTCCAGGACCTGTTAGTCCTAGAAAAGTAGAAAAGGAATTTAATGAAATCCCAACGAGGGTAGCTGTTTCTTATAAGACAGAAGCTCAGAGAGAGGTAAAAAGAGAAGTTCCTACTTCAAAACCAGTAGAGGAAAAGAAAGTTGTAGAAGAAATGCCTGCAACTCCACGTCGTAGCCGTCGTGAGACGGTTAAGTCAACCAAGAAGAAAAAATCAGGATTTAAGACCTTCTTCATTTCTCTACTTATTTTCCTAGGTTTGATTTCAGCAGGTGCTTACTTCGGTTATCAGTATGTTCAGTCATCTTTACAGCCTGTGGATGCTTCATCTAAACAATATGTGACAGTGCAAATCCCAGAAGGAGCTAATGTTCAAACAATTGGTTCAACTCTTGAAAAGTCTGGTTTGATTAAACACGGAGTGATTTTTGCTTTTTATGCAAAATATAAAAATTATTCAGATTTGAAGTCTGGCTATTACAATTTGCAAAAGAGCATGAGTACAGAAGATATCATCCATGAATTGCAAAAAGGTGGAACAGCTGAAGCTCAAGAACCTGCCCTTGCGAATTTAACAATTCCAGAAGGTTATACGATTGATCAAATTGCACAAGCGGTAGGTCAATTGCAAGGTGACTTCAAAGAGCCTTTGACAGCGGATGCTTTCTTGGCTAAAGTGCAAGATGACAACTTTATCAGCCAAGAAGTTGCCAAATATCCTAGTCTACTTGAAAGCTTGCCAACGAAAGAAAGTGGCGTTCGTTACCGTTTGGAAGGTTTCCTCTTCCCAGCTACATATTCTATCAAGGAAAGTACAACTATTGAAAGCTTGATTGATGAGATGTTGGCAGCTATGGACAAGACTTTAGCACCTCATTACAGTACGATTAAGTCTAAGAATTTGACGGTCAATGAATTGCTGACCATTGCTTCTCTTGTCGAAAAAGAAGGAGCTAAGACGGAAGACCGTAAGTTGATTGCAGGTGTATTCTACAATCGCTTGAATCTTGGTATGCCACTTCAAAGCAATATTGCTATCTTGTATGCCCAAGGAAAACTTGGTCAGAAGATTAGTCTTGCTGATGATGCTGGAATTGATACGACAATTAATTCACCGTATAATGTTTATACGAAAGCTGGTTTGATGCCAGGTCCAGTAGATAGTCCAAGCTTGGATGCCATCGAGGCAAGTATTAATCAGACTAAGAGTGATAACTTATACTTTGTAGCTAATGTTACAGATGGTAAGGTCTATTATGCTGCTACTCAGGAGGAGCATGATCGTAATGTCGCTGAACATGTCAACAGCAAATTAAACCAAACAAACTAAAATTATATGATGCTTCACATAATTTTAGTTAGAAAATATCATCAGAAGAAAGTTGAGAAAAATGGCAGAAAAAACATATCCAATGACCCTTGCGGAAAAGGAAAAACTTGAAAAAGAATTAGAAGAATTGAAATTGGTTCGCCGACCAGAAGTGGTAGAACGCATTAAGATTGCCCGTTCATACGGTGACCTTTCTGAAAACAGTGAATACGAAGCGGCTAAGGATGAACAAGCCTTTGTTGAAGGGCAAATCTCTAGCTTGGAAACAAAAATCCGTTATGCTGAAATCGTCAATAGTGACTCAGTTGCCCAAGACGAAGTAGCGATTGGTAAAACAGTTACTATCCAAGAAATTGGTGAGGACGAAGAAGAAGTTTATATTATCGTAGGTTCAGCAGGTGCGGATGCCTTTGCAGGTAAGGTTTCAAATGAAAGCCCAATTGGACAAGCCTTGATTGGCAAGAAAACAGGTGATACAGCAACCATTGAAACACCTGTTGGTAGTTATGATGTAAAAATCTTGAAAGTTGAAAAAACAGCCTAAAAACAGAAAAAAGGAGTGGGGAGGCGATGCGCTTCACTCACTCCTTTTTCCATTTTAAATTGAATTGGAGACGATATGAGTTCAAAGAAGAAAAAAAATAAGATGGAACGTGGTCTGACGAATCGTCACGTGCAGGTTATGGCCATTGCGGGAACAATCGGAACAGGACTCTTTTTGGGAGCGGGTCGATCTATTAGCCTAACAGGTCCTTCTATTGTACTGATTTATATGATTACTGGTGCTTTTATGTTCCTCATGATGCGTGCGGTTGGGGAAATGCTCTACCAAGATCCTGAGCAACATACCTTTATCAACTTTATCACGCGCCATTTAGGTAAGGGCTGGGGTTATTTCTCAGTTTGGTCTTATTGGCTATCCGTTGTCTTTATCGGTATGGCGGAAATCACTGCGATTTCTCACTATGTTCAGTTCTGGTTCCCTAGCTGGCCAAGTTGGATGATTGAGATTGGATTTTTGACTATTCTAGCCTTGGTCAATCTAATCGCGGTGAAGCTCTTTGGGGAAGTTGAGTTTTGGTTCGCTATGGTCAAGATTGTGGCTATTTTAGCCATGATTGCAACAGGAGTCTTTATGGTCTTGACAGGCTTTAAGACACCTCATGGAGTAGCAAGTTTGGCTAATATTGCCGACAATTTCTCCCTCTTCCCTAATGGTGGAGTGAACTTTGTCATGGCCTTCCAGATGGTTTTCTTTGCCTACCTCATGATTGAGTTTATCGGGGTAACGACTTCAGAAACAAAAAATCCACGCCAGGTCTTGCCAAAAGCCGTTAAGGAAATTCCTTTGCGTATCGCCTTTTTCTACGGTGGTGCCCTCTTAGCCATCATGGCTATCATTCCGTGGCGTGAACTTGCATCGGCTGATTCTCCCTTTGTTACAGTATTTGAGTTAGCAGGTATCAAGTGGGCGGCAGCCTTGATTAACTTCGTCGTTTTGACTTCAGCAGCATCTGCTCTTAACTCAACCCTTTATTCAACAGGTCGTCATTTGTATCAGATTGCCCATGATTCGCCCAATCCATTCTTAAAGGCGATTAAGGCAGATACTCTTTCTCGTCACAATGTGCCACAAAATGCCATCATCGCTTCAGCAATTTTGATTGCTCTAGCAGCCTTTATCAACGTCTTTCCAGGAGTTTCGGATGCCTTTGCCTTGATTACGGCATCGTCGTCTGGTGTCTATATCGCCATTTATATCTTGATTATGGTGGCTCACCTTAAATACCGCAAGTCACCAGACTTTATGGCAGATGGTTATCTCATGCCCCATTATCGTTTCCTAAATCCCTTAACCATGCTCTTCTTTGCCTTTGTCTTTGTAACCCTCTTTTTACAAGAGTCTACATTTGTCGGAGCAATCGGTTCAGCTATCTGGATTATCAGTTTCGGGATTTACAGCCAGTGGAAATTTAGAAAATAGATTAAGGACTCATCAACTCAGGTTGGTGAGTTTTTGCTAGTTTGACAGTCTATTGAAATAGGACTATAATCAAGCTGTAATCGTTTCGCGGAGGTTTATATGTACTTTAGATTGGAAAACAAGGAGTCTCAGAAAGCGCAAGAAATAGGGAATCTGCTTCGTGTTTATAACCGTTCAAAAAGAGAAGAAGCTGAAAGTGAGCCACTTAATCTTTATGTCGAAGATGAAAAGGGCAATCTCTTGGCAGGTTTGATAGCAGAGACTTTTGGAAATTGGCTAGAAATCGAGTATTTATTTGTAAAAGAAGAACTGAGAGGGCAAGGAGTCGGTTCAAACCTATTGCAGCAAGCAGAAACTGAAGCTAAGAATCGAAACTGTCGTTTTGCTTTTGTCAATACTTACCAGTTTCAAGCTCCAGATTTTTATAAAAGGCATGGCTACAAGAAAGTCTTTACCTTACAAGACTATCCCTACATTGGGCAAAGATATTATTACCAAAAGGATTTGTAAGGAGAAGATGAAAGCATAAGGCAAATAGGGGAACTTGACATAAGTATGAAGTAGATTCTCGATAAATACCAGTTAAATCCTACAAGTTGTGTCTTTCTAGGTGATATTTAGGACAATACAATTGCATCTGAGAAATTGGGAATCAAGTCTTATCAGGTTAAGAAAAGAAGTGATGTCGTTGATATTTTGAAATCCTATATTTAAAGGCAACGCTCTCTATTTTTTGTAGTAGAGAGTTTTTTTGTTAATAAAATCTTACAAAATGATATATATATATTGCATTAAGTTAGATATATGGTATAATGTTTTTAAAAGAAGCGCAACTTTTTAAGAATGTGAAGGAGGACGCTAGTGGCTAAAAATTTAAAATTAAAATTAGCTCGGGTGGAGCGTGATTTAACACAAGGGGATTTGGCAGAAGCTGTGGGCGTTACTAGGCAGACTATAGGCTTGATTGAAGCTGGGAAATACAATCCTAGTCTCTCCCTCTGCCAGTCCATTTGCAGATGCTTAGGAAAAACATTAGACCAACTATTTTGGGAGGAAGAAGATGAAAAATAGAAAAAAACTTGTGATCAAAGATGAACGTACAGAAAAATTGGATGGAAAGATTTCAGGAGAAATTCTTTTGGGAATGTGCCTATTTTTGGCACTGGAAATTTTTGCCAAAGTTTATATTTTTAATTTAACGCTTCTATCCTATTCACCAGAATTACTTTTATTGATTGGAGTAGGTTTGTATGCCATTATTCGCCGCATGTATGTAGGAATTGATATTCGAGATATTGTTGAGAATACTGGAAAAGAAAGAATTTTATCTGCTTTGGGATTTTCTATAGTGATTTTATTGATTGATATCATAGGCAATCGCGAGGAGCTGGTCAGTCTGTTGACTTGGAAGTACTCCCTAAAAGTGGTTCTAGCAGTTATCATCTATCTCGTTGGGAGTTATTCTATGGATAGAGTTATCCTATACTTGAATCGCAGAAATCAGCAAGTTTGGGAGGAAGAAGATGAAAAATAGATTTTTTTATTATCAATTACTAGACGAAAGAGAAGAACAACTGATCAATAAAGCGGGGGCTGAAAGTTTCTATATCTCTATAGCTTTCTTGCTTTTATCTTATATGATTGCAGTATTAGCACCAAGTCTTTTTAATTCTAATATGCTGCTCATCGTTATCATCATAGGGACATTTTACTTTTTTAACCGTGCTCGAAATCTCGGAGTGACCTATTATAGCCGATTTCATTTTACGATTTTGGGATGCTTACTAGTGACTCTTGCAATTACAGCCATCTTGATGTTCCAGAACTACCAGTTCAATATTGAGATTTATCAGCATAATCCTTTGAATTTTAAATACTTGTCTGCTTGGATCCTTACTTATCTTATTTATCTTCCATGGGTTTTTATTGGAAACCTAACTTTAAGAAATTTTGGTGAATGTGCTCAGAAAAAGTTTGAACAAGATATGGATGAATTGGAGAGTGGTGAATAGCTTGTTACTCTTTTCTCAATACAGCCAAAATGTGATATAATAGTACTAATTTATTGGAATACATGAAAGTTTTTGAAAATTTTCATGGGTTTCTAGCTAAGGAAGTAGGAAAAGTATGTATCCAGATGATAGTTTGACATTGCACACGGACTTGTATCAGATTAACATGATGCAGGTTTACTTTGATCAAGGGATTCACAATAAAAAGGCGGTCTTTGAGGTGTATTTCCGCCAGCAGCCTTTTAAGAATGGCTATGCAGTTTTTGCAGGTTTGGAAAGAATTGTGAGCTATCTTGAAGATTTGCGTTTTTCAGATAGTGATATTGCCTATTTGGAGTCGCTAGGCTATCATGGGGCATTCTTGGACTACCTTCGCAATTTCAAGTTGGAGTTGACTGTTCGTTCTGCCCAAGAAGGGGATTTGGTTTTTGCTAATGAACCGATTGTGCAGGTGGAAGGTCCTCTAGCCCAATGTCAGTTGGTCGAAACGGCTCTTCTAAATATCGTCAACTATCAGACCTTGGTGGCGACGAAGGCAGCTCGTATTCGTTCGGTTATTGAAGATGAACCCTTGATGGAGTTTGGGACACGTCGGGCTCAAGAGATGGATGCGGCTATCTGGGGGACACGCGCAGCGGTGATTGGTGGTGCCAATGGAACCAGCAACGTGCGTGCTGGTAAACTCTTTGACATTCCTGTCTTGGGGACCCATGCACATTCCTTGGTGCAGGTTTATGGCAATGATTATGAGGCTTTCAAGGCTTATGCTGCGACCCACAAAAATTGCGTTTTTCTTGTGGATACCTATGACACCCTTCGTATTGGAGTGCCAGCTGCCATTCAGGTGGCGCGTGAGCTGGGCAATCAGATTAACTTTATGGGTGTGCGGATTGACTCAGGGGATATTGCCTACATTTCTAAGAAAGTTCGTCAGCAATTGGACGAGGCTGGATTTACAGAGGCTAAGATTTATGCTTCAAATGATCTAGATGAAAATACCATCCTCAACCTCAAGATGCAAAAGGCTAAGATTGATGTCTGGGGTGTGGGTACCAAGCTGATTACAGCCTATGACCAGCCAGCTCTTGGGGCAGTTTACAAGATTGTGGCCATCGAAGATGAAAATGGTAATATGCGCAATACCATCAAACTGTCTAATAATGCGGAAAAAGTGTCCACGCCAGGTAAGAAGCAGGTGTGGCGCATTACCAGTCGTGAAAAAGGCAAGTCAGAAGGAGACTATATCACTTATGATGGCGTAGATGTTACCAGCATGACAGAAATCAAGATGTTCCATCCGACTTACACCTACATCAAGAAGACCGTTCGTAATTTTGACGCTGTTCCTCTCTTGGTGGATATTTTCAAAGACGGAAAATTGATTTACAACCTGCCTAGTTTGACTGAGATTCAGGCTTATGCTCGTAAGGAATTTGACAAGCTTTGGGATGAGTACAAGCGCGTGCTCAATCCGCAACATTATCCAGTGGATTTGGCGCGTGATGTATGGCAAGACAAGATGGACTTGATTGATAAGATGCGCAAGGAAGCCCTTGGTGAAGGAGAAGAAGAATGAGTTTGCAAGAAACGATTATCCAAGAATTAGGTGTAAAACCAGTGATTGATGCCCAAGAAGAAATCTGTCGTTCTATTGATTTTTTAAAGAGATACCTGAAAAAACACCCCTTCCTTAAAACCTTTGTACTAGGGATTTCTGGGGGACAAGACTCAACCTTGGCAGGTCGATTGGCCCAATTAGCTATGGAAGAACTGCGAGCAGAAACTGGAGATGATAGCTACAAATTTATCGCTGTCCGCCTGCCATACGGAGTGCAAGCTGATGAAGCAGATGCTCAAAAAGCCATAGCCTTTATCCAGCCAGATATCAGCTTGGTAGTCAATATCAAGGAATCAGCTGATGCCATGACAGCTGCAGTTGAAGCGACAGGAAGCTCTGTTTCAGACTTCAACAAGGGAAATATCAAGGCTCGTAGCCGTATGATTGCTCAGTATGCCCTGGCAGGTGCCCATAGCGGAGCGGTCATTGGAACAGACCATGCTGCGGAAAATATCACAGGTTTCTTTACCAAGTTTGGTGACGGTGGTGCAGATATTCTCCCTCTTTACCGCCTCAATAAACGTCAAGGAAAACAACTCTTGAAGGAACTTGGTGCAGACCCAGTCCTTTATGAAAAAATCCCAACAGCAGACCTAGAAGAAGACAAACCAGGTCTAGCTGATGAAGTCGCACTTGGAGTCACCTATGAAGAGATTGACGACTACCTAGAAGGTAAAACAATCAGCCCAGAAGCTCAAGCGACCATTGAAAACTGGTGGCACAAAGGACAACACAAACGCCACCTCCCAATCACCGTATTTGATGACTTTTGGGAGTGAAAAGGTCCGGGGGACCTTTTTACCCTGAGCCTAGAAATGAGAAAGCGAAGAAGGTCCGGGGGACCTTTTTAGCTTCTTGCCTTGAAACTCGAGAGCAAGAATAACCTCCAGTGTAGGTTTTCCGCCTCTCACCTTGAAATAAAAAAGTGAGAGTAGGTCCGGTAACTCGAAGAGTTCGATTTTCCTTGTCTCACCTCGCAACGATGACTAGGTTTGAAAAAGCTTGGTAAAGCGCATTTCAAACCAGACAGCGAATGCGTCAAGGAACTAGATGAAAAACTTGTTTTCTAACTGTTATTGAGTTAAGTCTTTTCAGCCGATCCTAGAATAAGAAAGCGAAACAAGTTTCAATGTGGATTGAACAGAGAATCATATATTAGAAAGCGAGGTAACATTATGAAAGAAATCGGTACGCAAGTATTACAGACAGACCGTTTGATCTTGAGAAGATTTGTGGAGAGTGATGCAGAAGCCATGTTTCAAAATTGGGCTTCATCTGCTGAGAATCTGACCTATGTCACCTGGAATCCTCATCCTGATGTCGAGGTCACTCGGAACTCGATTCGAAATTGGGTTACTTCCTATACTAATCCCAACTATTACAAATGGGCCATTTGTCTCAAAGAAAACCCAGGGCAAGTGATAGGAGATATCAGCATCATTGAAATGGATGAGAACGATTCTTCTTGTGAAATTGGTTATGTGTTAGGCAAGAAATACTGGGGTCATGGTATGATGACAGAGGCCTTGAAAGCTGTCTTGGACTTTTGTTTTACTCAAGCAGGTTTTCAAGATGTCAGAGCACGATATGCTAGTCTCAATCCAGCTTCAGGTCGTGTCATGGAGAAGGCTGGAATGTCCTATCTAAAGACTATTACAAATGCTGTAGAGAGAAAAGGCTATCTTGCTGATCTTATTTATTATCAGATAAGTAAGAAGGATAGATAAGCTTAACATTTATTGTTTATCCGCTGTTCTTATTTTTTATTTACTATTTCATTTATCCTTTCTTTTCCGAATAAATAGATAGAGCCAGAGAATCTAGCGAAATTAGATTTAAAAATATGGTATAATAGAAGGAGGAAATGGATGATTCTCAGACATCCGGGCATCAGCCCGACCAACGATTTGGTTGCTAAGAAAATCTTTAGCAATCCAGAAATCACTTGCCAATTTATTCGCGATATGTTGGATTTACCTGCAAAAAATGTAACGATTTTGGAGGGAAGCAATATTCATGTCTTGCCTACCCTGTCGTACTCGGCGCAGGATTTCTATACCAGTATAGACGTCTTAGCGGAGTTGGACAATGGGACACAAGTAATTATTGAGATTCAGGTGCATCATCAGAATTTTTTCATCAATCGCCTGTGGGCTTATTTGTGCAGCCAGGTCAATCAAAATCTTGAAAAAGTTCGTCAACAAGAAGGCAATACTCATCAAAGTTACAAACACATCGCACCTGTTTACGCTATCGCAATTGTAGATAGTAACTACTTCCATGATGATCAAGCTTTTCATAGCTTTAGCATGCGCGAGGACACGACAGGTGAGGTCTTAACCATCACAAATAACGGTCAAGAAAACCATCTAGTCAAGATGGCGTTCTTGGAATTAAAAAAATACAGAGAAACCAGCAAAGACGAGGTTCGCAAGCCGTGGTTAGAGTTTTTCGGGAATAAACCCTTTACTCAGCAACCCGAGCGAGCCATCAGCCAAGCAGATCAACTGCTAGACTATAAGAGCTGGTCCGAGGAGGACAGGAAAATGTTTAGTCAACTACGTATGCGTGAAGAACAAGCCTTGTTAGCACAGGACTATGCCTTGGAACAAGCTGAGGAAAAGGGCTTAGAACGTGGTATTGAACAGGGACTGGAGCGTGGGAAAATCTTTACCTTTCTAAACTTAGTCCACCAACATGTTTTAACTTCCGAATTTGCGAGTGAACAATTGGGAATGACCGTCGCTGAATTTGAGGTGCTGTTGCAAGACCATAACCAATCCTAGTCAAGATGGCGTTCTTGGAACTAAAAAAATACAGAGAAACCAGCAAAGACGAGGTTCGCAAGCCGTGGTTGGAGTTTTTCGGAAACAAGCCCTTTACCCAGCGACTCGAGCGATTAGTAAAGCAGATTAACTGCTGGAATAAAGGGATACTCTGAGGAGTAGTTTTTGTAAATCAATAAGTCAATGACAGATTTTTCCGTGATAGATGGAAGAATCTGTTTTTAGTTATGCTAGATGTGAACTCTGGAACAGTAAGATAGCTTACCTTTTGTATTTATGCTTCTTTTGATTTTTTTGAAGTATAATCTGATTAAATTCCTATTTTTCCCTATCATTGTCCCTGTTTTTTCTGGAATTTTGGGGCTATAATAATCCTATCAAATCAAAGAATGGAGGAAGGCAATGGATAATATAATCTTTTTTATCAGTGTGTTTCTTGCTGGAATTCTTTCCTTCTTTTCTCCTTGTATCTTACCCTTGTTACCGGTTTATGCAGGGGTCTTGTTGGATGACAAAGATGGTGCTCAGGCTTCTAGTGGAAAATATTCAATCTCAGTTGTTAGTTTATTGCGAACTTTGGCCTTTATAGCAGGGATATCCTTTGTTTTTATCTTACTAGGCTATGGAGCTGGTTTTTTAGGCAATTTGCTATATGCTTCTTGGTTTCAGTATGTGACGGGTGCGGTTATCATTCTCTTGGGCTTACACCAGATGGAAGTCTTACATTTTCAGGGACTCTACAAGGAAAGAAGGCTACAATTACAGGGACAGGGGCAAAAGGGTAAGGGCTATAGTCAGGCATTTTTACTGGGCTTGACCTTTAGTTTTGCTTGGACGCCATGTGTGGGACCGGTTCTGGGCTCTGTTTTGGCTTTATCGGCTTCAGGTGGCTCAGGTGCTTGGCAGGGAGCTGGTCTCATGTTGGTTTACACGCTGGGTTTGGCGCTACCATTTTTGGTTCTAGCTCTTGCCTCCAGCTATGTTTTGAAACATTTCCGAAAACTCCATCCCTACCTAGGAACCCTCAAAAAAGTGGGTGGTTTCCTCATTATCGTGATGGGAATCTTGGTGCTTTTGGGAAATGCTTCCATTTTAACTACATTATTTGAATAGAGAGGAAAAAGAAATGAAAAAATGGCAAACATGTCTCCTTGGAGTCGGCTCAATCTGTTGCTTGGCAGCCTGTTCGGCTAAAAATATGTCAGACGAATCTACTATGAAGGAGCAAACAAAAACAGAACAAGTTAGTGCGCAAACTGCGACTAAAGGTCAGGCGGTTGCTGATTTCGAACTGACAGGAGTAGATGGCAAGACTTACCGTTTATCTGATTATAAGGGTAAGAAAGTCTATCTCAAATTCTGGGCTTCTTGGTGTTCCATCTGTCTAGCCAGTCTTCCAGATACGGATGAAATTGCTAAGGATGCTGGTGATGACTATGTGGTCTTGACAGTAGTGTCACCTGGACATAAGGGGGAACAAGCAGAAGCTGACTTTAAGAATTGGTACAAGGGCTTGGATTATAAAAATTTCCCAGTTCTAATTGACCCGTCAGGCAAACTCTTGGAAAGTTATGGCGTTCGTCCTTACCCAACTCAAGCCTTTATAGACAAGGAAGGCAAGCTGGTCAAAACGCAACCAGGTTTTATGGATAAGGATATGATTTTAAAAACATTGAAAGAAATGGGGTAGAGAAAGGTCATGAATGATAAAGTAAAATTGTTTGTCTTGGCAGGAATCTTTTTCCTAGCCATAAGCGGTTTCTATTTTCTATTGATGCGAAATGCAGGGCAGACAGATAGCTCGCAAATTGAGAAAGCATCAGTTAGCCAAGGAGGAAAAACAGTGAAAAAAACAGAAGTGAGTAAAGATGCAGACTTGCACGAAATTTATCTAGCTGGGGGATGTTTCTGGGGAGTTGAGGAATACTTCTCACGCGTTCCTGGAGTAACGGATGCTGTTTCAGGCTATGCAAATGGTAGAGGGGAAACAACTAAGTACGAATTGATCAACCAAACAGGGCATGCAGAAACTGTCCATGTCACCTATGATGCTAATCAAATTTCCCTCAAGGAAATCCTGCTTCATTATTTCCGCATTATTAATCCAACTAGCAAAAATAAACAAGGAAATGATGTGGGAACCCAGTACCGTACTGGTGTTTATTACACAGATGACAAGGATTTAGAGGTGATTAACCAAGTCTTTGATGAGGTGGCTAAGAAATACGACCAACCTCTAGCAGTTGAAAAGGAAACCTTGAAGAATTTTGTCGTGGCAGAGGATTACCACCAAGACTATCTCAAGAAAAATCCAAATGGCTACTGCCATATCAATGTCAATCAGGCAGCCTATCCTGTCATCGATGCCAGCAAATACCCCAAACCAAGTGATGAGGAATTGAAAAAGGCCTTGTCACCTGAGGAGTATGCAGTTACCCAGAAAAATCAAACAGAACGAGCTTTCTCAAACCGCTACTGGGATAAATTTGAATCTGGTATCTATGTGGATGTAGCAACTGGCGAACCCCTCTTTTCATCAAAGGACAAGTTTGAGTCTGGTTGTGGCTGGCCTAGTTTTACTCAACCCATCAGCCCAGATGTTGCCACCTACAAGGAAGATAAGTCCTACAATATGACACGCATGGAAGTGCGGAGCCGAGTGGGAGATTCTCACCTTGGTCATGTCTTTACAGATGGGCCTCAGGACAAGGGTGGCTTGCGCTACTGTATCAATAGTCTCTCTATCCGCTTTATTCCCAAAGACCAAATGGAAGAAAAAGGCTACGCTTATTTACTAGATTATGTCGATTAGTAGGACTTTCCTAAGCAGTTAGAGGAGAATTTTGCTATACTGATACTAGTAAGTGATAAAGGAGAGAAGCATGACCTATACAATCTTAATTGTAGAAGATGAATATCTGGTAAGACAAGGCTTGACCAAACTGGTTAATGTAGCAGCCTACGATATGGAAATCATCGGTCAAGCTGAAAACGGAAGACAGGCTTGGGAATTGATACAAAAGCAGGTTCCAGATATCATTTTAACCGATATCAACATGCCTCAGCTAAATGGCATCCAGTTAGCCAGTCTGGTCCGAGAAACCTATCCGCAGGTTCATCTAGTTTTTTTGACAGGTTATGATGATTTTGATTATGCCTTGTCTGCTGTCAAACTCGGTGTGGATGACTACCTGCTTAAGCCCTTTTCTCGTCAGGATATTGAGGAAATGTTGGGGAAAATCAAGCAAAAGTTGGATAAGGAAGAAAAGGAAGAGCAGTTACAAGATCTATTGACTGATAAGTTTGAGGGAAACATGGCCCAGAAAATCCAGTCTCATCTTGATGACAGCCAATTTAGTTTAAAGTCTTTGGCCAGTGACTTGGGCTTTAGTCCGACTTATCTGAGTTCTTTGATTAAGAAAGAGTTGGGCCTACCTTTTCAGGATTATCTGGTGAGAGAACGTGTCAAACAAGCCAAGCTCTTGCTTTTAACTACAGATCTGAAGATTTATGAGATCGCAGAGAAGGTTGGTTTTGAAGATATGAACTATTTTACCCAACGCTTTAAGCAGATTGCAGGTGTGACACCTCGTCAGTTTAAGAAGGGAGAAGGCCGATGAAGCGTTCTTCTCTCCTAGTCAGAATGGTTATTTCCATCTTTCTGGTCTTTCTCATTCTCCTAGCTCTTGTTGGGACTTTCTACTATCAATCTAGTTCTTCAGCCATTGAGGCTACCATTGAGGGCAATAGTCAAACAACTATCAGTCAGACTAGCCACTTTATCCAGTCTTATATCAAAAAATTAGAAACCACCTCGACTAGTTTGACCCAGCAAACAGATGTCCTGGCCTATACTGCGAATCCAAGTCAAGACAAGGTCAAGGAAATCCGAAATCTGTTTTTGACCATCTTAAAGGCAGATCAGGACTTGAAAACTGTTGTTCTGGTGACCAAATCTGGTCAAGTCATTTCTACAGATGACAGTTTGCAGATGAAAACTTCCTCTGATATGATGGTTGAGGATTGGTATCAAAAGGCTATTCATCAAGGAGCTAAGCCCGTTTTGACACCAGCTCGTAAATCAGATAGTCAATGGGTCATTTCTGTCACTCAGGAACTTGTTGATGCAAAGGGAGCCAATCTGGGTGTACTTCGTTTGGATATTTCTTATGAAACTCTGGAAGCCTATCTCAACCAGCTACAGTTGGGTCAGCAGGGATTTGCTTTCATCATCAATGAAAATCATGAATTTGTATACCATCCTCAACATACAGTTTATAGCTCAGCTAGTGAAATGGAGGCCATGAAACCCTATATTGAGACAGGGCAGGGCTATACTCCAGATCACAAATCCTACGTCAGTCAAGAAAAGATTGTAGGAACAGATTGGACAGTTATAGGCGTGTCTTCACTAGAGAAGTTAGACCAGGTTCGGAATCAACTCTTGTGGACCTTGCTTGGGGCTAGTGTCACATCTCTTCTTGCTTGTCTCTGTTTGGTATGGTTCAGTCTCAAGCGCTGGATTGCTCCTTTGAAGGATTTGAGAGATACCATGCTGGAAATTGCTTCTGGTAATCAGAATCTTCGTGCCAAGGAAGCTGGTGCTTATGAACTGAGAGAAGTGACTCGTCAGTTCAATGCCATGCTGGATCAGATTGATCAGCTGATGGCAGATGTGCGCAGGCAGGAAGAAACAACCCGTCAGTACCAACTTCAAGCACTGTCCAGCCAGATTAATCCGCATTTCCTCTATAACACCTTGGATACCATCATCTGGATGGCTGAATTTCAGGATAGTCAGCGCGTGGTTCAGGTGACCAAGTCCTTGGCAACCTATTTCCGCTTGGCGCTCAATCAAGGAAAGGATTTGATTTGCCTGTCTGACGAAATCAACCATGTCCGCCAGTATCTCTTTATCCAGAAACAACGCTATGGAGATAAGCTGGAATACGAAATTGCTGAAAATCCTGCCTTTGATCATCTAGTCTTGCCCAAGTTAGTGTTACAACCCTTGGTAGAAAATGCCCTTTACCATGGCATTAAGGAAAAAGAAGGTCAGGGACATATTAGAGTTTCTGTTCAGAAACAGGATTCAGGACTGGTCATCCGTATTGAGGATGATGGAGTTGGTTTCCAAGATGCTAGCGATAGTAGTCAAAGTCAGCTCAAACGTGGGGGAGTTGGTCTTCAAAATATTGACCAACGGCTCAAACTTCATTTTGGAGAACATTACCAGATGAAGATTGATTCTAGGCCCCAAAAAGGGACGACGGTTGAAATATACATAAATAGAATAGAAACTAGCTAACTCCCAGTCAATTCTGGGAGTTTTATGCAGGTTGGAGTAAGATTTTCAGGTTGTCTATCTTGCTAAAAACAAGAAAAAACGATATGATAGATAGTGATAAAAGAGGTATCAAGTATGAAGGAAAAAGACATTCAAAGAGAGACAAGCCAGATTGTAGAAGATGTATTGGAAAAGGCCAATTTGAAGCAAGGATCTATCTTTGTTTTGGGCCTTTCTTCTAGTGAAGTGATAGGTGGTCAGATTGGCAAGGAATCCAGCCAAGAAATTGGCGAAATCATTGTGAAGACCATCCTAGATATCTTAGAGGAAAAAGGAATTCATCTAGCTGTTCAAGGTTGTGAACATGTCAATCGGGCCCTCGTTGTTGAACGTCAGGTTGCAGAGCAGTTTGGTCTGGAAATGGTCAGTGTCCTTCCTACCCTTCATGCAGGAGGTTCAGGTCAGTTGGCAGCCTTCAAGTTTATGCAAGATCCAGTTGAGGTTGAATTTATCAAGGCTCATGCTGGCTTGGATATCGGAGACACTGCAATTGGCATGCATGTTAAGCATGTTCAGGTTCCGATTCGCCCTCTTTTGAGAGAGATTGGTCATGCCCACGTAACGGCGCTGGCTAGTCGTCCAAAATTAATTGGAGGTGCGCGTGCGCATTATCCACAAGATTCTATTAGAAAGTCGTGAAAATGAGAAAAACAAAACAACAACTAGAAAAAATCACCAAATATTCGATTCGTAAGCTAACTGTTGGGGTAGGTCCTGTAGCCATCGGAGCCTTCCTTTTTGGAGCCAGTGCCCTTTCAGTAGATAAGGTTCAAGCCAATGAAGTTGGCAGTGCTCATAGTGTTCATTACCGTTATTTGGCGGAGCAGGAATTGACCGAGTCTGAAAAAGCCCTGATTCACCATGAGGTTCCTACAGAATTTCAAGATGATGATATTCTATATGTAGTTTATCGTAAGAAGGCAACTAACAGTCAACAACTTCCATACACAGGAAGTAAGGAACTAGCCTTGGCAGGTCTTGGTTTGGCAACGGCTTCTCTAGCAGTCTTTTTGGTGTCCAAAAAAGGTCGCAAAGAGGTTCTAGGTGTTCTTCTGATTGGTTCTTTAGGAGCTAGCACCTTTGTACCTTACGGGACATTTGCATTTGAAAATAAAGAATTGCTTTCTTATAACCAAACTATTTCGGCCTCAACACATGAAGGTTTGGCTGAAGGGATTATCCATATTGATGGCTATGAGTACATTGGATACTTCAAGGAAGCAGAACTCCATCCCTCAAGATCAGCTTCAGCTGAGAAGCCTCAGTTGCCAGTAGAAAAGCAAAATGCAAATGAAATCGAGAAAACAGAAGTCGTTCAAGAAAGAACTGCTGTCACTCCAGAAACTGTCATCGAAAAATCTGTAGTAGAGAATCCAGTTGCTCCTGCTGTTGAAGAAAAACCAGTTTCTGAGAAGCCTCAGGTTAGACAGGAAGAGAGCTTGGTGGAGATTCCTTTTGAAACGGTCACAAGTCCAGATGCGAATCTAGCAGAAGGAAAGACTCGTATCGTCACAGCAGGAGTAAAGGGTCAGCGTCGTCTTGTAACTAAAGTATCGATGGTCAATGGTCAAGAAGTTAGAGAAGTCATTGAAGACCAAGTGGTTCAAAATCCTGTGCCGCAAGTCATTGCAGTCGGAACTAAGAAAGAGGTGCAACCTACCCCAACTCCAGTACCACAAGCTGAACCAACTCACCAAGTAGCTAAAGGTACGCAAGAAGAAGGAAAAGAAGGTCAAGCCTTAACACAAGCTGAATTACCAGAGGCTCCAGTTGAAGTAAAAGGAACCCAAGAGGCAGGCAAAGAAGGTCAAGCCCTAACACAGCCAGAATTGCCAGAAGCTATAGTAGAGTCTAAAGGAACTCAAGAGGTAGGTAAGGAAGGTCAAGCTCTAACACAACCGGAACTACCAGAGGCTAAAGTAGAGTCTAAAGGAACTCAAGAGGTAGGTAAGGAAGGTCAAGCTCTAACACAACCGGAACTACCAGAGACTAAAGTAGAGTCTAAGGGAACTCAAGAGGTAGGTAAGGAAGGTCAATCCTTAACGCAACCGGAACTACCAGAAGCTATAGTAGAGTCTAAAGGAACCCAAGAGGAAGGTAAAGCAGGTCAAGCACTTGTTCAAGATCAATTACCTGAGTATAAGGTGACTGAGGGAACCCTTGTTGAAGAATCAACTACAGAAATTGATTACAAAACTGAAACGACTGAGGATCCAACTAAGTATACGGACGAAGAAACTGTCCTACGAAATGGTGAAAAAGGAAGTCAAGTTACAAAAACAATCTATAAAACGGTAGAAGGTGTCAAAACTGACCAAGTTCTTTCAACTAGTACGGAAGTGACTAAGGAGCCTGTAAATCAACAGGTAAGCCGTGGTACAAAACCAATTGAAGGAACTCTTGTAGAGGAAAGCATTGAAAAGATTCCATTCGAAGAAAAGATTGAAGAAGATGCTCAACTGAAAAAAGGCTTAGAAGTTGTAGCTCAAGAAGGTAAAGAAGGTCAGAAAAAAATCACTAAGACCTTTAATACTATCAAAGGAGTTAAGACTGAGGATGCACCAAAAGTAACGGAAGAAGTAATTGAGGCCCCTCAAGACCGAATTTTGAAACGTGGTACCAAGACCTTTGAAAAACCAGTATTGACCATCACTGCAGTTGAACCTAAGGATTTGAAACGTATTTCAGATGTTAAATACAGTCTAGAAAATCCAAGCAAGGCAGCCATTAAATCTATCACCTTAACTCTGAAAAAAGGTGATGAGATTGTGAAAACATTGAATGTTTCACCTGACAACTTAACAGCTAACCTGACAGATTTGCAATACTACAAAGATTATAAGATTGAAACTAAGATGGTTTATGACCGTGGTGAAGGCGATGAGGAAGTAGTTCTGAATGAAGAACCTCTAAGAATTGACCTCAAAAAAGTTGAAATCAAAAATATCAAAGAAACAAGCTTGATGAGTGTGGACGCTGACGGTAATGAAACAGATACTAGTTTGCTTACAGAAAAACCAGCTGATGTTGTCCCACTTTACCTACGAGTTACAACTCACGACAACAAGGTTACACGACTTGCTGTTGACAAGATTGAAGAAGTAGAAAAAGACGGAAAAACTTTATATAAAGTTACTGCCAAAGCACCAGACTTAGTTCAACGTAATGCTGATAACACACTTAGCGAAGAGTATGTTCATTACTTTGAAAAACAAAAAGCAAAAGAAGGTAATGTTTACTACAACTTCAATGAGCTTGTAAAAGATATGAAAGCTAACCCTAGCGGTGAGTTCAAACTTGGTGCAGATCTAAATGCAGCTAATGTACCAACTCCAAATAAAGAGTATGTTCCTGGTACATTTAAAGGTAAGTTATCAAGTGTTGAGGGACAACGTTATTCAATCCACAATATGACACGTCAATTATTTGGTGGTATTGAAGGTGGTTCGGTTAAAGATGTTAATTTAGCTAATGTCGATATTAATATGCCTTGGATTGATAACATTTCAGCTCTTGCTAGAACTGTTAAGAATGCTACTGTTGAGAATATTAAAGTAACTGGTAGCATAACTGGTAGAGATGGAATTGCCGGACTTGTTAACAAATTAGATAACGGCGGACAGCTTACTAATGTTGCTTATATCGGTAAACTTACTGGTGTAGGTGATAGAGGATGGGATTTCGCTGGTATGGTTGGTGAAATCTGGAAAGGTAATGTTGATAAAGGATATGTAGAAGCTGATATAGTTGCTAATAAAGCTCGTATCGGTGGATTTGTCGCTAGATCAGATAACGGTTCTGATCCTAACGGAATTGGTAAATATGGTTCTGCTCGTAATGCTGTTACGAAAGGAACTATTAAGGTAAATACACCTGTTGAAGTAGGTGGTTTCCTTAGTAAGAACTGGGCATGGGGTAAAGTTGCAGACTCTGTGTCTATGATGAAAGTTGAAAATGGTGAAGTGTTCTATGGATCTAAAGATATTGACGAAGATGGGGGATACTTCTCAAATAACGCTTTAGAACGTAACTTTATCGTGAAAGATGTAAGTACAGGTAAACGTTCATTTAAATTCTCTGTTTCTAACCGAATTAAAGAAGTGTCTCAAGATGAAGCTGACCAGAAAATTGCAACATTAGGAATTACGGCTAATGATTATGTTATCAATCCTCTTGTTTCAGATACATTAAATAATGTTAAACCAAAATCTGACACTTACAAAGATACTCAAGATTACGATGCTTCTCGTGAACTTGCATACCGTAATATTGAAAAACTTCAACCATTCTACAACAAAGAATGGATTGTAAATCAAGGAAATAAATTAGCCGCTGATAGTCCATTAATGACTAAAGAAGTATTGTCTGTAACTGCAATGAAAGGCAATGACTTTGTCACAGACCTTACAGATGCCGACCATATTATGGTTCACTACGCGGATAAGACAAAAGATATCTTTACGATTTCTCCTAAGGACTCTCAAGTTAAGCAAGTAAAAGAGTACAGTGTCGCTGAGCTTGGTGAAGTTGTGTACACACCAAACATGGTTGTTAAAGATCGTGCTGACTTAATCAGTGCTATCGAAAGCAAATTAAGTTCAGTTGAATTGCAATCTGACCCGATTTATCAACACTTGGGTAGAACTGGTGGCAACAAAGTCAATGCAATTAAGGACTTGTACCTAGAAGAAAGCTTCAAGTATGTTAAAGATAATCTTACTCAATTCGTTACGAAGTTAGTAGAAAATGAAGATCACCAGCTTAACACTGATGAAGCTGCAAAACGTGCCTTGATTAAGAAAATTGATGACAATAAAGCTGCAGTTCTTCTCGGATTATCTTACCTAAATCGTTACTACGGTGTTAAATTCGATGACTTTAATATTAAAGAATTAATGCTATTCAAACCGGACTTCTATGGTAAGAATGTTAATGTGTTAGACTTCTTGATTAAAGTTGGTTCTAAAGAAAGTAACATTAAAGGTGATAGAACTTTAGAAGCTTATCGCGAAACGATCGGTGGAGTTATCGGTATAGGCGAGTTAAACAGTTTCTTAGACTATAATATGCGTCTATTCACAAGTGATACAGATTTAAACGATTGGTTCATAAAAGCTACTAAAGATAATGTATATATCGTTGAACCTAAAACAACAACTCCTGAATTTGCTGATAAGAAACACAGAGCCTACGAGGGATTAAACAACGACATGCATGGCAAGATGATTCTACCACTTCTTAACTTGAAAGATGCTCATATGTTCTTAATCTCAACATATAACACTATGGCTTACAGTTCATTTGAAAAATACGGTAAGAATACTGCAGAAGAACGCGAAGCATTCAAAGCTGAAATCAATAAAGTCGCTAAGGGTCAACAAAATTACCTAGACTTCTGGTCTCGTCTATCATTAGATAAAGTTCGTAATCAACTGCTTAAGAGCAATAACATGGTTCCAACTCCTGTGTTAGATAACCAAAATTATAAAGGAATCAGCACAGATAAATACGGACATACGAATAGTGGTAAAGACGTAGCACCTATCCGTGAATTATACGGACCAACAGGACGTTATCATGCAACTGACTGGCGTATGGGAGCTGTAGCTCGTATTTACGGTAATCCTTATAAGGATGATTCAGTCTTCTTCATGGTTACTGATATGATTAGTGACTTTGGTATCTCAGCCTTCACTCACGAAACGACTCACGTAAACGACCGTATGGTTTACTTAGGTGGTTCTAGACACCGTGAAGGTACTGACCTAGAAGCATTTGCACAAGGTATGTTGCAATCACCTGCTGAAACAAGTCCAAACGGTGACTTCAAAGCACTTGGATTAAACATGGCATATGAACGTCCAAATGACGGAAATCAATGGTATAACACAAATCCAAATGACCTTACATCTCGCGCTGAAATCGATCATTACATGAAAGGTTTCAACGATACTCTAATGCTTCTTGATTATCTTGAAGGAGAAGCTGTTCTTGATAAAGGCAGCAAAGAACTAAACAACGCTTGGTTCAAGAAAGTTGCTAAGAAATTACGTAACGCTAATACGAAGAACCAATACGATGAGGTTCGTGATTTGAATGCAGAAGAAAAAGAATATAACTTAACTTCTGTTAACGATCTAGTAGACAAGAACTTCATGACCAAACACGGTCCTGGTAATGGTACTTATGACCCAACTGGATTTGGCTCTGCCTATGTAACGGTGCCTATCACTGCTGGTATCTATGGTGGTAATACAAGTGAAGGAGCTCCAGGCTCTATGTCATTCAAACATAACACATTCCGTATGTGGGGTTACTTTGGATATGAAAAAGGCTTCTTAAACTACGCTTCTAACATGTTGAAAAATGAGTCTAAACAGGCTGGTCATGCTACTCTAGGTGATGACTTTATCATTAAGAAAGTTTCTGATGGTAAATTTAAGACTCTAGAAGATTGGAAGAAAGCATACTTCAAAGAAGTTGTTGATAAGGCTAAAGCAGGATTTAATGCTGTTGAAATCGATGGAACAACTTATAATAGTTACGATGAATTAAAACAAGCATTTGCTGAAGCAGTTGATAAAGATAAAGCTACTCTTAAAAATGGATCAGTTAAATTTGATAATACTGTATCACTTAAAGAAAAAATCTTCAAGAAACTTCTTCAACAAACAAATAGCTTTAAAACTTCAATCTTTAAATAATCGAAATCTCTCATCTGCTTTGCAGATGAGGGTTTTCTTTTTTTGTGCTATACTTAAGGTATGCATAGAAAAACAGTGATTGATTTTAGGGCTTTGGGGGAGAGATACACCTTTACCCAGCCTATCAAAGAGTTAAAAACGAGAGATTTAGCGGAAGTAACAGCCTTGCTGGCACAAGTGGAAAGATACCAAGAGCAAGGCTATTATGTGGTAGGCTATGTCAGCTACGAGGCTGCACCTGCTTTTGAGGAGAAATTAGCAGTTCACAAGGCACCTTTACTGGACGAGTATTTGCTTTACTTTACTGTTCACGATAAGGTGGAGACCTCCCCTATTCCTTTGACTTATGATGAGGTTGATTTGCCTTCAAATTGGCAGGAAGTAACATCTGCAGCAGACTATGAAAAGGCGATTGCCCAGATCCATCATCATTTGCGGCAGGGAGACACCTATCAGGTCAACTACACCGTCCAACTCAAGCAAGATTTAAGTGCCAATCCTTTTGCCATCTACAATCGTATGGTGGTAGAGCAGGAGGCGGGCTACAATGCCTATGTTGAACATGATGAGATGGCAGTGATTTCCATGAGCCCGGAGCTCTTTTTTGAGCAGAATGGTCGCGAGTTGACAACGCGACCAATGAAGGGAACGACTCAGCGTGGCGTGACCGACCAAGAAGACCTTGCCCAAGCTAGTTGGTTAGAACAGGATCCCAAAAATCGCTCTGAAAACATGATGATTGTGGACCTCTTGCGCAACGATATGAACCGTATTTCTGAAGTGGGCAGTGAGTATGTGGAGCGTCTGTGTCAGGTAGAACAGTATTCGACTGTCTGGCAGATGACTTCAACCATCAAGAGTCAGTTGCGAGAGAACATTGACCTTGTTGAAATATTCCGTTCTCTCTTTCCTTGTGGTTCCATAACGGGAGCTCCGAAAATTGCGACAATGGAGATTATCAAGGACTTGGAGCCACAACCACGCGGAGTCTACTGCGGAACGATTGGTCTCTTGCTTCCAAATGGACGACGGATTTTTAATGTTGCTATCCGGACTATTCAACTGCATCAAGGGAAAGCCATCTATGGAGTTGGCGGAGGCATTACATGGGATAGCACTTGGGAATCTGAATACCGCGAGGTTCATCAAAAGGCAGCTGTTCTTTATCGTAAACAAGCTCGTTTTCAGCTGATTACTACTGGAAAAATCAGTCAGAAGAGCTTGCTGTTTGAAGATCAACATTTGGAAAGACTGAGAAAAGCTAGTAGATATTTTGCTTATCCTTTTTACCCAGAAATTTTGAGACAAAAGATTGAAGCAGAGTGTCAGACTTGTGATGCTAATCAAGATTACCGCTTGCGAATTTCTCTCAGCAAATCTGGAGAGATAGAACTTAGTCGACAAATCTTAACATCCCTTAGTCCAAGTTTTTGCGAGGCCGAACTTTGTCTGCAAGAAGCAGATTTGAATCAAGCATTTACCTATTTTAAAACGACTCATAGACCACACTTGACTCTAGGGAAACAGGAAATCATTTACCATAATGTAAAAGGAGAACTGCTTGAAACCTCTATCGGAAATTTAGTTTTGAAAATCGCTGGGAAACTCTACACACCGCCTATCCGATTGGGAATCTTGCCAGGAATTTACCGTCAGCATTTGCTGGAAACAGGACAGGTAGAAGAGAAAGTCTTGACCTTGGCAGATTTAGCCCAAGCAGAAGCTATCTACGGCTGTAATGCAGTGAGAGGCTTGTATGAATTAAGCCTAGAGGAGAATTAGATGAAGCTGATATTTTTGCACGGGTTAGGGCAGTCAGCAGAATCTTGGAAAGAAGTTCGGAATCTACTGACAGATTATCCTTCTGAGGCTATCGAGTTATTTCCTTCTGGAGTTAGTAGCTATCAAAAAGCCAAGGGGCGAGTATATCATTACCTAGCTCAAGAGACAGAACCTTTTGTTTTGGTTGGATTGTCTTTAGGTGCTGCCCTGGCACTAGAACTTTCCAGTTATGATTTACCAAATCTCCGAGCTTTGGTTCTATCAGGATGTCCACTTAAATTGTCCGGTAATATCCTATTTTATCTTCAGTTGCTGATTTTTAAACTACTTCCCAAAAGAGCATTTGAAAAACAGGGAGTAGATAAGACTCTTATGGTCGGAGTTTCTGATGAATTGAAGACACTTGATTTAACGGATATAGCAGGAATTTGCCCCTATCCAACCTTACTAATTTGTGGCAGCAAAGATAAACCGAATCTTAGTTCTATGAGAAGTCTTCATAAACTAATATCAGAATCCCAATTTCAGATTATCCCAGACGGCCCTCATGTCTTGAATAAGGAAAAACCAAAGGAGTTTGTAGAAAATACTAGAAGTTTCCTTGAATTGCTGAAATAAGTTTGATAAAATAATATTGAAATCGATAACATTCCTATAGGAGAAAGTAATAAACAAACGTCTATTTTTTAAAATGAGTTTGGCGACGTTGTCAGTTTTAGCTTTGTTTTCACAACCAGTTTTAGCAGAAGAAAACATCCGTTTTTCTAGCTGTAAGGAAGCTTGGGCTAATGGCTATTCAGATCTTCATGAGGGAGACCCTGGTTATTCTGTCAAGTTAGACCGCGATCATGATGGTGTGGCTTGCGAATTGAAAAATGCCCCTAAGGGCGCCTTTAAAGCAAAACAAGCAACTGTGGCTCAAACTGATACAAGTTCAGCAACAACAAGTGGCTGGGTTAAGCAGGACGGTGCTTGGTACTACTTTGATGGAAATGGAAATCCAGTGAAAAATGCTTGGCAGGGAAGCTATTACCTGAAAGCAGACGGGAAAATGGCCCAGAGCGAATGGATTTATGATGATTCTTATCAGGCTTGGTATTACTTGAAATCAGGTGGATCTTATGCTTACAGTACATGGCAAGGAAATTACTATTTGAAATCAGATGGTAAAATGGCACAAGGTGAGTGGGTTTATGACTCTTCTTACCAAGCCTGGTATTACTTGAAATCAGATGGTTCTTATGCTCGCAATGCATGGCAAGGAAACTACTATTTGAAATCAGATGGTAAAATGGCTAAAAATGAGCGAGTTGATGGAGGCCGTTATTATGTAGATGCTTCAGGTCTCTGGAAACCATAAGTCAGGATAAAATCCAGAAAGTTAATGCAAACCTTTGCATAAGCAACTAAAATTTGTTATACTAGTACTGTAAGCATTTTCAATTAATTCATAATGAAAAAGGAGAATATGATGAGTCAAAAGATTATTGGGATTGACCTTGGTGGAACTTCTATCAAATTTGCAATCTTAACAACAGCAGGAGAAATCCAAGAAAAATGGTCTATCAAGACTAACATTTTGGATGAGGGAAGTCATATCGTTGATGATATGATTGAGTCTATTCAGCATCGTTTAGACTTGCTTGGATTGGCAGCAGCGGACTTCCAAGGAATTGGGATGGGTTCACCAGGTGTGGTTGACCGTGAAAAAGGAACTGTTATTGGTGCCTACAACTTGAACTGGAAAACCCTTCAACCAATCAAAGAAAAGATTGAAAAAGCCTTGGGTATTCCATTCTTCATCGACAATGATGCCAACGTGGCAGCTCTTGGTGAACGTTGGATGGGTGCTGGTGATAACCAACCAGACGTTGTCTTTATGACACTTGGCACTGGTGTTGGTGGCGGTATCGTCGCAGAAGGCAAATTGCTTCATGGTGTTGCTGGTGCAGCAGGTGAGCTTGGGCACATAACTGTTGACTTTGACCAACCAATCGCATGTACTTGCGGTAAGAAAGGCTGCCTTGAGACAGTTGCTTCAGCAACAGGGATTGTCAACTTGACTCGTCGCTATGCCGATGAATACGAAGGCGATGCAACCTTGAAACGCTTGATTGATAACGGAGAAGAAGTAACTGCTAAGACTGTCTTTGACCTTGCAAAAGAAGGAGACGACCTTGCCTTGATCGTTTACCGTAATTTCTCACGTTACTTGGGAATCGCTTGTGCTAATATTGGTTCAATCCTAAACCCATCAACAATCGTCATCGGTGGTGGTGTGTCAGCTGCGGGAGAATTCCTTCTACAAGGTGTTCAAAAAGTCTATGACGAAAATACTTTCCCACAAGTACGCACATCAACAAAATTAGCTCTTGCAACTCTAGGAAATGACGCTGGGGTTATCGGAGCAGCATCACTTGTACTGCAATAAAATAAAAAAGGAGAAAATTGCTTTCTAGAAGCGAGTGATTTTCCTCCTTTCTTTTTTTATGCTATACTAGTTAGGACAATAAATGAGGTGAGAGTAAATGACAAAAGCAGATACGATTTTTAAAGAAAATATTGAACGAATCCTCAAAGACGGTGTCTTTTCTGAGCAGGCTCGTCCCAAGTACAAGGATGGGACAGTTGCCAACTCTAAGTATGTAACGGGTGCCTTTGCCGAGTATGATTTAGCTAAAGGGGAATTCCCCATTACAACTTTACGCCCTATCGCTATCAAATCAGCTATCAAAGAAGTGCTCTGGATTTATCAAGACCAGTCTAATAGCCTAGAAGTTCTCAACGACAAGTACAATGTTCACTATTGGAATGACTGGGAAGTGGGAGATACAGGAACTATTGGTGAGCGCTATGGAGCGGTCGTTAAGAAACACGATATCATCAATAAGCTTCTCAAGCAGCTGGAAGCCAACCCTTGGAACCGCCGCAATATTATCTCGCTCTGGGATTACCAAGCTTTTGAGGAGACAGACGGCCTTCTTCCGTGCGCCTTTCAGACCATGTTTGATGTCCGCCGTGTAGATGGAGAAATCTATCTGGATGCGACCTTGACCCAGCGCTCCAATGATATGCTGGTGGCCCACCACATCAATGCTATGCAGTACGTGGCTCTCCAAATGATGATTGCCAAGCATTTTGGCTGGAAGGTTGGGAAGTTCTTCTACTTCATCAACAACCTCCATATCTATGACAATCAATTTGAACAAGCTCAGGAATTGCTCCGTCGGGAGCCGTCAAACTGCCAACCACGTTTGGTCTTAAATGTGCCAGATAAGACCAATTTCTTTGATATCAAAGCAGAAGATTTTGAGTTGGTGGATTATGACCCTGTTAAGCCACAGTTGAAGTTTGACCTAGCTATTTAATACTCTTCGAAAATCTCTTCAAACCACGTCAGCGTCGCTTCATCTACAACCTCAAAGCAGTGCTTTGAGCAACCTGCGGCTAGCTTCTTAGTTTGCTCAGTACAAAAGAATAGAAAAAAGAAGTTGAGACAATAAATCCCAACTTCTTTTGTTTCTTAACGTGATACGCGACGACGAGCTGCTTTTTTACGGTTTTCTTCGATGAAAGCTGCTTTTTGCTCTTCTGGTTCGATTACTTTCTTTTTAAATGCGTATACTGCACCTGCAAGTGCAGCGACAGTTCCTGCGACACCTGTTACAAGACCTTTAGCGAATCCTTTAGCCATGAGTCTTCCTCCTTTATCTTCTTAATCAGCCAGCCTCCTCAAGAGGTCACATTTTTCTGACTGACCTTTTTGTGTTATAATAATAGTAACGAAAAAATGGGAATTTTTCAAGGAAAAAAGATGAAAACAAAAATAATTGTGATTGTTGGACCGACTGCTGTTGGAAAAACAGCCCTTGCCATTGAAGTGGCCAAGCGTTTTAATGGCGAAGTGGTTAGTGGAGATAGCCAACAAGTCTATCGAGGACTTGATATTGGGACGGCCAAGGCTAGTCAAGAAGAGCAGGCAACTGTTCCCCATCATTTAGTTGATGTTAGAGAGGTAACCGAGTCTTACTCGGCTTTTGATTTTGTTTCAGAAGCTAAGATGGCTATTGAGGATATTCACAGCCGTGGCAAGCTAGCTATTATTGCCGGTGGGACTGGACTTTATACCCAGAGCTTGCTAGAAGGTTACCACCTAGGTGGGGATACTCCCCATGAGGAGATTTTGGACTATCGAGCTAGTTTGGAGCCATATTCAGATGAGGAGTTAGCCCATCTGGTAGAGCAAGCAGACCTTGAGATTCCCCAGTTTAATCGTCGTCGTGCTATGCGTGCCTTGGAAATTGCCCATTTTGGTCAGGATTTGGAAAATCAAGAGACCTTGTATGAACCATTGATTATCTGCTTGGATGATGAACGCAGTCAATTATATGAACGAATCAATCATCGAGTGGATTTGATGTTTGAGGCTGGGCTTTTGGATGAGGCCAAGTGGCTCTTTGACCATTATCCAGATGTGCAGGCTGCTAAAGGAATTGGCTATAAGGAACTCTTTCCTTATTTCCGTGGAGAGCAAACCTTGGAGGAAGCTAGTGAGAGTCTCAAACAGGCGACCCGCCGTTTTGCCAAGCGTCAGTTGACATGGTTCCGTAATCGCATGCAGGTGACCTTTTATCAGATAGGAGAATATGGTGTAAAAGACCATATTTTAAACCAGATTGAGGAGTTTTTAAATGATTGAAACGGAGAAAAAAGAGGAACGCGTCCTGCTCATCGGTGTGGAATTGCAGGGCATGGACAATTTTGATCTCTCTATGGAAGAATTGGCCAGTCTAGCTAAGACGGCTGGTGCAGTCGTAGTGGATAGCTACAGGCAAAAGCGTGAAAAGTATGACTCCAAGACCTTCGTCGGCTCTGGTAAGTTAGAAGAAATTGCGCTCATGGTGGATGCAGAAGAAATTACCACTGTCATCGTCAACAATCGCTTGACTCCAAGGCAAAATGTCAATCTAGAAGAAGTTCTGGGTGTTAAGGTCATTGACCGTATGCAGTTGATTTTGGATATCTTTGCCATGCGAGCTCGAAGTCATGAAGGGAAGCTCCAAGTCCACCTAGCCCAGCTCAAATATCTCTTGCCTCGCTTGGTTGGTCAGGGAATTATGCTCAGCCGTCAGGCAGGGGGAATTGGTTCCCGTGGTCCTGGTGAAAGCCAGCTGGAGTTGAACCGTCGTAGTGTACGTAATCAAATCACAGATATCGAGCGTCAGCTCAAGGTGGTTGAGAAAAATCGGGCGACAGTCAGAGAAAAACGTCTGGAGTCGAGTACCTTTAAGATTGGCTTGATTGGCTACACCAATGCTGGGAAATCAACTATCATGAACACCTTGACCAGTAAGACCCAGTATGAAGCGGACGAGCTCTTTGCGACTCTAGATGCGACGACTAAGAGTATTCATCTGGGTGGCCATCTTCAAGTAACTTTGACAGATACCGTGGGCTTTATCCAAGATTTGCCAACAGAGTTGGTGTCTAGTTTCAAGTCAACCTTGGAAGAAAGCAAGCATGTGGATCTTCTGGTTCATGTCATCGATGCCAGCAATCCTTACCACGAGGAGCATGAAAAAACAGTCCTGTCCATCATGAAAGACTTGGATATGGAAGATATTCCTCGCCTGACCCTTTATAATAAGGCGGATTTGGTGGAGGATTTTACGCCGACCCAAACGCCCTATGCTCTCATTTCTGCCAAGTCTGAGGATAGTCGTGAGAACTTGCAGACTTTGTTTTTAGAGAAAATCAAGGATATTTTTGAAGTCTTTACCCTGCGCGTGCCTTTTTCAAAGTCCTACAAGATTCATGATTTAGAAAGTGTTGCGATTCTGGAAGAACGTGATTATCAGGAGGACGGCGAAGTGATTACAGGCTACATTTCTGAGAAAAATAAATGGAGGTTAGAGGAATTTTATGACTGATATTAAAACGTTGGCTCTAAAATATGGGGGCTATACAAGTCTGGACAAGGTCTATCTGGATCAACTTCTAGCTGGTAAAACAGAGCAGGAGCAGTTGGCACTGATCACTCCTCCGCCTAGCGTGGTCAATGCTTACTTTGCAGAACTCTACCAGAAAAAGAGTCCTGAAGCAGCGACGGATTATTTTGTGGAACTCAGTCAAGAACTGAATCTTTATAATACTGATCCGAGTTTCACTCTAGAAAATAAGCCTTTTATTCGTCTTAATCTGTCTGGTAAATCCTTTGGTTTTTGTTATGAGAGTGAGGGTCTGGGTCGAATTTTCTCTGAAAATGAAGAGGTTATTTCAGAAGATTTGCTCTTTGAAATTGCGCAAATTTTCCCCCATCAACTGGTCTTTGAGGAGTCTGGCAAGATTTACATGAAGGCTGTCGAGGACGAGGAAGTTGTTAGCGTGGAAAATCTTACAGCTTTGACAGATTTGGAAAGCTTGGCTGACGGTCGTAAGCGTCTCAAAGGCTACAGCCAAGAGGAGTTATTACAAGAAGCTACTGCTTTTTCTGGCAAGCGCTATTTCCGATCGGAAAACCGCACAGCCATGTTATATATTGATTAATTAGAAAGTATCGAATGGATATTCAATTTTTAGGAACGGGGGCTGGTCAGCCCTCTAAAGCCCGCAATGTCTCCAGTCTCGCCTTGAAACTTTTGGACGAGATTAACGAAGTCTGGCTCTTTGACTGTGGAGAAGGTACGCAAAATCGCATTCTGGAAACCACAATTCGACCACGTAAGGTCAGCAAAATCTTTATTACCCACCTACATGGAGACCACATTTTTGGTTTGCCAGGATTCCTTTCTAGCCGTGCTTTTCAGGCCAATGAAGAGCAGACAGATTTGGAAATCTATGGACCGCAAGGAATCAAGTCCTTTGTCTTAACCAGTCTACGTGTATCAGGTTCTCGTCTGCCCTACCGTATTCATTTTCATGAGTTTGACCAAGATTCTCTAGGAAAAATCCTTGAGACCGATAAATTCACTGTGTATGCAGAGGAGTTGGATCACACTATTTTCTGTGTTGGCTATCGTGTCATGCAAAAGGACCTGGAAGGAACGCTGGATGCTGAAAAACTCAAGGCAGCTGGTGTTCCATTTGGCCCGCTTTTTGGAAAAATCAAAAATGGTCAGGACGTTGTTCTAGAAGATGGCAGCGAAATCAAGGCAGCTGACTATATCTCAGCTCCCCGTCCAGGTAAGATTATCACTATTCTTGGAGACACTAGAAAAACCAATGCCAGTGTGCGTCTGGCTATCAATGCTGATGTCTTGGTTCATGAGTCGACTTATGGCAAGGGTGATGAGAAAATTGCCCGTAATCATGGTCATTCAACTAATATGCAGGCAGCGGAGGTCGCAGTAGAAGCAGGTGCTAAACGCCTCCTGCTCAACCATATCAGTGCCCGTTTCCTCTCAAAAGATATCAGCAAGCTCAAGAATGATGCGGCCACAATTTTTGAAAATGTGCATGTAGTCAAAGACTTGGAAGAAGTGGAAATCTAAAACATTGAGAAAGGATAAGTATGCCTACTATTCTCATTACCGGAGCTAGCGGTGGTCTAGCCCAAGAAATGGTCAAACTTTTGCCAGAAGACCAGCTCATCTTGCTTGGTCGAGATAGGGAAAAATTAGCTCAACTCTACGGAAATCATCCCCATGCAGAATTGATTGAAATAGACATTACCGATGATTCAGCCTTAGACACTCTGGTAGCAGACCTTCATCTCCGCTATGGCGAGATTGATGTTTTGATAAACAACGCTGGTTACGGGATCTTTGAGGAATTTGACCAGATTTCCGACCAAGATATTCACCAGATGTTTGAGGTAAATACCTTTGCCCTGATGAATCTATCTCGACGTCTTGCAGCTCGAATGAAGGAAAGTCGAAAAGGCCATATCATCAATATCGTCAGTATGGCAGGTCTAATAGCTACTGGCAAGTCTAGTCTTTACTCAGCGACCAAGTTTGCAGCCATTGGTTTTTCAAATGCTCTGCGCCTAGAACTTATGTCCTATGGTGTTTATGTAACGACGGTCAATCCAGGACCAATCCGCACAGGATTTTTCGACCAAGCCGACCCAGATGGAACCTATCTCAAATCTGTTGACCGTTTCCTGCTAGAACCAGATACAGTGGCTAAAAAGATTGTCAAGATTATAGGAAAAAATAAACGGGAACTCAATCTCCCGATTTTGTTGAACCTAGCTCATAAGTTTTATACTCTCTTTCCTAAGCTAGCTGATAAGTTGGCAGGGGAAACTTTTAATTATAAGTAAAAAGAACCAATGTGCAGGTTGTTGCTAGCCTACATATTGGTTCTTATCATTTCTCAACTATCAAACTGGACTTCTTCTAGGAGATAGTCGATAAAGCGTTCACCCATCTTAGATAGGCTGGTTTTTTCATGCTGGATATAGACCAGTTCAATTGGATCATCAATATCAAGTGGGATAGAAACGATATTGTCTCCGTTGAGGTTGCTGTTCAAAATTCCTGTTGCGATCGTGTATCCGTCCAGACCAATCAAGAGATTAAAGAGGGTAGCACGGTCGCTGACTACGATAGATTTTTTGTGGTATTCCTGCGAGAGAATCTCTTCAGAGAAGTAGAAGGAGTTGTGCGTCCCTTGGTCATAGCTGAGGTAGGGGAAGTTTTCCAAATCAGACAGTTTGACCTTGTCTTTCTTTGCCAGAGGGTTGGTCTTGCTGACAAAGATATGGGGCTGAGCGGTAAAAAGATGGTGAGCCAGCAGGTGGTTGTCATCCAGCATTTTGGTTAAAACATCACGGTTGTAGCTGTTAAAAAATAGGACACCGACCTCACTACGGAAGTTCTTGACGTCGTCGATAATCTCCCAAGTACGAGTTTCACGAAGGAAGAGCTCGTATTTCTCCATATCACTTTTCTTGAGTAGAGAAACAAAGGCATTGACTACAAAGGCATAGTGCTGGGAGGAAACGCTAAAGAGTTCGCGGTGGGCGACAGGATTTTTATAGCGTTCTTCCAAAAGCTGGGTCTGCTCGACAACCTGACGGGCATAAGAGAGGAACTCCATCCCATCACGAGTCAAGGTGATCCCCTTGGGATTGCGGATAAAGATTTCAATGCCCATTTCATTCTCCAAATCTCTTACTGCATTGGAAAGACTCGGCTGGGTGATAAAGAGTTGCTTAGCTGCCTCATTCATGGAGCCAGTTTCGACGATTTTGATAATATAATGTAATTGTTGAATTCTCATGTTTTTATTGTACCACACTTGCGTCAGAATCGCCAAAGAAGATAGGAAAATCAGGAGCATTGTGTGGGTCTCTTCTTGAAAAAAACACAAAATTTTGCTAGAATGAGTCTTATGAAAACATTCTATGATGTGCAGCAATTCCTCAAACGATTTGGTATTATTGTTTACATGGGAAAACGCTTATATGATATTGAGCTGATGAAGCTGGAACTCTCTCGGATTTACGATGCAGGATTGATGGATAAATTAGACTATCTAGAGGCAGAAGCGGTTCTTCGCAGAGAGCACAAGGTAGAATTGGATTATATTGAGAAAAATGGAGAAAAGAACTAATGGTTACTTGGATTTTGTGGGCACTTATACTAGCAATGTTGGCGTGGATGGGCTTTAACTATCTTCGTATTCGCCGTGCGGCTAAAATTGTGGACAATGAGGAGTTTGAAGCCTTGATTCGTACAGGTCAATTGATTGATTTGCGTGATCCAGCAGAATTTCACAGAAAACATATCCTTGGGGCCCGCAATATTCCTTCAAGTCAGTTGAAGACTAGTCTTGCAGCTCTTCGTAAGGATAAACCTGTCCTTCTTTATGAAAACCAACGTGCGCAACGTGTCACAAATGCGGCCCTTTACTTGAAAAAACAAGGTTTTTCTGAGATTTATATCCTTTCTTATGGTTTGGATTCTTGGAAAGGGAAAGTCAAAGTTGAGAAATAAGAAAACGAGCTTGGATGTTTCGAGTCCACTGAAAAAATAGGTCTCTTACTTTTAATGAAATGAAAACCGAGGAATCTCTCGTTAATTTGAGCGAATTCCTCGGTTATTTTGTATT
>CAJNBX010000006.1 GCA_905221115.1 bacterium
AGATACTGGCTCTTCCACTTTTGGTGCTGGAGTCGCTGGCTCCTCTGCTTTTGGCGTGGTAGACGCTGGTTCTTCTGCTTTTGGCGTTGTTGCCACTGGCTCTTCTGTTTTTGGCTCAGTTGCTACTGGTTCTTCTGATTTTGGTGCTGAAGTCGCTGGTTCCTCTACCTTTGGTGCTGGAGTCGCTGATTCTTCTGCTTTTGGCGCTGGCGATACTGACTCTTCAGCTTTCGCTGCCGATACTGCTGGTGTTTCCACAACTACTGGTGTAGTTTGTTTAACTGTAGTAGTTTGCTCTCCAGTTACAGTATTTGTCTTTGTTTCAACTTCATAACTTTGACAGCTACCAGAATTATCAATCGACACTCGCTGTCTTTTGACTTCTGTATTTCCATCTTTTAGAAAAGCTTCTTCGCTAAAATACAATTTATTATTAGCAAAAATCAAATCTATATTTGCAATACGATTTATCTCAACCAAACTATCAACAGATAGCCCCGTTGCGCCACTAATAGCACTCAGTGTATCTCCCCACTTAATTGTGTAGTGTGATAAATTGTCTATATTTTGAATATCCGCTTTCACTTCCTCAACTGTTCTGGCTACCCAGACACCATCTTGTTCACTGGCTGAAACAGTTGGAGCTAAAAAGCCCAGACCCAATAAAATCACACCTGTCGCAACAATTGCACCGGTTCTTAATTTTCTAAAGCCACGGAGGGACAAGTTCCCTCTAACATTTGTTTGTCTCATAATGTTTATTTTTCCTCACTATTCTATATTTTCCAAAGTAGATCCTGCCTAGGTCTACTAGCCTATGTTTGCGATATGGATAGGCTTCTACAGATTTATCTATCTATTTTCAAAATAAGATTTCTATAGATTTTTATGCACAATTCCATATATAAGTTGTGAAATTCCTTTCTAATGAATTCCATAGCTTTAGTATATCATATTTAAACACTAAAGTACAAAGAAAGCGACTGAAAGCAATGATTTTCACCACTGCTTTCAGCTCTATTTTGTATTGTTAAATATGCATTCTCTATCCACCATTCTGGAATAGAAAAACAAGATACTTTCGCTATTTCCAGACTCATTTTTTCAAACTTATTCACTATCCAGCAGAAGTTCTTTTGGTTGTTTTCTAAGGAGATTGCTTGAAGCAAGCGCCATAACAAGAACCACGAGAACCAAGGCTAGGACAAAGACGATGATAAAGTCTGATGTCTGAATGGAAATATCTAGGCTCGACAAAGTTTTACTAAAGCCATCTACTTCTGCACCACCACCAAGGTTAGAGGCTTGAGCAGCCTTGCTGGCTTGCTTGGCAACACCTGAAGTGACATTGGCAAGAACAGTATTTCCAATCGCACGAGCTGTGTAGTTAGCTAGGAAGTAAGCAGAAACAAGAGCAGGGATGGCAATTAAGATCGATTCGGTAATGAATTGACCCAAGATACTTGCCTGCTTGAGACCTATAGAGAGGAGGATTCCCACCTCCTTGCGACGGGCATTGATCCAAAGACCAAGCAAGAGTGCAAGGAGAAGGACTGAAAAGCTCAAGCTACCCCAGAAGAGGAGGTTGGCCATCTTGTACATACCAGAGATGGATTGCTCAAGAGCTGGGTAGTTTGAGGAGCTCTTCACCAGTGTATAGCTCTTCCAGTTGATACCACTGATGCCATTCAATTCTTTCATGACATCATCCAAGTTCTTGTCTGCTGTTACAAAGAAGGTTGCGTCCCCATAAATAGCTGTGTCTTCTGTGTATCCATAAAGTTTAGCAGCCGTATGGATGTCTGTGATGGCTGTATTTTCGTAGAGTTCTTGTGAATAGGTTACTGCCGACTTATTGTGACCATCAAAGAGTCCCTTGATTGTCACCTCGACTGTTTCCTTGGCCCCTTTTTCATTGTCTGCATCATAGACATTGGAGTCCAGTTTAACCTTATCTCCTACTTTCCAGCCGTGTTTGGCTGCCAAGTCCTTATGCATGAGAATCTTGTCCTTGTCGTCGTTGGTTAGGTGCTCACCTTCGACCAATTTATAAGAGCCAGAGACAAACTTGTCTTCTTTAGAGGAGTCATTGACACCTGTAATCATCAAGCCACTTCCAAAATGTTTGGCACGGTCAGGTGTCAGATTTTTCTTGGTTTCTGGAGTTTCGATAAGTTCATATCCAGTCAAATCTCCGATAGCGTTGATGCGTTTAACATAAGACTCGATGGCCTTGTTTTCGGTGATTTTTTTGATATCTTCACCCTTGATATTCCCAGCACCACGTGGCGTTCCTTGATTGACGCGACGATTGATTTGCATGGAGAAACTATTGGTAATATTTTTAAAGGTCTCCTGAGAAGCCTTGGCAGTAGCTCCCTTCATTGACAAGCCAACCAAACTCAAGCTCGCCATGAGGAGAATAATCAGGAAGATGACAATCGATTTGAAAAACTTCCTTGTAACATAGGCAAATGCGTTGTGTAACATAGGTTCCCTTTCTAGGTTTTGTTTTATTTCAATGTCTTATAACTTATATAAATTATTTTTTACTATTTCCCTTAGATTGTGCGGACGGGAGCAACTTCCTGTAGGAATTTCATCCCTAATTTTTGAGCCATATGTCTCAAAAATTCCGGCCTAGATAATAATTTTGTTATTATCTAGGCTATCACTACTGCGGGAAATAGTTGTTAAAGACTCACTTCGTTTATTATTACTTTACACGTATCTGGTTACCAGCTAATACTATTTTAAAGTTTAATAACTAGATTCTATATTTCAGTCAGTTTCTTGTCCTTCAACTCAAGTGTAATATCTGACGCTTGCGCCACTTCTTTACTGTGTGTGACGACGATGACACATTTACCTGTTTTCTCGGCAAGTGATTTGAGCAGTTCGACAATATCTCCAGCAGTTTTAGGGTCCAGATTTCCCGTTGGCTCATCCGCTAGAATAACTGGAGCTTCTGAGACCAAACTACGAGCAATGGCAACACGTTGCTGTTGACCACCTGATAACTGGAGAACATTCCGCTTGATCTGACTTTCATCCAAACCAAGCTCAAGCAGTGTATCCTTGCTTGCCTTTTTGTTGACCAAGCGGATATTTTCCAGTGGAGAAAGATAATCTATCAAGTTATAATTTTGAAAGACCAGGGAAATATGGTGCATGCGATGGTAAGAATAGCCCTTCTTACGAATATCCTCTCCTTGAAAAAGGATTGAACCTTCAACAGGACTATCTAGACCAGCAAGTAGGGACAAGAGTGTGGATTTCCCCGCTCCTGACTCCCCAATAATACTGTAAAATTTCCCGGGTTCAAAATTATAATTGATCTGATATAGGACTGCTTCAGCAGTGTTCTTATAACGGTAGGTAACATCTTGTAATTGTAATAAAGTCATGATTTCTCCTTCTTAACTAATAGATGATAAAATTTCTTTCGGCGATTTTCTAAATAGAAATAGGAAACAAAGGGCTACTGATAAGCAACTAATCAACAACAGAAAGACATAGGATTCTGCAAATGATAGGATATTAGTTGATAGACTGCTTGCTTTGGCTAGCGTGTCTTGTAGGGCTGCCTGATCTCCACTTGCTAGTAGAGTTTGGAGTAGGTAAGATGTGATGGCGTTTCCTGCAACAAATGCTGGAAGCAAAGCACCGAGAGATACCAAAACTACCTCTAAACAGAACTGTAGGAAGATCGAGCTCTTGCCTTTTCCAAGTGCAAGTAAAATCCCCACTTCGTAGACCCTTTCCCTCAACCAGAGAGACAAGACTAAAATCAAGGCACCTGCTCCTGCTATCAACATCCCATAAAGGAAGATGGTCAGGAAGGTTTGGAAAGTTGCTACTGAGTCTTTGATTTGTTCAAAGGCCTGGTTTTCCTTCTCGACTTGGTAACCTTGACTTTCTAAAGCCAAGTTTTCCACCTGCTTCATGAGTCCGTCCATTTCCTTAGGATTTTCTACATAGAAGCGCGCTGCACTGACTAGAGATTCACCATTTCCCAAAAGGCTTTGGCTGCTTTCATAGTCTGTAAAGACCTGGTTTTCACTGAAGTCGGAAGACAAGCCTGTGAACTTCTCTTGTTTTTTACCAGAAAAGATGCCGACAATCTCAAACTCTACTGTTTGTCCTTTTCCAGATTCTGACTGACCAGCATCTAAGCTAATCTTGTCATGAAGGGAAAGACCATTCTTCTTAGCCAACTCTTCGTGGATTAGAATTTTCTTCGAATCCCCTTTTTGAAGATGTCGCCCTTCTTTTAGGTTGAAAGCCGAACTGATAAAGGTGACATCCTTGGATGAATCCTCAAGAGCCGTTAAGCTAACCAAATTCTTGTCCGCAGCTGACAAGTCATCACGTTCGACGCTCTGCTCACCACTCACTGCTTCCTTGTCTTTTAGTTTTGCGACCGTCTCAAGTTCAGGAGAGACATTTTCCAGTCCCTTAATCTGGCTCACGGATGATAAGTCCGACAACTTAAAAGTCTGCCCATTTTCTATCTTCTTAATAGAAAAAGATGTGTTGAGTGATTTGTAAAGATTGGTTTCAACTGTTTTGTTGGACTTCATCAGAGTCAAACAGGCTGAAATTCCAGCCAATAGGACAAACAAAATCAGAAATAAAATAAAACTTCTCAGTCGTTTTCTGCTGACATAAGCCCAAGCTCTTTGGATTGGATTCATTCGTCACCTCCATATTTGTAAGACTATTATAAAATTCAAATATGAAATGTTTATGAAATACAAAAAAAGAGCAAAAATTTTTTACTCTACTTGAATTACATGAAAACAAAAGAGCTAGCCTAAGCTAACTCTTATCCTATGCGGAGAGAGGGACTTGAACCCTCACGACCTAAAGCGGTCACAGGATCCTTAGTCCTGCGCGTCTGCCAATTCCGCCATCCCCGCGTCGATTACTTTACTAGTATATCAACTTTTGGGATCCTTGTCAACACTTTTTTCAATTTTTTTCATTTCACCAACCAAATTACTCTGAAATTTCATTTAGATTTTCATCTACCAACTTAGCTCCGAGTGTATTTTTGAAATGACCTAGGGCAAATTGATGATTTTCAGGCCAGATGGAAGCAACAGCTGGTTTAACAATCTCGATATCATATCCTAGATTATAGGCATCTATAGCTGTATGCAGGACACAAATATCCGTCAAGACTCCTGTTAAGATAACGGTAGACACTCGACGCTCTCTCAAACGGATATCCAGGTCAGTTCCCGAAAAAGCTGAGTAATGGCGTTTATCCATCCAAAAGACACGACTGTCTGAACCATGCTCTTGATAAAAGGTCCCCAAATCTCCGTATAAATTCCGTCCACTAGTCCCAATCAAATTGTGAGGAGGAAACAGCTTGCTTTCTGGATGGAAACAATCGTTTTCTTCATGAGCATCTATTGTAAAGAAGATGTAATCTCCGCGTTCAAAAGCTAATCGAGTTACCTTGCTGATGGCATCCGAAATCGCCTGAGCTGGAGCACCCGCTGTCAGCTTCCCACTATCAGCAACAAAATCTTCTGTATAATCAATCGAAATCAAAGCCTTAGTCATTAGTAATCTCTTTTCTTCACTTCTTCAAAAATATCTGAAATCAAGACCTTAAGGTAGGTTCCTTTCATTCCAAGTGAGCGACTTTCAATAATTCCCGCAGACTCAAGTTTACGAAGAGCATTGACAATCACAGAACGGGTAATACCGATACGGTCTGCAATCACAGACGCAGTCAACTGCCCTTCATTTCCATTTAATTCCCCTAAAATTGCTGAAACAGCACGGAGTTCGGAGTAAGAAAGGGTATTAACCGCCATGGTAACAGCAGTACGGCGACGGATATTTTTCTCATCTTCCTCACGCTGGAAGTTAAGAAGCTGAATCCCAACAACGGTACTCGCAATCTCAACAAGGATCAAGTCCTCATCTTCGAATTTTTTATCATTGCGCCAAATAATCAAAGAACCAAGGCGAATCCCTGATACATGAATCGGTGCAATGGTCGTCAAGCCATCTGGAAAATCCGAACGACTCTCTACAGGGAAAATACTCAAATCATGATCAACTGTCAGATTGGCTTCTGTATCGTAGATCATATTCGCACCTTGAATGTAGTCATCTGGGAAAATCTTAGTTTGGAAGAACTGCTCTACACGATCTGTATTGGTTTTGTAACGCATGAAATAACCAAGGAGACGTCCCTTGCTATTGACGATACAGGCGTTACAGTCAATAATATCTGCCAATTGACGGGTAATCGCATTGTATGGAAGTTCTTCCTGCAACTGCTCCTCTGAGCGCTTCAGGATAGAAGTAATTTTTCTTGTTTTTTCTAATAAATGTGCCATTTTTCACCTCGAATTTAATCGCTATCATTATAACATAAACAGCTTAAATTTTCAATTATTATCTGAAAATTGCTTATTTAATTGCAATTTGAAAAAACAAGAATATTTTTAATTAAATTGCTTCTTTTCTATTGACAAGCTCCCTATTTTTGTGTAGTATAATATTACAAGAATATAATATATCTATTTTATTTATCTTTCTTTTCCATTCGGTCTCCTTATATAAAAAAGCGATTCATTTTGAACCGCTTTTTCTTATTTATCGCCCTTGTTACGAATAACAAAGCCTGTTTGCTTTTCACTTGAAGTATTGCGTGGTTTTTTATTATCCTTACGGTAACGTTTTTCCTTATCAAAACGATCATTGCCACGACTTCCTTTTTTGAAATCATCACGACGGCCATTGCCACGGCGATCACGGTCTCGACGTTCGTCTCCACGACGGCCTCCACGACCTCCCTTAGCTTTACCACCGAAGCCATTACCTGATGGTTTAAATGGCAGTGGTTTTTCACGTGCAATCTCCACTTCAGGAAGACTATCTGGATCTTGAACAGTCAGACTCAAGATATACATTGCCAATTCTTCTGGAGTAAATTCGGCAGCTAGCTTACGAGCATCCTTACCAAATTTCTCAAAGTTGGCACGGATAGTCTCATCTGCAAAATCACGTTCGATTTTCTTGAGAGCTACCTGTTTTTTTGCTTGGAAGGCTTCTTCTGCACTTGCAGGTTTGAGACCTTTCATGCGTTTCTTAGTCAAATTCTCAATGATTTGGAGATAACCCATTTCATTTGGTGATACAAAAGTAATAGACTGACCTGACTTACCGGCACGACCTGTACGACCAATACGGTGAACATAACTTTCAGGATCTTGTGGAATATCGTAGTTATAGACATGGGTCACACCTGAAATATCCAACCCACGCGCTGCAACGTCTGTCGCAACCAAAACATCAAGATTACCATTTTTAAAGTCACGAAGGACACGAAGACGTTTGTTTTGGTCTAGGTCCCCATGAATTCCTTCCGCACGGAAGCCACGGATTTTAAGACCACGAGTCAATTCATCTACACGGCGTTTTGTACGACCAAATACGATAGCAAGCTCAGGCTGTTCCACATCCATAAGACGAGTCATGGTATCAAACTTTTCTTGTTCTTTAACACGAATATAGTATTGGTCAACCAATTCTGTGGTCAATTCCTTAGCAGCAATCTTCACATGCTCAGGTTCTTTCATAAACTGAACACCGATACGTTTAATGGCATCTGGCATAGTTGCTGAGAAAAGTAAGGTTTGACGGTTTTCAGGGACACGAGAAATGATAGCTTCGATATCTTCAAGGAAGCCCATGTTGAGCATTTCATCCGCTTCGTCAAGGATAAGCGTTTCAATATCTTGTAATTTCAAGGCCTTGCGTTTAATCAAGTCCAAGAGGCGACCTGGAGTTCCCACCACGATATGGGCACCAGATTTAAGAGCCTTAATTTGTTTTTCAATGCTTGATCCGCCATATACTGAGCGTACTTTGACTCCCTTACTACGACCAAAGCGGAAGAGTTCTTCTTGACTTTGGACAGCGAGTTCACGTGTTGGAGCGATAACCAAGGCTTGGATTGTCGCTTCTTCTGTACGGATTTTTTCAAGGGTAGGTAAGCCAAAGGCTGCAGTTTTTCCTGTACCAGTCTGAGCTTGACCGATAACGTCCTTACCTTCAAGAGCCAATGGAATGGTTTGTTCTTGGATAGGACTGGCTTCTACAAAACCAGCTTTTTCAATCTCTGCTAGCAAATCAGCAGACAAGTTTAATTCATTAAATTTCACGTTATTCTTCTTTCTAAAGGTGGTGCGAAGCCACCCTATAGGGCTTAGTTTATACTTTTCTTTTTATGACGTATTTTCATATACTGGATATAAAATCGTGTTGCTTCTTTTCCACAAAAGAAAAGTACTGTTTTCTTTGCAACCTATCTAGTATAACACAAGACCAGAGCAAAAGATAGCCCAATCCATCGATAAAGTCATGTAAACGATTTTTCTGAGAAAATGAGGATGAAATTTCCACTATTTCATAAACTTTTTTAAAGCGTAGCAGAATTGTGCAAAAGTTTTTTTCTTGTGCTAGAATGAAATTCGAATAGGAGGAACTCTAAATGTTAACTTATGATTTAATCGTTATCGGATTTGGTAAAGCTGGTAAAACACTAGCTGGTAAATTGGCTTCAGCTGGCAAAAAAGTTGCTCTCGTTGAACGTAGCAAAGCTATGTACGGTGGGACTTGTATCAACATCGGTTGTATCCCAACTAAGACTTTGCTAGTTGCTGCTGAGAAAGACTTGTCTTTTGAAGAAGTGATTGCTACCAAAAACACTATCACTGGTCGCCTCAACGGTAAAAACTATGCGACTGTTGCTGGTACAGGCGTAGATATCTTTGATGCGGAAGCTCACTTCCTTTCAAATAAAGTCATCGAAATCCAAGCTGGTGATGAAAAGAAAGAACTGACTGCTGAAACAATCGTCATCAACACTGGTGCTGTTTCAAACGTCTTGCCAATCCCTGGACTTGTTACAAGCAAAAACGTCTTTGACTCAACAGGTATCCAAAACTTGGACAAATTGCCTGAAAACCTTGGAGTCCTTGGTGGTGGAAATATCGGTCTTGAATTTGCTGGCCTTTACAATAAACTTGGAAGCAAGGTTACAGTCTTAGATGCCTTGGATACTTTCCTTCCTCGTGCAGAACCTTCCATCGCAGCTCTTGCTAAACAATACATGGAAGAAGACGGTATTGAATTGCTTCAAAATATCCGTACTACTGAAATTAAAAATGACGGTGAGCAAGTGCTTGTCGTAACTGAAAATGAAACTTACCGTTTCGACGCCCTTCTTTACGCAACTGGACGCAAACCAAATGTAGAACCACTTCAACTTGAAAATACAGATATTGAACTAACTGAACGTGGTGCTATTAAAGTAGACAAACATTGTCAAACAAACGTTCCTGGTGTCTTTGCAGTTGGGGATGTCAACGGTGGCCTTCAATTTACTTACATTTCACTTGATGACTTCCGTGTTGTCTACAGCTACCTTGCTGGAGATGGCAGCTACACACTTGAAGACCGTCTCAATGTACCAAACACCATGTTCATCACACCTGCACTTTCACAAGTTGGTTTGACTGAAAGCCAAGCAGCTGATTTGAAACTTCCATACGCCGTTAAGGAAATTCCTGTTGCAGCAATGCCTCGTGGTCACGTAAACGGAGACCTTCGCGGAGCCTTCAAAGCTGTGGTTAATACTGAAACAAAAGAAATTCTTGGAGCAAGCATCTTCTCAGAAGGTTCTCAAGAAATCATCAACATCATCACTGTTGCTATGGACAACAAGATTCCTTACACTTACTTCACAAAACAAATCTTCACTCACCCAACCTTGGCTGAGAACTTGAATGACTTGTTTGCAATTTAAGTTGAGATTTAGTCGTATCGAACAGCCCTCTTGGGGCTGTTTTTACTTCTGCGGAATCTCATACTCTTCGAAAATCAAATTCAAACCACGTCAGCTTCACCTTGCCGTACTCAAGTACAGCCTGCGGCTAGCTTCCTAATTTGCTCTTTGATTTTCATTGAGTATCAAATCTGTCTTTTCCCTCTTTTATGATATAATAGAAACATGAAATTAAAAACTACTTTGGGCCTTCTTGCTGGTCGTTCTTCCCACTTCGTTTTAAGCCGTCTTGGCCGAGGGAGTACGCTTCCAGGAAAACTTGCCCTTCAATTTGATAAAGATCTTTTACAAAACCTAGCTAAGAACTACGAGATTGTCGTGGTCACTGGAACCAACGGAAAAACCTTGACAACCGCCCTCACTGTCGGCATTTTAAAAGAGGTTTATGGTCAAGTTCTGACCAACCCAAGCGGTGCTAACATGATGACAGGAATTGCGACAACCTTCTTAACAGCCAAATCTTCAAAAACTGGGAAAAATATTGCCGTTCTAGAAATCGATGAAGCCAGTCTATCTCGTATCTGTGACTATATCCGGCCAAGCCTTTTTGTCATCACGAATATCTTCCGTGACCAGATGGACCGCTATGGTGAGATTTACACAACTTACAAGATGATTTTGGATGCTATTCGTAAGGTGCCTACTGCCACTGTTCTCCTTAATGGAGACAGTCCACTTTTCTACAAGCCAGCTATTCCAAATCCTGTAGAGTATTTTGGTTTTGACTTGGAGAAAGGGCCAGCCCAGCTGGCTCACTATAATACAGAAGGGATTCTCTGTCCTGACTGCCAAGGCATCCTCAAATATGAGCATAATACCTATGCAAACTTGGGTGCCTATATCTGTGAAGACTGTGGATGTAAACGTCCTGATCTCGACTATCGCTTGACAGAACTGGTTGAGTTGACCAACAATCGCTCTCGCTTTGTCATTGACGGCCAAGAATACGGCATCCAAATCGGTGGGCTCTATAATATCTATAACGCCCTAGCTGCGGTTGCCATCGCCCGTTTTCTCGGTGCAGATTCGCAACTCATCAAGCAAGGATTTGATAAGAGCCGTGCAGTCTTTGGACGCCAAGAAACCTTCCATATCGATGACAAGGAATGCACCCTCGTCTTGATTAAAAATCCAGTCGGTGCGACCCAAGCTATCGAAATGATTAAACTAGCTCCTTATCCATTTAGCCTATCTGTCCTCCTTAACGCTAACTATGCAGATGGAATTGATACAAGCTGGATCTGGGATGCTGATTTTGAACAAATCACTGACATGGATATTCCCGAAATCAACGCTGGCGGTGTTCGCCATTCTGAAATTGCACGTCGTCTCCGAGTAACAGGCTATCCAGCTGATAAAATCACTGAAACAAGTAGTCTGGAGCAAGTTCTTAAGACCATTGAGAACCAAGACTGCAAGCATGCTTATATTCTGGCTACCTATACTGCTATGCTTGAATTCCGTGAACTGCTGGCTAGTCGTCAGATTGTTAGAAAGGAGATGAACTAATGGTTTATACTTCACTTTCCTCAAAAGCTGGCAATTACCCCTATCAGCTCAACATTGCCCACCTCTACGGAAATCTCATGAATACATACGGTGACAATGGAAATATCCTCATGCTTAAGTATGTGGCTGAAAAGCTGGGAGCCCATGTGACCGTTGACATCGTTTCTCTCCATGATAACTTTGATGAAAATCACTACGACATTGCCTTTTTCGGTGGCGGTCAAGACTTTGAACAAAGTATTATTGCAGACGATTTACCTGCTAAAAAAGAGAGCATTGACAACTACATCCAAAACGACGGCGTGGTTCTCGCTATCTGCGGTGGTTTCCAACTATTGGGGCAATATTATGTGGAAGCTTCAGGCAAACGCATCGAAGGGCTCGGTGTCATGGGCCACTACACCCTCAACCAGACCAATAACCGTTTTATTGGGGACATCAAGATTCACAATGAAGATTTCGATGAAACCTACTATGGATTTGAAAATCACCAGGGCCGTACCTTCCTCTCTGATGACCAAAAACCACTGGGACAGGTTGTCTATGGAAATGGAAATAACGAAGAAAAAGTCGGCGAAGGGGTTCATTACAAGAATGTCTTTGGTTCCTACTTCCACGGACCTATCCTCTCTCGTAATGCCAATCTAGCTTATCGCCTAGTCACCACTGCCCTCAAGAAGAAATATGGTCAGGATATCCAACTCCCTGCCTACGAGGATATTCTCAGCCAAGAAATCGCTGAAGAATATAGCGACGTCAAAAGCAAGGCTGACTTTTCTTAAAACAAGGAAAACCATATCAAAGAACTCCTCTATCTTACTGGAGTTCTTTTTGTCTTTTCTTTTACCCTTCTCCCTTGCATTTTCTCTCATTTTTTGCCAAAATAGAGGAGTAGAAAGAAGGTAGCATATGTCTAAATTACAACAAATCGTAACATATCTTGAATCAGAAAAACTAGACGTCGCTGTCGTATCTGACCCCGTCACAATCAATTACCTCACTGGCTTTTACAGTGATCCCCATGAACGCCAAATGTTCCTTTTTGTCCTAGCAGATCAAGAACCCCTCCTCTTTGTCCCAGCCCTTGAAGTTGAGCGTGCTACTAGCACTGTTTCCTTCCCAGTTGTGGGCTATGTGGATTCTGAAAATCCATGGCAAAAAATGAAACATGCTCTTCCACAGCTTGACTTCAAACGTGTCGCTGTTGAGTTTGACAATCTCATCTTGACCAAATATCATGGCTTGAAAATAGTCTTTGAAACTGCTGAGTTTGAAAACCTCACACCTCGTATCCAACGCATGCGCCTCATCAAATCAGCTGACGAAGTGCAAAAAATGATGGTTGCAGGTCTCTATGCGGACAAGGCTGTTAATGTTGGTTTTGATAATATTTCTCTTGATAAGACAGAGACAGATATCATCGCTCAAATCGACTTTGCCATGAAACGTGAAGGTTATGAAATGAGCTTTGATACCATGGTCTTGACTGGTGATAATGCCGCAAATCCACACGGTATTCCAGCAGCAAACAAAGTTGAAAATAACGCCCTTCTCCTCTTTGACCTTGGTGTTCTAGTCAACGGCTATGCGTCAGATATGACTCGTACAGTCGCAGTCGGCAAACCTGACCAATTCAAGAAAGACATTTATAACTTGACTCTTGAAGCCCAACAAGCTGCTCTTGACTTTATCAAGCCAGGAGTGACTGCCCATGAAGTGGACCGCGCTGCCCGTGAGGTCATCGAAAAAGCTGGTTACGGAGAGTACTTCAACCACCGTCTTGGTCATGGTATCGGTATGGATGTCCACGAATTCCCATCTATCATGGAAGGAAACGACATGGTCATTGAAGAAGGCATGTGCTTCTCTGTTGAACCAGGTATCTATATCCCTGGTAAAGTCGGTGTCCGTATTGAAGACTGCGGTGTTGTTACCAAGGATGGCTTTGACCTCTTTACAAGCACCAGCAAAGACTTGCTTTATTTTGATTAATATTCATCTAATACTCAATGAAAATCAAAGAGCAAACTAGGAAACTAGCCTCAGGTTGCTCAAAACACTGTTTTGAGGTTGTGGATAGAACTGACGAAGTCAGTAACCATATCTACGGCAAGGCGACGTTGACGAGGTTTGAAGAGATTTTCGAAGAGTATAAAATCTTCCCACAATAAAACGCATAATATCAAGTTTTCAACACCTGATACTATGCGTTTTTCTGATTTTTAAGACTTTTGACTCAGCCTCTTTATACTCAATGAAAATCAAAGTGCAAACTAGGAAGCTAGCCGCAGGCTGTACTTGAGTACGGCAAGGTGAAGCTGACGTGGTTTGAATTTGATTTTCGAAGAGTATTACTTAATCTTCTTGATACTTTGACTAATAATAAATCCTACAATCATCCCTACCATATTTTGCATGAAATTTGGTAAAATTTCTGGTAGGGCTGCAGCCCAGCCATTCATCAAAGTTGAACCCAAGGCGTAACCCCCTACCATGGCAATCGTTGCTAAGATAAGGCCCAACCACTGAGTTTTTCCTTTAAATCCTGCGAAAAATCCCTGCAAGCCATGGTTGACCAAACTAAAGAACATCCACTGAGGATAGCCTGATAAGAGGTCAATCAAGAAACCTGCTAGTCCTCCTACTACAGCCCCTTCACGACTACCAAAGTAGAAGGCCGTAAAGAAGACACCCGCATCTAAAAGAGTTAGAATGCCTGTCGGTGTTGGAATTTTTAAGAAATAACCTAGAACCACAGAGAGGGCGGTTAATAGGGATACAAGGGCGATTTTAGTTGTTTTGGTTTGCTTCATATTGTCTTACTCCATACTGATCTGCTTGTGCAATGGCACGGTAAACGAAAGCCTTAGAGCTTTCGACTGCTGGTAAAAGTTCATCACCTTTGACTAGATGACTGGCAATGCTGGAAGCAAAGGTACAACCTGCACCAGCATTTTGCCCTTGAATGACAGAATTTTCTAGAACTGTAAAGTTTTGTCCATCATAAAAGACATCCACAGCCTTGTCCTGACTAAGGCGATTGCCTCCCTTAATAATGACTGCTGGCGCTCCTAAATCATGCAATTTCTGTGCTGCATTTTTCATGTCTTCCAAGGTTTTAATTTCCTGACCAGCTAATAATTCTGCTTCTGGAAGGTTAGGCGTAATCACGCTGACATGAGGGAAAAAGCGAATCAACTCTTGGCAGAGTTCACTAACTGCTACGTCGTGCGTTTCCTTGCAGACCAAGACAGGGTCCAGAACCACAGGCACTCCTGGGCGTTGCTTGATAAAGTCCAATGCCTTCTCAGCCACACTGACAGTAGGAAGAAGACCAATCTTAATTCCTACAAATTCCACATCACGCAGGCTATCTAATTCATGTTGAAAAATGGTATCGTCAGTTGGAAAGACTTCAAATCCTTTTTCTGTCAAGGCTGTCAAACAAGTCACTGCTACAAAGCCATGCAAGCCGTTCAAGGTATAGGTAGCCAAATCCGCGGACAAACCACCACCACTAAAAATATCATTTCCAGAAAGTGCTAAAATACGATTATTCTTCATAACGAATCTCCTTTAAATACAAACCATTTGGTGCTGCCGTTGGACCAGCAAGTTGCCTGTCCTTCTTCTCCAAGATCAGGTCAATCTGCTCTACTGGCATTCGGTTGTTTCCGATTTTGAGCAGTGTACCCACCATATTGCGAATCTGCTTATACAAGAAGCCATTTCCTGAAAAGGTAAAAGTCAAAAATTGTCCTGTCTCATCAACCCTGAGACTAGCTTCTGTGATGGTGCGAACCTTATCCTCCACACTGGTTCCAGAGGCTGTAAAGCCTGTGAAATCGTGGGTGCCCTCTAGCTTTTTGATTGCCATCTGCATCCGTTCCACGTCAAGCGGATAAGGAAAGTAAGTGGCATAGTGACGTCGCATGGGATTTTTAGGACGCCCCCTATCCACAATAAACTCATAGGTCTTACTATGCTTGGCATAACGGCAATGAAAATCATCTGCCACAAGCTCAATTGAAATCACATCTATATCTTCAGGGGATTGGGTATCCAAGGCAAAACGGAGCTTCTCCTCATCCATCTGATAGGGCAGGTCAAAATGAATGACCTGTCCCAGGGCATGAACCCCACTATCTGTCCTACCAGCACCGTGAACAATAATGGCTTGCCCCTTATTCAATCTAGTCAAGGTTTTTTCAATTTCCTCCTGAACGCTACGCGCATGAGACTGGCGCTGAAAACCAGCAAAGGCGTAACCGTCATAGGAAATAGTTGCTTTATATCTCGTCATAATTTCTATTCTATCAAGAAATTAATCTATAGACAAGGTTCTAAAGTAAATACTGTCTGGGTACAAAAAACTCAAAAGAAAAACTTAGGAAACCAATCCTAAGCTCTCTTTTGAAGTAGGTACATGACAAAGATAGAGGTTACAATCAACCAAGATCCTAAGATGGCAAAGACCAACATCCCATTTTGTGTTAGCAAGCCAATTGCACCTAGAACAAATGGGGTCGTAAAGGCTCCAAAACTACAGCCTAATACAGCAAATGAAGTTGCTTGATTAAGGAGTTTAGCTGGAATTCTTTCAGAGACAAGTTGAAAGACCGTCGTCAAGGCTACACTGTAGGCAAAACCAGCCAGAATACTTCCTGCTACTACAACCCACAAGGATGGAGACAGGGCAATCACGATTTGCCCCAAGCCGAAGGTAATACCCGACCAGAGGAGCAACTTTTCTTTAAAGACAGAAATCAAGAAAGAAAAACTCACACCAGCTACGATCCCGATCAACTGCATGACACTAAGAACAAAACTAGATAACTGGGCATCTCCAAGCCCTCTTTCCACCATCAAGCTTGGAATACGGATGGTAATAGCTGTATTGGTACAAACTACAACTGCCGCTTCGATAGCTAGGATAAAAATCAAGCCTTTCATTTCTCGAGTTAAACGACTTGCTTCCTTCTCCTTTTTCCTAACTTCTTTCTTTTCTTTTCCATAAGGTACAAAGAACAGATAAAGGATCAGCACCAAAAATCCAGCACTATAGGCTAGGAAGGTAGCTGTCCAACCAAAGGCCAACAACTGACCGACTGCCAAGGTAATGAGAGAAGCTCCAACGACTTCTGCGGAACCGCGTAGCCCTAGCATCTGAATTCGCGTTTTCCCTTGATAACGCTCACTGATGATAGAAATAGCCTTAGCATTGATCATCCCAACGCCCAAGCCAAAAAGAATCCGTGTTCCAAAGACAAAAGGATAGGCTTGATACCAGAAGGGAGCCGTTCCACTCAGTGATAAAATCAACAATCCCAAACTAATCTGTAAGCGCTCAGGGAATATTTTTTCTAAGAAACCATTTAGTAGTAACATAATCATGATCCCAAAAGATGGCAAGCTCGCCAAGAGCTCAATTTGTTCCTTAGGATATCCTTGATAATAGTCAAACATGGCTGGTAGGGCACTTGAAATCGAAAAGGACGTAATCAAAACGAGGGAGAGAGCCAAAATACTGGCCCGTTCTAAAAATTGTTTCATGAAATCTCTTTCTATATTTTCTCTTAATCTTCTACTCTTTTGAGAATTATAAAGCAAGAAAAGAAGAAGTCCCATTGGTTTGTAGACTCCTTCTTAAGCTCGAAAATGAATCCCTTTTATCTTATACTCAATGAAAATCAAAGAGCAAACTAGGAAGCTAGCCGCAACTTGCTCAAAGCACTGCTTTGAGGTTATAGTTAAAACTGACGAAGTCAGCTCAAAACATGTTTTTGAGGTTGCGGATAAAACTGACGAAGTCAGCTCAAAGCACTGCTTTGAGGTTGTAGATGAAACTGACGAAGTCAGTCACATATATACCCTAAGGCGAAACTGACATGGTTTGAAGAGATTTTCGAAGAGTATTAGGATGACTTTCTCTTGATTTTCTTGATAAAGTAGAAGATAAATCCTGCCACCATATAGGCAACAAAGATAATCAGACACCACTTGAACACGACATCCCAACCCTTGTTCACATTCAAAAAGAAGTAAGGGAAGGGACTGACCTTAGAATTAGGAATGTCTAGTTTCAGTACCAAGCCATTAAAAAGAGCAAAAATCATATACAGCAAGGGTAAAATCGTCCACACAACTGGATCCCAGATTTTGTATTGACCCTGTTTGTCAAAAAAGAGGGTATCCGCTAAAAACCAGAGAGGGACGATATAGTGGCAAAGGAAATTTTCCAGAGTATAGAAATTAGTCGCAATGGGCGCTAAGAGGAAATGGTAAATCACACAGGTAATCATAATACTCATGGTGACCCCACCTTTTAAGCGCAAGAGACTTGGCCTTTGCCAGTTTTCACCTAAACGGCTCATAACCTTTAGAAGATAGAGCGTAAAAATCGCTACTAAAAGATTTGACAGAACCGTATAATAGAGCAACATCCCAAATCCACCATGCTTGGCGATTTCAAGATAAACTCCCGTGAAAGCCGCTAGAAACAAGAAGATACGGCTATAAAATACAAGTTTGTAGTTCTTTGACATGCTTAAATTTTCTTCACAAACTCTGATTTGAGCTTCATGGCACCAAAGCCATCAATCTTACAGTCGATATTGTGGTCGCCTTCTACGATGCGGATATTCTTCACGCGCGTCCCTTGTTTCAAATCTTTTGGCGCACCTTTTACTTTCAAGTCCTTGATGAGGGTTACAGTATCACCGTCAGCCAATTTATTCCCGTTGGCATCGATAGCAACAAGGCCCTCTTCTACATCTGCAACTTCAGCAGGATTCCACTCATAAGCACACTCTGGGCAAACCAGTAGGGCACCGTCTTCGTAGACATACTCTGAGTTACATTTTGGACAATTTGGTAAGTTATTCATGGTTTCTCCTTATAATGATTCAGTATTCTTTGAAAATCAAAATTTCTCGAACAGCAACTATTATACCTTAAAATCAGCATTTTGACAAATATAGAAAAAAACCGATATCAATCTATCGGCTTTTCTACATCTACATTCTTTTTTCAGCTTCTGCTTTGATTTTTTCAACTACTTCTTGAATGTTCAAACCAGTTGTATCAAGGTAGACAGCATCCTCTGCTTGTTTGAGAGGCGAAGTCTCACGATGACTATCCTTGTAGTCACGCGCAGCAATTTCCTCTTTTAGGGTTTCAAGGTCTGTTTCAATTCCCTTGGCAATATTTTCCTTGTAACGGCGCTCTGCTCTTTCATCAACAGAGGCTACTAGGAAAATTTTTAACTCTGCTTGTGGTAATACGACAGTTCCAATATCGCGACCGTCCATGACAATCCCACCTTGCTGGGCAATCTCTTGTTGGAGAGAAACTAGTTTCTCACGCACTTGAGGAATTGCTGCAATAGCAGAAACATGATTGGTCACTTCATTTTCACGGATAGGATGGGTAATATCCACATCCCCTACAAAGACAAGCTGTTCTCCAGTTTCTGAGCGTCCAAAACTGATTGGATGCTGGGCCAATAAGGCTAAAAGTTCCTCAATCTCTTCCACTCCTAACTGGTTCTTGAGAGCCATATAGGTCGCCGCACGATACATAGCACCTGTATCTAGGTAGGTGTATCCAAAATCCTTGGCAATAATCTTTGCGACCGTACTCTTACCACTGGAAGCAGGGCCGTCAATAGCAATTTGAATTGTTTTCATATCAACTCCTATTTGATTTTAACAACATCACCTGGATTAGCAAACCAAGACCCTGTAGCCATATGACTAGGATTTAAGGCTTCTAACTGAGCAATCGAAATCCCAGCGCGAGCTGCAATGGCTGCTTCTCCTTCTCCAGCTAAGACTTTTGTCGTCCCTTCTGGATCTGTAGCTTCCTCCGAGTGTTCAGAAGAAGATTCTGAACTCTGTTCAGGCTGGGAACTACTAGAAGATGAAATCTGTACTACATTTGCGTCTGAATCGTGAAAATCTTTCAAGGCTGCTGTGCGATTACTCCCCCCCGATGATAGATAGATCAGAACAATAATCATTACGACTACAATCACAAAGAAAATACTGGCTAGGATCGTCAAGACACGATTGGCTACTACATCTCTACCTTGAGTTCTCTTACGACGTTCTGATCTTGTTTCTTCTTGATTTTCATAAATATCTTCTTGCCACGGTTCTTTTGCCATACCTTACTCCTTGTTTTTTTTTACTTTTCTTATTACAATATAAATATGAAAATCACACTTATACCTGAACGATGTATCGCCTGTGGGCTTTGCCAAACTTATTCTGATTTATTTGATTACCACGATAATGGAATCGTGCGTTTTTACGATGACCCTGACCAACTGGAAAAAGAAATTTCTCCTAGTCAGGATGTCTTAGAGGCTGTTAAAAATTGCCCAACTCGCGCCCTGATTGGAAACCAGGAAGCCTAAATCAATGGCGATAATCCACTCCCTCTAGTTTAGCACATTTCCATGTAAAATTATAGTCTTTTCACTTTATTTTTTTCTGTAAAATCAGGAAGGTCGCTTTTTTCTTTGATAAGATAAAGTGGTCTTTTTTTAGTCTCTAGATAAATCTTACTGATATACTTGCCGAGAATCCCAATGGTCAAGAGTTGGATTCCCCCAAGAAAGAGAATAACAGCCATCAGAGAGGTCCAACCTGATGTCGGATTGCCCAAAATGAGGGTCCGAACTACAACAAAAAAGGTCATAAGCAGAGAAATAAAACAAGATAGGAGACCAGCCACAAAGGCGATAATCAAGGGAAAATCTGAAAAGTTAACAATCCCTTCAATAGAGTAGAAGATGAGTTGCCTAAAACTCCAACTGGTCTTGCCAGCCTTCCTTTCGACATTTGGATAGTCCAGATAGTGGGTTTTAAAACCGACCCATGCGAAGAGTCCCTTAGAAAAACGATTGGACTCGGTCAAACTTAAAATTGCATCGACTACAGACCGTCTCATCATGCGAAAATCACGGACACCTGAGGGCAAGGCTACTGGGCTAATTTTTTGCATAAGGCGGTAAAAGATATCAGCACAGAAACTACGAAAGAAAGGTTCTCCCTCCCGACTGGTTCTCCGTGTCCCTACGCAGTCCAAATCTGCATTTTGGTCTAGTAAGTTTTTCATCTCAAGCAACATACTAGGAGGATCCTGTAGGTCTGCATCCATTACCACCACCAGATCTCCTGTCGCATATTGTAAGCCTGCATACAGAGCTGCTTCTTTGCCAAAATTTCGAGAGAAAGAAAGATAATGAACTGCCGGATTTTGCTCCCGATAGGCCTTTAAGAGTTTCAAAGTCCCATCACTTGATCCATCATCGACAAAGACATACTCGATTTCTGTTTCCAAATCTGGAAGTAAAGCTTCCAAAGCCTGATAAAAAAGAGGAAGTACTTCCTCTTCGTTTAAACAGGGGACAATGATTGACATCACCATCTTAGTCTTCAAATCCATTTGGATGCTTGCTTTGCCAACGCCATGCGTCTTCACACATTTGGGTGATGCCTAATTCTGCTTCCCAGCCCAGTTCTGCTTTGGCTTTTGCAGGATCTGAATAGCAGGCTGCGATATCACCTGGGCGACGGTCTACGATACGGTAAGGAATTGGACGTCCCACCGCTTTTTCCATATTTTGGATAATTTCAAGAACAGAATAGCCTTTACCTGTCCCAAGGTTATAAACGTTTAGTCCTGAACCTTTTTGGATTTTTTTCAAAGCTGCAACGTGCCCCTTAGCCAAATCGACAACGTGGATATAGTCACGAACACCAGTTCCGTCTTCGGTATCGTAATCGTCTCCAAACACTTGCACTTGCTCTAATTTTCCAACGGCTACTTGAGTCACATATGGCAAGAGGTTGTTTGGAATACCGTTTGGATTTTCTCCCAAATCACCACTCTCATGCGCTCCGATTGGGTTAAAGTAACGAAGCAAGACCACATTCCATTCTGAGTCTGCTTTGTAAATATCCGTCAAAATTTCCTCTAGCATAAGCTTAGTACGGCCATATGGATTGGTCACTGAAAGTGGGAAATCTTCCAAGATTGGTACTGTATGAGGATCTCCGTAAACTGTTGCAGAAGAACTGAAAATGATGTTTTTACAGTTGGCTTCTTCCATAGCTTTTAGAAGACTGACAGTTCCAGCGATATTGTTGTCATAGTAGGCAAGAGGAATACGGGTAGATTCACCAACAGCCTTCAAGCCAGCAAAGTGAATGACACCTGTTGGTTCTTCTTGTTTGAAAATGTCTCTGAGGGTATCTGTATCACGGATGTCAGCTTCATAAAAAGGAATTTCAACTCCTGTAATTCTCTCAACAACTTCTAAACTTTTACGGTTACTATTAACAAGGTTATCCACCACAACAACCTGATGACCTGCTTGGATTAACTCAATAACAGTGTGGGTTCCAATAAAACCTGCCCCACCTGTTACCAAAATCTTTTCTTGCATCTTCTTTCCTCGATTCTCGGATTATTTTTTCTTATTTTACCATTTTTGATAGGGAATGTCATTTGCCATCCTAGAGGGTAGGATAAAATTTCATTAAAATGCTTATTCGCTTTTTAGTCGTTTGACATAGTTTTCAATTGGGTAGTTTTCAGGGTCCAAGATCAATTCCTTGCCTTGAACCAATTGGGCTAGATGGTAACCAATGATAGGACCCGTTGTGAGACCTGATGAACCTAGTCCACTGGCTGCATAGACACCTGCCAATTCTGGCACCTGCCCAAAGAAAGGTGAGAAATCACTGGTATAGGCACGGATTCCCGCACGCTCACCAGCTCTGGTAGCTTCTACTAAACTAGGATAGCAAGGCAGGGCTGCCTCCTCCATTTGTTTGAGCAAGGTTTCATCTACCGTCAAATCAAATCCCATGTCATTTTCATGAGTAGCGCCTAAGGACAATTTCCCACCTGCAAAAGGAATCAAATCCCACTCCCCTTCGGGCATAACAACAGGGTAAGCTTCCATGTCTTGGGCAAGCTGATAATCTCGGAGTTGCCCCTTTTGGGGACGAACATCTACTTCATAACCTAAAGGCTCTAACAGGTGTCCCAACCAAGCTCCCGTCGCCAAAATAACCTGATCAAACACCTCTTCGCCAATCTGGTAGCCTGATGCTAAAGGTGTCAGAGTCACTTTTTCTTTGACCAGCTTGACCTGACTTGCTTCCAGCAAACGAGTCACTAGGAGTTGGCCATCTACTCTCGCTCCACCAGAAGCATAGAGCAAGCGGTCAAATCCCTGCAAGCCAGGGAACAATTCATTAGCTGATGCTTGGTCTAGAATGGCTAATTGCCCTATCAAAGGAGATTCTTCTCTACGCTGAAGGGCTAGTTGATAGAGTTCTTCCAACTTAGTTTCATCCTTTTTCAGGAGAAAGACTCCCGAACGCTGGTAAAAGTCGATTTCTTGTCCTGACTTCTCTAAATCAGCTAATAAATCCACATAAAAGTCAGCTCCCAAGCGCGCCATCTTGTACCAGGCCTTATTACGACGTTTGGAAAACCAAGGACTAATAATTCCTGCTGCTGCCTTGGTAGCCTGACCTTGTCCATGGTCAAAAACGGTCACTTCTAGATCACTTTCTTTCGAAAGGTAGTAGGCTGCTGTGGCACCTACAATCCCTGCTCCGATAATGGCAACTTTCTTCATTGTCTTCACCTTCTAACTAGATATGGTGGAAAGGATTGGTCGATGCTTGACTAGGCAAAATATCAATAGACCAGCCCTTCTCTGCCTTCCATTGAGTAAGGAGTGCTGCGATTTTTTCCACAAAAAGCACTTCGATATAGTGGCCTGGATCCAATGCCAACAAACCATCAGACAGCATATCCTGGGCAGTATGGTAATAAATATCACCAGTGATATAAACATCTGCCCCTTTTGCCAAAGCCTCCTTATAGAATGACTGCCCGCTTCCACCACAGATGGCCACTCTTGAAATAGGCTTCTGCAAATCACTCTCTTGATAATGCACCAATCGCAGGCTATCTAAACCAAAGACTTGCTTGACATGCTGGGCCAATTCCCCAAAAGTCTGATGCTGAACCTTTCCAATACGACCAATTCCACGTTCAGGACCTGTCTCCTGAAGATAAGTTGTCTCCTCGATTCCTAACATCTGACAGAACCAGTCATTGAGACCATTTTCAACGATGTCAATATTGGTATGGCTGACATAAACTGCGATATCATGCTTGATGAGGTCAATGTAAATCTGATTTTGTGGACGGCTAGCTACCAAATCCTTGATGGGACGGAAAATCGGCGCGTGCTTGACGATAATCAAGTCCACACCCTTTTCAATAGCTTCAGCCACCGTTTCTTCACGAATATCGAGAGTCACCATGACACTGTGGATCTCCTTGTCCAAAGTACCAATTTGTAGACCACGACTGTCTCCCTCTATGGAAAATTCCTGAGGGCAAAAGGCTTCATATGCGTTAATTACTTCACTTGCTAGCATGGAGCACCTCCTTGATGGCTTGAATTTTATCTACTAGAACTTGACGTTCCTCCAGATTTTTTTCTGGGATTTGTCCGAGGGCAAACTCTAGCTTAACAGCTTCTTTTTGCCATTTTTGGACAAAGACTGGACTGACCTCTTTGGACAAGAAAGGACCAAAGCGAACATCACTGGCTGCTAACTTCATTTCCCCTGCTTCCACCACCAAAATCTCGTAGAATTTCCCAGACTCTTCTAGGATACTTTCTGCTACAATCTGGAATCCGTTCTCTTGTAACCAGATACGCAAATCATCTTCACGATTATTGGGTTGGAGGATTAAACGCTCTACATTAGCTAGCTTGTCCAAGCCTTCTTCTAAAATCCTAGCAATCAAACGACCACCCATACCAGCAATGGTAATGACAGACACTTGGTCTGCCTCTTCAAAAGCTGCCAAGCCATTTGCTAAACGGACTTGGATTTTCTCCTTTAGGCCGTGAGCCTCAACATTTTTGACCGCAGACTGGTAGGGACCTTCCACCACCTCACCCGCAATAGCACTTTTAATTTGTCCTCTTTCGATCAACTCGATAGGCAGATAAGCATGGTCACTCCCTACATCTAGTAAAATGGCTCCCCGTGGCACAAAAGAAGCCACCAATTCTAATCTCTTTGAAATCATTTTCTCTCACTTTCAAAACTCTATTACCTCTTATTATACCACATTTCAGCTGGCAATCTTGTACCTAAAAAGACCGCAATCCACAGATTGCAGTCTTTCTTTACTTTCTGGCTTGATAGCGACTAGTCAGGATGAAAATCACGGTAAAGACCAACATCATGACACCATAAACAGGTAATGTTTGTCCTGTTAAGGTTGAAATTTCAAGCAGTTTTTGAATTCTTGGGAAGAGAGCTGTGGCTAGGAAGCCTCCTACTGACCAAACAATCAAGAGGACACGCCAGAGAGTGAATGGCATGCAGGCTCTAAATACGGATAAGAAACCAATTGACCCCAAGAGATAATAGAGGAGAGTTGAGATTTCTAACTCAGACCAACCTTGGCTACTTCCAAATATTTTCGCAAAAAGAACGCTGAACACAACCATGAGAGCACTTGGTAGAGCACGAATCATGGATCTTCTGAGGAAGTTTGGCTCAACAGGTTTGATATTTCTCTCAAAAGTCAGAACGAATGGTGGGAAACCTTCTACAAATTGGTCTATCATAGTAATCTGGATTGGAATGAAGGGGAAAATCAAGATCCATTCAGACCGTCCCAGAAGAGCACTGGCGATACAGATGATTGCTAGCAGGAAGGAATAGATGGTCTTAATCAAGAAAATCGGTGCGATATGGGCAATGTTATTGACCACACGACGACCTTCAAAGAGAATCTCAGGAACATCATTAAAGTCAGAGTTCAAGAGAACCAGATTGGCAATCTGACGAGTCGCAGGGTCTCCCTCCGCCATTACGATGGAACAATCCGCCTCACGAAGGGCCAAGATATCATTAACTCCGTCCCCTGTCATAGCTGTTGTATGACCCGCTTTTTTCAGCGTTTGGATAATGAGTTTCTTTTGATGAGGGGAAACACGTCCGAAAATAGCTGTCTCCTCAGCCATAGCAACCAATTCCTCATCCTCGATTTTCGAGCAATCTACATAGCTCTGGTAGTCCGCAAAACCAGCCTTCTGGGCAATGCTGGATACCGTAACTGGATTGTCACCAGAGATGATCTTGAGGCCTACTTCCTGAGAACGGAGATAGTCCAGCGTCTCTGCTGCTCCCTCTCGAATCGGGTCCAAGATTTCCAGCAAGGCTAGAGCCTGAATATCAGATGGTTTCTGTGGTTTGTGGTGGTCTAATTTTTCCTGACTGAGGGCTAAGACCAAGACACGTGAACCTCTCTCCAAGGCCTCTCTGGCTTCTGGGACTTCGTTTTCCAGCAACATCTCAGGTGCCCCTAAGAAAACTGTCCCCAGACCTTCCAATTCCATAGCTCCCCACTTGCGGTCGCTTGAGAAGGGAAGATTCGAAATCATAGGATAAGTAACTTCTCCCACAAAACTCTGGCGAATGGCTTGGGCTGTTGGATTTTTATCCTCACTATGGGCCATATAGCTGGTCAGGATGCTGGCAATAGCCTCTTCACCATAAGTTTCCGTCAGTGGAAGAACGGCCTCCACCTGCATCTTTCCTTGGGTGATGGTACCCGTCTTATCCAAACAGAGCATATCTACGCGCGCCAAGGTCTCAACAGAGTACATCTCCTGAACCAAGACCTTTTTCAGACCCAGCTTAATAACCGCCGTCAAGAGCGAAGTAATGGTCAAAAGGGCAATTCCCTTAGGCAACATTCCCAAAAGGGCTGTTGACGAATTTACAACGGATGACTTAAGAGGCAAGCCTTTTAAAAGCAAGGCTTCCAGCAAGAGAGCCAGACCAAAAGGAATGATAATTTTCCCAGTAAAACCTGCTAACTTGTCCAGCGATTTCATGATACGAGAGTTGATGGGTTTCACTGTCTTAGCTTCCAACATGAGTTTGGCAGCATAGTTGTCTGCACCTACATGATGGACACGAGCTAAAACTGACCCACTAGCTAGGAAACTTCCAGACAAAAGCAAGGCGTCAACTTCCTTTTGCACCAAATCACTTTCCCCCGTCAACATGGCTTCATTGACTTCCGCAAAGCCTTCCAAAACCAAGGCATCACTGGGAATCTGCTCTCCAGCAGACAAACGAATGACATCTCCCAGCACCAATTCTTCCGGATTCAGAGCCACTTCTTGGCCATCACGGATGGTTTTGACCTTTTCCTTGGTCATGAGATTGAGCTTGTCCACCATGTGTTTGGCCCGCAGCTCGGTCACAATCCCAGAAAAAGCGTTAAAGCAGATAACAGCAAAGAAGACCAGATTGCTCCAAGCCTGAACAAAGGCAAGGGCCAAAGCAATGGCAAAGTTCAAAGCGTTAAAAAGGGTAAAGACATTTCGTTTGATGATTTGCCAAGTGCTAGTACTGGCCGAAGCAGTAAAATCATTGACCAAGCCCTTAGCCTGTCTTTCCTTGACTTCTCTTTGGGTTAATCCCATAATCTTATTTTTATCCATAAATTCTATCATATCATTTTTTCTAAAAGAATTCTAATCTCATCCCAAATATTCACCTAGTCAAGGGAAAAGTTTGCCAGCCCTCCTTTGATAAGGTATAATAATAACAAGAAAATAATCGAAGGAGATCGCATGTTTTATACTTATTTACGTGGATTGGTTGTCTTGCTCCTATGGTCCATTAATGGCAATGCCCACTATCATAATACCGATAAAATTCCTAATCAAGATGAAAATTATATTCTGGTTGCCCCTCACCGTACCTGGTGGGATCCTGTTTACATGGCCTTTGCGACCAAGCCAAAACAGTTCATCTTTATGGCCAAAAAAGAACTCTTTACCAACCGTATCTTTGGCTGGTGGATTCGTATGTGTGGTGCTTTTCCTATCGACCGTGAAAATCCTAGTGCTTCTGCCATCAAATATCCTATCAATGTTCTTAAAAAAAGTGATCGCTCTCTCATCATGTTTCCAAGTGGGAGCCGTCACTCAAACGATGTCAAGGGTGGAGTTGCCCTGATTGCCAAAATGGCCAAGGTCCGTATCATGCCTGTTACCTATACAGGTCCTATGACCTTGAAAGGCCTGGTTAGCCGTGAGCGTGTTGATATGAACTTTGGAAATCCAATCGATATCTCAGATATCAAGAAAATGAATGATGAAGGCATTGAAACAGTCGCTAATCGTATCCAATCAGAATTTCAACGTCTAGACGACGAAACCAAACAATGGCACAATGATAAAAAACCAAACCCACTCTGGTGGCTTATCCGCATCCCTGCCCTCATCCTTGCCATTATCCTCGCTATCCTAACTATCATCTTCAGCTTTATCGCAAGCTTCGTATGGAATCCAGATAAGAACAGAGAAAAACTTGGTTAAAAAATACAACAATCCCTTGGCAAAAGCCAAGGGGTAATTCTTTTATTCGATTTTCCATTTTTGAGCCAACCAGCTGGAAAAGGCTAGAAATCGCTCATCCACTTGTTCATGGTGCCCATAAGGATCAAAGACAAACTGACCGTTCGAATAGTATTTCTGAAGACTGGTATGAATCTGCTCAGCATAGACTGGTGCTTGAGCCAAACGATTAGTATGGTGTGCTCCTTCTGTTTGACCATTTTGTAAATACAGCAAACAGGCCAAATTTTTCACCTTTTCTTCCCTACAGTAAGTCACAAAATCAGGATACCAAAAGGAACCGCAGATGGAGAATACACAGGAAACCTTGTCAAAGCTGAAAAGACTGTAGACTGCCGCCAAACCACCTAGTGAATACCCTCCATAAGCAAGACGAGTTTCGTCCAGGCGATAAAGCGACTGCAATTTGTCTAAAAGACCTCCAAATAAATGATCATGATAGGCGTTGGCCTGACCTCCAAAATCTGGAGCTCCATCTCTCAGAGCAGATGCCTTCCAAGGCGTGTAGTCATCTAGGCGATTTTTAGAGGTCAAGCCCACTAAAATCACAGATTCGGAAAGGAACGATAGGAAATCCAAGTTTCCATCATTCAAGAGAATCGCTGGATAGGTTTGATTGGGGTCGTAGTTAGAAGGAAGGCTGATTTTTACTTGAATTCCTTCCCAATCAAACTCATTATTTATTGATAAAGTCATTGATTTTCTCAAGGGAATCAATCACTGCTGGACCATAGTCCATCAATTCATCGTAAGAGATGGTCATGATTTTTTGATTCTTAATAGCAGGAACGCTTTCCAAAACAGCATTTGCCTTCATCAACTCTACTGCTTTTTCATCCAATTTTTTATTGCGATCGCTGGTTACATAGATAATCAATTCAGGATCCATTGACACGAGATTTTCCAAGGTCAAGCCTGATGTCCCCGTAGCAACGTTTGTATAACCAAGTTGGTTCAGCAAACTTTCTTGCAAAGCAGACTTGTAGGCACCGAAGGTTTCATCATTATAAGCAACCATAATCAAAGCCTTTTTCTTTTCACCTTGACTTGCTGGGTTTGCTTTCTTAACAGCGTCAATTTTAGCTTGTAACTGGGCTGCGTATTCATTAGCCTTGTCCTGAACATTAAAAATCATTCCAAGATTTTTGACATCTTCTACAATATTCCCCAAATCTTGCTGAATTGTTGAGAGAGAAGCTTTTTGCGTATAAACTGGGATTTTATTTTCATTCCAAGTGCTAACTGTCCCCAAGGATTTTTCAGAAAACATCATGTTTCGACCCATCACAGCGTCTGGCTCATAAGAAAGGACTGTCTCTTGTGAGACTGTTTTTTTATCCCCAATTTGAGGAATAGTCGCAATCGCGTCCTTGTATTTGTCCGTCACAGCATTGTCTGGATTGAGCATGCCAGCAATTTTATCCTTCAACCCCAACTCCAATAAGATTTCAGTGGTTGAAAGATTGTTGGTGATAACTTTTTCAGGTGCCTTATCAAAAACTTGTTCGACTTCATTTCCTTTCGCGTCATAGGTCTTAACCGTTAGTGGATAAGTCGTCTCTGTGCTCGCCTTTTGACTTGTTTCTGCGCTAGATTGTGTGGTAGCTTTTTCTGTAGTAGTGTTACCACAAGCTGCCATGGTTAGGGTGGCTACTGTTACGAGTAAAATGCTTAGTGTTTTTTTCATCTTGTTTTCCTTTTCATTCTTATAAATAGTGAATCATGGCTTGCTGATCCTCGGTCCAAGTCACCTGACTTTGAACTCCGTATACAGTTTGCAATGACTCAGGGGTGATGGTCTCCTTTGGAGTCCCTTGGTAAAGGATTTCCCCCTCTTTCATCAGATAGAGATAATCCGAATAGCGACAAGCAAGTTGAATATCATGTAGGACAGCTAGAACATTGACCTTGAGATTTTTCACAATGGCCAACAAGTCTAGCTGATACTTGATATCCAAGTGATTGGTTGGTTCGTCCAGGAGCAAGAGAGTCGGTTCTTGCGCCAAGGCGCGGGCTAATAAGACTCGTTGTTTCTCTCCCCCTGACAGAGACGAATAGAGACGAGTTTTCTTCTCAAGCATATCCACCTTGACGAGGGCATCTTGAACGAGGGTATAATCTCTTTCCTTTTCCTTCTGTAAAAAAGAGAGGTGGGGAGTTCTTCCCAGCAAGACGATTTCTTCAACTGTACAATCAAACTGCAGCTGATTAAACTGGGTCACAACTGCCATTTGCTTGGCTGTTTCTTTGAGCGTCCATTGTTCCAGAGGCTTTCCATCTAGGCTTATCAAGCCTTTTTCCACCTTTTCCTGACGATAGAGGAGTTTAAGTAGACTGGTTTTTCCACTTCCATTTGGTCCTAATATCGTGTGAAATTGATTCCCTTCAACCTTAAGAGAGACTCCTTTGAGGATTTTTTTCTCTCCCAGTCCAAAATGGATATCCTGACAAATCAAGTCCATATCAGACCCTCACCTCCCTTCGCCTACCTCCAACAATGTAGATAAAGAAGGGAGCACCTACTAAGGCTGTGAAAATACCAATAGGCAACTCTGCGTTTGGAATGATGATACGAGAGAATACGTCTGCCCAGATGACAAAGAGGGCACCTAGCAAGGTTGCAACAGGAAAAAGCCTCTTGTAATTCGTTCCTACTAACCCTCGAGCTAAATGTGGAGTAATCAGACCGACAAATCCAATAATCCCACAGGTTGCCACTAAGACTGCTGTCAGCACAGCCACCATGGTCACATAAAGATACCAATAAAAGCGTAAGGGAATCCCCAAAGTTAAAGCAGCCTCATCTCCCATCATCATCGCATTGAAAACACGATACTGAGTAGAGAAAAATAGAAAGGCTATTCCTACTACTATAGTTGGCAGGACCAAGTCTGCCCAGGAAGTCCCAGCGAGCGAGCCCATGGTCCAAAACTTAATGGTCATCACACTGTCCGCATTAGCGCCAACTGAGATAATAAAGTTGGAAAAAGCTAGAAAGAGAGCATTGACCACCGTTCCTGATAAGATCAGACTAGATGTTGTCATCCTTCCCTGCATAGAGGCAATGATGAGGACAGCAATTGTTGCCAAAATAGCTCCAAGAAAAGCTCCAAGGCTAATCATCACTTTTAAACCAAGAATGATGCTCAAAGTTGCCCCTAGAGTAGCACCCGCAGATATTCCTAAGACATAAGGCTCTGCTATGGGATTGTTTACCGTGGACTGCATCACACTACCACACATAGAAAGGCCTGCTCCTACTATCAGACCTAACAATACTCGAGGGAATCTCATGTTCCATACAATGGCAAGAGTGGACTTGGAAACCTCTCCTACCTCAAGAGGAAATCCCAACCTGCTCAAAATAACCCGATAGGTATCTCCTAGATCAATCGCAACAGATCCCATTGAAACTGCTAGAAAGAGAGAAATCCCTAAAATACCTAGCAAAATAACTAAAAGTAACACAAATTGCTGGTCTTGTCGGCTTCCAGAAAATTTGGAAAGCATGCAAACCTCCTTTGTTAGAATCTTAAAAATTTAGAAAATTCTCATGAAAAGTATACCATATTTTCAACTGTGTAACAAGCTATGAAAAAAATACAATTAAAATCAGAAAAATTATGGTTGTTTTTTCCATACAGTGCTAGGAACCGTAACCGAAGATTATACTTGAGTATATCGAGGTAAAGTGACAACATAAAAAGCCCTCTGAAAATCAGAGAGCCAATTTGAGATTGGGATAAAATCCTAGTGAAACAAAAAAATCTACACGGTCAGAAAAGTCTCTATCGTGCCATTTTCATACATGATGTATAGTCCAAGTAGAATGAATACTAAGGGCACTATGATTCGCTCGTATTTTTCAATTGTCTCGAATATTAAGGGAATAGAGGATAAGACCCGACTAATCTCGCATAAGATAATTATGCCGATTACAAACACAAGCAAGGCCACGAGGGTCTGTGACCAATCTAATGAAGCAAAATAAGGTATATAGATACCTAAATTATCTCCGCCAGACGCAATTGTCAGCAATGTAACTGTCCAAAACAGTTGATTTGCCTTGCTTTGTTCTAATCTTTCAATAATTTCTTCCTCTTCTTCCTCACTTTCTCCAACAATTGCAAAGCGAATCCCTAAATAGATAGGGATTAAACCAAGCAATCCAACCATCCATTCTTCAGGCACGAAATTAACGACATAAGCAGCAACTAAACTCGCCCCTACAAGTAAGCCTGTGCCTAGATATTGCCCCGCATAAATATGCCATTTTTGTTTATTCTGTGATAGCTGTGCAAATAAAATAAATAAAATAATTAAATAATCGATACTGGTGGAAATATAAACACCAATAGCAGATATGATTGTCTGTCCCATAAAAAACCTCCTGTATTGGTCAGTAATAAATCAGCAGATTTTAGGAGAGCACAGACACATTAATTTAGCTATCGCTAGTGGGTAATGTCGAACATAGGAAAGCATTTTACTCCTCCTCAAAACGTAGTTACAAAGTAATTTCTAACTGGAATTCGGTGACTACTTCCATGTAAAGTATAACATACTATACTTTACTTCGTAAAGTGTGGACTCTCCGAGGGGGCTTGCAGACAGCTACTCGGCTTTATGGTGTAATTATCTGATACCATTTGAGGTTTTTGTAATCTCCAAAATTGTGACCGATAAAACCTCAATAAAAAAGCCCTCTGAAAATCAGAAAGCTGATTTGAACCCAGGCTAAAATCCTAGTGAAAAAAGATGAAACTCCTTGCGTTGATCGAACACGGTGTCCTTTCCCTATTTTCATACGGATTTTTAACGTCCTTAGCATCATGATTCTTGCTGTATAAAATGTTTATAGACTAGGCGACAAGCCGACGATTATACAAATATTTTAGTGAACAAAAAAATCTCCCCTAAGGGAGAAGATCTGGTTTATTTTACCTTACAGTGCTAGGAACCGTAACCGAAGATTCTACTTGAGTATATCGAGGTAAGGTGACAACGTAAAAAGCCCTCTGAAGTCAGAGAGCTTAATTCTTGCTGAATAAAACGTTTATAGACTAGGAGACAAGCCGAAGATTGTACTGATGGTACATCGAGGCGAAGTCAACGAAGTATAGAAACGTTTTAGACGCAAGATTAGCGACGAAGTCCTAGAGAGTTGATTAACTCACGGTAACGGTTAACGTCGTTTTTACGCAAGTATGCAAGCAAGTTACGACGGCGACCGATTTTCTTCATCAATCCACGGTAAGTAGCGTGGTCTTTTTTGTGTTGTTTGATGTGTTCGTTAAGGTGGTTGATTTCCCAAGTAAGGACAGCAACTTGAACCTCTACTGAACCTGTATCACCTTCGTGACGTGCATATTGTGCGATGATTTCATTTTTTTTCTCTTTTGAGATTGCCATGATGTTTCTCCTTTTTATTTGGCTTCATCCGAGTGACAGGTTGGCATGCCTGTAACCAAGAAGAAGTTATTTGTCTTTACGACATTCCCTATTCTACCAATAACTAACTTCTTTGTCAACAGATTTACTTTCTTGTTTTAAATATGCTATAATAATTATAGCAAGAAATCTAAGTTGTCTGTTTTTTAAACGAGGTGATTATCATGCCTAGATTCTATTCCCATCTCCCCTACTATTTGGTCATCTTTTTCTTTTACTGGCCACTTTATGAGTTGTTATCACTAATCGTTTCTGACTCCCTTTTGCTCAAAAGTCTCTACGTAAATAATATTCTCTTCTATACACCTCTAGTGATCTTTATTGTATCGCTACTTTATAGCTACCGTTTCCGTTTTTCACTTTGGTGGTTAATTGGTAACGGACTGCTCTTTTGCTTTACTATCATAACCTTTGGTGAGTTTATACTCATTTACTTGCTAATCTATGAAACCTTGGCTCTGATGGGCATGGCTTCCGGTATTGGTATCAAGCATATTCTACAAAAAATGAAAAACAAAAAACTTTCACAAAATCCTTGAAAAATCTCACAATCATGCTATAATAATCCATAGAGACAAGTCACTTAGTCCCTTTCTACTAGAGAGTGCGTGGTTGCTGGAAACGCATAGAAAGCCTAAACTGATACTACTCTTGGTTTTTTATGAAAACATAAAACGGTGGCCACGTTAGAGCCAATCAGAGGTGTCCCTCTTTTTTGAGGAACATAAATGAAGGTGGAACCACGTTGCGACGTCCTTTTGAGGATGTCGCTTTTTGTTTTTCTAGCTTTCACAATCCTCTGTCCCTGTTTTCAGAATAGGGTTAACACATTCGTCAATAATATAAGTAAGGAGAACATCATGATTAACATTACTTTCCCAGATGGCGCTGTTCGTGAATTCGAATCTGGCGTTACAACTTTTGAAATTGCCCAATCTATCAGCAATTCCCTAGCTAAAAAAGCCTTGGCTGGTAAATTCAACGGCAAACTCATAGACACTACTCGTGCTATCACTGAAGATGGAAGCATCGAAATCGTGACACCTGATCACGAAGATGCCCTTCCAATCCTACGTCACTCAGCTGCCCACTTGTTCGCCCAAGCAGCTCGTCGTCTTTTCCCAGACATTCACTTGGGAGTTGGTCCAGCTATCGAAGATGGTTTCTACTACGATACTGACAACACAGCTGGTCAAATCTCTAACGAAGACCTTCCTCGTATCGAAGAAGAAATGCAAAAAATCGTCAAAGAAAACTTCCCATCAATCCGTGAAGAAGTTACGAAAGACGAGGCTCGTGAAATCTTCAAAAACGACCCTTATAAGTTGGAATTGATTGAAGAACATTCAGAAGACGAAGGTGGTTTGACTATCTACCGTCAGGGTGAATACGTGGACCTTTGCCGTGGACCTCATGTCCCATCAACAGGCCGTATCCAAATCTTCCACCTTCTCCATGTAGCAGGTGCTTACTGGCGCGGAAATAGCGACAACGCTATGATGCAACGTATCTACGGTACAGCTTGGTTTGACAAGAAAGACTTGAAAAACTATCTTCAAATGCGTGAAGAAGCTAAGGAACGTGACCACCGTAAACTTGGTAAAGAGCTTGACCTCTTTATGATTTCACAAGAAGTGGGACAAGGTTTGCCATTCTGGTTGCCAAATGGTGCAACTATCCGTCGTGAATTGGAACGTTATATCGTAGACAAAGAGTTGGCTTCAGGCTACCAACACGTCTACACTCCACCACTTGCTTCTGTTGAACTTTACAAGACTTCTGGTCACTGGGATCATTACCAAGAAGACATGTTCCCAACTATGGACATGGGTGACGGGGAAGAATTTGTCCTTCGTCCAATGAACTGCCCGCACCACATCCAAGTCTTCAAACATCATGTTCACTCATACCGTGAGTTGCCAATCCGTATCGCTGAAATCGGTATGATGCACCGTTATGAAAAATCTGGTGCCCTCACTGGTCTTCAACGTGTACGTGAAATGTCACTCAACGATGGTCACCTCTTTGTCACTCCAGAACAAATCCAAGAAGAATTCCAACGTGCTCTTCAGTTGATTATCGATGTTTATGAAGACTTCAACTTAACTGAATACCGCTTCCGCCTCTCTCTTCGTGACCCTCAAGATACTCACAAGTACTTTGATAACGATGAGATGTGGGAAAATGCCCAAACCATGCTTCGTGCAGCCCTTGATGAAATGGGCGTGGACTACTTTGAAGCCGAAGGTGAAGCAGCCTTCTACGGACCAAAATTGGATATTCAAGTTAAGACCGCTCTCGGAAAAGAAGAGACCCTTTCTACTATCCAACTTGACTTCTTGCTTCCAGAACGCTTCGACCTTAAATACATCGGAGCTGATGGCGAAGAGCACCGTCCAGTTATGATTCACCGTGGGGTTATCTCTACTATGGAGCGCTTCACAGCTATCTTGATTGAGAACTACAAGGGTGCCTTCCCAACATGGCTTGCACCACACCAAGTAACCCTCATCCCAGTATCTAATGAAAAACACGTGGACTACGCATGGGAAGTAGCTAAGAAACTCCGCGACCGTGGTGTACGTGCTGATGTCGATGAGCGCAATGAAAAAATGCAGTTCAAGATCCGTGCTTCACAAACAAGCAAGATTCCTTACCAATTGATCGTTGGGGACAAGGAAATGGAAGACGGAACAGTCAACGTTCGTCGCTACGGCCAAAAAGAAACACAAACTGTCTCAGTTGATGACTTTGTTCAAGCTATCCTAGCTGATATCGCCAACAAATCACGCGTTGAGAAATAAGAGATGAAACCTGGGATAAAATCCTAGCTACCTAAAAAGCAACAACTATTTCAGTTGTTGCTTTTTATATTTTTACTCAATGAAAATCAAAAAGCAAACTAGGAAGCTAGCCGCAAGCTATACTTGAGTACGGTAAGGCGACGCTGACGTGGTTTGAATTTGATTTTCGAAGAGTATTATTTAATCCGAGCTAGTAGTGATTGACCAAACCACCACAGAAGATTTGCTTTCATGAGTTAGATAAGGTCAATATCCTCATTCCTTGTCTGCTTCATTTTCTTTTACGAGATCTTTTTGTGAATCTTTTTCAGAGAGTTTTTGATCGATATACTTGTTAATGGTTTCATAAAATTCCTTGGTCGTATCACCGTCTAATTTTGTCGAATTATGAACTTGATTGACTTTCAATTGAACAGATTGAATACCGTAAGAGGCTTGTTTTTGGTGGAGCGTTTCTAATTCTTCTTCTGAAATCGGATCTCCAACAACCGTCAAGACCAATTCATTGTTCCTTGACTTGTAGACTTGATTAATGACCGTATGATTGGCGAACTCTTTTCCTACAAACTGCTTGATTCCTTCTTTTCGCGCTTGATCTATCGTCAGAGTGACTGCTGAATAACTAGCTGGAAGAATCAATAATACAATCAAGGATATCAATCCAATTCTCATTTTAATGTTTAGCTCTTTAAATGAACTTAAAGGAGATTTTCTCATCATAATTCTTGTTCCAACAATGTTGATTAGCATGATAAAGACACAGTTAATCAAGAAAAGATAAAGAGCTCCAAATAAAAATCGTACATTTCCATTAGCTAAACCGTAACCTGCAGTACAGATAGGTGGCATCAGAGCTGTTGCAATGGCTACTCCTGGCACGATATTGTTTGCTTCTTTTTTCCTTGAACCAATGACGCCTGCTATCCCACCAGCAATAGCAATGAGAACATCCCAAATGGTTGGAGAGGTTCGTGCAATCAATTCGCTACTTTCATAAGATAAGGGAGAAATCCAGAAATACAGAGCCGAGACAAGCAAGCTGACCAATACTTGAGTAAATAAAACCTCTAGAGATTGCTTGATTAAACGCGTATCAAAAATAGCTAAACCAAACCCCAGTCCAACAATCGGTGTCATAAGAGGGGAAATCAGCATGGCTCCAATAATGACAGCCGTTGAATTCATATTTAGGCCGATAGAGGCAATAAAAATCGCACACATCAAAATCACTGTATCTCTTAATCGAACATGAAGATCATCATATAATTTCTCACGGTATTCACGTGTTGAATAGTTTCCGGTCATTGGTTACTCCTTTTATTTCATATAATCTTGTTTCTGCATGGATGATGGTAGAGAGACTTCTGTCCAGTCTTACATATTTTTCTTCTCACCTGTTATTCTTTTGAAAATTATCCTTTAAATATCCGTCAGTCTATCCTTAACATTATATCAAAAATGTTACAGTCTTTCTCTGAAGAAATCTATCAATTAAACAGATAGAGAAAGCAAGCAATTTTTGTTTCCTTATCCGAAGAAGGAAAAACGGTATCTCTCCTTAATACTATGCGTTTTATTCTTTATAATTTAGCTATTTCAAAATTACAAGTTCTCCATTCTTAATTTCCCAAACTTGGTCAAACTTACTTAATAATTCGTTTTGGCGATGTAAAGTAACAATGACGGCACTTGGTAGTTCCAGAACTCTTTCCAATTCCATTTTAAACTGATTAGTATCCAAGGCAGAGAAAGGTTCGTCTAGGATAAGCAATGGATTTTTACGATTTTTCTCACGATTTAAATACATTCGTTGTTGCTGACCACCTGACAGGGATTGTGGTGGAATTTTTTCAAAATCTTCTTCTCTGAATTTTTCATTGAAACTATTGAATAGCGTTACATTATTTTCATAACTCGAAATAAATGTATGTTCTTGTTGCAGAATCATACCGAATCTTCCCCAAAGATGGTCCAAAACAAGCCCATCTAGCACAATTTGTCCTTCAAAATCTTCATCTGTTCCATTTAAAATGTTGAGAAGACTACTTTTTCCAGACCCATTCTTACCAATAAGCGCAATTTTATCCCCTTTTTGAATCGTAGCGGAAGTAATTATCAATTTTGATTCTCCCAGTTGTTTGGAAATGTTTTTCAAAGTAATCGTATCAAAAGAATGTTGAGGTGCTTGAACTGAAACGGGTCTCCCAACAATGTTTTGAAAACTCTTGATTACAGGCTTTACGGACTCTAACATTTGTAAATCATAAAGGATTTCCTGTATTGGTTCAGAAAAAGCATTAATATATCCGAAACTCGCCACCACCTCAGGAATACCGAGTTGCTGGTGAGATAGAGAGTAGGCTAAATAAATAAACAGAACAAGACTAATGAATTCAAAAGAAACACCTGTCAATAAGATGCCTGTAATTTTTGTCAAACCATACTTAAAATACTTATCCTGCAAATTCTTTAGAGAACTCTTTTGTTGATTCAAAAAATGCGACATAGTTAGTTTATTTACCAAATGATGTCCCATGAGCAAATCCTCCAAAGTTCGATAGTAATCTCCTTGTTTTTTCAAGTAAACCTGTCTACGATTAGCGGTCAACTTCCCAACGATTTTAGGAATTTGAATACTAATTCCAGTAGAAAAGATTAAAATCAGTGATACAATAGGATTAATTGTTCTGCTAATAATGAAAGCGTAAATGATGATACGTAAAATTTGTTTGATAAAACTCATCAATGGAGGAAGGTAGTCCTTTTCCAACGAATCTAGGTCATTCGATTGATAGGAAATATACTCTGCTACTGTTTTCTGCTTGAAATCGTGGTGACTGAGTCCCAGAAGTGAACGAAACCACTCATTTTTCAAAGTAGTCGAAAAGATAATCCCCTGCTTCCAATCAAGTAGCATTTGGATATAGTTACAACTCAAATAGCCTGCCACTGACATAGAGTAACCATATAGAGCTACTTGATAATCCCCTTTGATTAATGCCTGCGTGAAATACGGTAACAAAGCTGTGCAGATATTCGATACTACACCAAAAAGAAAATTAAAGAAGAGATACCATCTAATAGTTTTAAGATATGGTAGCATATACGATACTCCTTGCTAATGCGTTTTTTTACATATCGCAGAACAATCTCTACTATTCCCTATTTCAGATAGTGCGATACTCGGACATTGAGTGCAATAATTATAAATCACACAAGTACTGCCGTTTTTACTATCATTCAAAATATAATTTGCTATTTTGTAAAATATAGGTCTATCCCATGTTTCTTTGATAGATGTAAAATGAATATTTCCAATACTTCTATTGAAAGTAAGCTTTTTCAGTTTTTCTAACGGTTTAGGCTATTTCGTGACACACCCACAATCCGTGAAAATTCTGGTTATATCAGATTATGTGATTTTCGTAAGAATTTTATATTGTCTCCAATCATGGCAGTCTCCTTTTACTTGATAAAACTATCATAACATTTAGAAATTAAAAACTGGTTCAAAATCAATAGAATGTGTGTATTCGATACATTCAATAAATTCTTGGAAACAGTTCTATACCAGTTACACAAATCTATATACACCTATCTCATTCAAAATAAAAAGAAAGCTGCAGTTCTTTTAATCCTGTATCAACGATTCATTCTGAAATCGAATAGGAGACATTTCCCAAGTCTACAATTCACTTCATCTCAAATTAATTTTTGTAATTCACCCTTAGTTTATAGATTTTATACTCAACAAAAGTATAAAGCATACAAAACTTCACTTTGAACCAGTATTTATACTATATTCCGTATTAAAAGTTCTATTATTGGTTTTGTAAAAAACAGTCTTCAAATATCCTGAAATATAGCAAAAAGAGATTGGGTAAAAACTCATTGTCTCTTCTCACTCAAGAACTAAGTTCACTTGAGCAAACTGAATCCGCACTATCGTTCCTTTTCCAACCTCAGACTCGATGCGAATCTGGTGGCCTAGTTCTTCAGAAATTTTCTTAGATAGATACAGTCCAAGTCCAGATGACTGCTGGGTTAGACGTCCATTATATCCTGAGAAACCACGTTCAAAGACTCGGAGGACATCACTGTTTTTTATCCCGATTCCCGTATCCTTGATACAAAGCTCTTGCCCGTCCATATAAATCTCCAGACCACCTTCCTTGGTATACTTGAGACTGTTTGAGATAATTTGCTCAATAACCACTAGCAGCCACTTTTTATCCGTCACGATTTCTTTATCAAGGTCATGTAGATTGACATTTAAGCCTTTTTGAATGAAGAAAAGAGCGTATTTACGAATTATTTCCTTGACCAAGTCCTCAATTTGAACCTGCTTTAAGACCAAATCATCATGGAAACTTTCTAAACGCAGGTACTGTAAAACTAGATTGGTATAGGAGTCAATTTTGAAAATTTCCTGTTCTAATTGCTGCTTTAATTGGCGGTCATCTACTTCTGCAACTAAGAGTTGACTGGCTGCAATGGGGGTCTTTATCTGATGGACCCACAAGGTATAGTAATCCAGCAAATCCGTCAGTTTTCTTTCTGAATCTGACCTCTGCTGATAAAGTTCCATCTCACGCGCTTCTAATTTTTCTGCTAAAGCTATTTCCAAAGGAGACTGAGCTTCCCTCTCCCCATAGAGAATTTCCTGACGATATACCTGCATTTCTACCAATATGTCCCAAGCGAAAAATAAAATGGTTACAAAGCAACACAGTAGGAAAAAGTAGAGAAAGTAAATTCCCAAACTGGCAAATAAAAACTGAAAGAGCAAAACCAGAAATGCCAAAGCAAGCAGATAAACCAAAAGACGACTACGGGAGCGCAGATAGGCTAGAAAAAATTGTTTCCAATCAAGCATGCTTTAATCCGTACCCTATTCCTTTCTTGGTCTCGATAAAACCTACCAAGCCCTGCTCTTCCAACTTTTTACGCAATCGAGCCACATTAACAGAGAGCGTATTATCATCAATAAAAAAGTCACTGTTCCAAAGTTCCCGCATCAGGTCATCACGCGCTACGATGTTGCCCGCATGCTCAAACAAAACTCGTAAAATCTGGAATTCGTTCTTGGTCAAATTTAAGACTTGGCCTTGATAATGTAAATCCATGGATTTGGTATTGAGGATAACACCAGCATATTCCAGTAAACTCTCGTCACGCCCAAACTCATAGGAACGACGCAACAAGCCCTGAACCTTGGCTAAAAGAACCTGCTGGTCAAAAGGCTTGGTCACAAAGTCATCCGCCCCCATATTGATCGCCATGACGATATCCATAGCCTGGTCTCTGGAAGACAGAAACATGATGGGTACCTTGGAAATCTTGCGAATTTCCTGACACCAGTGATAACCATTAAACAAGGGCAAACCAATATCCATGAGGACCAGATGAGGTTCCGACTGAACAAATAGACTCAAAACTTCCATAAAGTCTTCTACCAAGACCACTTCAAATCCCCATTCAGAGAGCATTTTCCCGACTTGTTGACGAATGACCTGATCATCTTCTACTAATAAAATCTTGTGCATCTGATTCTCCTTTGCTAATTTTAGGAGTCTTAAATCCTTTAGTATAAATAGAGGGCTTAGCATCTAATACTTTTTTGACATTTCCTTGTCACAACAGCTCAAAAACAGATAGTGAATAACCCCATTGATATCATACCCTATTTTCAGACATAGTGCCAGCCCTACCCTTTTATTTTTAATTTTTTCAACCTTCATTTCAGTTCTTTTATCCATCCCCTTAACCAAAATTTATATCTATTCTTCCAAACCTTGAGTGTAGTTAAAACGACACTCTATACTCTTCTAACATTGAAAAGCTCCTTATCGAGTTGTATCCGTAAAAAGTTCTAGCTTTCAGATTGACAATCTGAAAAAGATTTGTTAAGATATGAATGAACAAGATTTAATATTCATTCAGAAAAGAGGTGAATCAAATTGGACAAAAAACAGGCTTTGAAATCCGCAGCTTATGAAGTTTTTTCAAAAAAAGGATACAAGGCGACAGGAATTTCAGAAATTGCTAGACAAGCTCATATGGCAGTCGGATCTTTTTATAACTATTACGAAAGTAAAGAAGCTATTTTTTTAGATATCTATATTGATGAAAACAACCGTGTTCGCCAAACTATGATCGAAGAACTGGATTGGGAAATTGATATGATTGATCTTATTAGTCAACTCTTTGCTCAATCCAGAGCACTCGTTTCTTCCAATAAAATCCTTGCAGAATGGTACAATCCTGCCATAGCAGATGAGTTGCATAGCTACTATTCCTCAGAAGAAGGGAAAGTCACGAATCCATTTCATCAATTTCTCGTGAAAACCTTTACTCATCGTTTGCAGGCTGAAGGCCATTCTCCAGAAAAAATTCAAGATATTTTACAAGTTTACAACCTATTTTACTACATGGATATGCATATCACAGAAAACGATTTTCCAGATATTAGCAAAACTGTAGAAATACTAGCAACCAACTTCATTAAAGGAATACTTAAATAAAGAAATCTTTTCTTTATTTTTTGGAAATTATTGAATGAAAAAAAATATTATTCATTCATGAAAAATTACTACACTATAGGAGTTAAAAATGAAACGAGGGAAAAAAATGTTCATAATTATTCTAACTACACTTGGAGTGCTCGGCTTTATATCTTGGGGAATCATTACCTATCTTGGACGAAGTCAAACTTTATCGATAAAATCCATTGAAAATCCCAGCGGAGATTTGTATTTAGTTCACATCACAAAACCAAAAAATCAAACATGGAAAGCTGGCTCCTTTGCTCAGTTTAAGCTTCCTGACAGCACGTTTGGTCCAGACAAAAGTCCAGTAAAGGAGAATCAGGCTAGCCGATGGCTAACCCTTGCTTCCACTCCTGATGAGGATGAAATTCTTATTGTAACCCATAATAGTGGTAGCGTGTTTAAGGAAACCTTAACACATTTACCAGCTGGTAGTAAAATTGAGATGAGTTGGCTGGAGTCATCTTTATCTGTTGAAGACAATGACCAAGCACTGGTTTGTTTTGCCTCTGATGTCGGCATTTCTACTCTACGTCCAGTTGTGAAAGAGTGGGCTGGTAAGCGCTCTATCATTCTTAATCATTTAGACAAAGGAGTAAGCATTTTTGATAATGAGTTAAGAGAGCTTAGTAAGAATAATCCGAATCTAACTTATAAAACTAGCGAAACCTTTTCTCAAAGCCAAGCATTTTTAAAAAATGCGGTTGTGAAATACGGTAACCAAGCTATTTATCTCTTGACCGGCCAACCTGATGATGTAAATGAGATGAAGAATTTTTTAAAGGAAAACGGGATTGATAGCAAAAACATTCAAGCAAGTTCGTTTAGAGGTTTGAAATAAAAGCAAACTGTCTTCTATGTGTCTGAATCATACCATTATAGGTCGGTATGTAGAGAGCTCGTACAAACCAACTAGTAAATTCTATGTGATTGTGATAAGATAAATAAAAAGAAAGGAGCTCTTATGGCCAATATTTTTGACTACCTGAAAGATGTCGCACACGATTCCTTTTACGACCTACCTTTAAATGAATTAGACATTCTAGCCTTAACAGAAGTCACCTACCTCCCCTTTGATAATCTGGTCTCCACAAGTCCTCAGCGACTTTTAGATCTGGCACCTCAGGTTCCAAGGGAGCCTAACATGCTTACCAGTAAAAATCGCCTCCAGTTATTGGATGAACTGGCTCAACACAAGCGCTTCAAAAATTGCAAACTCTCCTATTTTATCAACGAAATCGACCCTGAACTGCAAAAGCAATTTGCGGCTATGACCTACCGCCTCACTCTCGATACTTATCTGATTGTCTTTCGTGGGACTGATGACAGTATCATTGGCTGGAAGGAAGATTTCCACCTAACCTATATGAAGGAAATTCCTGCTCAAAAGCACGCCCTATGCTATTTAGAGAACTTTTTTGTCCACCACCCTAGGAAAAAAGTCATTCTAGCTGGGCATTCCAAGGGAGGAAATCTAGCCATCTATGCTGCTAGCCAAATTGAGCAAAATTTGCAAGATCAGATCACAGCAGTTTATACATTTGATGCACCTGGTCTCCACACAGAATTGACACAGACCGAAGGTTATCAAAGGATAATGGATAGAACCAAGGTCTTCATTCCACAAGGTTCCATTATCGGTAGGATGCTGGAAATTCCTGCTCACCAAATCATCGTTCACAGTACTGCCTTAGGTGGCATCGCCCAGCACGATACCTTTAGTTGGCAAATTGAGAACAAGCACTTCGTCCAACTGGATAAGACCAACAGTGATAGTCAACAAGTAGACACAACCTTCAAGGAGTGGGTAGCAACAGTCCCTGACGAGGAACTTCAGCTCTACTTCGACCTCTTCTTTGGCACCATTCTAGATGCTGGGATTAGCTCCATCAATGACCTGTCTTCCTTCAAGGCTATTGAACACATTCATCATCTCTTTGTCCAAGCTCAAGCCCTCACTCCAGCAGAAAGGGAAACCATGGGACGCCTTACCCAATTATTGATTGATACCCGTTACCAAGCATGGAAGAATAGATAATACCTTTCAAAAATCAAATATATATAAAACAAAAGACTTAGAATACAGACTTTCATGTGCATTCTAAGTCTTTTTAAATAGAATCTGACTACCAAAGAATCCCTTTATAGGCTACCAAAATGATGGCTAATAGCAGGACATAAAAGGCAAGGAAGATCCATTTCATTTTGACACAGAGGGCCACGTACTCCCGAATAAAAGCAGATGGTATGTAGTAACCTGCCGTCCTACATCCGAGTCCATCTCCCTTCATATTTAGCTTACGTGCATAGGTACTAGTACGAAAGACATGATAGTCATTAGTAACAAAGAGGAATTGAGGTTTGTCTACCAGTTTCTCGCCAAGTTCCTTAGAAAAGAGAAGGTTCTCGTAGGTAGTCCTTGATTGATCCTCCAGAATAATCGCATCTTGGGGAACATCTGTCTCTTCAAGCAGATAGTTTGTAATTGCCTGCGCTTCAGAAATCTTCTCATCTCCTCCTTGACCACCACTGGCAATAATTTTTATGTTAGAATTCTTAGACTTGTGGTAAGCTTCTACCGCCTTATCAATTCTCCTCTTTAGCAAAGGTGTTACCTTTTCTCCGCCTAATAAACCAGCACCGTGAATGATAATAAAATCATAATGCTTCTTCTTAGGAATAAAGAGATACAAGATAGAGTACAGCATAAAACCCGTAAAAGCAAAGCCAAAAATAAAATAAGAGTAGAAAATGAATACAAATAAAATGTTTAGAAAGTGATTGGTGTAAAATAATTCATTTTGACCTCCCAATCGAAATGAAATCAAGGCAAAAAATACCAAAATGACTATTCCAAGGAGCATGGAGAGATAATTGGCCTTTGAACGTCCCTCTCGCTTCAACAAAATGACCCCATTATAGATTAAAAAGATACCACTCAGAAAAAGCAAAAAAGGAAGTAAAATAAAGGGAAATATAAAAAAAGCGAAATGAATCTTCTCATACCCATTTTGATAAAAAAGGTAGCCTAGATAAAAATAACTGGAAATGAGGGATAATAAGAATAATACTGGATTCCACAAACTTCTATTATCCTTCCAAAATGACACTATAAAGGCTAATACAATTCCTATAACGAGATACATTTCTTCCTCCTTTAATAACTACATTTTATCATAATTATCTAAAGAGAAAAAGAGGGCATCTACCCCTCTTAATCCTTCATCTGACTCTCTGCATCAGCCACGACCTGTTCTAAACTGGTCTGACCAAGTTCAGCCTCCATCGCCAGCTGGATTCTCTCCAATTTTTGATCCAAAACCTCATGAATATGAGCTCCGACTGGGCAATTTGGATTTGGATTGTCATGGAAACTGAAGAGTTGGCCTGTCTTACCAAGACACTCAACCGCCTGATAAACATCTAAAAGACTAATGTCTTTGAGGTCCTTGACAATCTCTGTTCCCCCTGTTCCACGCGCTACTGAAATCAGCTCTGCCTTCTTCAACTGGGACAAGGTTTTTCTGATAATGACAGGATTAACCCCAACACTAGCAGCCAAAAAATCACTAGTCACCTTGCTTTCCTTCCCCTTGAGGGCAATAATTATCAGCATATGAGTCGCAATGGTAAATCTACTTGGAATTTGCATACTCTTCTCCTTTTTACGAGGCTAGCCTACCTCTACTCTTCTTTTTCTTTTATTATACCCTTTTTAGTTGTAATGTCAATCATTACCACTTTTCAGCCAAGCATCTAATTCCTTATCATAGCCCTCTTTCTGGGCCAATTCTCTCAGAAATTCCTGATGATGAGTATGGTGGATACCATTGACCAGACTTTCATAGTAAACCTCAAAATAAGGGAGTTTGAGGTCTTTAGCTAGCTGCAATTCAGCTGCCACATCGTAGTCCACCCGACGGAAATCCATATCTACCAAGCCTTTGTCATCAAACTCCAAAATCATATACTGGGCCCGCAAGTCCTTCCGCAACTGGGCATCCAAAAAGAAAGGTTGTCCAATTGAACCCGGATTGACAATCAATTGCCCACCAGTACCGTAACGAAGCAACTGCTGGTGAATATGACCATAAACAGCAATATCACAAGGGGGATTGGTCACCAAGCGGTCAAAATCCTCTTGCGCTCCAGTATGAATCAACTCTCTCCCCCAATTCTTATCAGGCAGATGATGACTAATTCCCACCGTCAAATCCCCAAACTGACGATGGAGCTGGAGAGGTTGATTGTGGAGCAGTTCAATTTCTTCTCGGGAAATTTCCTCTAAAACATACTGACACTGGCGCAAGAGATAACGTTGGCTGGGACGAGTCTGATCCAATTCCTTGCGGACACCATGCCACAGACTGTCTTCCCAGTTTCCCAAAACTCTAGCCGTAATCGGTAGTTGATCCAACAAGTCCAAAATCCTTCTACGCCCTGTTCCCGGCATGAGAATATCTCCCAAAAGCCAGTATTCATCCACTCCTAACTGCCGAGCATCTGCCAAAACAGCCTCCAAGGCGGTGGTATTTCCATGAATATCTGAAAGAAGAGCTATTTTTGTCATATTTATCTCCTCGTTTTTTCTCTTGCAATAAGTATAACATAAAAAGTCACAGCTAGAGAAATCTAGCTTTTTTTGATATACTAGATAAAGATATTAGACAAGAGGAAGCGAATGACCCCTAATAAAGAAGATTATCTAAAATGTATTTATGAAATCGGCATAGACCTGCATAAAATCACCAACAAGGAAATTGCGGCCCGCATGCAAGTCTCTCCCCCTGCCGTAACTGAAATGATTAAACGGATGAAAAGTGAAAACCTCATCCTCAAGGACAAGGAATGTGGCTATCTACTGACAGACCTCGGGCTCAAACTGGTCTCTGAGCTCTATCGCAAACACCGTTTAATTGAAGTTTTTCTAGTCCATCATTTAGACTATACGAGTGACCAGATTCACGAGGAAGCTGAGGTCTTAGAGCATACTGTCTCGGACCTATTCGTGGAAAGACTGGATAAACTGCTCGGATTCCCCAAGACCTGCCCCCACGGAGGAACCATTCCAGCCAAGGGAGAACTTCTGGTTGAAATCAACAACCTACCACTAGCTGATATCAAGGAAGCTGGATCCTACCGTCTGACTCGGGTACACGATAGCTTTGACATTCTCCATTATCTGGACAAGCACTCACTTCACATCGGAGATCCGCTCCAAGTCAAGCAGTTTGATGGCTTCAGCAATACCTTCACTATCCTCACTAAAAATGAAGATTTACAAGTGAATATGGACATTGCCAAACAACTCTATGTCGAGAAAATCAACTAATTTCTCAAGTCACCCACTAACCCTGAAAGTTTAATTTTCAGGGTTTTATTTCTATCATTTGATTTTGCTTTCATTTTATTATAAAATCGATGTAAAAAACAAGAAAGATACCTTAACCTATGAAAAAATCATTAAAAATTTTTGCGACATCTAAATGGTTTGACCTCTTCGGAGTTGCTTTGGTCGTTGGAATTGCGATTGCATCTGGCTACCTCAACTCCCGTCTCGACAAATTCGTAAACTGGGGACCATGGACAGCTCTTGTTCCCTTTGGATTCATTTCCGTAACCAACGTTGGGATTTCCATGTTGTCCACTCGTTTCACGGGAAAATTAAGCAAATGGGGAAATTACTTTGGCATTGTCAATACGATTTTGTCTGGCACCATTGACTATATCCTTGGAAATAAGGCGGCCATTATCACCTATCCTGTCACCTTCCTCATTTATACCTTTGCTATTAAGAAATGGGAAGCTTCGCAAGAAGGCAGACCCAACCAAATGAGCCAAAAACAGCTAAAATTGGCGGCCATCATCATTTCCATCATCGCCTTCCTCTTTGCCTTTGCGACCAACTATATCGGCTATGGGGGCAAGATGAATCTCCTGGCCTACGTAACAACTATTGCCTTTGCACTGTCTCTCATTGCCAATGCTTTGAATGCATTGAAACTGACAACTCAGTGGGGATTTTGGTTGATTTACAATTTCGTTCAGCTGACAAAGGCTGGCATTCAAGGAAACTTTGCCAATATCGGAAAATACATCTTTTATATCCTCAATGCAATCGGAGCTTTATTTGTATGGAATGATGAAGAAGTGGAACAATAAGAGGGAAATAAAATAAAGAAATCTAATAGAATCTCCTTGCTAAAATTTTTTATCATTTTACTTGTATCTCCCATTCTTTTGGAGTAAAATGAAGCTAGATAAAAGAGGGAGGTCATCTTATGAAAAATCTCTTTAGAATCCATTTTACAGCAATTGCAGTTATCGATTTGCTACTATTTGCATTTTTCAACACTAGACCCGAGACAGCTTTAGAATGGCTCTTGCTCTCTGGCTTTATTTTCATCCTTGCTCAAGGACTCCTGCTATTTCGCTTGGTCAATCGACTCAAAAAACATTTCTCTGAGCTTGATCCTCAAATCAATAAAAAGATTCGCTTCTACTATTTGGGGGTTCTCACCATTGATTTTCTATTATTTATCCTCTTCGCCTTCATTAGTTCTCAGCGATTTTCCACTCTTATGCCAATCGTCACTGCTTGTCATTCTACTTTATATTATAGGACAACTGACTACCTAAGAGAAAACTATCCTGACTTTTACAACAAACATATCTCTTTGTGGGAATGTCTCTAAGGAAAAGGAGGTTTTATCATGAAAAAAATCATATCCATCAAAACCATTCAACTCCTTATCATCGATGGAATTATGCTGGCATTTTTGACATTTAAAGAGGGACTTACTTGGGATTGGATTTTGATTTATAGTGGTTGGCTCATTTTCTTTCATCCTGTGCTATTGACCTATCTTTCCAACCAACTTTGTGACCACTTTAGTCAACTCTATTCCCAGATTAGACCGAGATTCTGGCGTTTTGCTTTACAAATTCTCCTATGGGATAGCCTGATCATTCTCTCCTTGCTGTTTTTAAGTGGTGTCCCACTTTTCCTTCAGGGAAGTCTCCTCATCCTAGGACATCTCATCCTTTCCTATCGCATAAGCCAAAGACTGAAAAGAGACTTCCCCCAAGCCTATCAAGAACCGATTTCTTTTTGGAATATTTTATGATAGATGAGAAAACCAAGCCGGTTGGGCTTGGTCTTTCTTATCTATTTTTCGTATCAAGGATAATGGTAACCGGTCCGTCATTGACCAGCTCAACCTGCATATCCGCTCCAAAGATGCCTGTCTGAACGGGCACTTCTTGCGCTAGTTTTTGATTGAAAGCGTCATAGAAGTCTGATGCCATATCAGGCTTGGCTGCCCCTGTAAAGGCTGGACGATTGCCTTTCTTAGTATCCGCAAAGAGGGTAAACTGAGAAATAGAGAGGATTTCTCCTTCAATATCCTTGACAGACAGGTTCATCTTGCCTTCTGCGTCTGAAAAAATCCGCATGTTGACCAGTTTTCTCACAGCATAGTCCAAATCTTCCTCTTGGTCCTCTGGTCCAACTCCAACCAGCAATAAGAGCCCCTGATTGATTTTTCCCTGAACCTGACTTTCGATACTCACTTGGGCTTTTGTAACCCGTTGGATAATGATTTTCATAATAGCCTTTCTAGTAGAAGCTCGGACAATTAGCCATTGGTACGTTTAACAGAGTAAACTTCTGGCACACTCTTAATCTTGTCCACAACCGTAGTCAGCGTAGAGAGATTAGCAATGCCAAAGGATACATGGATATTAGCAAATTTCATATCCTTAGTTGGTTGGGCGTTGACTGTTGAGATATTCTTGGTTGTGTTTGAAAGAACTTGCAGTACATCGTTCAACAGTCCTGTACGGTTGAGGCCATAAATATCGATATGGGCCATATACTCCTTATTTGAGCTAGAGTACTGGTCTTCCCATTCCACATCAAGGAGACGTTGCTCGTAGTTTTCTTGGGCACGCAGGTTCATACAGTCCACACGGTGAATAGCTACACCACGCCCCTTGGTAATGTAGCCGACAATATCGTCACCAGGCACTGGATTACAACACTTGGCAATCCGCACTAGGAGACCTGAGGCTCCCTCAATAACCACACCCCCCTCATGCTTGACCTTGAGGGTTTCTTTGTTCTCAACCTTGACCTCGCCACCTTTGACAAGTTCTTCTGCCTCAGCCTTGGCCTTGGCACGTTCTTCTTCACGACGTTCCTTTTCAGTCAGACGATTAAAGACAGTAATAGCACCGATTTCGCCAAAACCAATGGCCGCAAAGAGAGATTCTTCTGTCTTGTAGCTGGTCTTTTGCAGGACTTGGTCCATATGACGCTTGTCCATGAATTTATTGGCCACATAGCCATTTTCTTGGAACTGGGCCATCAACATCTCACGACCCTTGTTGACAGACAATTCCTTATCTTGGTTTTTAAAGAACTGACGAATCTTGTTTCGCGCCTTACTGGTCTTGACCATATTGAGCCAATCACGGCTCGGTCCAAAGGAGTTGGGGTTGGTGACAATTTCAACCTGATCCCCTGTCTTGAGCTTGGTTGTCAGTGGAACCATGCGACCATTGACCTTGGCACCAGTCGCTTTTTCACCAACTTTAGTATGGATTTCGTAGGCAAAGTCAATCGGTCCTGAGTCTTTTGGAAGAGAGCGGACAGCCCCATCTGGGGTAAAGACATAAATCTCCTCAGCCAGATAGTTTTCCTTAACTGAATCCACAAATTCCTTGGCATCATCAGCCTGATCTTGGAGCTCCATCATCTCCTTGATCCAGTTCATCCCAATAGCTGATTCCTTGCTGTTGACCTGCCCCTTAACACCTTTCTTATATGCCCAGTGAGCCGCAACTCCGTACTCAGCCACCTCATGCATGGCCTTAGTTCGAATCTGGAATTCAATCGGCCCTTTTGGCCCATAAACAGTCGTATGGATAGACTGGTAACCATTGGCCTTGCGATTAGCGATATAGTCTTTAAAGCGACCTGGCATTGGTTTCCAAAGTTCATGCACATAACCAAGCATAGCATAAACATCACTTTGGGTATCTAAAATACAGCGAATGGCAATCAGGTCATAGATTTCCTCAAAACGTTTTCTCTTATCCTGCATTTTGCGGAAAATAGAGTAAATATGCTTGGGACGACCATAAATCTTTCCTCTCAAGTGATGATCCGTCGTATATTCCTCTAATTTTGTGACCACCTCATCCACCAAGGCCTCACGCTCCCTACGCTTTTCCTTCATCATATGGGTAATCTTGTAAAACTCCGTTGGATTGAGGTAACGGAAAGATAGGTCTTCCAATTCCCATTTGACACTGGAAATCCCCAAACGATGGGCAAGTGGGGCATAGATTTCCATGGTTTCTTTGGAAATACGCTCCTGCTTGTCTTTTCGAAGATGTTTCAGGGTCCGCATATTGTGCAAGCGGTCAGACAGTTTGACCAAGATAACACGGATATCCTCAGACATGGCCATGAGCATCTTGCGATGATTTTCTGCCAACTGCTCTTCGTGAGACTTGTATTTAACTTTACCAAGCTTGGTAACCCCATCTACGATTACCCGCACATCGGGGCCAAACTCTCTTTCCAAATCGTCCAAAGTCGCATCTGTATCTTCTACCACATCATGCAAGAAACCACAAGCTACTGTTACAGCATCCAACTTGAGTTTGGCTAAAATACCTGCCACTTGGATAGGGTGAATGATATAAGGCTCACCTGATTTGCGATATTGACCACTATGGCATTCCACCGCGTAGACCAAGGCTTTATGGACAAAATGGACATCCTCTTCCGTTAAATATTCTTTGGTTAAGGCGACAACTTCTTCGCCTGTTAAATTCACTTCTTTTGGCATCTCTACTCTCCAATTCTTCCTACCATTTTATCACTTTTTTAAGAATATGAAAACTAGATTGGAACAGAATAAGAAAAAAATAATTCAGAATTGCTTGATAATTCTGAATTATTAGTATATAATATATTACGAAGTTAGATTTTAAACTTAGGTGATAGAAGGAGAGATAGACCAACGGAAACCATATTGTAACCCAAAGACTTTCTGACTTCCCTCAATTTCCTTGAAGATACGAAAGCTAAACAGTGGAACTCGTGTCACATACACTGGTACCTTGACTGGATTTTGGAATTAATACTCAATAAAAATCAAAGAGCAAACTAGCCGCAGGTTGCTCAAAGCACCGCTTTGAGGTTGTAGTTAAGACTGACAAAGTCAGTCACATATATACGTCAAGGCGACGTTGACGCGGTTTGAAGAGATTTTCGAAGAGTATAAAAATCCTCAAGATACTTTCTTTTATCCTTTAGTTTATAAGGAGAACACCTATGAAAAAAACTGCTATTTCTATCTTTGCTCTCCTAGTTTTAGGAGTTAGCTGTTTGTTCCTATTCAGCCAGCAAAGTTATAAAAAAACAGTCGTTCAATACTATGCTAACGACCAGAACCTGCCCAATAGGATAACTTATAGTGAATATAGCGACAAACGAGAAGCCAACTACGGTGGCACTCTAAACATCACGTCTATCAAACAAGCTAATGACGGAGTTTATGCAACCTATGAAGGGCAATTGACACCTCTCCAATATTGATAAATTGATAACCAGCCTGTCTTCATCTAGTCATGCTGGTTTTTAAGTTCATTCTAAATCCTTACCTATTCTTCCCAACTGTGCTATACTTAATTTATACTCAATGAAAATCAAAGAGCAAACTAGGAAACTAGCCGCAGGCTGTACTTGAGTACGGCAAGGCGACGTTGACGCAGTTTGAATTTGATTTTCGAAGAGTATTAGTGCATTCTTTGAGATTGGAGCCAATATGAAAATCCATAAAACTGTGAATCCTGTTGCCTATGAAAACACCTATTACCTAGAAGGCGAAAAGCACCTTATCGTAGTAGATCCTGGCAGCCATTGGGAAGCCATTCGTCAGACAATCGAGAAGATCAATAAACCGATCTGCGCTATTCTCTTGACCCACGCCCATTATGACCATATCATGAGTCTGGACTTGGTTCGCGAAACTTTTGGCAATCCTCCTGTCTATATCGCAGAGAGTGAAGCCAGCTGGCTCTATACTCCTGTCGATAATCTCTCTGGTCTCCCTCGTCATGATGATATGGCAGATGTGGTCGCAAAACCTGCTGAACACACCTTTATCTTTCATAAGGAATATCAACTGGAGGAATTTCGTTTCACTGTCTTGCCAACACCAGGGCACTCTATCGGCGGTGTTTCTATCGTCTTTCCTAATTCTCACCTAGTCTTGACGGGAGATGCTCTGTTCCGTGAAACAATCGGACGGACCGACCTTCCCACTGGTAGTATGGAACAACTTCTTCACAGTATCCAGACCCAACTCTTCACCCTACCAAACTACGATGTCTATCCAGGACATGGTCCAGCTACTACTATCGCTCACGAAAAAACCTTCAATCCCTTTTTCTAGCAAGATGATGATAATCGAAATTTAAGTAAACTATCCAGTAAATCTTTCCATTACAAAAGGCATCCTATCAAGGTTTTCACACCTGACAGGATGCCTTTTTCTGATGACTAGATTTTTTGCATTACCAAATAATCACGCGCTCCTCTGGCGAACGCCACATACCATCTCCTTCTTTGACATCATAGGTTGTAAAGAAATCATCGAAGTTTGGTACTTGTACATTGACACGGAGTTTGGCTGGCGCGTGCACATCTACGCTAGCCAAAAGTTTCATAAATTCTGGACGACCTTTCATGCGCCAGATGCGACCAAAGTTGTAGAAGAATTCTTCTGCTGAGAAGTCTGCTTCTCGTTTAGCTGCTTCAAGCGCTGCAGCGATTCCTCCCAAGTCAGCCACGTTTTCTGACACCGTCAATTTACCGTTGATAGTTGCACCATAAGAATCCTGTCCATCAAACTGGTCAATAACTTTTTGTGTTTTCTCCTTGAAGGCAGCATAGTCGCTCTCTGTCCACCAATCCTTAAGGCTACCATTTTCATCAAAGGAAGCTCCGTTGGTATCAAAAGCGTGAGAAATTTCATGGGCAATAACCGCCCCAATACCACCGTAGTTAGCAGAAGATGACTGATGCAAGTCATAGAAAGGTACTTGCAAAATGGCCGCTGGGAAGACAATCAGGTTCTTCTGTGGATTGTAGTAGGCGTTGACCATATGAGCAGGCATACCCCATTCCTTGTAGTCAACAGGTTGGTTCCACTTGCTCCAACTGTGTTTGATTTCCACACGCGCAAAGGCAAGAGCATTGTCAAAAAGACTAGCAGTCTCATCCACTACCTTGTCCTTGTAGCGTTCTGGCAATTCTTCTGGGTAACCAATATAAGGCTTGATGACATTAAGTTTGACAATGGCCTTGTCACGAGTTTCTGGAGTCAGCCAGTCATTCTTGGCCAAGCGTTCCTTATAGACATCAATCATGGTTGCCACTTTTTTCTCCACATCCGCCTTGGCTTCTGGGGAGAATTTTTCATGGGCATACCAGAGACCCAAGGCTTGTTTGAATGGACCTTGTGCTAGCTGGTAGGCTGCCTTAACCTTATCTTTAGCTTCTGGAACACCTGAAAGCGCACGGCTATAGGCACCTGACAAGACACGGATTTCTTCTGTTAAATAGCTGGTTGAGAGATTAACAACACTCAAAATCAAGGTAGCCTTGAGGAGAGGCCAGGCTTCTTCACTGTAGAATTGCTCTGCTGCTTGCCAGAAGCGTTCTTCATCTACAATAACCTTGTCTGGCACTTGTCCAAGAACGACTTGGAAGAAGTCATCCAAAGGTAGAGCAGGCGCGAATTTCTTGAAATCTTCGTAAGCATATGGATGGTAGAGTTTAGCATATTCTGAACTTTCTTCATTAGAGAGCACCACTGCCGCAACTCGACGGTCTAATTCAAGTCGTTTCTCTAGCAAGTCTTCAATTTCTTCATCAGAGAAATCATAAGCCTTGAGAAGATTGACGCTAGATTCTTTCCAAAGAGTCAAGAGCTCCTCGCGTTGAGGATGGTCTTCAGCATAGTAGGTCGTATCGGGCAAGATTGTGCTTGGAGCACTTGCCCATAGAACATTGATTCTAGCATCCATAAAGTCTGGTGATACACCAAAAGGAAGAAAGTTAGGTTTTCCAGCAAGTTCAAACTCTGCTAGTTTAGCTGTAAAATCTGCAAAAGTCTCCAATTCTTGGAATTCTTTAAGAAGAGGTAAGACAGGTGTGATACCGTCAGCTTCTCTCTTGTCAAAATCACGAACTAGGCGGTGGTATTTGACAAAGTTTGCCAAGATAGCATCCTCAGGCACTTCTTCACCTGCCAACCACTTGTCTGTTGTCGCCAGCATCAGGTCTTCAATTTCCTGGTCTAAATCAACAAAACCTCCTGTTTGAGACTTATCTGCTGGGATTTCAGCTGTCTTCTGCCATTCTCCATTGATTGCATCATAAAAATCATCTTGATAACGTGTCATCTTGTTCTCGCTTTCATTTATACTTGTTTTTAGCTTAACAAAAATTACCTGGGAATGCAATTAAAAATGAACTGAGGTTTCCTAGTATTTTCAGTTATTATTTTAATTTTTTGAAAAATTAACTTGACTTAATTTTTTTTTTAATGTATATTAAGAGGCAGGAGGAATACAAGTTTATGATACGTATCGAAAACCTCAGTGTCTCCTACAAAGAAACGTTGGCACTTAAGGATATTTCACTAGCGCTCCACGGACCAACAATTACCGGTATCATTGGTCCAAACGGTGCTGGGAAATCAACATTATTAAAAGGAATGCTGGGAATTATCCCACATCAAGGTCAGGCATTTCTCGATGACAAGGAAGTGAAAAAATCCTTACATCGAATCGCCTATGTCGAACAAAAAATCAATATCGACTACAACTTTCCCATCAAGGTCAAGGAATGCGTCTCGTTAGGACTCTTTCCCTCTATCCCTCTCTTTCGAAGTTTAAATGCTAAACATTGGAAGAAAGTGCAAGAGGCCCTTGAAATTGTCGGTCTAGCTGACTACGCTGAACGTCAAATCAGTCAACTGTCTGGAGGTCAGTTCCAGCGAGTCTTGATTGCCAGATGTTTGGTGCAGGAAGCTGACTATATCCTCTTGGATGAACCCTTTGTTGGGATTGACTCTGTCAGTGAGGAAATCATCATGAATACGCTGAGAGATTTGAAAAAAGCTGGGAAGACGGTTCTCATCGTCCACCACGACCTCAGCAAGGTTCCCCACTACTTCGATCAAGTCTTGCTTGTCAATCGAGAAGTGATTGCCTTTGGTCCAACCAAAGAAACCTTTACCGAAGCCAATCTTAAAGAAGCTTACGGTAATCGACTCTTTTTCAGTGGAGGTGACCTATGATTGCAGAATTTATCGATGGATTGCAAAAATTCCATTTCTTACAAAATGCCTTGATAACAGCTATTGTCATCGGGGTCGTAGCTGGAGCTGTGGGATGTTTCATCATCCTACGCGGGATGTCACTCATGGGAGATGCCATTTCACATGCTGTCTTGCCAGGTGTAGCCCTCTCCTTTATCTTGGGCCTTGACTTCTTTATCGGAGCCATTGTCTTTGGACTACTAGCTGCCATCATCATTACCTACATCAAGGGAAACTCGATTATCAAAAGCGATACCGCCATCGGCATTACCTTTTCTTCTTTCTTAGCCCTCGGTATCATCTTGATTAGTGTCGCTAAAAGTTCAACTGACCTTTTCCATATTCTTTTTGGTAATATCCTAGCCGTCCAAGATACAGATATGTTTATTACTATGGGTGTAGGAGCAGCCATTCTCTTGTTAATCTGGATTTTCTTCAAGCAACTCTTGATAACTTCCTTTGATGAACTCTTGGCCAAAGCCATGGGAATGCCTGTCAATTTCTATCACTACCTTCTCATGGTACTCTTGACTCTCGTGTCTGTGACAGCTATGCAAAGTGTCGGAACTATCCTGATTGTAGCCATGCTGATTACCCCAGCGGCAACTGCTTATCTCTATGCTAATAGCCTGAAAAGCATGATTTTCCTTTCCTCAACCTTTGGAGCGACAGCTTCAGTTTTGGGGCTCTTTATCGGCTATAGCTTTAACGTTGCGGCAGGTTCTAGTATCGTGCTCACAGCTGCTAGTTTCTTTCTCATTAGCTTCTTTATCGCTCCAAAACAACGATATTTGAAACTGAAAAATAAACATTTGTTAAAATAAGGGGCAAAACCCCAATAAATTGGAGGATCTAATGAAAAAATTAGGTACATTACTTGTTCTCTTTCTTTCCGTCATTGCTCTTGTAGCATGTGCTAGCGGAAAAAAAGATGCAGCTTCTGGTCAAAAACTAAAAGTTGTTGCTACAAACTCAATCATCGCTGATATTACTAAAAATATTGCTGGTGACAAGATTGATCTTCACAGTATCGTTCCTGTTGGTCAAGACCCACACGAATACGAACCACTTCCTGAAGACGTTAAGAAAACTTCTCAAGCTGATTTGATTTTCTATAACGGTATCAACCTTGAAACAGGTGGCAATGCTTGGTTTACAAAATTAGTAGAAAATGCTAAGAAAACTGAAAACAAAGACTACTTTGCAGTCAGCGAAGGCGTTGATGTTATCTACCTTGAAGGCCAAAACGAAAAAGGCAAAGAAGACCCACACGCTTGGCTTAACCTTGAAAACGGGATGATTTTTGCTAAAAACATCGCAAAACAATTGAGCGCTAAAGACCCTAGCAACAAGGAATTCTACGAAAAAAATCTCAAAGAATATACTGAAAAACTAGACAAGCTTGATAAGGAAGCAAAAGCTAAATTCAACAATATCCCTGCTGAGAAAAAACTCATCGTAACCAGCGAAGGATGCTTCAAATACTTCTCTAAAGCCTACGGTGTCCCAAGTGCCTACATCTGGGAAATCAATACTGAAGAAGAAGGAACACCTGACCAAATCAAGACCTTGGTTGAAAAACTTCGCCAAACAAAAACTCCTTCACTCTTTGTAGAATCAAGTGTGGATGACCGTCCAATGAAAACTGTATCTCAAGACACAAACATCCCAATCTACGCTCAAATCTTTACTGACTCTATCGCAGAACAAGGTAAAGAAGGCGACAGCTACTACAACATGATGAAATACAACCTTGATAAGATTGCTGAAGGATTGGCAAAATAATACTCTTCGAAAATCTCTTCAAACCACGTCAGCTTTATCTGCAACCTCAAAGCGATGCTTTGAGCAACCTGTGGCTAGCTTCCTAGTTTGCTCTTTGATTTTCATTGAGTATAAGCCTCTGAAAAACGTCATTCTCACATGAGCTGGCGTTTTTTCTATGCCCACATTTCCGGTCAAATCATTGGAAAATTCCGACTGTTTCAGCTAAAATGGAAGAAAAAAGATTGGAGTATCTTATGGTAACTTTCCTCGGAAATCCTGTGAGCTTTACAGGTAAACAACTACAAGTCGGCGACAAGGCACTTGATTTTTCACTCACTACAACAGACCTTTCTAAAAAATCTCTGGCTGATTTTGATGGCAAGAAAAAAGTCTTGAGTGTCGTGCCTTCTATCGATACAGGTATCTGCTCAACTCAAACACGTCGTTTTAATGAAGAACTGGCTGGACTGGATAATACAGTTGTCTTGACTGTTTCCATGGACCTCCCTTTTGCCCAAAAACGTTGGTGTGGTGCTGAAGGTATTGAAAATGCCATCATGCTTTCAGACTATTTCGACCATTCCTTTGGACGTGATTATGCCCTCTTAATCAATGAGTGGCATCTATTGGCACGCGCAGTCTTTGTCCTCGATACTGACAATACTATTCGCTACGTTGAATACGTGGACAATATCAACTCTGAACCAAACTTCGAAGCCGCAATTGCAGCTGCTAAAGCCCTATAGAAAAAATCCTCTGTCACAAAGAGTTCCCTACTCTTTGAAACGGAGGATTTTTTGTTTACGAGTAAATTCAAGTTCGATCTAATAAAAACAACTAAATTACTCTACAGATTTCAGAGCTTCAAGCATATCAACCTTTCTCAGATGATAATTGACAAAGAAACCAAGTACGGTCAAAATGGTGCTTACTGCTACCACTGGAATTACATAGACTTCCCAGCCTACCTGCGGATAAAAGAGAATAGTCGCAGGCGAAATCATTTGAATCAAAAATTGGTGTAAATAGAAACCTGAGACCAGACCAAGTACGATTCCCACAAGAGACAAGACAATCGTCTCACGATAAATGTAGAGAGTGACTTCATTATTATGAAAACCGAGAACCTTGATTGTGGAGAGTTCACGGATTCTCTCAGCCACGTTGATATTGGTTAGATTGTAAAGGATAACAATAGCCAATAGAACCGATACGATGACCAAGATGGTCATGGTCTGATTGAGTGAGCTGGCGACGGAGTCAAAGAGTCGAATGGCTGAAGCATTCTGGACAACGCTGGACACCGCAGATTGATTCATAAGCAAGCCTGCCTGTCTTTCGATACTAGTAGCACTGGTATCCCTTAACGAGACCAGATAAGTGTTGGCTTGGGGTAGCTGGCCGTAAAGTTGCTTATAGCTAGCCTGACTCATATAAATAAAGTGACCAACGTAGTTCTCAGCAATAGCAACGACCTTTAGCTCCTTACCTTCAATTTCTAGAGTCTGTCCAACCTTGACACCAGCTAGCTGGGCGAGTTTAGCTGTAATAACGACGCCATCTTTTAATGTCAACTCTTGCTGATGATGTTGCAGATGAATAAAGGGAGTCAAATCTTCCTTCTCTGTCATCATAAGGGTAATGGTTTGAAGACCAGCCTTACCTTTGAAATCCTTGTCTAGCGTTTGTGAATAGATTTTCTGATAGGCTCGGATATCTTGCCCTTTCAACACTTCTTCTAGATTTGCCTTGTCCTGATTGGTCGCACTAGGATTTTCAGAAACAATCATCTGATACTGTTGGATTTGTTGAAACTGTCTAGACGGAACTCCTGCTACAGAGGATTGGATTCCCAAACCTGCATAGAGCAAAGCTACAGAACCTGCCACACCAAAGATCGTCATCAACATCCGCTGCTTATAACGGAAGATATTGCGAGCAGTTACCTTATGAGTAAAACTGAGACGGCGCCAGATAAAACTGATGCGCTCTAGTAAGATTTTAGCTCCTTTAACAGGAGGTTTAGGCAGTAAAAGCTGGGCTGCTTCATCATGAAGTTCCCTACGAGCTACCAAGTAGGCTGGTAACACACTCGCCAACCAACTCAAGACAAGAGCCAGTAAGCTATAGGTCCAATAGAACTGAATCTGGGTTTCTCCCACCACCATGCCTTTTGTAATGACACTTGAAATCACACCGGCTAGCAAATAATGGCCAAGTATACTACCTAGAGCTGTTCCGACAGTCCCAGCTACTAGGCCGTAGAGGAGAAACTTGGCAATAATATCCTCACTGCGATAGCCCAAGGCCTTAAAAATCCCTGCATGTGTTCGCTCTTCATCCACAAAGCGAGTCATAGTTGTAAAGGTCACCATGGCTGCTACAGCATAAAGCACTACAGGAAAGATATTGCCCACTGCCCGAATACTGGCTGAAGCATTACTGTACATGAGGTAGCCTTGACCGCCAGGCATGGTCTGACGATTATAGACTTGATACTTGGGCTCAGCTAAATCATCCAAGACTTGCTGATGTTTTTCTAGTTTTTCCTTTTCTTGGGCTAGATTTTGTTCAGCCAGCTTTAGTTTTTCCTCTTCCTTGCCCAATTCCTGCTTGGCTTGGGTAAGTTGAGCACGGGCCTGCTCTCTCTGGGCTTGAGGAAGCAAGACTAGTTGACTTTCCTGAACCTGTAAACGAGCTTGAGCAGTTGCTAAACGACGCTTGCCTTCCTGCAGATTAGTTTCAGCCTTGTCAAGGGTCTCTTGACCTTTGTCTAGAGATTCTTGTCCTTCTTTTTTCAAGAGTTGCAGACGTGCCTTGCCATTATCTGACAAAGCTTGTTCAAGGTCTTCCTGATGTTGCTTGGATTTTTCTTCATAAGCTGATGAAAAAGCATTTAAGCCTGCTAAATCTTGATATTTCAAGCGTGCTATATTATAGACTTTTTGATTAAACTGACTAGGTAAAATCACCCCATAGGCTGTCAGAGTCCCACTTCCACTTCCTGCGTAGCCCATATCTCGCTGGGAGAGGATTTCAGCTGAATCCACAAAACCAGTAATGGTATAAGCATGGTCTTTTAAAGAGGAATGACCCTCTTCTTTTTCTTTAAAACTAATCTCCTGTCCTAATCGATATTGCCCCTGCAGATGACTGGCCAAAGCAATTTCCTGGTCTGACTGCGGAAGTCGTCCCTCTCTTAGCTGAAAGGTTGAAATTCGCTCTGGTTTGGAGTACAGCCGAATAGCATCCTGCCCATTATCCATAGCCACATCTGTCAAATAGCCAAACTCAACCTCTGCGCCCTCTATCTGTTCTAATTCTTCTTGATCTGCTTGATCCAAACCATAGTTAGACATGACTGCCAAATCCAAGGTTTGAGCAGTTCTTAAATAAGCATTAGCTGTCGCCTCCATGTTGGGGCTAGTCACTTTAAGGCCTACTAGGGCTAGAGACCCTAACATCATCAAGGTTAAGATGGATAAAAAACGCCCCTTGGAGCCTGTGAAGGACTGAATTAAGTCCTTCCAATAGGTTTTTCGCTTGATCATGCTAGTACTCCAAACTGTCGATATCCTGAGGATGCGGGTTCATCACCACATCCTTGACACTGGCATCGTGCATATGAATCACGCGATCAGCAATGGGCGCCAAAGCTCCATTGTGAGTCACGATAATCACCGTCGCTCCCTTTTGACGAGACATGTCTTGGAGAATTTTCAAAACCTGCTTACCCGTCTGATAATCCAAGGCTCCAGTCGGTTCATCACAAAGGAGAATTTTAGGATTTTTGGCTACTGCGCGTGCAATGGATACTCGCTGTTGCTCCCCTCCAGAAAGCTGGGCTGGAAAGTTATTGAGACGATGAGCCAGACCTACATCTGTCAATACCTGCTCAGGATCCAAAGCATCTGTCACGATTTCAGAAGCCAGTTCCACATTTTCCTTAGCTGTCAGATTGGAAACTAGATTATAAAACTGAAAAACAAAACCGACATCATTTCTACGGTAATTGGTGCGCTGGTGGGAACTATAGTCTGCAATATTGACACCATCAATCCAGATTTCTCCTTCATCATTAGTGTCCATTCCCCCAAGAAGGTTAAGAACTGTTGACTTACCAGCACCTGACGCACCAAGGATAATCACTAGCTCCCCTTTTTCAATTTTAAAATTCACATCACAATTGGCCACAATCTCCGTGTCCCCAACTTGATAACGCTTGTAACAGTGTTTCATCTCAATATAAGCCATCAGACCTACCCTCTCTCAAACAATTTACTTCCTACTACCATTATAACGCTTTTTCAACTAGTTGGAAACTGCTTACATTCTCAACCCCTTCAAAAAAGGCAGTCTCAAATCACTGCCTTCTATTATCTTCTTAAAAATAAAACTGAACCAGATCGCCTTCTGCTGTCGCCACTGAAATACAATCTTTCTCTACGCATTTCGCTGTTACTTTTTCTTGATTCACTTCAATCACACTTTTTTCAATACCTGGATAAGAGACGCTCAAATCTCCTCCACTCCTTGATAAAATGGTCATCTGCAAGAGTTTTTTACCCTCCCACTGCATACTAACTTCAAAATGTCCACGTGCCATTAAACCTGAAACAGAACCTGTTGACCAGGCATCAGGTAGGGCGGCTAGAGGCACCAGATAAGCTGTATGAGACTGGAGTAACATTTCTGCCATGCCACTAGTAGCACCAAAATTACCATCTATCTGAAAAGGAGGATGACTACACCAAAGATTGGGTAAGGTGGATGTCTTTAACTGCTCTGCTAATAATTTATGGGCTCGATTGCCATCTCCCAAACGGGCCCAGAGATTGATCTTATTAGCCTTGGACCAACCTGTACCCCCATCTCCACGATCATTGAGGCTAGCACGCGCCGCATCAAGATAGTCTTGTCCCTTATGACTAAAGAGAGTTCCAGGATAGAGTCCCACCAGATGAGAAGCATGCCGATGTTGGGCCTCCACTTTCTCATTTTGAAAATGCTGTTCTTCCTCCTCATACCACTCTCTGATTCGACCAGATTGAGTGATTTGCAGAGGATTTAGTAAATCAAATTTTTCTTTGACTTCCGTCAACAAGTCCTCATCCATCCCCAGTTCTTGAGCAGCCTGAATAAAATCATGGAATAATTGCCAAGTAAGAGATTGGTCATAGGTATTGCCAATCGAAATCGGACCATGTTCTGGTGAATAAGAGGGAGAAGACACCCAACGCTGGGCCAGCTGATCCTCATGTAAAAAATCATTCCAAAAACGAACCGTTTCCCTCAACATGGGATAAATTTTCTCCCTGAGATAGTCTTGGTCCCTATAAAATGAATAGGCTTCATAAACAGTTTGCATCATCCACGCATTGGCAGCTGGTGACCAACCCCAATAGTAATCCCAACCAGGTGCCGTCCAGCCAAAAGGAGTCGCTTGAGTATGAACCAACCAACCATTCTCCTCCCCTTCCTGAGAGACGATTCCTGCATACCTTGCAGCTGCTAGACGACCATAGACACGCAAATCATCGATATAGTTGATGACCGGAAAGGCCGTCTCTAGAAGATTAGTAACATAGGCTGGCCAATAATTCATCTGCAGATTGATATTCAAGTGATAGTCTGAGTTCCAAGGAGGATTGTCGATCGCATTCCATACCCCTTGCAAGTTAGCTGGTAGAGCATCTGGACAATCTCTGGAAGAACTAATCAATAAATACCGCCCATACTGGAAGAACAACTCCTCCAAAGACTGCCCTTCTTGTGGCTTATAATTTTTTAACAAATCATCTGTAGTGGATGCGTCAACATCAGCTCCCAAATCCAATTGAACACGCTGAAATAAGGCTTGGTAGTCCTGAATATGCCTTGATTTCAATTGGGCATAGCCCTTTTCTTTAGCTGTCTCCACCAAGTCTTTTACCTGTTGCTCTAAATCTATTTTCTTGCGATAATTGATAGCAGGATTTTGAGCAAAATCCGTCTTAGCCGCCAAGAAGAGATTAGCATAACTAGCTCCTGATATCTGAATCTTATCCGACCAAACTCTAATATCCCCATCTGTTTGCCAAGCTAGACAGCCAGCAAACCGCAGATTATTGTCCTTAACTCTTCCCTTCAGCAAAATATGAGAATCAGTAATATTCAGCTGGCATTCCTTGTAATCAGACTTTTTATGCTCATACTTTCCATCAGAAGCTAAATCGCGGGTCAAGGACAGTTCTATAATAAAATCTAGAGTTTCCGCCCCTTCCTTAGTAAAACGCTGAACCAAGAGATCATCTGGAAAACTGGCAAAGGCTTCACGTTCAAATTTCGTTCCCTTATAGACATAAGAAGTCGTCGCAAGCGCCTTACTGATATTCAGCTGTCTCTGGTAATCCGTCACCTGAGACAAAGTCTTGCCTTGATTACTAAACACAATATGAATATCCCCAAAGGATAGATAGGTCCCATATTGACTCGTTTTTGGTCCGACCAAATGCTGCTCAGCCAGTTCTTTTGCCCGATTGTAATCTCTCTTTTCCAAAGCCTGTCGAATCTCAGCTAAAAAGCTATACTGATCCTGAAGATTTCCACCCTGATAATCGGAACTATCAGGAAGTGGACCACCAGACCAGAGACTTTTTTCATTAAATTGAATCCGTTCAGCCCCTATAAGGCCAAATACTTTTGCCCCTAAAGAACCATTGCCTATTGGTAAGGCCTCTTCTTCCCAACCCTTATATGTTGTTGATGCTGGTTGCTTGTAGGCCAATACATAATCTTGTTTTTTATTCCTTATCATACTACCATACTAACATAAAAAGCCTAGAAATCAATTCTAGACTTACAATTTTTTATTTTCCAAGGTAGTATTCAGAAACTACGTTCAATTTTTCGTCGAATTCGAATACCAATGGTGGGAAGTTAGGAATTTCCACGTCCATGATTTCGTCATCTGACAAACCTTTGATGTGTTTTACAAGGGCACGGATTGAGTTACCGTGAGCTCCTACGAATACGTTTTTACCATCTTTAAGAGCTGGAGCGATTTTATCTTCCCAGAATGGAAGAGCACGTTCCAAAGTCACTTTCAAGTTTTCAGCATCTGGGATTACTGAGTCGTCAAGTGAAGCATAACGACGGTCTGTGTGGGCTGAGTGCTCATCATCACGGTCCATATTTGGAGGCAATACATCGTATGAACGACGCCAGATGTGAACTTGCTCATCACCAAATTGTTCAGCTGCTTCAGCTTTGTTTTTACCAGTCAAACCACCGTAGTGACGTTCGTTCAAGCGCCATGATTTTTCAACTGGAACCCACAATTGGTCAGAAGCTTCGAGAGCCAAGTTAGTTGTTTTGATCGCACGTTTCAATACTGAAGTGTAAGCTTGGTCAAATTCGATACCAGCTTCTTTGATCAATTTACCAGCGTCAATCGCTTGTTGTGTACCTTTTTCAGACAAATCAACATCAGCCCAACCAGTGAAAAGGTTAGCTTTGTTCCATTCAGACTCACCGTGGCGAGCAAAAACCAATTTTACCATTAGATGGATTCTCCTTTAAATTTTCCGAGGTTTCCCCTCGTTTATCTATTCTATTTTACACAATTTTTCACAAAAAAGCTAGTCAAAACCAAAAAGGAAAGGACTGTTTGGCAATGTTTGGCAATCGCATTGTTTTTGATTGTTTCTATTCTATCATCATTATTTAATCTTTAAAAAACACCCCAATTTCTAACATTTGGGGTGTAATTTAACCAATTATTCTCAATTACTACAAAAAATTTCTATCTTACTGTAGTTGAGATGTCAAAGTTTTCAACTGTTTTTGCAAATTGTCTCTAAAGTCTTTCAATTGTTGAGACAATTTTGATTTATCATCTTCCTTAATCTCAGTTGACCCTAGCAAATCATATATTTTTTTCTGCGCATCGAATAATTTTTGAGTTGACTCTTTTAGCTTGGTAAACGACTCATTATTTTCCATAGCTGTGCCTTTGAAACTTTCCTCAGCTTTAGTAAAATAATCATCAAAAATCTTTTTATAAAGATCTATATAATCTGCATAAGTACGTATTGATTCAATCGCATCGTCTGTTACAACCGGTGTATCAAGAGTGATTGTTTCTTTTGAGGTATTAGATGTTGCTACTGTCTTCTCATCACTACTTGTTGAAGTAGTCTTTGCATTTTGTGCTCCACATGCAGCGAGAAGAGAAACAGATAATAGAACTGCTCCTAGACCGATAAACTTTTTTGTTCTTTTCATGCTAAAATACCTTTTATTCTTCTGATTTGAATTTCTTCAATGTTGCAAGGAATAGAGATCCTCCAATAATAGCAAGAATCCCCCCAACCCATCCTAAGAATGGAATGAGACTAACTCCACCTGAAACAATCATTAGTACAGACGGAGCTGCACCTACACGATTATCTCCTTTATAGTAAACAATAGCAATGATACCAAGAACAAGATTTGCAATCTTCAAGGCATTTAAGAGTAAGGCAACACCTGAAACAGCCCCTGCAGTAGCTCCTCCATTAAGAGTTGTAGCAACTGTATTTACCGCTGTTCCCAACAAGACAAAAGGGCCAATAAGAAGTAAAATTCCTCCCACAAGACCGACGATACCACTAATTAAAGCAAGTGTTTTTGATTTCATAATAAAATCTCCTTTTTATTTTTTTCAAATAAAATTGTATCATATTTGCTAAAAAAAAAAGTATTTTCTGATATTATAAAATAAAAATTTGTATAATATGAAATAAAATATAATACTTTTCAGAAATCAAAAGCAATTACACAAATTTATTATTGTAAAAATGTGACACAATTTACCAATCTTATCCGCAATATCAAATTCGCATTTTATCTTACTGCTGTCAGCTTGCTATGTTTCTCTTTGATTCTTGTTGAGTATAAAAAGTCACACCTCGCAAATTTTCAAAATAAATAAAAAACGCATCGTATCAGGTGTTCAAAAACTTGATACAATGCGTTTTATAGTTTATAAGATTAGTTGTCTTTTCTTCTCAAATTGAATTTTAAATGGACTTTTCAACCTTATTTCTCTTCAAATCCTTCTGCGACTGCGTCTGCAAAGTTTTCTTCTACGATGCTTGCACAGTGGTCACAGATGACTGCGTGGTAACTGCGTTCTGCTGTTGTTGGGTCGATACGACGGCAACGGTCACACACATCACCTGCAGCGCGTTCTACTGTGAAGGCTACATCTTCGAAGCTAACGGCAGCTTCTGGAACTGGTTCTTCTGCGATGGTCAAGTCTGACACGATTAAAAGTTGAGCAACATTGCTGTTTACTGCTTCGAGTAGAGTTTTCACCACTTCATTTGGGTAAACTGTCAAGTGTGCTTCAAGTGATTTACCGATAACTTTGGCATTACGAGCCTCTTCCAAGGCTTTTTGAGCTTGTCCACGGAAGTCCATGAAGGCTGCCCATGTATCCAAGATTTCCTCTTGATTAGCAAAAGTTTCTGCTTCTGGCAATTCTGACAATTGAACGAAGTCTTCAGCTTCAAACTCAAGATATGACCAAATTTCCTCTGCTGTGTGAGGAAGAATTGGTGTCAAGAGTTTCGTGATTTTCACAAGAATGTCATAGAAGACAGTCTGCATTTGACGGCGTTCCAGTGATTTGGCACCTTCGATGTAAACAACATCTTTAGCAAAATCAAGGTAGAAGGCTGACAAATCAACGTTGATAAAGTTCACCAAGGCCTTGTAGATTGTCAAGAATTCAAAGTTTGCATAAGCATCACGAATGGTCTTAACAAGCTGGTTAAAGCGAATCGTCATGTACTTATCAACTGAGCGAAGCTCATCGTAAGCTACTGCATCTTGAGACGGGTTAAAGTCAGATGTGTTAGCAATCAAGAATCGAAGGGTGTTACGGATTTTACGGTAAGTTTCAGAGACTTGGCTCAAGATATCCATAGAGATACGCACGTCGTTGCTTGAATCAACACTTGTTACCCAGAGACGCAAGATTTCTGCACCAAATTGTTTTTCAACATCGCTTGGAGCAATGGTATTTCCAAGAGATTTAGACATTTTCTCACCTTTACCATCAAGGGCAAATCCTTGTGACAGAATTTGTTTGTAAGGTGCTACACCATGGTTGGCAACAGATGTGATGAGTGATGAGTTGAACCAACCACGGTATTGGTCAGAACCTTCTAGGTAAAGGTCTGCTGGGTAAGTCAACTCAGGCCGGTTTACCACAACTCCATTCCATGATGAACCTGAGTCAAACCAAACGTCCATGATATCTGTTTCTTTCTTGAACTCGCCATTTGGTGAACCTGGATGAGTAAATCCTTCTGGCAAGAGATCCTTAGCATCACGTTCCCACCAAATGCTTGAACCATGTTCTTCAAAAAGTTGAGCTACGTGTTCAATAGTTTCAGCTGTCATGATAGCTGTACCATCTTCAGCGTAGAAGATAGGAAGTGGAACACCCCAAGCACGTTGACGAGAGATGACCCAGTCACCACGGTCACGAATCATATTGTAAAGACGGACTTTACCCCATTCTGAGTGGAATTTCACTTTTTCAATTTCATCCAAGATTTCTTGGCGGAATTTAGAAACTGAGGCAAACCATTGTGGTACTGCACGCCAGATGATTGGTTTCTTAGTACGCCAGTCAAATGGGTATGAGTGAGAGATTTCTTCTTGGGCAAGAAGGAGGTTACCAAGTTTCTCGATAACAGTTGGAACTACCTTTTCATAGAATTGACCTTCAAACTCAGGACCAGCATTCTTCATCATGATACCACGTTCGTCAACAGTCACTGCGACTTCAAGACCATTAGCAATACCAACATTGTAGTCATCCTCACCAAAACCAGGGGCTGTATGGACAATACCAGTACCAGAGTCAGTTGTAACGTGGTCACCAAGGATAACCAATTCATCTACAGCTGTATCCCATGGGTGTTCTGTAACGATGTGGTTGAGTTCTTGACCACGATAAGTTGCCAAAACTTGAACATCAGCCCAGCCAAATTTCTCAGACAAGCTAGTCAACAATTCTGCAGCAACGACAAACTTACGAGTTTCACCAGCAGGTTGAACCAAAACGTAATCAATATCTGCACCAACAGTTAAACCACGAGAAGCTGTGATGGTGAATGGTGTAGTTGTCCAGACAACGATATAAGTATCTGTATCTAGAATTCCTTTGCCATCTTTTACCTTATTGGCATAGTAAAGGGAAGTTGAAACCAAGTCATGGTATTCAATCTCTGCTTCAGCAAGGGCTGACTCAGATGACCATGACCAGTAAACTGGCTTGGCACCACGGTAGATATAACCTTTATTAGCCATCTCACCGAAGACACGGATTTGGGCTGCTTCATAGTCAGGAGTCAAAGTCACATATGGATTTTCCCAGTCACCAGAAACACCCAAACGTTTAAAATCTTCACGTTGTTTATCTACTTGAGAAAGTGCGTATTCACGGCAAAGTTTCAAGTACTCAACCAAGTCCATTTCTTTACGTTTGATACCTTGTTTTGCCAAAACTTGCTCGATTGGCAGACCATGTGTATCCCAACCTGGAATATAAGGAGCATAAAATCCTGACATTGATTTCGAGCGAACAATGATATCTTTGGAAATCTTGTTCATAGCGTGTCCAACGTGAATATTTCCGTTCGCGTATGGAGGGCCATCATGCAAGGTGAAATGAGGTTTTCCTTGGTTCAATTCTTGACGACGTTGATAAAGTTTTGCATCTTCCCATTCCTTTTGCCAAACTGGCTCTTTGGTCGGAAGGCCTGCACGCATTGGGAAAGCTGTTTTCCCAAGATTAAGGGTATCTTTGAGTTTCATGGTATCTCCTTTATAAATAATAACAAATTAAAAACCACGACTGCCAAAAAGGACGAAAATCGTGGTACCACCTTTATTCGGAAAAAGATCTAGTCTTTCTCCCTCTTATCCCGTAACGTGGGGAACGTCAAATCCTACTAACTTCAGACTTGAGTTTTTGAGAGGATAATCTTATCATTAGGGAATGCAGGACTCACACCATCTCCTGCTCGCTGGAAATATAAGGATAAGATATTGTTCTCATATCATTTCTTATAAAATTGTAACGGATTCTTGCGGTGCTTCAAATCCTGGTGCTGAATCAAACGTTTCTGTAGCTGGTGTTGGAGCCGAAGGATGTACTGGAGCTACTTCTGGTTCTTCGTACATTGGACCAACTGGATGAGCAGGCTCTTCTTCCATTTGAGGACTCACTACAGGAGTTGGATTTTCCACTTCCTGTTTAGCTTGAGCTTCAAATTCAGCCAATTCTTTATTGGCTGCCTCAATACGAGCCTGTAACTCTGTCATTTCTGCTTGAGAGAACTGACGTGTCATATCAATTGGTTCTTCCTCAATTGGAGCTGGAATCGGTTCTCCAAGTACTTCGCTAACAACTTCTTTAAAGGCTTCATCACTTGTCTGAAGATAAGTAGCTGTTGGACGAAGAATATCTTCCCAATCTGAAGATTCAACAATAGCCAACTGACTCTCAATTGTAGATTTGAGACGTTGGTGGAAGACACGACTCTTGTTCTTCAATTCTTCGGTTTCAACAGCAACTTTCTTAGCATTATCAGCTGCCTGACGAAGAATTTCATTTGCCTTGTATTTTGCTTCTTCCAATAATCGATGTGCATCCTGTTCAGCTTGATGAATAATATTATTTGAACGATCGTGTGCTGTTTGTTTCACTCTCTCAGCTGTATCTTGGGCAATCAATACAGACTGGCTCAACGAATCTTTCATCTCATCAAAGTAAGACAAACGCTCTTCCAAATTTTTAATATGTAAATCCTTATCATGATTAGAACGAACTAAATCTTCATAATCACGAACTACAATATCTAAAAATTCATCTACTTCTTCTGGATCAAAACCTCTAAAACGTGTGCTAAAGGTTTTATCTTTGATTTCTAACGATGTAATTGGCATATTTTTCCTCACTTACTTAATAATAACTGGACTGTTATTTTTTTCTTCTCTTTTTTAGTTTGTCCCTTATCTTGAAGCAACCTCAAACGCCCAAATTTTCTCACACTAATCAAGTCTCCGACTTGAACAGTATAATCTGATTTGTCTACCACATGATAATTTACTTGGACAAGTTTCTTTTCAATCAACTGGTTTGCTTGATTCCTAGATAGTTTCAAAACATTTGATAAAAGAACATCTAATCTAAAACTAGACACACATAAATCCAGCTCTCGATACTGTTCTAGCTTATCTATTTTCTCGGTGAAAGGACGTTCCTCCAGCGAAACGGGTATACGGCCAATTTTCTTTAATCCATCTTGAAAGAGAAGAAGAAACTGCTGATTAATCATAATCTGCGCCCGTTCTTCATCTACTAGGATATCTCCAAAAAGTTTCCGTTCAATCCCTAATTGATTGATGACTGTCCCTAAAATCTTAGCATGCGTTAAGTGTTCAAATTTATTAGAATACACAATTTCCTGGAGAGATATTTCAAAATCTGAAAACTCTGGTTGAAAATAATCTGGGTATAATAAAATTCGGACATACTCACTCGAGACGAATTCCCCACTACTGCTACAAGCAAGACCATAGGTTTTGGCTAAAATTTTTAATAGTTTCTCCTGATGAGGATTGATAAAAGGAGTTAAAAAAGGAGCATAGCTATCTTCTACCTTCTTTATCCATTCCATTCCCTTATCAAGAAATGGACGATCTTCTATGGAGAAATGCTGGTAAATCCCTTTATTCATCCTATCATCGCCAGAAAACGGACTAGGTTTTCTCCTAAAAATCGAATCAAAACAATCGCAACCCAAACAGATAAATCAAGACCTGCTATCTGTAAAGGCAGGCGTTGCAAAGGAGCAAGCACTGGTTTTACCAATGCTACAATCCAACGACCCAAACTTGATTCATAGGCACCTGGAAACCAAGACATGACAGCAAAGGCTACCAAAATCAGGGAGTAAATATCCACTGCATTATAAATCAGACGAATTAAAAAAATCATCATCGTACTCTATTTCGTCTCATATCAAAATCAAACTCACCCTGTTGATCTTCATCTGGTAAACGAATATCTTCAACATTTACAATAACATTCACTGGTGTCAACAGGTACATGGTAGAAGCTACCTTTTTCAAATTTCCAGCTAGAACATGGCAAGCTCCATCCAGATAATCTAAACAACGACGAGCTTGCACTTCAGTCATATATTGAAAATCAATCAAAATACTTTCGTTTCCTGCTAATAAATCAACAATTTCTATCGCATCTTCATATTTTCTAGGATAACGAACATCAATTGTTACTTTTTCAGTAGAATGCTGATTTTGCTTTGCTAACTCTTGTTGACGTGCATGCAGTCTAGTAATATTATTTTCTTTTGTACTACTTGTGCTTGGTGTTTGATTCGTTGAGAGAGCCTTTTCCTGTGTAGAATTTACTGGAGTTAAAATGGGCTCATCTCGTTTTTCATTAGGGAGACTTAAATCCTCATCCTCCGTAAAATAATCTATAAATCTATCGAATCTATCTTTTAAAGACATGGTTCTCTCCTACTTAAAAAATGCTGTACCTATGCGAACAAAGGTGGAACCGAATTGAATCGCTTCTTTATAATCACGACTCATTCCCATACTTAACTCGGTCATAGGCATATTTGGAATTTGTTTTTCTTGGATTTCTTTTTGTAAATCTTGGGTCGCCTTGAAAATTTCTTTCAACTGCTCACTGCTAGCCTCAAAAGGTGCCATCGTCATTAAACCAACATATTCAATCTTATCTAGTCGGGCTAGTTCTGGCAAGACTTCCAATAATTCTTCTCTCGAAAAGCCGTGTTTACTTTCTTCTTTAGAAATATTTACTTGAAGGAAACACTTGATGACTCGGTCACTTCTTTTTTGGATTTCCTCTGCTAGCTTTACTGAATCCAATGCATGGAAATAATCAACGTATTGAATGACATCTTTCACCTTACGTCTTTGCAAGGTACCAATCAAATGCCAAGTCACATCTCGATCTTTTAAAGCTTGATATTTCTCTAGAAACTTATCTACACGATTTTCACCGATATGATGAACCCCTAGCGGAAGCAAGGCTTCCGCTGTCGGTACATCTACATACTTGGTAACTGCAATGACAGAGACTGAGCCACTCTCGCGATGAGCACTCAGACTTGCTTCTGCGACTTCTCGAAAAACACGTTCTGTATTTTCTTTTACATTCATTTACTTAACGATTTTTGAAAAATGGAGGTGTATCCAACTCATCTTCATCTTGTGAATTTGGAATTTCAAAACGTTCTACCGGTGACACTACTGAATCAGTCGGACGAACAATTGTCTCGCGACGTAAATCCCAATCACCAAAAGCAGATCCTTGAGCTTGTTCCGAGCGACGTTGATTTTGTTTTGGCAATTCAGCCGTTTCTGCCATATCAAAATGACGATCAAAGCCATGTGAATGAGATGGTTTCACTGTCTCACGGTAGTTGGTAGTAGGTCTAGCTTGTGGAGCCACAACCTTTTCTACACGGTCTTGACGAACACCCGTTGCGACAACTGTTACACGAATTTCATCACGCATACTTTCATCAATTGAAGTACCGAGCCAGATGTTCACTCCTTGACCTGCTGCCTGATTCACAATTTGTGAAGCCTCTTCTGCCTCAATCAAGGTTAAGTCAAGACCACCAGTTACGTTGACAATCACATCTTCTGCTCCATCAATTGTTGTTTCAAGAAGTGGAGAGTAAATTGCCTTACGTGCTGCTTCTACCACACGTTCTTCTCCACTACCGATACCAATACCCATAAGAGCATTCCCTTTATTTGCCATAACTGTTTTCACATCGGCAAAGTCAAGGTTAATCAATCCTGGATTGGTGATTAAATCTGTAATCCCTTGAACACCTTGGCGAAGTACGTTATCTGCTTCGCTAAGAGCTTCAAGAAGTGGAGTTTTCTTATCAACAATTTCAAGCAAGTTGTTATTTGAAATAATCAATAGGGTATCTACATGTTCACGAAGTTGGTTGATTCCTTCAACAGCAAATTGACCACGTTTGCTTCCTTCAAAACCGAAAGGACGTGTCACAACACCAACTGTAAGAGCACCCAAATCTTTAGCAATACGAGCAATAACAGGAGCCGCACCAGTACCTGATCCACCTCCCATACCAGCAGTAATGAAGACCATATCCGCTCCACTAATAGCAGCTGTCAATGTTTCTTCGCTTTCTTCAGCAGCTTTACGACCAACTTCAGGTTGACCTCCAGCACCCAAACCACGAGTCAATTTAGGACCCAATTGAATTACTGTCTCTGCTTTAGTACTACTCAAAGCTTGTACATCTGTGTTTGCTGCGATAAATTCTACGCCTGCAACACCTTCGTCAACCATGCGGTTAATGGCGTTACCGCCACCTCCACCAACACCGATTACTTTAATAACTGCACCTTGAGCTGCTGCTGTATCAAATGAAAATGTCATAGTTTATTTTTCCTCTTTTATTCATCAAACATGCTTCCGATTAAGCCACGGAAACGATCTGCTAATTTCGGTTTATTTTGTGAAGCTTGTTGGAAATCCGCCATTGGTTCTGTAGGCGCCACCGGCTCTACTTCTGGGGTAGGGGCTGGTTGAACAGGCGTTGATTGTACAAACTGAGCTGTTTTCTGAATCATGCCCCCAAAACTAAGCGGTTGTTGGAATAATCCTTCATCACCCTTGACTGCTCTTTGAGCCAAGAGATGCACTTCTGTCAATTGTCCCGCGAATTCTGATAGACTAATCACATGCGCAAAGGCTGGATTACGAATTCCAACTTGGTTTGGAACATAGAGTTTCACACGAACACCAAAAACTTCTTGAGCAAGCTCCACAATACCCGGTAAAATAGCCGTTCCACCAATCAAAACAATGCCACCAGGAAGATCCAATAAATGTCTTCTGTCTAAGTCTTGTTTGATTTGTTCAAAAATATGCTTAATTCGTGCAGAAATAATCTCTGACAAGTAATTTTCTGTTACTTCAACAGGTTCTACTTCCCCGATCACTTCGACTTGGAATGTTTCTTTACTTGCGAGAGGAGGATAAGCCTCTCCATAGTTTAATTTCAAACCTTCGGCTAGTTTCTGTGACGTCTTCAAGACTTTAGAAATATCCTTAGTTACATAATCTCCGCCTTCTTGGAGAATATTGGTAAACTGGAGTTCTTGGTTACGAATTGTAGCGACAGTCGTTTGACCTGCCCCCATATCAATCACTGTAGCACCAAATTCACGTTCACCTTCATTCAAAATAGATTGAACCATTGCTAGTGGTGAAATAATAATATTTTCAACCTGAACACCTGCACGTTCAACTGTCTTACGTAGGTTATGTAAAATAGTGCGAGGACCTGTATAAAGTAAACCACGCATTTCAAGGCGAACCCCCATCATACCACGTGGGTCACGAATCCCTTGAAAACCATCCACAATAAATTCCTCAGGAATGAATGTGATAACTTCACGATCAGGTGTCATACTCTTTGTCAAAGCTGATTTGACAACATTTTCGACATCTTGATCCATAATTTCCTTGGTATCAGATGTTACTGGAATCATTCCTTGAGTTGGTTCTACCTGTAAGAGATTAGCTGGTAAACCAACATTCACTGATTTAATTGAGATGCCTGCTTTTTCTTCTGCTTGGGAAATTGCTGATTTGATAGCAGTTGCTGCTGCATCAATATCAACAATAATTCCATCCTTTACACCTTTACTTTTGGCATTACTCACGCCAATTACATTTAATTCACCATTTCTCTGCTCGGCTACAAGCACCTTGACAGAGCTTGTTCCAATATCTAGACCTGTAAAAAAGCCTTCTCTAGCCATTACATCGCATCCTCTCTATCTTCCAAGTTTCTAACTTCGTAATATTCAATAGCTAAACGTAGGCATAGCTATTCACAGAATATTATAACACAAAAAATCTCATCGTGCTCAGTTTTTTCCTAAATTTACCAGCCAATTTTTTAGTTTTTCTGTTCAGAAATTCATTCACTGTAAACTTTGTCAACAATCTGTCTATTCTACAAAAAAGAAAGCTCATTTCTAAGCTTTCTTTGCAATCATTTTTTCTGCTTCTTGTTCTAAAAATAGTTCCAAAATTTTCTTTGTCAAAGTAATGGCTGCCGACAAGGCCAGAGAAACGATTAAATAATTAGCTACTAAGCCGTGATCTCCAACCAATGGCGGTTTTGTCAAGAATCCGTAATCACCACCTGTTACTAAATTGACCACAAAAATCAAGGCATTTAGGGCAAAGGTCATGAGAAAAATTCCCTTCACATCCAGCAATCGCGCATTATACTGTCTCAATAGATAAACTAGAGAGTTCCCCAAGAGAGCTAAGTGCCCAAAGATAAAGGACAAAATGGCAATATGTGGGAAAGGATAGGGATCTGGCACTGGATAAACAAAGGCAGCTAATGTCCCAAATGTTCCTAGTAATGCAAAATACTGCCTATATTTAGACTGACCAGGAAGCAAGAGCACCACAAACATAGCCATACGGCAATGGTAAAAGGGTAAACTTTCTGACAGTGGCATATGATTAACCCCATACCAACCATAAAGAAGGATTAACTGAACAGCTTGCAAGATTTGGAAAAATCGTTGGTAAACCTTCTTTTCACGATAACGATAGGCTGTATAAAAGGTCAAGGCTAAGAGTGTAAATATACTCACGTACCAAAAAATGTCAAATTTGGGTGGTTCTGTTGCTTGGGTCGTAAAGAAAATATCCCATAAATTCATCTAGTATTCCTCATGATTCAAAATTTTCCTGAATATTATTATACCATGCTATTTGAGAAAAATGAATTTAGAAATACGATAATCATCTTCTTAGTCAAGATATTGCTCCCTCTGACCTTGATAAACCTGCCAAAGAATCTCTATTTGCTCCTTGGTAATGCGTTTTTCAGATAAGGCTGGCAGTTGGTCAATGGCAAAAAATTGAAGGTCAGCAATTTCTTGATTTTTTTGGAATTGTCCATCAAGAAGCTTACATTCAAAAACAAACTTTGCATATTGCTTGCTCTGTAGTTGGAAACGATTTGTATCAAAAACAGCTAGTAGTCTTTCTACTTTAGCTTCAAAACCGGTTTCTTCTTCAATTTCCTTGAGAATATTTTCTGTTGGAGAATAGCCGACTTCACCAAAGCCACCTGGCAAAGCCCAATCATTCTCTCCTTGTCCCCTAACCAGACAAATCTTTTCGTCCTCAACAATCCAAGCACGGACGTCCATTAAAGGAGTCGCATAAGCGGAAGTCGGTTTCAAGAGTTCTGCCACTTCGTCTGCATCAAGGTCTGATACCTGATTCAACATTTCAGATAACAGACTTCGCAAGTCTTCGTAGCGCTCACGGTCAAAAGGATCCTTTGTAAAGGTTAGTCCAGTATCTGTAAGAGCAATCATTCTTTGAAGATACTTAGCAAAATCACTTGCATTCATTTTCTAAACTTTCTACCAACTTGGCTAGATTCATAGAGTTAGAGCCTTTGAGCAGGATTTGGTCATGAGCCCCAAGACGTTCCTTGACTTGCTTGATTAGATCTTCAAATTGGTCCTCATCAGCTGTTTTTTTGAAGTAGTAAACATGGCCGATTGGAAACATTTGACTGGCAAGTTGGGCCAATTCTGCGATATCTTCTCCATAGAAAATCACGGTATCAATCACATCTGGCGAGAGACTCAAAATCATCTGGTTATGAAGTTGAACAGACTGGTCACCAAGTTCCTTCATATCCGCCAAGACAGCGATTTTTTTGCCACCTTCATTGGCTGGAATGGCAGAGAAAGTCTCTAAAATCAGCTTCATAGCAGTTGGATTGGCATTATACACATCTGATAGAATATCTGCACCATTGGCTGCTTTCTTCCACTCAGTACGGTTACGCGTCAATTCAAGATTTTGGAAGGCCTGACAAATCTGCTCCTCTGAAACTCCTTCTTGTAGGGCAACATAAGACGCAATCATAGCATTGGTGGCATTGTACTTACCAGTCACTGGCAAATCGAGGACTTGTTCCAAGAAATTAGCCTTAAAGGTCAGACTATCCTTGCGCTCAACCAAGTCTGTAATTTCTAGCTCTGCTCCTTGCCCAAAACGGACCACCTTTTTATCAGTTGGCAAGTAGTCCTCTACAATCGGGTCAGCTGGCGCTAAAAGCAAGGAACCAGATGCCATCCCGTCTGCAATTTGCATTTTTCCTTTAGCGATTTCCGAACGATCTTTGAAAAAGGCCAAATGAGCTTCTCCAACCAAGGTTACGATGGCTGTCTTTGGATGAGCCAATTCAGACAAGAGATGAATATCTCCCAAGTGATCCTGCCCCATCTCCAAGACTAACTTTTCTGTTCCTTCAGGCATATGGAGAACTGTGTAGGGAAGGCCAATCTCGTTATTGTAGTTGCCTTGTGTTTTGTAAGTTTTGTAGGTTGTTGATAGCAAGTGTGCTAACATATCCTTGGTCGTTGTTTTACCATTTGAACCCGTAACCGCAAAGACATCAACAGTCGTTTTTTCAAGATAGTAGGCTGCTAGTTGCTGAAAGGCAGTCAGAACATCATCTACTAGAATGTAAGGATGATTTGCAACCTCTTTCTCAGACAGGGTTGCAGCAGCGCCATTTTCAAAAGCTCTTTCGATAAAGTCATGACCGTCACGCGCACCTTTGAGGGGCACAAATAAATCTCCTGTCGCAATCAAACGACTGTCAAACTCAGCTTTCTCTAACTGGGTGTCCTCAAAGATACTGACATCATTTTTAGCTCCTACAACTTGAGCCACTTCATGGATTGTTAATTTCATTTCTACTCCTTTAAAAAGGGTCGAAGCTCGAGAACTCTAGTCACCTTGCAGTGATGGTTCTGGCTCCTACCCTCTCTTTCATTTTTATAGCAAATGCGCTTCGCGCTTGTCAAAACTTTCCTTGGCAAGGTCAACCAGACGCTCGATTAGTTCTGGGTAGCTGATTCCCATATTGTCCCAAAGCAGTGGATACATTGACCACTGGGTGAAACCTGGCATGGTATTGAGCTCATTTAGGAAAATCTCTCCCTTATCTGTATAGAAGAAATCGCAACGAGATAGACCGAGGCCACCAATCGCACGGAAGGCTGTTTCAGCATTTCGACGCATGACAGCTATCACATCATCACTGATTTTAGCCGGAATATCCATGGTAATCTTGTTGTCTATATACTTAGCATCGTAGTCATAAAAGTCAACATCCTTGACAACTTCTCCTGGCAACGTGCTTTTGACATCGTAGTTGCCCAGTAGACCAACCTCGATTTCACGGGCGTTCACCCCTTGCTCAACCAAGACACGGCTGTCATATTGGAAGGCAAGTTTCAAGGCTTGACGGAGTTCTTCTTGATTTTCAGACTTAGAAATACCGACACTTGAACCCATGTTTGATGGTTTGGTGAAGACTGGATAAGCCAATTTTTCTTCCACTTCAGCGATTTTAGAAGTCACATCATCACCTTCAACGATGGCCACATAAGGAACTTGGGCAATGCCTGCAGATTCTAAAACACGCTTGGTCGTGATTTTATCCATGGCAAGACTAGATGACAAGATGTTGCAACCAACATAAGGCATTTTCAAAACTTCAAGGAAGCCTTGAACAGAGCCGTCTTCTCCCATCGGACCATGAAGAACTGGAAAGACCACTGCCCCTTCTTTGTAGATGGCACTTGGTGCAACTTTCTTATCCCAATCAATGGTTTCATTGGTCATGAGACGGTCTTCTTGCCCCGGAGTCTGACTAAATTCTTGCGTTTTGATAAAGTCACCTGACTGGCTGATGAAGAAAGTCTTGACTGTGAAACGGTCATAATTGACCGCACGCATAACACTTTCAGCTGAAAGGACAGAGACTTCGCGTTCCGCACTCCGTCCACCATATAAAAGAATAATCGTTTGTTTCATATTATTTGTCCTAATTCTACTAGAATACTCGCTCTTTAGTATATCATATTTGCTTGTTTTTTTAAAACTTGAACCTGACACTACTCATCACACTATACAAAAAGAGGCCGATATCAACAATTTTCAGCCTCCTTGATTTTTTATAAATGGATGAAGTTCGTAAATTTGTCTACACTTACAACTCTGTCCGATTTTCAATGGCTCGTAAGAGTGTGACTTCGTCCGCATACTCGATATCTGCTCCCACAGCGAGCCCTCGTGCCAGACGAGTAACCTTTATCCCAGCTGGCTTGAGCAGACGCGAAAGATACATCGAAGTCGCTTCCCCATCTGCTGTGGCATTGGTCGCCACAATCACTTCTGAAACCTCACTATCCATAAGACGAGTCATGAGGCTCTTGAGATTGATATCGTCTGGACTGATGCCATTCATGGGAGAAATGAGTCCATGCAAGACATGATAGAGTCCGTGGTATTCTTGGATATTTTCCATAGCCGCCACATCACGACTATCCTCAAGAACTAAAATCGTTGTCTGGTCACGAGTCGGATCGGTACAGATAGAACAAGGATCGTCGTCTGTCAAACGTCCACAAATAGAACAGTAGGTCAATTCTCTCTTAGCAGAAAGGAGATTTTTGGCAAATTCATTGACGTCGTCATCAGACATGCCAATGGTATAAAAGGCCAGACGCGTAGCCGTCTTAATCCCGATACCCGGTAACTTAGAATAACTGTCAATCAGCTTGGCAATGGGTGTTGGATAAAGCATAAATTCCTTTCTAGTTCATTGGATGGTATTTTTGATACAGATTGATAATGTCACGCGCAATGGAAGGTCCTACACCATTTGTTAGATTGGTATTATGCGGAAAGACCACTGCCACAGCGATTTGGGGATTATCAGATGGGGCATAGGCCACCGCATTGGTATTGATTGCTTGCTGACCATCTGCCACATAGCTTTCGGCTGTACCCGTTTTTCCGCTAATAGATACCAAGGCACCATTTGAAAAGGCACGTCCAGTTGTCAATCCACTAGTCCCATGAGCAACCTGATAAAAACCTTGATGCAAGACACTCATATCGGAGTCGGATATATTGACCTTATTCATCTCTGTCGGTTGCAGTTGCTGAATCAAGTCGCCTAGGCCTCCCTTATCATTATTACCATAAATGCCTTCAACAATACGAGGAGCCACACGAACACCATCATTTGCAATAGTTGCTACATACTGAGCCAACTGCATCGGCGTATAGTTATCAAACTGCCCAAAGGCATTGGTAATGAAATTGGCAAAGTTATACTCTTTGGGAATAAATCCAGTAGATTCATCTGGTAGGTCAATCCCGGTCGCAGACCCCAAGCCATATTCGCCAAAGGTTGAACGCAATTTACCCATAGCAGACTCTAGATTGCTGGTGACGACAAACATATTTGGTTGATAGGTTTGCCCCATAAGACCTAAGGCTGTTTGGACCATATAAGCATTGGATGAATACTCCAGAGCTTGAACCGCTGTAATCGGCATTGGCACAGAAAAGGCAGTATACCAAGAATTAATTGGAGCTGAACCTTGAAAGACAATAGACTGGTCTGTCAAGGTCTGATTTCCTGACAAGACTCCATTTTCCCAACCTGAGCTGATGGTCGCCGCCTTGACAACCGAACCTGGAACAAAGACATTGGTTACCGTTCCCAAGGAATCCTGCGTCAACTCTCCCGTTTTCAAGTCATGTTTAATCCCTGACATAGACAAAACAGCACCTGTTTTTGGATTAAGGGCGACTGCATAGACACCTTCAGAATACTTGGCTCCACCATTCCCCAACTCTGAATTGAAATAACTTTTCAGCAAATCATCCACGCTATCTTGGAAGGCCAAATCAATGGTCAGTTTAATATTATTCCCTTTGGTACCATCTTCGATATTTTCAACACTTTCCATGTTACCGTACTTATCTAGATGAATTTCCTTCACTGAGCGTTTACCTTGCAAGGTTTCCTCGTATTGCTTTTCTAGATAAGAAGTCCCCACACGGTCATTTAGAGAATAACCTTTTTTAAGATAGGCATCTGCTTCTTCCGCTGGGAGACCAGCTTTTTCACTGGATACACTTCCTACTATAGAAGAAAGGGAAGTCTCTAAAACTTTTCGATCCCATGAAGTTGAGATGCTGACGCCGGGTAATTGTTTCGAAGCAGAGGCAATCAGAGCAATCTGGGTATCTGTCAGAGCATCTGTCACAATGGTTCCTGTCGCAAAGTTTCCAACGGCATTTAACTGACTAAAAAGATAGATTTCTTTCTTTTCATCCTCTGTATAGTTTAGTTGACTCGTTTGGACACTATCGACCGCATTGTTATACAGTTCTGATTCGGATAGGCGATTGCCATCTGAATCCAAGCGTTTCTCACTTGGGAGAGCCTCCACTGTTTTTTTATAGATTTCAGGATCAGCCAAATAGTAATCAGCCAACTGGCGTTCTGTCAAATTTGGCGAACTGATGCTCACATATCCCAGCAACTGACTAGCGATTTCTTTCAGATCTTTAGCCGTCATTTTATTACTACGCGTAAAGGAAACAACCTGCTTTAACGTATTTTCTACCAAAGGTTTTCCACTAGCATCATAGATTTCCCCACGGGCAGAACTGGTTGTGACCTTGGTCTGACTAGCTGAGGCTAGCTTTTTTTCGTAAAAATCCTTGTTCAAAACCTGCATATACAACAAACGACCAATAATGGTCATAAAGAGTAAAATGACGATTGAAAACAATAAATTAAGCCGAATCGGAATCGAATGGCTGTTAAATTTTCTCATACAAATCAGTCTCATTTCTAACTTAAAGTCTTACTCTTAATTGTACCACAATTTGAGCAGAAAATTATGGAAAAGTAAGAAGCTTTTTTCGTTTTTACAGTAAGATACGTTTTTATTTATTCATCCTTATATTATATGTTATAATAAATGTAAAAGTTCAATAGTCTAGTCTTTTTCCAACACGACTCATTTAAAGGAGCCTTCCCTATGGACAAACCAGATATCGCAACTGTCATTGATTCACATTTTGAAGAAATGACAGACCTAGAGCAAGAAATCGCTCGCTATTTTTTGCAAGCTGAAACGATTACAGATGATTTATCTTCCCAACAGGTCACTCAAAAATTACATATCTCTCAGGCTGCACTAACTCGCTTTGCTAAAAAATGTGGCTTTACTGGCTACCGAGAATTCATTTTCCAATACCAACACCAAGCAGAGAAACAAGACACCTATTCTCACAAACACAGTCCACTGACCAAACGAGTCCTCAGAAGCTATAGCAATATGAGGGAACAAACGCAAGACTTGATTGACGAAGTCCAACTAGAACGAATTGCCCAATTAATCGAAGATGCTGAGCGTGTCTACTTCTTCGGAACAGGGAGTTCTGGCCTTGTTGCTCGTGAAATGAAATTACGCTTCATGCGTCTAGGTGTGGTCTGCGAGGCTTTGACAGACCAAGACGGCTTTGCTTGGACAACCAGCATTATGGATGAGAATTGTCTAGTACTCGGTTTCTCACTTTCTGGTACAACTCCCTCTATTTTAGACAGTTTATTAGACGCCAAGGAGATGGGGGCAAAGACGGTACTCTTTTCAAGTGTTCCCAATAAAGATAGCCAGACCTATACAGAGACCGTTCTCGTTGCTAGCCACAGCCAACCTTCCTATATCCAACGAATATCCGCTCAACTCCCTATGCTTTTCTTTATCGATTTGATTTATGCCTACTTTTTAGAAATCAATCGTGAGAGCAAGGAAAAAATCTTTAATAGCTATTGGGAAAATAAGAAACTCAACGGCTATCGTAGACAAAAACGTATCAGAAAATCCTAGTTTGGCTAAGCCAAACTAGGATTTTTATTCATCACCAAACATACCTCTTCTAGATTATGAATTAGTCGTATCTTGACTTAGTCTTAAATAATTTCATGTAATCACTTTTTGAAGGGAGTAAATAAGCAAGTCTGACAGTATCCTCAACAATTGTATATAATACGATGTAATCCTTACTCAAGGTCAACCCTCGCGTTTGGTAGTGAGGATCTAATTTCTTACCAAATTTTTCATCGGCATCAAATCCAGCTTGGGGGAAAATTTCTAGCCGATTAATATCCTTTCTAATATTGGCTACTTTTCGTCTCGCAGCCTCTACAGAACCAATTTCCTCTGCTATATACTGATATATTTTATCCAGACTATCAATCACTCTAGGAGAATACAAAATCCTATATCTTTTATAATTCATAGCGTGTCACGACATCCTCATCTGTCAAGTAATTTCCAGCCTCAATCTTGGCATAACTTTCTTGAACTTCTGCTTGTAATTGTCTAAACAAGTACTCCTTCTCCAATTCCTCTTCACTCAGTAAATCTACTTCATTTGTTACGGCAACATTCTTTAAAAATAATCTGAGTGCCGATGAAAGAGAAAGATTTTTTTCTTTTAACACTTCCATTGCATCATTTACTAATTCTCTATTAGCTTGGAAGGTCACAACTTTACTTGAATTTGCTATAGTCATTTTATATAATTCCTTTATATATTTTATTTATTATCTCACAATTATAAAGAAAGTCAAGGGGCTTTGATTTGAAAGATGCTGGAAAAAATTTTTGTGTCACATATCTAATATACAAACTAACTTCTAAAGAAAGCCAAATGATATTCTCCATTCAATTTAACTGCTACTTTCTCGTGGATAGACTGATTTTTTAAAGAACAAATTTCTCCATATTTCCAACTTTCGTGCTCCCCTGATAATCTAGTGACTGACTTCACTTGATTATCTAAGTTAGCAACTGTAGCACTAAGCTCTTCTTTTGGAATAATTTCTTCAGTAATTGTAAATAATTGTTCCCCTATCTTCAACTCTCTGGCTTCTTGCTCATTGATAGCAAATTCTCCTACTAAGCAAACATTAAATAAGTCAGAAACTTTTATAAGTTCTTCTTTAGAAATATTATCAAGTAGTTTACATTTATAGAAAGTACTATCAATTTTTATGGCAAATTCTCTATTCTTGGTTTGATATAAGTCACCAATCTCCAACAAATCATTCTTTATTTCATCATTGGAATCATCGTAAGATATTTCATAAATATCATAATGATTGCTTACTTTACTTTCAATATCTTCATATAAAATTAATTGATTAGTTACACCATAATGCTCTCCTTTATAATCAAATCGATTATAACTTGAGTCGAGAAATTTAACATCATACTTCTCATATGTGCATCCAGTCAATCCAAGTAAACTTAAGAAAAAAATTACGGAAAGATAGATCTTTTTGAATTTCATAGTTCTCCTCCTAATTTTCTATAGTTAAATTATCAAAAATCAATAACGCCTCTCTCCAATATGTCTTTACAAACCTATTTTGGATATGAAGTAAAGTCAAAACAATTCCCAAACTTCCATCCAAAAATTTAACACTCCATTCATTTCCATCAGAATATATAATTAAACACCTTTTCTGCTTACAACTACTAAATTAGCAACAAACAATAATACAACATAAAAAGTTAAAGCTAATAAATTAGTTGTGCTTCTAAAATTATTTTCTAAAATTATATTAACTGGTAAAATTACTGGAATCCAAAAAATATTAAGAAAAACTTTATTTGTTGCAAATAATATAAATAAACTTTCTACAACAGCAATAAGTAAATTGCCACCTTTCGCAATAAACAATGTCAATAGCATGTGGAAATGATTTAGCAATATTAGTAATAACCAACTAACTATTCCTACGTAAAAATAATATGAAAAGTGTTCTAACTCTATACCTACAACTACCCATAAAGGAATAGTAAGTAAAGATAATAGTAAATCTAACACAAAAATTTTCGCTCCCCATATACTGGCTGTATTTCTCGAGCCTTTAATATTCTGATAATTATTAGCATTGATTTCTTGTTCAGATACTAATAAAGTGATTATCGTAGTTATCATACAATAGCCTAACATGGGTAAAAAGATAATATTTTCCAATACAATTGTGTTATTTACAGATAATATGTAAATTGGAATTGTCAATAGTTGTATAGTAGACAAAATCAAAATAATGTATAGTTGATACGAACCTTTAAATTTAATCATTTCACTTTTTAGCAATTGGATCATTACTTAACCTCCAATTTAACATTAACAAAGAAACAATAAATAGAATCAATGATAGAAATACGGTAAATACTACCATTTTAACGTCTGTTACATGATTTGTTAAATCTAAATCTCCTGACGGTTTTATATACATAAGACTATAAGCAATTTTATAATGATATGTAAAAGGAAAGAAGAACCAAAAGCTACTTTGAGCGATAAAAGGTGCAACCAAAAAACAAATCAAGGAGTTAATAGATACTAAGATATAGGGGTTGATCCGTTTCGAAAATAGATACAAGAGTGGCAATACCCATATGGATGTTATCGAAATAAGTACTAAACAAATTAAGTCACCAATTATATTCAATGATATTAAGTCGCCATACAAAAAATTACTTGTAAATAATAATATAGCTAAAAACCATACGTTCGAAATGAGTAAATCTTTTAATTTTAAAAGTATCTTTACGATATATATTTTTATGCTATCATTTCGAAAGTATATATTCTGGAAGTTTCCTGCAGCTTCTTCTGCTTCATAATCATATAAAAATAACAATCCAATAAGCGTGTACAAAAAGACGGCTTCCCACCAATATATTGAAAAACTTTCTAGAATACTCGGTCCAACAAGTAATACAGCTATTAAAATCGACAATCCAGGAGCTATTATCAAGAATTTTTTGGATGTATTTTTTCGCTGTTTTAACCATTCTGATTTAAATATTTTTATCATATTGCGTCACCTCCATGAACAATTCTTATAAATAAAGATTCTAAATCATCACTTTGAACATTCGAACCATCGTAAAAAATTTGACCATCATGTAAAATAACAACTTTATCTGCCACTTTACTAACTTCATACAGTTGATGGCTAGATAAAAGAATTGTCATTCCTGATTTCTTTAAAGAAATCATTAAATTCAATAATTCCTTTATACCATCTGGATCCAATCCATTGGTAGGTTCATCTAAAATGAGCAAATCTGGACTAGTAATTATTGCCATACCTAATCCCAAACGTTGTTTCATACCTAAAGAAAAGCTCCCTGCTTTTTTCTTTCCCGTATTAGATAGCCCAATCAAGTTTAATACTTCATTAATTCGTTCGTCAGAAATGTCATATAACAATGCTCTTGTTTTTAAGTTATCATAAGCAGATAAGTTCATGTAGATAGCTGGAGTTTCAATAAGCGCTCCAATCTCATATATACCCGCATTTTTTTTCCCATTAAAAATAACCGTACCACTATCAGCATTTTCAAGACCAAAAATAATCTTCATAATTGTTGATTTTCCTGCACCATTAATACCTAATAATCCACAAATACTCCCCTCTTTTATTTCAAAAGAAATATTTTTCAGTACTTCTCTATCCTTATATGATTTTCTAAGTTTTTGAACTTGTATATTCATAACTATAATTCCTCCTTTATTTATACTTGTATGTTATACTTTATTTTTCAAAATTTGTTCAGAATTTCCAATTTTACAAAATTAAAAAAATAGACAGTCCTCAATTTAGAAAACCATCTATTTTTATACATAACTATTATATGGAAGCTATCTAATATATCCTTACAGAATTATTTTTTAATAAGCAACGTCACTTGAGCGCCACCTCTATCTGGATTTGATAAAAACAATTCTCCTAAATGTCTAGTTGCAACTTGTTTAGCAAATGCTAACCCTAAACCATAGTGCTTATTATTCCTACCTTTATTCTCAGTATAAAATAACTTATCTGCATTTAATAAGGACTGTTCAGTAAAAGGCAGACCATTATTCCACACTACAAAATTAATATACTCTGTTTCCTCAATGATAGTAAGCGTAACTTTTTTTTCTCCAGAACTATATCTTGCTGCATTTGCTAAAATGTTAATTAATGCCCGATTTAAATTAAAGCGATTTCCCTTAAAAAATATTAATTTTGTAGTATTAATAATTTTGAAATCAACCTTTGCATTATTCATTACAGATTTTGCTTCTACTGACAGCTCACTTAAAAATTCGGATAAATGTATCTGTTCTCCATAATCTTTATCTTCAATTAGTAATCTTGAATAATCAATCATTGAACTAAAGTATCTTTCAAAAACTACTATACTGTTATTCATTGACTGAGTGTATTCCTTCTGTTGAACAGTCAAGTTAGTTAATTCAAGCAACTCTAAATTTCCCTTTAGTACTGTTAAAGGAGTTTTTACATCATGAGCTAATGCACCAACTTGAAAAGATAAATCTTCCTTCTCCCTTCTCTCTGATTTGAGTAAATTAGTTAACTCGTCGTCCTTTTGATATAATACAGAAAGAATTTCATCGAACTCTTGTATTTGAGCAGGAATGTTTTTATCTTTAAATGTTAACTGTCCCATGTTTAAAGTCTTTTTTTGTATGAGGAGAAAATTATTTGAAAATTCTTTTATTAATCTTGTAAGTGACCAAATGAGTAAAATTGTTTCGATAACGAAGAAAAATAAATAAGAAAATAGATTAAATGAAAAGTGACGCAAATTCGGATTAACAAACTCAGGTATCATGGGTTGCCTGACAGTAAGTACAATCTCTGAATTAGCGTAATACCCATAATACACTGCATCATTACTTATGGATTCATTTTTAGCAAAAACTTCTCGATAGGCTGGCAAATCCTTTTTTTGATAGTTACCCTCTTCAATTGTACCCGTCTTGCGATTAAATACAACATAGTCAAATATAGAGTTATTCATTGCTTGGACTACATCACTTAAATTGCTGCTATCACTCACTGAAATTTCCATTTTAGAGCCGTATACATTTAATTGTCCAGTAAAAACAAGTAAATAAGTAAATATAAAAAATAAAAGTATACTCAGTAACGTACCTGTTACTAGTTCTAAAACAGTCCTTATTATGCGCCCTCTAATTGTACTCTTCTTACTCATGCCACTTGTATCCCATACCTCTAACTGTTTTTATAGGATTAATTCCATACGATGAGAATTTTAATCTTATTTGATAGATATACTCAGATATTGAACGAAAGAGGGTTTCAGCATCATCATCATAAACATTTTCATATATATCTTGTACAGTAAAAATTTTTCTTGGATTGCTAGATAATAGCTCTATGATATCATATTCCCTACTTGTAAAAGCAAGACTATCTCCATTAATACAAACAATTTTTTCTTGTAAATAAATCGTTATTGGGGATAATTCTCGAACAATTTGATTACTTAATTCACCTTGTTTGTATCGTTCTTCTCGTTTGAGATTTGCAGCAACTTTGGCAATTAATTGATTGATGCTGAAAGGTTTTGTAATATAGTCATCTCCTCCTAAATTCAACCCTGATACTATATCATCTTCGGTATCTTTTGCACTAACAAAAATAATAGGAGATCTTACTTTATTTCTAATCTGCTTACAAATTTGCATACCATCTATATTAGGCATCATTACATCTAATAAAATCAAATCAAATCCTTTGAAATTATTAATATTGATTGGTACGGTGACTTCTTGATACGTCGTTACCTGATAGTTTTTCATCTCTAAAATAGTTCGCATCAGTTTCAAAATTTCAAAATCGTCATCTACAACTAATATCTTATACATTCTATCACCTCAAAATATTTTAGAGAACTATCTGCAAAGCTCCGTATTCTTGACAAAGAATAGTCTCAATACATCAATTTGTAATTGTTCTTTATTTTTTAAATTATATTTTTAAAAAATAGTACAAATCTATTTTACACTATCTTGAACAAAATTCGTAATATTTAATAATCTAATTTGAGTGCCGTCAATGTCATTACCTATACAGCAATTATCATACAATAATTTAATTACCTCATCTGGTTGATCTTTCAAATGATATTTCTCAATGATTAACCCAAGTGCTGCTGAAACCTTTGGTGTTGAAATGGATGTCCCATAAGCATAAGTATATTTCCCTTCAAGTGTCGGTACAATAACCCATTCTTTTTCAAATGTTTTATCATTTGCCCACTGTTCATATCCAACTGTTGCTAGTTTATGACTTCCTCCTCCTGTTGCATATATATCTATTACATTATTTCCTTTATTTGAAAAACTAGATACAAAATCGTTATCATTTACTGACCCTACTGTTACAACATTGTCTAATCCCGCAGGAATATCCATAACTTTTCCATCTATATGTGAATAATCCTTCCCCTTAAGTTCTCCAAGGTAATGTTTCAATGATTCTTGATTATTTTAATCTAGACCCTCATCACCTAATGAAGAAACAATTATTGAACATTGACATTTGAGATTATATCAGAGAAAATTCAGATTTTATTCAGAGAAAAGATTGTCTATACAATAAAAACAGTAAGAATAGTTACTGTTGGAGTTTAAATTTAACAAAAATTATCTTTTAAAATTTTTATATTAATACTAGATTTGTTCGGCATCTTATTGAATTTTTAACCAGCTAATCTTACTTCAAATAGTATCGAACAAGTCTATTGACGAAACGGGAATCGGCCGCTATCTCTATCATCCTTATGCACGGACTCCTAGAGGCAAGAAAGTCTATGAAAAGATTAGAGGACGGCGTTTTGAGCGGAGTTCAATTGTTGTAGGACAAGTAGATGGAGAGTTTATAGCTCCCATGATTTACAAAGAAAGTATGACGAGCGACTTCTTTGTGAAATGGTTCAAAACGCAACTCCTACCTGCTTTGAAGACACCTCATATCATTGTCATGGGCAATGCTAGTTTTCATCCCAAGAACATTTTGGATGAACTCTGCATCCAAGATAGACACTTTTTCTTACCTCTACCACCTTATTCACCAGATTTGAATCCTATTGAGCAAGCTTGGGCTATCTTAAAAAAGAAATTAACGGATTTATTAAGGGAAGTCCCAAATATTTTTGAATGTTTAGATTGCTTTTTTAAAACTAAATGACTATACTATCACGTTCCTGTTCGTATAAACACGATTTCGCTATTCCTTCCTCTTCCGATTCTTATTTCCAGAATCAGACTTAAAACGGTTTATCCCCAAACCGTTTTAATCCGCTACCTCACGATAGTCAGGATTGGAAATTGTTATTGGCTTCACTGGTAGCCGGTGCCCAAGAAGGACTTACACCTCAGATGAACTACATGCCCGTCGTACCTAGAAAATCCTAGTTTGGTTAAACCAAACTAGGATTGTTTTGTTTTAAAGTGATAATAAGCACCCAACATACCTGCTGTATTTTGGTGATGGGCAAATTCTAATCGTGTTTTTTCAGCTAGGCTTGGCACCAAAGCCTCTTTCAAGGCTTTGCGGATCTTGGGTTTGAGGATAGCCTCTTGTCCCATGATACCGCCACCGAGAATGACCACCTCTGGATTGGCCACATAGCAAATATTAGCCAGACCTTTCCCAAGGTAATCTACCATCCGATCAATACCAGCCATGCAAATCTTGTTTCCTTCAGTTGCTTCCTTAAAGATGCGTCGGCCATTCCACTGATCAACATCTTCTCCATGTGCTTCAGCTACATATTTCACTAAAGCTGTTGTAGAAGCCAAATCTTGGAACGCTCCATCCTGCATATGCATATAACCAACTTCACAGGCCGAATTGCTAAATCCATGGAAGACTTTCCCATCCATAATCAAGCAACCACCGATACCGGTTCCAATAGTCAAGCAAAGAGTAACACTCGCTCCCTTGCCTGAACCAGATACTGCCTCAGCAAGACCTGCACAGTTGACATCATTTTCAATCTCACAAGGAATATTAAAGCTAGTCTCGATTTCCTTCTTGAACTGAGTTCCTGCATAATTTGGAATCTGAGGCCCAGCATAGAAAATCTCACCCTTGTCTGGATCCACCATTCCTGCAGAAGAAATGGCAACACCTGCTACTGGGCCTTTTTCTAAATAGCTGGCTACAATATCTTTGGTCTTTTGTAAGATATGAGGTCCACCTTTATGCGCCTCTGTTGGCATTTCATGCGATTCAACAAGTTGGCCTTCTTGGTCGATCAAACCATATTTGATGTTGGTTCCACCGATATCAATTGCAACGTAGTGTGTCATAAATACCTCCTTATGGATTAGAGGAAGCGCTCCTTGGTTTCACGAATCAAGGCTGCAGCTGCTTCTACGACTGGGCGATCTTCTTCAGTCACTGGTGTCAATGGTGAACGAACAGAACCAATATTCAAACCTTCATTGATCTTCAAGACTTCCTTAATCACACCATACATATTTCCATGTGCAGCAGTCAATTTGCCAATGATTGCATTGATAGCGTATTGCAATTCACGCGCTGTTTCCAAGTCTTTATCAGCAATCAACTGATTGAGTTTCAAGAAGAGTTCTGGCATAGCACCATAAGTACCACCGATACCAGCTTTAGCTCCCATGAGACGACCACCTAAGAACTGCTCATCTGGACCGTTAAAGACGATGTGGTCTTCGCCACCAAGGCTGACAAAGGTTTGGATATCTTGAACTGGCATAGAAGAGTTCTTAACACCGATAACACGTGGATTCTTCAACATTTCAGTGTAAAGACTTGGAGTCAAAGCAACCCCTGCCAATTGAGGAATGTTATAAATCACGTAGTCTGTATTTGGAGCTGCAGAACTGATATCGTTCCAATATTTAGCAACTGAGTATTCTGGCAAGCGGAAGTAAATTGGTGGAATCGTTGCAATAGCATCTACTCCCAAGCTTTCAGCATGGCGAGCAAGTTCCATACTATCTTTAGTATTGTTGCAAGCAACGTGAGCGATAATAGTCAATTTTCCTTTGGCAACTGCCATGACTTCTTCCAAGATTAACTTGCGGTCTTCAACGCTTTGGTAGATACATTCACCAGAAGAACCATTGACATAAAGACCTTGAACACCTTTATCAATGAAGTATCCCACCAAGGCACGCGTACGCTCTGGACTTACTTCTCCTTGATCATCATAACATGCGTAGAAGGCTGGAATGACACCTTCGTATTTTTTTAAATCTGACATAGATTTTCTCCTAAGATTTCTTTTTTTCTGCTAAAAGCAAGATTTATTCTTTACGTGTTTAGTATACACCTTGTGAAAAACGCTTTCAATATCTTGTGTACACTTAGATTTTAGTTTCGATATGAATTTTGAAATGTTTATGGCTTGAAAGTAGTTTCATAGACAAGCCATCCTATTGGTATTTTGCGAAAATTTTCTCCATCAATCCAGTCTGGATAAAAACTAATAAGCCAAACCCAAAGAGTAGGAAGGCTGAGCCACCTAAAAGTAAACTGAAGGCGGACAGATAAAGAACCATCACAATAAGAAAGAGAATAGCTAACATGAGGAAGAACCAAGGAAAGTTAAAACTTGCCAAGATAAGTCCTTTTTGCAGCACTTCTTTCCAAGTTAAATTATAGCGCGCAGCGATGGGATAGCTAGCCAACATCACGATAGTGAGGAAGATAAGAACGCCTAGACAAATAGCTTTCACCATTTGAAAAGGCATAGCTGTCTGACCCCAGAAGAGATAGAGGTCTAAAAGACTCAACAAAACAATGCCCAACTCAAGCAGACCTAACTGAAGACCTAGTTTCAGATTTTGCTTGAAAGCTCTTAGATAGATTTTAAAGACAGGCACACGTCTGCTCTTCTTAATCTCAAACATAGTCTCATAAAGGCTAATTTTAGCCACTCCAATCGTCACGATGGGCAAACAAGAGACGACAAAAAGAAGATTGGCTGTCACGATATCCAAGACCTTCTCACTAAAACGCATGAGAAAGTTATCTGTATCAAATGCAGCCTTGATGAGACTTCTTCCTTTTTGTGACATGTTTGCTCCCCCTATAATTTAATTTATATCACTTGCTAAATCATTCCGATTTATCAATTGATAAGATTCAACTCTTAAACTCAATTTTCAAAAGTGCTTAATAAGATAGTCATCAGCTATCTCTGCTGATCATTCTAATCAATTAAAATTTTAAACAAATACTTGCGAACTTGATCTTCCATACCTGCATAGCCATTTGGCTGGTGTGGTTCCCCTGGGAAGAAAATCGCAAAATTGTGATAACCCAACAAGAGTGGGTAGTGTTCATGACAATGAACAAAGCCAATGTCACTCGCTTCGTCGAATGCTACTGCCTCGTCTTTGATACGTGAACCGTAGCTCGAATATTCATGTCCTTCTACCAGCAAATGCAAATCTGCATAGTTCTTATGATGCTCAAACTGGTCATTTTCAGCTTGATTGAGGACATTTTCCTGCACAACTAGAAAGACTTTATCTCCGTCAATCTCATACTTACCGAGTTCAAAAGAATCCTTACGATGTTGATAGAGATAGTCGATAGCCTTGTCTAAATTGGGATGAATTCCTTTGTAAAAGGTGATGTTTTTCAAATCGTCAAAAATCATACTCTTTCCTTCGTTTCTGATAGTTAACTAAAATCATTCTTAAGTTGATAAGTGTCTAACAAAATATCTAAGGTAAGCAAATACCCAACATTTTGTAGACACTTATAACATCTATATTTCCATAGCATGTCAAGACCACTTCCGCAATCTTGACAAACCAGTTTACTTTTCTTAACCTTTGACCGCTCCCATAGTAATACCCTGAGTGAAGGATTTTTGGAAGACTAGGAAGACTGTTACAATTGGCACAGCTGCAAGAGCTGCACCCGCCATGATCAAACCATAGTTGGTTGCCATTTCAGCTTGCATAGTTGCAACCCCAAGTGAGATGGTCAAGTTTTGACGTGAAGTCAACATAACCAACTGCATGAAGTAGTCGTTCCATGTATTGATGAAGGTAAAGATTGCAAGGGCTGCAAATCCTGGTTTCACAATTGGGAAGGCTACGCTCCAGAAAGTACGAATCTCACCACAACCATCGATTTTAGCTGATTCAAGCAACTCTGTTGGGATGTTTTCGCTGAATTGTTTCATGAGGAAGACCCCAAATGGCCATCCAATCAAAGGCAAGATAACTGCCCAAAGAGTGTCATGAATTCCCATGAAGTTGACGATACGTACCAATGGCACAAGGACAACTTGTTTTGGAAGAGCCATAGCAGCGATGAAGATGGCAAATAGGATACGTTGACCATAGAAACGTTTTTTAGCCAATACATAACCTGCTAGAGAAGAGGTTGCACAGACTAGGAACATGGTTACCAATGAGATAAACACAGAGTTCCACATCCACTGCATAGCAGGGTTTTGCACCATAAGTTGTTGGAAGTTTTCCATGGTTGGCATTTTAGGGAACCACTGAGGTGGAATAACGATTGTATCAGGTTGTGATTTGAATGCCCCTGTCAAAATCCAGTAGAATGGAAAGATAAACAGCACGGTCAACAAGAGCAAGATAATAGTTGAAATAACAGTGAAAGCTGTTAAAGGTTTCTTTTGTGTAGATTGCATAGCCGTCTCCTTTCTTTAATATTCTACGTCGTTTCCGAGTGCTTTAAATTGAACAAAACTTACGATCGCAATCATGACTGCCAAGAAGACACCAATTGTGTTGGCATAGCCGTATTCTGTCAATTGGAAGGCTTTTTCGTACAGGTAGTACATCAAGGTACTTGTTGAGTAGTTTGGCCCACCAGATGTCAAAAGCTGAATCAAGGCGAAAACTTGGAATGAGTTGATTGTTGTGATGATTGCGATATAAAGAGTTGTTGGAAGAAGGCTTGGCCATTTAATCTTCCAGAAAACTTGAAATTCAGTTGCACCGTCTACACGAGCCGCTTCAACCAGTGAATTGTCAATATTCCCCATAGCAGCGATATAAAGGATAATCGGCTGACCAACTGAAGTTGTCAAGAGGATAATCATAATTGCCAGTAATGCCCAGTGTTTATCTCCCAACCAAGAAATATTCTGGCTGATGATATGACTTGATTTAAGGACAAAGTTTAGAATCCCTGATAGTGGGTCATAAATCCATTTCCAAACAACTGTTACGGCAACACTACCTGTTACAACAGGAAGGAAGAAGACGAAACGGTAGAAAGATCTGGCAATAGCATTTTGATGGTAGGTTTGCGACGCCACAAAGAGCGAAAAGAGAACAACAATCGGTACAGATCCAACAACCAAAATAACTGTGTTAATCAAAGATTTTGTAAAAACAGGATCTTTAAACATACGGATATAGTTATCTAAGCCCACAAATTCAAAACTAGTCATAGAGTAGTTAAAGAAACTTGTGATGAAGCCCATAATCATTGGTACTAAAACGAAGACAACGAAGAAGAATAAAACTGGCGCTAGGAAAGCATAAGAAATAATAGTTTCTCTCATACGAATTTTATTAACTTTCACTGTCGGCACCTCTCTTTCAAATAGAATAATTTTTTGACTTTATTGAACTGTTTTAAAATCAAAATGAAATTTTTTAAGATTCGCTTATGTAAGAACTTCATTTTAATTTCGTGACAGTTCCTTACATTTCAAACAAAATCCTCCCTTTTCTTACATAAACTATGCACAGGGAAAAGGGAGGGATCAATCTGATTTAGTGCTTATTGTTTTGTAGCTTTTTTAATTGTTTCGTTAGCTTTTTCAGTGAAGGCTTTCAAAGCGTCCGCTGGTTTTTCGTCACCATTTGATACAGATTGCAACATTGGGAACCAAAGTGTTCTCATTTCAGCAAAACCATTGATAGTGTTGTAGTATGGTGAGTAGTATTTAGTCCAACCACTGATTGTTTCCATACGTTTGTCTTCATAAAGTTTGCCAAATGAAGTACGAACTGGGAAGGCACCTGTACGAACAACGTCTTTTGGACCCCATTCTTTGTCATCCGCGATGAATTGGATGAATTTCTTAGATGCTGCAACTTTCTTGTCATCTTTGTTGTTGAATACTGCAAATCCGTTTACAAGGTATTCAAGAGCTGGTTTGCCTGAATCTGATGGGAATGGTACTTCTACCACTTCTACTTTACTTGCTTCCAAGAGTTTAGCTTGGATACCGTTTTGAGCTGGTGCCCAAAGGATTGTGTAAGATGTTTGACCGTTGGCAAAGTTTTGGATATCTGCTCCACCGTCAAATTGTGAACCGTTGTTCAACAAACCGTCTTTGATCCAGCTAGCTGCTTTTTCAAGACCTTTGACGAATTTAGGATCATCAGTTGTATATTTTGTTACATCTTTATCTGTTACAGAACCGCCGTAAAGGTTTGAGATGAAGGCGCGTGTTCCTTGGTCTCCCCCTTGACCAGAACTGAACAATGAACCTGGTGTGTAGCCTTTGTCTTTAAGCGCTTTCAAAACTTTTTCAAAATCATCAGTTGTCCAGCCTTCTTTTACAAGGTTTGCAACTCCAGCTTCTTCCAACATTTTCTTGTTCATAGCCATGTAGAATGGGGCTGAACTAATTGGATACATGTAGGCTTTATCTCCAGCCTTACTTGCTTGTACGATATTTTCATTGTTGACATCTTTGACAAATTCATCTGTGAAAATATCATTCAATTCAGCTAATTTACCATTTTTACCATATTGGATGATACGTCCTGGTGCGTCAAAAAGTACGTCTGGAGCTGTTCCTGCTTCGATAGCTGTTGTGATTTTTTCAGGACCTGACTTGAAGTCGATGGTTTCCAATTTCACTTTTACATCTGGATTTGCTTTTTCAAACGCTTCGATAATTGATTTTTCATATGTTCCAACACCGTCACCAGTTTTTTCTTGAGTGAAGACTGGGAATGCCCACCAAGTGATTTCTGTTTTTCCACTATCGCTACCAGATTTTCCAGCATCTTTACTTCCACCAGAATTACCACATGCAGCAAGGCCAAGAATCGCAGCACCCGCAAGTACTGTACAAGCTAGTTTTCTAAATTTCATTTGTATTCTCCTAATTGATAAGCGTATCCATATTGGATAATGAGTTCTTGCGTTTGTATACGTTTTTCATTTCCTCCTACGCATCCACCACTCTCCTCTGTTTTTAAATTGTGTTATTTAAGACCAGCAACGAATCGTTCTGTAATCTCTTTTGGTCTAGTAATAGCGCCACCTACAACGATGCCTCGCACTCCATATCCCAGGATTTGTTTGGCTTGTTCTGGTGTATGAATTTTCCCTTCTGCAATGACATCCACGCCAGCATCACAGAGTTTTTTGATTAATTCAAAATCGGGGCCATCCACTTTTGGACTGTAAGATGTGTATCCTGATAAGGTTGTTCCGACAAAGTCAATTCCTGCTTCAACAGCTGCTAGTCCTTCTTCAAAAGTACTTGTATCAGCCATTAAGAGCTGGTTAGGATATTTCTCCTTAACCTGACGAATGAACTCTTGGATCTCCAAACCATCATAACGTTCACGCTTGGTACAATCCAGAGCAATCACCTCGATGTCCAGTTCTGCCAATTCATCAACTTCTTTCATAGTAGCTGTGATGAAAGGTTCTTGCGGTGGATAATCTCGTTTAATTATCCCAATGATTGGAAGGTTGGTAACCTCCTTGATTTCCTTGATATCGCGAACACTGTTTGCTCGGATACCGACTGCTCCACCTTGCTCAGCCGCTTTGACCAGCAAGGGAATGACTCCTCCCGCTTCTGTATAAAGCGGTTCGTGAGGAAGGGCCTGACAAGAAACGATGATTCCATCTTTGATTTGTGCAATCAAGGCTTCTTTAGTAATCTGTGGCATCCTCTTTCCTCCTTTTCTTTGTTCTTATGGGTTTATTATATATCATTTATAAAGCGCTTTCAATACTTTGTAGTAGGATAGATTACAGTTTCAAAAGTATTTTATAGAACAGCTGTTTCTGAAAGTAGTTTCAGGTAACATAAACGTATCTATTACTCACAATTACAAATCTTATTATAAAACCAGTCTAGAATTCTCATCTTTTTACAGGATTCTAGACTGGTTTATTTTATATGAACCTAAAAGTTCAACGAACAACTGTAGACAAATTAACTGTCTTTTCGCTTATAAGAAATCATTGCCCCAAGGAACATTCCTACAAAACCAAATAAGATTGTTAGTGATGAAGCAGACTCACCTGTATTTGGTAACATAGTTTGTTCATTGTTACTTACTTTATTCTCTGATTGGTTTGATTCTGAGTTTCCATTTGTAGATAACAATTTAGGTGAGGGGGAAATCTCCTCCTCTTTTTTATCTTTTGTAGCATTATCAAGTGCTAGATTATTGACAGAGAGTCGGAAAGTCATAGCATAGATACTAAAGTGGTTGGTTTCAAAAATGACCTTTCCATCTTTTTGTACGAACTCGAGAGAATGTAAGTTTCCTTCTGAATCAACATAATAAACATGTTCAACAGATTGATCCGTAGCAAAAGTAACAAGGACTTTCCCCTTAGGTTGAACATATCGGCCATTTGCATCCTTCAATTGGATATCATATGCTTTATAGTTCAATGAACTTAAAGCACTGACTCTAACTTCTTGAATCTGAACATCTTTAACATTCTTTAATACTTCTTCTGAAGCTTGAATCTGAACACTTCCTACTCCATTTTTGAAAATACGTTGGGAACTAGTAAGATGTGGTATAACTTGGGTAGAGTTTGCTTCATTTTCACTTTCTCTATTATCTACTTGTTTATCAGTAGATTTTACTACTGAATCTCCTGCTGTAGCTAATGGTCCTGTATAATCTACTATATCATGAACAGCACTAGCTACTGCATTTACTCCACCACGATAGTCCTCTTTTTCCTCAAAAAGAGCAAGTGCATAATTGACTCCACCTGTAAACTCAGGGTGTTCTACTTTTGATACTGATTCTTCACCTACTGTTGATAGAAGACCTTGGTATTCTGGAACTTCTGCAACAAGTGATGCGCCATTTACTCCGCCTCTAAACTCAGAGTGCTCTACTTTTGGCGCTGCCTCTTCACCTACTGTTAATAGAAGACCTTGATATTCCGGAATTTCTGTAACAAGAGGCTCGCCATTTACTCCTCCTGTGAAGTCAGAGTTCTCTACTGTCTCAGCTGGTTTTTCACCTACTGTTGATAGAGCACCTTTGTATTCCGGAATTTCTGTAACAAGGGGCTCGCCATTTACTCCTCCTGTGAAGTCAGAGTTCTCTACTGTCTAAGCTGGTTCTTCACCTACTGTTGATAGAGCACCTTTGTATTCCGGAATTTCTGTAACAAGGGGCTCGCCATTTACTCCTCCTGTGAAGTCAGAGTTCTCTACTGTCTCAGCTGGTTCTTCACCTACTGTTGATAGAGCACCTTTGTATTCCGGAATTTCTG
>CAJNBX010000007.1 GCA_905221115.1 bacterium
TTTCCACTGGTTTTTAGAATTTTTATCAGACTAACTTCCACTTGGATTAGCGGTGGAACTTAGTTTGGGAATTTACCATTTCAGAAGAGATTCTCTGCCTTTCTTCTCCATTTCATGATATAATAGGAGTATGATTACAATAGTTTTATTAATCCTAGCTTATCTGCTGGGTTCGATTCCGTCTGGTCTATGGATTGGACAAGTATTCTTTCAAATCAATCTGCGCGAGCATGGTTCTGGAAATACTGGAACAACCAATACTTTCCGCATTTTAGGAAAGAAAGCGGGAATGGCAACCTTTGTGATTGACTTTTTCAAAGGAACCCTAGCAACCCTTCTTCCAATTATTTCCCATCTTCAAGGGATTTCACCTCTCATCTTTGGACTTTTGGCTGTTATTGGGCATACCTTTCCAATCTTTGCAGGATTTAAGGGTGGCAAGGCTGTCGCAACTAGCGCTGGAGTGATATTCGGATTTGCGCCTATCTTCTGCCTCTACCTTGCGGTTGTTTTCTTTGGAACTCTCTATCTGGGTAGTATGATTTCACTCTCTAGTGTCACAGCATCTATCGCGGCTGTTATCGGCGTTCTACTCTTTCCACTTTTTGGTTTTATCCTGAGCAACTATGACCCTCTATTCATCGCTATTATCCTAGCTCTTGCTAGCTTGATTATCATTCGGCATAAGGATAATATCACACGTATCCAGAATAAGACTGAAAATCTTGTTCCTTGGGGATTAAACTTAACCCATCAAAATTCTAAAAAATAAACGCCAGTTTGAACAGAACTGACGTTTTTTTGTATGCTTATTTTGATTTGATATAGTTGATACCATCTGCTTTTGGTGCGACTGCTTTTCCAAAGAAGGCTGCCAAGACAAGAATGGTCAAGACATAAGGTGCGATTTGAAGATAAACCGCAGGAACTCCTTGTAGGAACGGCAATTGAGAGCCGATAACAGCCAAACTTTGTGAAAGTCCAAAGAAGAGACTAGAAAGCATGGCTCCGATTGGATTCCATTTTCCGAAGATCATCGCAGCAAGAGCGATAAATCCAGGTCCAACAATAGTTGTCACTGAGAAGTTGACTGAGATGGATTGAGCATAAATTGCTCCTCCAATTCCACCTAGGAAACCTGAAATAATAACCCCTAAATATCTCATTTTGTAGACATTGATTCCCAAGGTATCCGCTGCTTGAGGATGTTCACCTACAGAGCGGAGACGAAGACCAAAACGGGTCTTGAAGAGGATAAACCAGGCAAGGAATGAGATGGCAATCGCGATATAACCTAGCAGACTTGTTGACTTGAAGAAGATATCACCAATCACTGGGATATTTGCCAAGACTGGGAAATCAAAGCGTCCAAAAGTCTGACTTAGGTTGTCTGTTTGTCCTTTATTATAAAGAACTTTCACCAAGAAAACAGCCAAGGCAGGTGCCATCAAGTTCAAGACAGTACCGCTGACAACATGGTCTGCACGGAAATGAACCGTCGCTGCTGCGTGAATGATGGAGAAGAGACCTCCAACCAATCCTGCTACAAGCAAGGATAGCCATGGAGTTGCTGCTCCAAATTGTTCTGCAAATTCAAGGTTAAAGACAACTCCAGAAAAGGCACCCATAACCATAATTCCTTCAAGGCCGACGTTTACGACACCACCACGTTCAGAGAAAACACCACCAATACTTGTAAAGATGAGGGGCGCTGAGTAAATCAGCATAGAAGACACCAAGAGGGTGAGCAAGGTTGTAATAGACATCTTTACTTACCTCCTTTAACTTGTTTTTTCGGTTTGACAAAGCGTTCGATAAGGTAATGAACACTGACAAAGAAGATAATAGACGCTGTTACAATGCTGACAAGCTCAGATGGTACCTGTGCCGCATTCATACCAGGGGCTCCAACTTGGAGAACACCAAATAGGAAGGCTGCAAAGAGAATACCAATTGGTGAGTTTGCCGCAAGCAGACTAACCGCCATCCCGTTAAATCCAACAGCCAATGACGCACCTTGAACATAGACGTTCTGGAAGGTTCCAAGTCCTTCAACAGCACCACCAAGGCCAGCCAAGGCACCTGATATGATCATTGAGAGGATAATCGTTCGTTTAGCAGAAATACCAGCATATTCTGAAGCATGTGGATTAAGACCAACCGCACGGATTTCAAAACCAAGAGTTGTTTTCTTGAGCATGAACCAAATAACTGCAACAGCAATGATGGCAAAGAAAATACCAATATTCATCCGCGAATTACCAGTCAACTCAGCTAACCAAGGTGTCTGATAGGTTGCATTAGCCCCAACACGAATCGTAGAATCTGTACTTTGCATAAAGTCTTTAGGGAAGGCATGGATAAAGGCATTTCCTACATACAAGACGATATAGTTCATCATGATGGTTACGATAACCTCTGACGTCCCTAGATAGGCTCTCAGAATACCCGGAATCGCTCCGACAATTCCACCAGCAATCAAGGCAATCACGATGGTTGCTAGAATCATCAAGGGACGCGGCATATCAGGATGCGATAAGGCAAACCAACCACTGAGAATCCAACCAGCCAAAGCCTGACCAGGAAGTCCGACGTTAAAGAAACCAGCTCGACTGGCAACGGCAAAACCAAGACCAATCAAGACCAGAGGACCCATAGCACGGAAGATTTCCCCAATCCCACGTAGACTACCAAAGGCTGTATAGAACAATTCTTCGTAGCCCCAAATAGCATCATAACCGAAGATCCACATGACAATGGCTCCAAGTAAAATTCCTAGGAAGACAGAAATCAAGGGAACCGAAATTTGTTGTAATTTTTTAGACATCACTCTTCTCCTTTCCCAAGTTTCCACCAGCCATCAAGACACCAAGTTCTTGTTTATTGGTTGTTTCTGGTGATACAATACCTTGAATCTTACCATCATGGATAACGGCAATCCGGTCTGAGACGTTTAAAATCTCATCCAATTCAAAGCTGACAACAAGGACAGCCTTGCCATTATCACGCTCTTCAATCAAGCGTTTGTGGATATATTCAATGGCACCGACATCCAAACCACGAGTTGGCTGGCTGACGATAAGGAGATCAGGATCACGATCAATTTCACGAGCAATAATTGCTTTTTGTTGATTTCCTCCTGAGAGTGCAGCTGCAGGAACAAATTCACTGGCAGCACGAACATCAAATTCTTCCATTAGCTTTTTAGCATAAGAAGTAATATTTGAATAGTTCAAAATTCCATTTTTACTATGTGGTTCTTTATAGTAGGTTTGAAGGGCAATATTTTCGGAAATCATCATTTCCAAAATCAAACCATCACGGTGACGGTCTTCTGGAACGTGCCCAACACTCAACTCTGTAATCTGACGTGGGTGCAAACCTACAATTGAATCTCCTTTTAGCTCAATGCTACCAGATTCAACCTTGCGAAGACCTGTGATGGCTTGAATCAGTTCAGACTGACCATTCCCATCAATCCCCGCAATACCAACAATCTCTCCAGAACGAACATCCAAGGACAGATTTTTAACAGCTGGAACACCGCGGTTTTCATTGACCACCAAGTCTTTAATAGACAAGACCACTTCTTTTGGTTGAGAGGCTTGTTTCTCTGTTTTAAAGGAAACAGAACGTCCTACCATCATTTCCGCCAAATCAGCATTGGTAGCCCCTGCAATTTCGACAGTTTCAATTGATTTCCCACGACGGATAACTGTAACTCGGTCAGAAACTGCACGAATCTCGTCCAACTTGTGGGTAATCAAGATAATTGATTTCCCTTCTTTGACAAGATTTTTCAAAATAGCCATCAACTCATCAATTTCTGATGGAGTCAAGACAGCCGTTGGTTCGTCAAAGATAAGGATATCAGCCCCCCGATAAAGGGTTTTTAAAATTTCTACACGTTGTTGGGCTCCAACTGAGATATCTGCTACCTTGGCAGAAGGGTCAACAGCTAAGCCATAACGTTCAGAAAGAGCCTTGATTTCTTTGCTAGCTCCAGCGATATCTAGCACACCATTTTTAGTCAATTCACTACCTAAAATGATGTTTTCAGCCACTGTGAAGGCTTCTACCAACATAAAGTGCTGGTGAACCATTCCGATTCCCAAGCCAGCTGCTTTAGATGGTGAGTCGAGGTTAACAACTTGTCCGTTGACCGCGATTTCACCACTAGTTGGTTCAAGAAGCCCTGCTAGCATGTTCATGAGCGTGGACTTTCCAGCCCCATTTTCTCCTAAAAGTGCATGAATTTCACCTTTTCGTAGGTGCAGGTTGATTTTGTCGTTGGCAACAAATTCACCAAACACCTTGGTAATATCACGCATCTCAATGACATTTTCGTGTGCCATGTGCTCTTCCTTTCAGAGTCTTATTTTATTTCAATAAAACTTGCTAGTTTGTATAGTAGCAAGCTTTACTGAGACAAAATGACTTTGTCTCAACTCTTAAAAAGCGGCCGATGGCCGCTTCCTAAGAAATAACCTCCATCCATTATTTTTCAGGAACTTTTACGCTTCCATCAAGGATTTTAGCTTTAGCATCTTCGACAGCTTTTTTACCTTCTTCTGAAAGGTTTGTCACTGCCAAGTCAACCCCTTTATCTTTCAATGAGTAAACGATCACTTGACCGCCAGGGAATTCACCTTTTTCTGCCTTGTTAGAAATATCTTTTACAGTTGTACCAACTTGTTTCAAAGTAGATACAAGAACAAAGTTTGATTCTTTACCATCTTTAGAAGTGTATTTACCTTCTGCTTCTTGGTCACGGTCAACACCGATAACCCAAACTTTTTCATTTTCAGGACGGCTTTCGTTAAGTGATTTTGCTTCTGCAAAGACACCTGCACCTGTACCACCAGCTACTTGGTAAACAATATCTGCACCAGCTGCGTATTGTGCGGCTGCAATTGTTTTACCTTTAGCAGCATCACCAAATGAACCAGCATAGTCAACTTGTACTTTGATAGATGGGTCTACTGAGGCAACACCAGCCTTGAATCCTGCTTCAAAACGAGAGATAACTTCTGACTCCATACCACCTACAAAACCAACTTGTTTTGTTTTAGTTGTTTTGGCTGCGGCCACACCAGCAAGGTAACCTGACTCATTATCAGCAAATGTTACACTAGCAACATTCTTTTTATCTTTAATCACATCATCAATCAAAACATAGTTCAAATCAGTGTGCTCTTCTGCTGCATCTTTAACTGCATTGTGAAGGGCAAAACCAACACCGAAGATTAGGTTGTAACTTCCAGCCGCTTGTTGCAAGTTGTTAGCGTAGTCAGCTTCACTTGTTGATTGGAAGTAAGTGAAACCTTTATCTTTTGAAAGATTGTGTTCTTTACCCCAGTCTTGCAAACCTTCCCAAGCTGATTGGTTGAATGATTTGTCATCAACACCACCAGTATCAGTGACGATTGCTGCTTTTGTCTTCACATCAGAAGATGAAGCTGCGTTACGAGAAGAGCGGTTACCACATGCAGCAAGTCCAACTGCTGCCACTGCAACTAGACCAAGGCCTAGCCATTGTTTCTTGTTCATTACTGAACCTCCTAAATAAGATGTGCAACGATGTTGCAAGTATGGATTGATTGGTCACAAGGACCGTGCCACTCAAAGAGCGACTCAGACTAGTTTAAGTCTGTAAAAGAATATGGAAGTAATTCCCCGACCGTCATCTCGACCGTCGATTTATCTTTTGCGACTAAGGTCACTTTTAGATCTTGTTCAAAAAATTCGACCATTACTTGGCGACAAGCACCACATGGTGAAATCGGTTTTTCAGTTTGACCATAAACAATCAGCTCTGAAAATTCTCTTTGCCCTTCAGATACAGCCTTAAAAATGGCTGTTCTCTCACCGCAATTGGTCAAAGGATAGCTAGCATTTTCGATATTCACTCCCGTGTAAACACTTCCGTCTTTGGCTACTAAAACTGCTCCGATAGGAAAGTGAGAATAGGGGACGTAGGCATGTTTGCTGGTTTCAATTGCCAGTTCAATCAACTCAGTAGTCGCCATCAGCCAATTCTCCTTTTAAAATGGCTACCCCAGCTGACGTTCCAATACGGGTCGCCCCTGCTTCCACAAAGGCAAGAGCATCCTCATAAGAACGAGCTCCACCGGCAGCCTTGACACCCATTTCTGGTCCAACTGTTTCACGCATTAATTGAACATCCGCTATCGTAGCGCCACCAGTTGAAAAGCCAGTGGATGTTTTGACAAAGTCAGCTCCCGCTTTTTGGGCTAATTGACAAGCCACAATTTTTTCTTGGTCTGTCAATAAGCAAGCTTCAATGATGACTTTAACCAACTTGTCACCACTTGCTTCCACAACAGCACGAATGTCCGATTCAACCAAATCAAGATTACCTGATTTGAGGGCACCGACATTGATCACCATATCAATCTCATCTGCACCATTTTGGATAGCTTCTTTGGTTTCAAATGCTTTCACAGCTGAAGTTGTTACTCCCAAAGGGAAACCAACTACTGTGCAAACCTTGACATCTGTGCCTTCAAGCCCTTTTTTAGCATGTTCAACCCAGGTCGGATTGACGCAAACACTGGCAAAATCATACTCCCTAGCTTCAGACAACAAACAATCAATTTGATTTTCTGTCGCATCTTGTTTTAAAAGCGTATGATCGATATATTTATTTAATTTCATATTCGGATTCTCCTGCGGTTTATGAGATAATTTCTATAATTTCTCGTAAACTTTGCACCCTATCATTTATTTTAACATATTTTTGAAAATCTGTAACTAGCTGAGGAGAAATTTTTCCATTTGTGTATACTTTTGCAACAATTTCTCCCTTTTGAACGGAATCTCCAACCTTCTTTTCAAAAACAATTCCTGTTTCATAGTCCAAGGTATCAGACTTAACTGCACGGCCTGCCCCCAGTCTCATGGCATAAAGGCCAAAGTCCATAGCTGGAAGAGCTGAAATGACACCCATTTCCTGAGCAGGGATTTCCACCACATGGGCCACATTAACTGGACGGTAGAGGTCTTCCAAGTCCCCACCTTGGGCTTGCACCATTTCCTCAAACTTAGCCAGTGCTTGACCATTTTCAAGATGTTGGCGAACTTCTTCAACTGTTTTATTTACATTTGCCAGACCAAGCATAATTTGAGCCAATTCACAGATGAAGTGGGTAATATCCTGACGGCCTTGCCCTTGTAAAATCTCCAATGCTTCAAGGATCTCCAGACGATTTCCAATCGCTCGTCCCAAGGGCTGACTCATATCCGTAATCACTGCTACCGTCTTTCGACCAACTGCCTTACCAAGTTCCACCATGGTTTGAGCCAGTTCACGTGCCTCATCAACCGTTTTCATGAAGGCACCCTCACCGACAGTTACGTCTAGCAAAATAGCATCCGCCCCTGCCGCAATTTTCTTGCTCATCACCGAACTCGCAATCAAAGGAATCGTGTCGACAGTTGCGGTCACATCACGGAGGGCATAGAGAAGCTTATCTGCTTTGACAAGCTGGTCTGATTGCCCAATGACAGATACACCAATATCCTGAACTTGACGAATGAAATCTTCTTGACTGCGCTCGACTTGATAGCCCTTAATGGACTCCAATTTATCAATTGTCCCACCAGTATGGCCGAGACCACGACCACTCATTTTTGCCACAGGCACACCAAAACTAGCAACAAGAGGAGCTAAAATCAAGGTTATCTTATCACCAACACCACCTGTAGAATGCTTATCAACCTTAACCCCATCAATAGCGGATAAATCAAACTCTTGCCCTGTCTTGACCATTTTCATAGTTAGGTCAGAGATTTCTCGTGTCGTCATTCCTTTAAAATAAACAGCCATAGCAAAGGCAGACATCTGATAATCAGGAACAGTTCCTGACACATAGCCTTCAACTAACCATTCAATTTCACTCGAAGTCAGTTCTTGACCATCTCGTTTTTTTTGGATTAAATCAACTGCTCTCATTCCTTCACACTTCTAAGGATATAGTATCCCTTGTCTTTTTTGACGATTTCACAATTGCCAAACACTTCCTCCATCTTTGACTTGGCGCTTGGAGCCCCTTGTTTTTTCTGGATAACAATTGTTAAATCCCCACCAGTTTCCAAGAAATCTTTACTTTTCTCAATGATTTCATGAACCACTTGCTTACCTGCACGGATAGGGGGATTGGAAATGACATGGTCAAATTTCCCTTCAACTTGTTCATAGATGTTGGACTGGAAAATCGTCGCTTCTACTTTATTTCGTTCAGCATTTTGTCGCGCCAAATCCAAGGCACGATTATTGATATCGACCATGGTAGCCTGAACGCCATAAGCCTTAGCTAAGGACAAACCCAAAGGCCCGTAACCACAGCCTACATCAAGGACAGTTTCTCCTTGATTGACCTCAAGACACTTGAGCAAGAGTTGACTTCCAAAGTCAATCATTTTCTTGCTAAAAACACCCGCATCCGTTAAAAAGGTCATTTTTTGTCCCAACAAGTCCACTCTCAACTCATGAATGTCGTGAGCAGCGTCAGGATTTTCTGCATAATACATTTTACTCATGAAACTATTTTACCATAATTTGACTTAAATTGTAAATCGTTTACAAATTGATAATGAAACGAAAAAGACTGAAGAAAGCTAGTAGGTAAAACCTTTTCTTCAATCTCTTTCAACACTTATAAATAATAAGCCATTTAGAACTAGAAATATCATAATCAGGATAAAACAGCAAATTTATCATTTATAATTAGGCTCATTTTTATGACTATTGCTTAACCTTCAGATACTTAATTATCAACAAAATTCCCAACAAGATGTTTAGATAAAAGCCCAACTGATACGTTTTTGTCAGGAATTCCAAACTTGTCCAAAGTCGTATCAAATCTTCTAGTGACATGCGGAAGAAATAACCCTCTGTAGCAATCCATAGAACTAAAAAGAAATAACTACCAGCAGCAAGCCATTTCGTCCACCGTTTTTTTAGTAAGAAAGTAATTAAGAGCGAACAGATAAAGATAGCTGTTACAATAGCATGTTCCATCAAAAAAGTAAAACCGTAATAGATTTCCACAAAGCGTCTACCATTATCTGCATTGGCTCCTTTTATAAAAGGTAAGGCAAAACTTAAAATAAAACAGAGTTCAAATATATAACTTTTAATATTTTCATGTCACACCTCCTATAAGTTGTGAACCCCAAAGCCCCCTTTATTAGCTTATAAGTCAGGAGAAAGTAGCTCCTACTTCATGACTAAATTGTTCAGTTTCTATCTACATCTATTATATAATATTGACTGACCACATTCAAGAAACCGCTTTATTTTTTTAGTTTTTTATGGTATGATAGACAAAATATCTAGGGGAAAACAAATGACCAACGAATTTTTACATTTTGAAAAAATCAGCCGCCAAACTTGGCAATCTTTACATCGAAAGACAACACCTCCTTTGACTGAAGAGGAATTAGAATCCATCAAGAGTTTTAATGACCAGATTAGTCTACAGGATGTTACCGATGTCTATCTTCCCCTAGCCCATCTCATCCAGATTTACAAGCGTACAAAGGATGATTTAGCCTTTTCAAAAGGAATTTTCCTTCAACGTGAAAGCAAATCTCAACCTTTTATCATTGGAGTTTCTGGGAGTGTTGCCGTTGGAAAATCCACAACTAGCCGACTTCTTCAAATCTTACTGTCCCGTACACTTACAGATGCTACGGTTGAGTTAGTAACAACTGACGGCTTTCTCTATCCCAACCAGACCTTGATTGAACAAGGGATTTTAAATCGCAAGGGATTTCCTGAAAGCTATGATATGGAAGCTCTCCTCAACTTCTTGGACCGCATCAAAAATGGTCAAGATGTGGATATTCCTGTCTATTCTCATGAAGTCTACGACATCGTTCCTGAGGAAAAGCAAAGCGTCAAAGCTGCTGATTTTGTGATTGTTGAAGGAATCAATGTCTTTCAAAATCCACAAAACGAGCGTCTCTATATTACTGACTTCTTCGACTTTTCCATCTATGTTGATGCTGCAGTGGATGATATTGAGAGTTGGTATCTCGATCGTTTCTTGAAAATGCTGAGCCTAGCACAAAACGACCCTGATAGCTACTACTATCGTTTTACTCAAATGCCAATTGGGGAAGTGGAATCCTTTGCCCATCAGGTCTGGACCAGTATCAATCTCACAAATCTACAAAATTATATTGAACCAACCAGAAACCGTGCGGAAGTGATTCTGCATAAAACAAAGAACCATGAAATCGATGAAATTTACTTAAAAAAGTAATTTTCCCTTGTCAAAACGTAAGTTTTCAGATATAATGGTATAGTTAGTAAATATGGAGGTAAGAACATTGGCAAACATTAAATCAGCTATCAAACGCGCTGAATTGAACGTTAAACAAAACGAAAAGAACTCAGCTCAAAAATCAGCTATGCGTACTGCTATCAAAGCTTTCGAAGCAAACCCATCTGAAGAACTTTTCCGTGCTGCTAGCTCAGCTATCGATAAAGCAGAAACTAAAGGTTTGATTCACAAAAACAAAGCAAGCCGCGACAAAGCTCGTCTTTCAGCTAAACTTGCTAAATAAGAAACAGTCCATAGAGGCTGTTTTTTTGTCCTCAAATAGGAAAAGGTAGAAAATGAAAATTGCAATTATCGGATATTCTGGTGCTGGTAAGTCAACTCTAGCAGAAAAGTTGTCTCACTACTACTCCATTCCAAAACTTCACATGGACACACTCCAATTTCAACCTGGTTGGCAAGACAGTGACCGCGAATGGATGTTGACCGAGATGAAAAACTTTCTCACAAAGAATGAAGCTTGGGTCATCGATGGGAATTATTCTTGGTGCTATTACGAGGAAAGAATGCAGGAAGCTGATCAAATCATCTTTCTCAATTTTTCACCATGGACTTGTCTCTTTCGAGCCTTTAAACGTTATCTAAAATACCGAGGCAAAGTCAGAGAAAGTATGGCAGAAGGTTGTCAAGAACAATTTAATTGGGAGTTTATTCGATGGATTCTCTGGGATGGGCGAACAAAAAATGCTAAGGAAAGATACCAAAAATTAAGTGATACCTACCCTGAAAAGATGCATATTCTCCATTCTCAAGCAGAGATTGATTGTTTTTGCAATCTCTTAAAAAATAGACGATAGAGCAACATTCATTTAGATCACAGTATGGACTGAATGACTAAAAAAGGAAGATTTTCATCCAGAAAATCTTCCTTTTGTGTTCCCTTTTATTCAGCAATCAAGGTTTCCAAACCAACCTTCATCATATCGGTGAAGGTATTTTGACGTTCTTCTGCAGTTGTATCTTCATCTGGATTGACTAAACTATCAGAAATAGTCATGATAGCAAGCGCATCAACATGGTGTTGGGCAGCAAGATAGTAAAGGGCTGCTGCTTCCATTTCCACAGCTTTAACTCCCCATTTACCAAGCTCGATGTTCTTTTCAAAATAGTTTGAATAAAAGACATCAGATGACAAGACATTTCCCACGTGAGTAGTCATGCCAAGTTCTTTGGCGATATGATAGGCCTTATCTAACAAATCAAAGCTAGCGATTTGTGGGAAATCATACTGTGGCCAGTCATTACGGACGATGTTTGAATTGGTTGCAGCTGCCTGTGCCAAAACTAATTCACGGACGTGAACGTCTTCATTCAAAGAACCGGCAGTTCCCACACGGATCAATTTTTTCACACCGTAGTCAACAATCAACTCACGCGCATAAATCGAAATAGATGGCATTCCCATCCCAGTTCCCATGACAGATACACGGTGGCCCTTGTAAGTACCAGTGTAACCAAACATGTTACGCACTTCGTTAAAACAAACAGCATCTTCAAGGAAATTCTCCGCAATAAACTTAGCACGAAGAGGATCCCCAGGAAGAAGAATTTTATCAGCAATTTCACCCTGCTGAGCAGCAATATGGATAGACATAATTTATGATACAAAGAGCGAGAAGAAAACGACTGAAAATTAGGAATCTGACGAGAAATCCTGATTTCTCAGTCAGATTATCTATTTTCCGAGTTTTCCGCTCGTGTTCAAATCAAAACACACGCTCTACCTTTCTTTTTTTATATTGAGAAAGATACCAAACCCGTCAAAAAGCAAAGGGAAAATAGGAGTTTGGTGCAGTGAGCGATGCTCGCTAGACCAACTATCTTTTTCCCACTGCTTTTAGGGTGGGTTCAATTCCTTTCTTTCTTAATTTTGATGATATTGAGAAGATTAGACCGGATTCAATTCAAACCCGAACTCCCCTTCTCTTCTGAGTTTTTAGAAAAGTTTTCCGCTCGTGTTCAAATCAAAACACACGCTCTACCTTTCTTTTTTTATATTTAGGATAGCGACAGAGAACAAAGTAAAAATAGGAAACTGACGAAGCATCGCAGATGCTAGATAGTTTATCTTTTTTACACAATTCTTCGCCCGTATTCAGTTCAATGAATACAGTTAACCCATCCTTTCTTTACTCTAAAATTTATAATCAGAAAGATACCAAACCCGTTAAAAAGCAAAGGGAAAATAGGAGTTGGGCGCAGTGAGCGATGCTCGCTAGACCAACTATCTTTTTCCCACTGCTTTTAGGGTGGGTTCAATTCCTTTCTTTCTTAATTTTGATGATATTGAGAAGATTAGACCGGCTTCAATTCAAACCCGAACTCCCTTTCTCTTCTGATTTTTTAGAAAAGTTTTCCGCTCGGGTTCAAATCAGAACACGCGCTCTACCTTTCTTTTTTATATTTCATAGCTAGGAAAAATCGGATTCAATCATGACTCCGATAAGTCTACTTCTTTTTTATTTCAAACAGTTATTGATAAATTGACAATAGTTTTTAATCTTTTAAGATAAATCTTTGATTAGAAGAAACGGTCGTTCTCTATCTTATTACTCTATTCTTTGACTTCTGACACAGTATGTTAGCCCAAGGAAAGCGGTCTAACATTTTTGCAAATTCATAGGCTAAAACAGCTGTTACTAAGAGATACGGAAGAGAATCTAAACCTAGCCCAGTGAAGCCTATTACTAATCCAGTTGCAGACCAGGGAGCCCTCAAGGTCACAGACAAAAAGCAAACCGATCCCAAAAGCAAAATGCTTGGCTGGCTATCCCCACCTAGAATCATTCCAAAGAGAGCAGCTCCAGCCATCCCCAAGGCAAAAGATGGCGTAAGTGTACCACCATAGGCCCCTGCCCACAGAGTAATAAGAACGACCAGTGCTTTTAGGATAAACAAGAGGAATACTGTTTTGCCATTGCTACCATTCAATACTTCCTGAGCCATCATACGTCCATTTCCAAGTAGATGTGGAAAATAACTTGCCAACCCAGCAAGAAAAAGAAAAGCTGTAGGCAATGTGAGAAGTATTCGTTTATCTTTTATTCTGTTTGAAGACACTTCTTTACTTAAGCGACCAAAAAGCCAAGCTAGTGGGGTTAAGAAAAGAAGTAATAAGGGAATAATCCACATTTTCTTTAATGACCATGCGATAGCTGGAATCTGGTAGAGAGCATGATCTGAAATAACCAAGCCTGCTGTATAGGTTGACACATAGGTAGTCAAACCGACTAAGACAACTCGTTTAATAGATAGAGCAATTCCTAGGGTTTCAAAAACAAAGAAGACACTTGTTAATGGAACCTGATAAACAGCCGCTAAACCAGCACCAGCACCACAAGCAAGGAGAAAGATTTGATCCTTCTTAGAGAGAGAACATATTTTTCCAATTGGTCCTGCAAATAGAGTTCCAATCTCTCGTGGCGCAGCTTCTTTACCAATAGGTGCTCCCCCTCCAACTGCAATAATCTGCCAAATTGAATGAAATAGCTGTTTTAAAAAATGAAGTTTGTATTGTGAAGTCTCATCCTTCATCTGTTCTTTAATGGAAAAAATCTGTGATTTTTTTTGCAAGAAATACCAGACTAAGGATGAGCTGATACCCACGATTATTAAACTTAATCCTATCCGCGATGAGGAAACTCCATCTGTCAAGAATACAGTTTGATACTCTGATTGACCAAAAGCTATCCCCTCTATTATCTTTAAAAGATAATGTAGAAAAATACCAGATAAACCTGAAACTATTCCTTGCAAAATTACTGCTAGGAATAATTTAAGATTATAAGGGATTTTCTGAAAAATACTCCTCAATTCTTTTAACATAGTAATAATTCAGCAAAAACGGCTTTAAGTACGCCTTTAAAATCACCTTTAACACACTCAGTCACTTCTATAACCTCTTCGTGGTTAAGCTCTTCTTTGAAACCAGTAGTATAGTTAGTAATACATAAAATTCCTAGAAGTTTCAAACCTGAGTAGGCTACAACAATAACTTCAGGAGCAGTTGATATTCCGACCACATCTGTTCCAAGCATCTTATCGGTACGAATTTCTACTCGTGTTCAAATTAGAACACGCGCTCTACCTTTCTGCTTATACTCTTCAAAAATCTCTTCAAACCACGTCAACGTCGCCTTGCTATAGGTATGGTTACTGACTTCGTCAGTTCTATCCACAACCTCAAAACAGTGTTTTGAGCTGACTTCGTCAGTTATATCTACAGCCTCAAAGCAGTGCTTTGAGTAGCCTGCGGCTAGTTTCCTAGTTTGCTCTTTGATTTTCATTGAGTATTAATTTTATTCTTTCACAGAGAGCTACCTGAGTTCTATTCAAGCTCAGGTAGTACTTTCTTATAAACTAGACAAATTAACTGTCATTGTACTATCAGACTACAAGACATCATCGTCACTCACCTTGGAATTCAATGTAGTTCCCCAATGAGTGATTTTCCGATGTGGTTGGGCGAGAAGAGGTCTGTTGTCATAGATTGTTTGCCATCTATTCCAGATAAGACCTGTTCTCTTTTCGATCTTAATTCGAAGATTTCTCATATTTTCTTTAATTGGAAGGTTGAGTACAAAACCTGCAATCTGGTTACGTCCATTTCCTTCCCAAGAATGACTTCTAACAACTGAATGACCATTTTTATCTACTGTAACTTCTTCCCAAGTTATAGAATAGCGTGCAATGTAAGCTCCACTATGCTGAATAGTTAGGGTTTTATCTTTTACAGGAGTGTAATTTAACACTTGTACTGGCTTAGAAGTTGGTGGTGTCACAGCATTCTTAGCTATAAATCGAAACACTTCTACTTCAGCAAGACTGAGAGCTTGATTTTTTTGACGCAATTGAATACGGACACGGCGACCCAACTTGCCATCCAACTGAAGATCTAAACGATTTCCTTCTAAACGAGAAACATATTTTCTAGTAACTTCTGTCCCTTTTTCATCATATAAAATCACATCAAAATCTGCCAAACGTTTAGAAAGTTCTCCATCCCCACGGTTATGAAGGCGAACAAGTCCTACCTGTTCTGTACGACCTAAATCAACTTCCCACCAAGGCTGGTTTTCAAATTTTGTATGAGTAATTGATTGCTGGCTGTAGCTACTATTAGTATTTCCATCTAGAGCACGACTAGCATCTCCTCCAAACTCGGTAGAACTTTGACGTGCTTGCTTTTTCCATGCGATATTCTCAGCACGCAAGACTTGAACTTCTGCGAGACTGAGAGCATTGTAACCATCTAACTCAATACGGACAAAACGAGCTTTTTTATAGTCAATTGCAATTTGTGCAGAGATATCTTTCAGAGATGCAATGCGCTTTCTTTCAATTTCTTTCCCAGAACTATCTAAAAGAATCACATTAAAATTGGTAAGCCTATCCTGAGCAGTATCTGTTCGATTATAAATATTGATTTGACGAATCGTTTCTTCCTTGTCTAAATCGACTTGCCACCAAGGCTTAGATTGAAACTCTGTATGCGTTACAGAATGATGAGCATAATTCCCATCAACTTTTCCATCTACAGCCCTTCTAGCGTCACCTCCAAAAGCTGTCGAACTTTGGGTAACCCGTTTCCCTAGAGCTATATTTTCAAGAGGTTCAGCGCTCGGTTGACTAGATGACAGAGGGACTTGTTGTTTCTTAAAGAAAGAAATTTTTTCCAGTTTTGGATCACGGTAACCCTGCTTGTCTAATGTTGTTCGTTTTCCAATATTAAAGTTTGGAATATCATTCATGCGGCTTTCAAAATAGCCACGCGAACGGTGTTTAACATTGGCACTTCCTGTAGATGTCACAACATCACTATCATTTTGTAGCACAGATGTAACCACATTGTCATTATCCACTACATAATGTTTAATTTTCCCATTTACAGCAAGCTTCCGACTTTCTAGTCCTACATCCCAGAAACCATTTTTGGCATTCCAGATTGTCCTTGAAGTAATGACCTTAGGCGCATTAAATGTTGTCACTTTTTTCAAAACATTATTATAAAAAGTAGGATATTTCTGATAGGCTTCAACCGCTGCTATTTGAGCTAAGTAACCTCCTAGCGAATGACCTGTCATATACAGATTGGTAATGCTGAAATCCTGCGCCAATTCTTTTACCACATTACGGATATCATCCGCTTGTGCAGGTTTATTTCCTCCTAGCAAGGTCAAGTCCGTTCTCAAATCTTTGGCATCATTCAGTCTTGTCCCACGTATAGCCAACATTTGAACAGTATTGTCTTTTAAATAAGGAAGATCACTCTTAGTTTCAAATAGATAAGCATCCAAACCACTAGCTGTATGGTAAGCTTTTTTCATCTTCCAAAACGGGGCTAACTCATTGTGCATCATCTTATATTCTTGACGATTCAAGTAGAGACTCGGAAATGGATTCTTATGATCTAGAATTTTTTCGATATAGTCATCATCACGATAGGATAACTCCATGAAGAGAAGAGCATCTCGATCTGTAACATACCATTGTTTCTTATTATCATCTTCCCCATCTGCTAATCCGTCTCCATCACTGTCCGCCAGTAATGGATGACTGTTATATCCTAAATAGTCCTTACCATCTTTACGATAAACATAAAGTTCATCCTTATTTTTGATACCATCCTGATCATCATCACCTTCTAAATCAAGGACTTTTTCACCGTAAAGAGAATTGTCAAGCAAATCATTTTCTGAGTGCAGTTCTCCTTTTGAGATTTTCAAAAGATCTTCTGCTGTCACAGGACGAGAAGTTGTAGACTCATCCTTTACATTTTCCTCTCTATTCACTTTTTCAGGAACTAGAGCAGGCTCTGTTTTATGGGATTCCAGCTTTTCTTCTTCCTTCTGATTTTTAAGGACTTCTTTTGTTTCCGGAGCTGGTTGGATAACTGCTACTCTTTCCTCTATAAGAGGTGTTTCCTGTTTTTTATCAGTATTTTCTAGTTTTGTCGGACTATCCGTTGCATTTACTACTAGAGGACTTTCGTTTTTCACAACGGGGCTTCCTTCATTTGCAGAAATTCCTGTCGGTGCTAAAAAAGCAAAACCAACTGCAACAGATACAACTCCGATACTTAATTTTTTTATGCCAAAACGCATCATTCGTTGACCGATTTTCATTCTTTTCTAACTTTCTTTTATTTTCCCCTATTTACCAATAATTGATAAATAAGCATATGATAAATTTTTACTAAGATATAGTAGTTGATTGGATTTTTGTTCATCTTTTAATCACAACAAACCCAATCTTCTCTACTAAAGGTGCGGAGAACTGAAACCTTCATTTCTAGTCTAATCTCATCACCAAATTTTTTACAATTCAGCAAGAATCGCTTTCAGCAAGCCTTTGAAATCACCTTTGACACGTTCGGTTACTTCTACAACTTCTTCGTGGTTGAGTTCCTCTTGGAATCCAGCTGCAAAGTTAGTAATACATGAAATACCGAGAACTTTCAAGCCAGAGTGGGCTGCAACAATAACTTCAGGAACAGTAGACATACCAACCGCATCTGCTCCAAGCGTCTTATAAGCACGAATCTCTGCAGGTGTTTCATAAGTCGGACCAGTTACACCGATATAGACACCTTCATCAAGCTTGATACCAAGTTTCTTGGCCACTTCATGGGCAGTTGCACGGTATTCTGGTGTGTAGGCTTTAGACATATCTGGGAAACGTGGACCAAAGTCATCCAAGTTTTCACCCATCAATGGGTTTTGCCCCGTCATATTGATATGGTCTGAGATAGCCATCAAAGTACCAGGCCCATATCCAATACCACCAGCAGCATTGGTTACAATAACACCTTCACATCCAAGAACTTTCATGACACGTACTGGGAAAGTCACGACTTCCAGAGGATTTCCTTCGTAGAAATGGAAACGACCTTGAAGAGCTAAAACCTTGCGACCTGCAAGTTCCCCATATACCAATTTACCAGCGTGACCAAATACTGTTGAACGGCCCCAGTTTGGGATATCCGCATAGTCTACTACAACTGGATTTTCGATTTCTTCTGCCAATTCTCCCAGACCTGATCCAAGGATTAGACCGAACTCAGGTGCTTGGATTCCCTTGTCTTTCAGGAAGGCAGCTGTTTCCTTGATCTTATTTAAAAACGTCATTGTGTCTCCTTTATTATTTTTTTAGCATTTGACCGATTTTGTCAAAAGTTTTAGCATTGCGAATGGTGATTTGGCGGTAGAAAGGCAGCTTGAGTAAGTATTTGTGATAGGCAGTTGCATAGTAGGATTCTTCAGAGAATTTCCCCCAGAAAATACCAAGTTTTCCGAAATGAACGACTTCATCTACCAGTTCCAAACTGTCCACTTTCTCGATCACTTGATCCACATCCAAGCTCTCCGTGTAGAAGAGCACATCTTTTCGAGCCAGGTCTTTAGTCCACCAATCTGGCAGATTCTCCAGTTCTGCTTCATAGTCTTCCTGACTCAGCAAGGAAAAGTTCTGAATAAACGGATAATGGACTGCAAAGAAAGCCTCTAACTTTTCAACCAATCGGGCTTTGGGGTCTGTCGAAGTAAAGAAAATATTGCCACTGTTGATGTAGGTCTCAACCTTTTCCAGTCCCAACTCTGTCAGTTCTTGACGAAGTTGCGCCATGACAACCTTATTTTTCCCACCGACATTAATGCCCCGAACAAGTAAAGCATATCGCGTCATCTTATACCAATTTATCTAAGAAACTTTCCCCAATCATGGCAGTTTCCACACCAAAGTTATCCGCAACTGTCGCTGAGATATCTGCAAAATGTCCAACTGGAATGACACCATTTCCTTTAAAGGAAGGACTGTAAGCCAAAAGTGGAATATATTCGCGAGTGTGATCTGTTCCTGCATAGGTTGGGTCATTCCCATGGTCCGCTGTAATCAAGAGAAGATCATTCTCTCTCATGGCTGCGATAATTTCAGGCAAGCGTTCATCAAACTCATGCAAGCAATCACGGTAACCATGAGCATTGCGGCGGTGGCCGTAAAGGGCATCAAAGTCAACTAAGTTTGTGAAGGAGAATCCTTTTTTAAACTCAGCAAGTCCCATGGTCTTCAATAGTGTATCAATTCCGTGGCTGTTTGACTTGTTGTGTCCCATGTCATGATTGATTCCTGCGCCGTTAAAGATATCGTTGATTTTACCAACAGCATAAGTATCGATACCAGCCTCATTCAATTTATCCAAAACAGTTGGGGCAAATGGAGAAACGGCCAAGTCACGACGGTTAGCTGTACGAGTGAAGTTACCTGGCTCACCCACATAAGGACGGGCAATGATACGACCTAGAAGAGCAGGACGCTCAAGGGTAATCGAACGAGCATATTCACAAATACGATACAATTCATCTAAAGGAATGATGTCTTCGTGGGCAGCAATTTGCAAAACAGGGTCAGCTGAAGTATAGATAATCAACTCGCCAGTTTCCATTTGACGTGGTCCAAAGTCATCTATAACAGCTGTTCCTGAGTACGGTTTGTTAGCTTCACGAATGACCTTGCGTCCTGAAAATTCTTCAATTTTCGTCAAAATTTCTTCTGGGAATCCGTTCCAGAAAGTATCGAAAGGCTCTGTAATGTTAAGTCCCATGATTTCCCAGTGTCCAGTCATAGTATCCTTACCAAGAGATACTTCTTCCAATTTTGTTGCATATCCTGTTGGATTACTTTCAGCTGGTACAGTCTTCAGCGGTGTTTCGCGAGGAATATTTCCTAGGCCGATTTTAGCCATGTTTGGGACATTCAAACCAACTGCTTTTGAAATGTGTCCTAATGTGTCAGAAGCTCCATCTGGAACTCCTGCATTGACAAAGTTATTAGCATCTGGTGCAGCACCGATTCCTACAGAATCTAATACCACCAAGTGAATACGATTAAATTTTGACATAGTGTATCTCCTTATTATTTTAGTTATCTTGCTTTTGTTGAAGTTAAAATCTGAACCCCGTCTCGTCCAGCAACGATGACCCTATCCACCATTTGGTTGAATAATCCGTGCTCTACAACACCAACGATATGGTCCAATTCTTGTCCGAAAGCAATTGGATCTTCAATGACATCCAAGGCAAGGTCAATGATAAAATTCTGCATATCGGTCACAAAACGTTGGCCGTCTTTTTCACGGAAACTTGGTTTGTAGCCAGCTCGCTCAAAACGACGAAAGACCTGTTCTGCGCCATACTGAACCACTTCTACAGGCAATTTAAAAGCACCCAGTTTCTCGACTAGCTTGCTTTCATCCACTACCCAAATGTAGTCTTTTGAGGGCGTTGCAACAACCTTCTCCATCAGAAGGGCACCACCGCCTCCTTTGATTCCATTAAACTGCCTATCCACTTCATCCGCCCCGTCGACTGTCACATCGACAAAGTCTACTTGGTCAATAGACTTGAGCGGGATATTAAGCCCTTCAGCCTGTTTACTAGTCACACTAGAAGTCGTTACAGCTGTAATCTGTAACCCTTCTTCCTTGATCCGACGACCGATTTCTTCTACGAAATAATAGGCAGTAGACCCCGTTCCAAGTCCGACTACCATGCCATCCTTGACAAACTCAGCAGCCTTGATACCTGCCATTTTTTTCAGATTTTCCACTCAAACACCTCCATTAAAGAGCTACCTCTATTATACCATGTAAAGGCTTAATATTCATCTGAAAATTGAAACCGATAACCATTCTCTAAGAAATCTTACTAGAGTTGATTTTTTATCATAAAGATGGTTAAATAATTAAGTACAGAAAAGGAGAAATAAGATGAACCCATTAGATTTGTTTAATCAAGTAAAAGAGTTAATCGAAACAAAAGATTTCGAAGTTGCTAAAACATTCGTTGCAGAAAATCAAGAACAACTTGGAGAATACTTCTCTCAAGCTCAGCAGTTGATTTCCGGTTCAGAAGGTCTAGATGGCTTCGTTAGCAAGATTAAAGGATTTTTCTAAAAATATAAGAGGCTGGCAAAACTCAATTTCAGTAGAAAATGAAATTAATTTTCTCACAATAAAACGCATAGTGTCAAATTTTTTGTAAATCTGATACTATGCGTTTTTATAATTAACTATGTTCTGTGATAAATTTATAGGCTTCTTGACCAGCGATAGCTCCATCTCCAACTGCTGTTGTTACTTGGCGGAGGTCCTTCAAGCGAACATCTCCAACCGCAAAGATACCGTCAACTGCAGTTTTCATGTGATTATCTGTCACAATCCAACCAGCCTGATCTTGAATATTCAATTCTTTAACAAAATCGCTAAGAGGATCCAAACCAACATAGATAAAGACACCACCGAAGGCTTGCTCTGTCACTTGACCTGTTTTCACATTTTCAAATACGACAGATTCTACTCGGTTTTCACCCTTGATTTCCTTGACTACAGAATCCCAAATAAAGCTGACTTTCTCATTCGCAAAGGCGCGATCTTGTAAAACCTTTTGGGCACGAAGTTGGTCACGACGGTGAACAATGGTAACAGTCTTGGCAAAACGAGTCAAGAAGAGGGCTTCTTCAACAGCTGAATCTCCCCCACCAACTACCAACAAATCTTGGTCACGGAAGAAAGCACCATCACACACGGCACAGTAAGACACACCACGACTGTTCAGTTCTTCTTCTCCAGGTACTCCCAAAGGACGGTGTTTAGAACCAGTTGCTACGATAACGGTACGAGTTTCATATATTTGGTCGTCAGTAATCACTTTCTTAAAATCACCATGGTCTTCGACATTTTCAACATAGCCATAAATGTGCTCAACACCAAGATTTTCAAGCGGTTCAAACATCTTTTCTGCCAATTCTGGCCCACTAATATTAGCATATCCTGGGTAATTTTCGATATCAGAGGTATTATTCATCTGACCACCTGGCAGACCACCTTCAATCAAGGCTACTTTCAAATTGCTTCGAGCAGCATACAAGGCTGCAGTCATACCTGCAGGTCCAGCACCGATAATAATAGTATCGTACATATAGATTCCTTCTTTCTTGTTGTAACTATCTTTATTCTAACTCTTTCTTGTCAATCAAGCAAGGATTATGCTTTGAAAACAAGAATTAAACTCATAACCGCAAAGGATAATACTGGAACAACCAAGACTCCAATCATAATCATATCATAGAGATGGGCTTGGCGAGCCTTGGCTGTCTTATCAACTCCCGACATGGCTCTTAGTCCAATCCAAATCCCTAAAAAAATCAGGACGAGGATGGTGGTCAAGATCAAACTCTCGAAATATAAAGAAAATAGTTGCAATAGCATGATTTCTCTCATTTCTATCTTTTTTAAAGAGTAAACTCAGCTAGTCCAGCTAACTGAGTTTTTCTTTATCTATTATATCAAATATAGGTCCGTTTGTAACTAGCGAAGAATTCTTTTGTCCGCTCTTCTTTCGGATGGTGGATAATCTCATCCGGTGTTCCAGACTCAATGATTTTCCCCTTATCTAGGAAAAGAATCTTATCAGCCACTTGGGCTACAAAGGACATGTCATGACTGACCAAAATCATGGTCTGACCTGACTTAGCAGCATCTGCAATAGACTTTTCTACTTCGCCGACCAATTCTGGATCAAGGGCTGAAGTTGGTTCATCTAAGAGCAAAACATCTGGTTTCATAGCAAGAGCACGCGCCAAGGCAACCCGTTGCTTCTGTCCACCTGATAAATGACGAGGGTAATGTTTTTCACGGTCAGAAAGCCCAACCTTAGCCAACTCTTCCTTGGCAATCTTAGTCGCTTCTTGGTCAGACAATTTCTTAACAACAACCAAGCCTTCTTTCACATTATCAAGTGCTGTGCGGCGTTCAAACAAATTAAACTGTTGGAAAACCATAGACAGCTTACGACGAAGAGCAAGGATTTCTTCTTGAGTGATTTTAGAAAAATCAACTGAGAAATCATCAATCTGAATAGAGCCACTGTCAGGTGTTTCAAGATAATTGAGGCTGCGAAGAAAGGTTGATTTTCCAGCTCCTGAAGAACCAATCAAGGCTACAACTTCCCCTTTTTGAATATCCAAGTCCAGATGATCCAAGACAGTCTGACCTGAAAAGGATTTGCTTAAATTCGAAATCTTAATCATTAACGAAGGTCTCCTTTCACATCTGTTTGCACTGTATCGGGTGCAGAAATAGCCATTTTTCTCTCGATGAAACGACCGAGGCTTTCAATTCCGATATTGACTACCCAATAAACAAGGGCAACGGAGATGAATCGCTCAAAGTAACGATAATCAGCTCCACCTAGAATCTGAGCTTGGGCAAAGACTTCCACAACACCCGCACTGAAAGCTAGAGAAGTCCCTTTGGTCAAGCCGATTAGGGAATTGATTAAAGTTGGAGTCGCCACAACTGCTGCATTTGGAATAATCACGCGACGATAAACTTGTGCTCGGGTCATGCCCAGACTGCGTGCCGCCTCAATCTCACCAGGATTGACTGAGAGAATGGCTGCACGAATGGTTTCACTGGCATAGGCTGCCTCATTGAAAGCAAAGGCAACAATCGCAAAAGCAGCGGCTGGAATCGCATTGATATTGAGACCAGTACCCCATTGCTGATTGAGAGCTTTCAAAGCCAAAGGGATTCCGTAGTAGGTCAACATGAGTTGCACCAAAATCGGTGTCCCTTTTAAGAAACTAACAAAGAAGGCCTGCAAGGGATATAAAATTTTGACACGATTGATTTTCACAATAGCAAAAAGAAGGGCCAAAACCAAGCCAAAAAGAGCACCACCAATTGTCAACATAATCGTTGTTGGAAGTTGTTGGACAATTCTCGGAATTCCATCAAAGACCGAACGTAGGCTAAACAGCTTGCCATCCGGAATCAATTGCATCAAGTTTTGGTACCAATCTGATGCTAAAATCGTTGTAACATTCATAAAAACATCCTCTCCTGATAATGATTCATTCTACCATACTTCTGCCGTCAATGAAATTATTTGCTACGGTCAGATACAGACTTTATCTACCTACTAGTTTATCATACTTTGAAACAGGGAGGTTATATATTTTATCTATCAAAGAGATAGATAAAAACTATTTCAATCCCAATTCTTCATAAGGTTTTCGATAACCGATTTGCTTAACAGTTCCATTTTCTACTAAAATGGGTCGTTTTAACAACATTCCGTCGCTTGCTAGCAACTCAGCTGCTTCTTGGTTTGACAGGCTTCCTACCTTATCTTTCAGCCCCAATTCACGGTATTTGATTCCACTGGTGTTAAAAAATTGCTTCAACTCGAAACCTGAGGTTTCTAGCCAGTTTAAAATGACTTCTTGGCTAGGTGTTTCTTCGACGATATGAACGGCTTTATAGTCCACACCGAGTTGGTTTAATTCTTGTTTTGCTTTTTTACAAGTTGAACATTTTGGATATTCGATAAATTCTAACATGTCTTTCACTTTCTATTTTATATCTTTAAAATCTGCGCCTTCATGCTCCAAGAGCCAAGCTTTCTTTTCCACTCCTGCAGCATAACCTGTCAGACGCTTGCCAGCTCCCAGCACCCTATGACAAGGTACTAGGATAGACCACGGATTGCGTCCTACCGCTCCGCCAATTGCTTGAGCAGAAGCCACTTGCAGGTCTTGGGCTATTTGTCCATAGGTTACTGTCTGACCATAAGGAATGCTCTGTAAGTAGACCCAGACCCGCTTTTCAAAATCCGTTCCAATTGGAGCCAAGGGCAAGTTGGATAAATCTTGAGACTTGCCTTTAAAATAAGCATCTAAGCAAGCAATAACTGGGTCTAAAATGGGATGACTAACAACTGCTTCTATCGTCTCATCTCCTAGCCCCCTCTCAAAATGCTTCTGCTCCTGAACCCAAATTCCATACAAATAATGGTCATCAGCTACAAGAGTAAGGGAGCCAATTGGCGAAGAATAGAGCATTTTTGCGTACTTCTTTTGCATTATTTCTTCAATTTTTGATAGGCCAAGCGTTCGCCATCAACAGGCACTTTACCAATCTGTTTAAAACCTAGTTTTTCAAAGATATGCTGCATAACCTTGTTTTCAGCATGCGTATCTGAGCGAAAATCTAGGTAGTCAAAACCTTCAATCAAGCCCTCTAGGAAAGTCTGAGCAACCCCCTGTCCCTGGACATCTGCTGCCACAGCAATACGGTGAAAGACTAGGTACTCTGACTCTCCAGCTTGCCATTTTCCTTCATAAATGGCTTCATAGGGTGCCTCTGGACTCTTGGTCACAGCTGCATAAGCTAGTAGTTTTCCCTCTTCCAAGGCTACGTAGGCTTGACCTGAGATAATATCTTCAATAATAATATCAGCATTTGGATAACCATTTTGCCACTGGTCACTACCAACATCCGCTAAACATTTTTTAGCATCCTCCATCACTTGCATGATGGCATCTACTTCATTTGGAAAAGCTAAACGAATCTCCATCTTTTCTCCTCATTTCTGACTAGTTTCTCCCATCATAGCATAATTTAAGCCTTTTCACAAGCAGTTAAAACTTGACTTTCTGTTTTTGTTATTTTACAATATAGTTATTAAAACTAGATAAAAAGGAGTTGAAAATGAAAACTACCTTTTCCTACCCAAAATGGGCAGAAATTCCAAACATTGACCTCTATCTGGACCAGGTTTTACTCTATGTCAATCAGGTCTGCGCTCCTGTCTCTCCAGATAAAGATAAGGCTCTAACAGCATCCATGGTCAATAACTATGTCAAACATGGTTACCTGACAAAGCCTGACAAGAAAAAATACCAACGCCAACAGATTGCCCGTCTGATTGCTATCACAACCCTCAAGTCTGTATTTTCGATTCAAGAAATAGCACAGACACTTAATACTCTCCAAAGTCAAGCCGGTTCAGACCAACTCTACGACGCTTTTGTGGACTACATGAACCAAGGAATTGATCCAGCTAACCCCATTATCCAAACCAGCTGCCAAACCGTTAAACTCTATCATCAAACTCTAGACTTAATCCACCATGCTTAAGAGGAGGTAATCCAATGAACACTAGTCTTAAACTCAGCAAACAACTCAGTTTCGGAGAAGAGATTGCTAATAGCGTGACCCATGCTGTGGGTGCAGTCATCATGCTCATCTTACTCCCTATTTCATCCACCTATAGTTATGAGGCACACGGATTTTTATCATCTATCGGCGTTTCCATTTTCGTTATTAGTCTCTTTCTCATGTTTCTATCATCCACCATTTATCACTCTATGACCTATGGTTCGACACACAAATATGTCTTGCGAATCATTGATCATTCTATGATTTATGTGGCTATCGCAGGCTCATACACGCCCGTCGTCTTGATACTAATGAATAACTGGTTTGGCTATCTAATTATTGCCATCCAATGGGGAACGACTATCTTTGGTATTCTCTATAAAATCTTTGCTAAAAAAGTCAATGAGAAATTTAGCCTTGCTCTTTACCTGATTATGGGCTGGTTGGTTCTAGCTATCATTCCTGCCATTATCAGTCAAACGACACCAATTTTCTGGAGTGTCATGGTAACTGGCGGACTCTGTTATACAGTTGGGGCTGGATTTTACGCCAAGAAAAAACCTTATTTCCACATGATTTGGCATCTCTTTATCCTAGTTGCGTCCGCACTCCAGTACATTGCCATTGTTTATTTCATGTAAAAATAGGTTAGGATAAAGAATCCTAACCTATTTTTTATTCTCTATGATGTTTTATACCCAATCAAAAAAATACTCTAGTCCATTTTATAGTACCTACTAGCGTGCCGTCAATTATGGGTTACTGCTTCCCTGATAGTATATAAATCAGAATAGTCATAGTCTTCGAAAATCTCTTCAAATCACGTCAGCATCGCCTTACCGTATATATGTGACTGACTGCGTCAGCCTTATCTACAGCCTCAAAACAGTGTTTTGAGCAGCTTGCGGCTAGCTTCCTAGTTTGCTTTTCGATTTTCATTGAGTATTAAATCATAATCATTCGTTAATGAACCGTACCTAACGAATCAAGACAGACAAATGGTCACATAACAAAAAAAACGTTTTGCAACGTTTTTTGACTGTAATTTCTTTAAATGCATTTTTGCCTAAGGTAAATTATTCCCTGAAGCGATGTAAATTTCATACCATTCTTTTCGAGTCAGATTGACTTTACTTGCTTGGCTTGCCTCTATTAAATGCTTAGGATTGGTTGTTCCTACCACTGCCTGCATTTTGGCTGGGTAGCGTAACACCCAAGCGATAGCAATAGCTGATGGGCTCACACTGTATTTTAATGCTAATCGATTTAGGACTTGGTTTAGTTGTTGGAACTTCTCATTGCCGACAAAATTCCCTTTGAAATATCCAAACTGCAAGACTGACCAGGCCTGAATAACCATATCGTTTAATTTGCAGTATTCAAAGACGCTACCATCACGCAAAGCTGCCTTGTTGCCCTCCATATTGACATGAAATCCTGCTTCAAAACCAGGTGTGAAAGCTGCACTTAATTGTAATTGATTGATAGATAGAGGTTGTTTGACTTCTTTCTTCAGCAATTCCATCATCATGGGATTTTGGTTGGACACACCAAAGTCTCGAACTTTACCTGATTTGTGTAGAATTTCAAAGGCTTGAGCCACTTGATCAGCTTCCATCAAAGCATCTGGTCGATGAAGAAGCAAGCTATCTAAATAATCAACCTGCAATCTTTCTAAAATCCCATCAACTGATTGTAATATATACTCTTTTGAAAAATCAAAATAGGTAAATTCTTCAATGCGAATACCACACTTGGACTGGATCCACATCTTTTCTCTTAAATCTGGACGATTTTTTAGGACAAGACCTAACAGTTCTTCACAACGACCACGACCATATATATCAGCCAAGTCAAAAGCATTGATTCCAACAGAAAGTGCTGTTTCTACAAGCTCTTCAACTTCTTTTACAGACTTATCTTTTATTCTCATCATTCCGAGAACAATTTCTGATAATTCTTTGTTATCTTGACCAAGAGTTATGTATCTCATCAAATTTTTCTCCTTTAATTTCTAACATTCTTCCCTTCATTATATCAAAAAACCGCTTTGCAACGGCTTTTTGACCATATATTAGTTCAATAAATTAATAGCTTTCCAATTTTTTAATTATTTAAGTTCAATCAATTTATTATAAATTTCTTCAGTTAAATCTTTCTGCTGTGTTCCTGTTAGATAATGTGAAGTACGAATTAAAACTGTTCCATAAACATAGTGTGATCCAGGATTTAAAGCAGTACCATCAAATGCGCTAATATATGTGTTGCGTTTTTCAGCTTCTTCTTTTGTCTTATAAACCTCGACATTTCCACCAGCATCATTGCCTTTCTGAACAATATCAGTTCCTTCTACGGAATGTGTCACTTGATTGTCTATAAAATATACAGACGCTGTATACCCACCTTGTTTATTTAATTTATTATTCGGGTCGTTATTTTCAGTAACAGACTGTACTCCTGTAATTGAAGAAATTTCTTTGAGTCTTTCTTCAACAAAAGTATTAGACGGATTTGTAATTTGTTTTAGTTGAAGGATGCTCTTTTGATAATGAGTCTGTTTGTCAGATAAATTCTTTTTTATTTCACTATAGTCCAATGGTTTGCTTAATTCTTCTATTTGTTCCTCAATCTTAGCAGTCGCTTTCTCCATTTCTGGTACCTTACGAAGTGAATTCTGACTATCTTCAATTGCTTTTTTTAATTCTTCTAATTTTTGTGAATCCAATGGCTCTTCGCCAATTTCAATTACCTTCTCAGCGTCAGCTATTTGGTCTTCGACCTCTTTATTTTTGTATTTTAAATCTCTAACTGTATCTTCAAACTTAGTTACAGCAACCCTGTAGGGGACATAAGATAAAAAATAATATCCCAGACCAGAAATTCCTACAATTAAACACATTGACAATATAATTATTTTTTTCTTCATTTTAATCTCCAAAAAATTTTTAATATCTTCATAATTCTACTATATTACCCCAAAACAAGCAACAAAAAACCGCTTTACAACGGCTTTTTGACTGTGATTTATTCTATTCTTCCATCATTTACATGATTACCAAGTTAATCCAGCTGCTTTAATTTCTTTCTTAGAGGCATACTTGCCATTTGGTTTATGCCATCTTCCTCTGGAATCTTTGAAATAACCACCTGAATTTGCTGATTGCGTGTTTGATTCCTGACTCTCTTCCTTTTCTTGTTCTGCTTGACGAGCCTTTTCTTCCTCTTCTTTCGCCTTCTTCTCGGCTTCTGCTTTTTCCTCCGCCTCTTTCTTAGCCTTTTCCTCAGCTTCCTTCTTGGCTTTTTCTTCCTTTACCTTTGCGTCTTCAACTAGATTTTTAGCAGTACCATCCAAATAGTTAATTTCTGCATTAGCCGAAACATTGTCTAAAACGACATGCGTCACAGAATACTTATCCACCTTTTCTTTACTACTCTCCAATTTAATTTCTAAGAGCTTACCATTTTCATCAATCCCTACATATTGCAACCCTATCTGTCTAGGAATAAGCTCATCATTTTGATAAATTGGCGTCACCTTGTAATCAAGATAGTAGTTTGGATGATTAGCGAGCCATGAATCCAATCGATTTTCATAGTAAAGTATACTATTCTGGTTATGTTCATCCGTTCCAGAATAGTTTCCAGCATTGAGCCAGTTAGTCATAGGAACTAAATTTCGCTTTTCGTCATTCAAACCGCTAAATTGGTAACCAATTAAATGACCTCTACTCATCAACCAAGCTTCTTCCCGGCCATCTCCGTAAAAGAATTTATAGTTGTGCCACCCTACTGGATCATAGGTCAATTTTGAATCTCTTTTCTCAGTTGGCTCATCGCTATCCTTTAGCTGAATATGAGCACCAGTCGCACGATTTTTAGAATCCAGTTCTCCAAGTTCAAGCTGTTTTTCACTTTTAAAAGGCAATAGACCAGCTTCTTTAAACAACTTTTCATCAAACTTAGCTTGTTTTTGTTCCACTTTTGCTTCTGGAACTTTTGCTTCTTCCTTATGACCAGAACAAGCCGCCAAGGTAAAGACTGATAAAAAGGCTAGACTCGCATAAACCAACTTCTTCATATTTAACATCCTTAAGCATTTTTATTCCATTTTACTATAATATATCAAAACAATCAATTGTATTATATGTTATTATTGTTAAAAACCGCTTTGCAATGGCTTTTTGACTATATTTCACTCCATTTTATCTTCTTAAACCCACGGAACAAGACAAATATTCCAATAAAAAGAACAGCTAAAGGAATGATTTTTGTAAGGAAAGCATTTGAAATGCCCATCCACTCATAGTAACGGAGCAGAGAGCCTACAACAAGATGGGCAACAATCATACTGACAAAGGGACGAAAGACCGCTTCTTTCCAATTCCAAATACTGATGACTAGAGAAAGCGTAAAGACAAGGAAACTATCCCAGGGAGCAAGAAGATAAAAGGCTCCTTCTTGTATGAAGCTTGCCATTCCTACATATCCCAGAACAACTAGCAGAACAAGAATCCCAACGACAACATAGGTACCAATTTTCATTTTAGGAGAATCTTGGACTAAACTTCTTCGTAAAATTGTAGCCACAAGCCCAAATCCGACCAGAAAAAGAAGAAGTTGGCCTAAAAACGTAAGCAAATTGACTGTTAAGAGAGGACCTTTAGAAAAATCACTTAGTAGTTGATAATAACGTAATACCGCTAGGACAAGAATTGGCGTCAAAAGGGACTCCTTGATAGAACTGCGTGGTGCTTCCTTGAGAATCTCTTTCATTATTTTTTTAGGATTCTTACCTAGATAATCCTCTGCACTCATGCCATCTCGTTCTGCTTCTGAGAAATCTAACATCATCAAATAAATCTGCTCTCTGAGATAGTCCTCATCATAGAGAAATCCAGCAAGATTAAAACTATCCCACAGCTCCTCAAAATACTTTTGATTCTCCTCAGAAAACTGATGTAACAAAGCACTTGTTTCTTCATAATACTTCATTTTCGTCATGGTTTACCCTCCATTCTTAATTCCTTCTACTTTTTGACTCAAATCGTCCCATTGTTGCCAAAAGACTGAGACACGCTCTTCTCCTTCTTTAGTTAACGAAAAATACTTCCGATCTGGACCATCTGGCGATGGGCGCATGTCGCCTCTTATCCATTGATTTTTTTCTAACTTTTGCAACAAAGGATAAATAGTTCCTGGAACGATAGTATCAAATCCAGCCTCTCGCAAAGTCTGAACCAACTCATAACCATACCGCTCTTTTTGACCAATCATATCCAAGACACAACCTTCAAGAATACCTTTTAATAGCTGAGTTTCCTTCATCCCTTCCCCCTTCTATCTATTTTGTAATACCTACTAGTAGCTTCATCTATAATATACCACTTTCACACTAGTTTGTAAAGCATAATAGTTGAAATAAAAAAACAGAACTAGCATGAACTAGTCCTGTCTATTTTTACCCAATCACACTTCCGTTTGGTACAGCTGGATCAACTGTGAGAAGGGTTAATTTTCCATCATGTTCAGCTGATAGGATCATACCTTGGCTGACATATTTTTTCATCATTTTACGTGGTTTGAGATTGGCAACGATTTGAACTTTCTTGCCGACCAATTCTTGTTCATTTGGATAGTATTTTGCAATCCCTGAGAGGATTTGACGATCTTCTCCATCACCAGCATCTAAGCGGAATTGAAGCAACTTATCAGAACCTTCTACTTTAGAAACTTCTTTGACTTCTGCGACACGGATTTCGACCTTGTCAAAGTCTTCAAACTTGATTTCTTCCTTGTTTAGTTTGAGTTCAACTTCGTCTGGGTTCCACTCTTTTTCGACTGCTGGTTTGTTGCCTTCCATTTGTTCCTTGATATAGGCGATTTCTTCTTCCATATCCAGACGTGGGAAGATTGGTGTTCCTTTGGCAACTACAGTCACATTTTCTGGGAAGTCAGCCAAGCTCAAGTTTTCAAGGCTAGAAACTTCTGCTAGACCAAGTTGAGTCAAGACTGCACGACTGGTCTCCATCATAAACGGCTCAATCAAGTGAGCGACGACACGAAGACTAGCTGCCAAGTGGCTCATGACACTTGCCAATTGGTTACGAAGAGCTTCATCCTTAGCCAAGACCCATGGAGCTGTCTCGTCGATGTATTTGTTAGTACGAGAGATCAGAGTCCAGACTGCTTCTAAAGCACGTGGGTAATCAACTGCTTCCATGTGTGTATGGTAGTCAGCGATTGATTGTTCTGCAACGTCAGCAAGAACATGGTCAAACTCTGTTACACCTTCTTCATAGGCAGGAATTTGTCCATCAAAGTACTTGTTGATCATAGAAACCGTACGGTTGAGGAGATTTCCAAGGTCATTAGCCAATTCATAATTGATACGACCGACATAGTCTTCAGGAGTAAAGGTTCCGTCTGAACCAACTGGAAGGCTACGCATGAGGTAATATCGAAGTGGATCTAGACCATAACGTTCTACCAACATTTCAGGGTAAACGACATTCCCTTTAGACTTAGACATTTTGCCATCTTTCATGACGAACCAACCGTGGGCAATCAGACGTTCTGGCAATTTGATATCCAACATCATGAGAAGGATTGGCCAGTAGATGGAGTGGAAACGAAGGATGTCTTTTCCTACCATATGGAAGACTGTTCCGTTCCAGAACTTGTCAAAGTTACCATGTTCATCTTGACCGTATCCAAGCGCTGTCACATAGTTAAGAAGAGCATCAATCCAAACATAGACAACGTGTTTAGGATTTGATGGTACTGGAACGCCCCATGTAAAGGTTGTACGAGAAACTGCCAAATCCTCTAAACCTGGCTCGATAAAGTTGCGAAGCATTTCATTCAGACGACCATCTGGAGTGATAAACTCAGGATGAGCTTTGAAAAATTCTACTAGACGATCTTGGTACTTGCTAAGACGAAGGAAGTATGATTCTTCAGAAACCCATTCCACTTCGTGACCTGATGGAGCAATACCTCCAGTCACATTTCCAGCTTCGTCACGGAAAACTTCCGCAAGCTGACTTTCTGTAAAGAATTCTTCATCTGAGACTGAATACCAGCCAGAGTATTCACCCAAATAGATGTCATCTTGAGCAAGCAAGCGCTCAAAGACCTGTGCGACAACTTTTTCATGGTAGTCATCAGTTGTGCGGATAAATTTATCGTATGAGATATCTAGTAATTGCCAGAGTTCTTTAACTCCAACTGCCATTCCATCAACATAAGCTTGAGGTGTGATGTCAGCTTCTTCAGCTTTCTGCTGGATTTTCTGACCATGCTCATCAAGACCTGTCAGATAAAAGACATCGTAGCCCATCAGGCGTTTGTAACGCGCTAGGACATCACAAGCGATGGTTGTGTAGGCAGAACCGATATGAAGTTTACCAGATGGATAGTAAATCGGCGTTGTAATATAAAAATTCTTTTCAGACATAATTTTTCCTTTCCAGGCAAATGAAACCTGTTTTTCTAACACTTCATTATATCACATTTTTACTGATTTTCGATAGGGAAATCCATACAAAAACAAGATAGACGAGTGTCCATCTTGTTGATTTTATTCATAACGAAGGGCTTCGATTGGATCAAGTTTCGATGCCTTGTTGGCTGGCAAGACTCCAAAAACTATACCCACGCTAGCCGAAACTGCGAGACTAAATAGGGCAACTGGAATTGATACTCCAACTTCTATACCCGCAATCAAGCCTTGCAATAGCAAACCTGCTAAGGCAGTTAAACCACTTGCAATTGTCAAGCCAATTAATCCACCTAACAAGGTCAAAATCATGGATTCAATCAAAAACTGGATTAAAATATTGGCACGAGTTGCACCCAAAGCCTTACGGAGACCAATCTCACGGGTACGCTCTGTCACCGAAACCAGCATGATATTCATAACACCAGTTCCTCCAACAAAGAGGGAAATACCTGCAATGGCACTAATAATCGTCGTCATAAAACTAAACGATTGTTGAACTTCTGCAAATGCAGCTGACTCATCTGATACTTGATATTCTCCCTGTTGCAAGCCAGCAAGCTCTGTCATTTTTCGTGCTAATTCTGGACCCAGAGTTTGAGTCAAGCTTGTGTCATTCACTCGAAAGACAATATTAGCTATTTCATCTACATTAAAATTCGCAGCAAGGGAAGTATTTGTAGTAATGGGCAAGCCACCAAAACCATATATTTTTGAACGTTTAGCCTCTGGACTAGTATAAACCCCAATGACCCGGTAACTAAATCCATTGACTTCTACAACCTTGTTAATAGCCTCTTGAGGAGAGCCAAATAAACTAATGGACAATTCTTCATCAAGCAAAATAACACTTGCAAATTCTTTGAAATCTTGCTCTCTCAGACTACGACCTGCAATGATTTCATTCTTAACAGCGTCCATATAGGTTCTATTCCCGCCTGTCAAATTGGCATTTTCAACCTTTTTATCTTTATAAGTCAAGATGGCGTTCGTTGAGTTGGTTACATAGTAATTATCCACTCCCTTGAGTTTGGCTGCCTCTTTAACCCAGGATTCTTGCGGTTTTGGCGGTTCAACATGAACTTCCTCTTCTTTTCCAGAAACCGTAAAAGCTGATTGTTTCTGAGTAAAAGACCCATCTTTACTTTTTTTAGAAGAGAAAAAGACACTAATATTCTTCTGAGATTTGGTCATATCTTTGTTGAGTTGACGAGATAGGGAATCACCTAGAGCCATAATCACAACAACTGATGAAACACCGATAATAATCCCAATCATGGTAAGCAAAGAACGCATCTTGTGAGCCATGATAGATGAAAAGGCAAATTTCAGATTCTGCATCTTAGTTTTCCTCCTTTTCTAACTGAGCACTATCAGATGAAATAACTCCATCGCGAATGACAATCTGACGTTTGGCATAAGCAGCAATTTCAGGCTCATGCGTTACCATGATAATGGTTTTTCCTTCTTTATTCAAGTCAACCAATAGTTGCATAATTTGATTCCCTGTTTTGGTATCCAAGGCTCCTGTCGGTTCGTCCGCTAGAATAATAGAAGGATTATTTACCAAGGCACGAGCAATAGCCACACGTTGCTTTTGACCACCAGATAATTCCGAAGGCAAATGATGACTACGTTCTGTCAATTCAACCTTATCTAGATATTCCTCAGCTAACTTGCGACGTTTTGAAGCCGAAACTCCTGCGTAAATCAAGGGCAATTCTACATTTTGCAGAGCATTGAGTTTAGATAGAAGAAAGAACTGCTGAAAGACAAAACCGATTTGTTGGTTGCGGACCTTGGCTAGTTGTTTTTCACCCAGTCCAGCTACTTCTTGACCTTCAAGATAATATTCTCCACTGCTTGGTGTATCCAACATCCCAATCGTATTCATGAGAGTAGACTTACCAGAACCAGATGGTCCCATGATGGCAACAAACTCACCCTCATTCACTTCTAGGTTGATGTTTTTGAGAACCTGCAGTTCTTGGTCACCGTTACGGTAGCTTCTGCAGATATTTTTTAGACTAATTAGTTGCTTCATCAGCCTTCACCTCTTTTCCTTCCTCTAGAGAAGACGTTGGGTTACTGATGACCTTGACTCCATTTGTCAGACCTGAAGTGATTTCTTGGTTGTCTGCATCAGCATTGCCCAAACCAACTTCCACTTTCTTGGCCTTTTTCTGCTCGTCAAGCACCCAGACATAGTTCTTATCATTTTCAGTCACAACACTTGTTAGAGGAACCAAAATGGCTTTACTCTTATTCTTGACCTCAACGCTTACTGAAAATCCTTGTTTCAAATCACCGATTTCACTTGTAACATCGATGGTATATGGATATTTAGAACCAGAATTACCACCTGCTGTGGCAGTAGCTGCACTTGCTGCTTCACCATTGTTTTTAGGGTAGTCCGAAATGTAGCTAATCTTACCAGTCCAGCTCTTATCTTGGTAAACTTTAGAAGTAAAGGTTACTTCTTGTCCTACAGAGAGGTTGGCAAGGTTATATTCAGATAGTTCACCCTTAACTTGCAAGTTTTCATTGCTAACGACATGAACTACCACCTGGCTAGCTCCAGTTGGAGATTTAGAAACATTACGGTTGACTTCGACCACAGTTCCCTCTAAGGTACTGAGAACCGTCATGGCATCCAACTGACTTTGAGCCTTGCTTAATTGCGCTGCTGCATCTGCACGAGCATCACGAGCATCACCTAATTGTGCATCAATAGATGATACCGAATTTCCTGAGACTGCAGCTTGAGTTTGGGTTGCAGCTCCTTCGCCTCCTGCTGGTGTTGGCAACTGTGGAGTAGGAGCTGAAGCGGCTTCATTTCGCGCTTGGTTGAGTTCGTTGATATGACGATCTGCCTTAGCTACTGCTCGACTCGCTGAATCATAGGCCGCCTGTGCTTCTGAACTACTGTACTTGACTAAAGCCTGTCCTTCACTGACTTTATCACCCACAGAAACAAGGATTTCATCTAAATCACCCTTACTAGCATCAAAATAAACATATTGTTCATTTTTTGCTGTTACTGTCCCTGATAATAAAACAGAGGATGCCACGCTTCCTTCCTTGGCAACAACAAGATGAGTAGCCTCATCTTTTACAGCAGTCTGAGAAGGTTGTCTAAAGAGCAAAATGCCCCCAGCACCCAATACAACTACACTTGCAGCACCAATTGCTGCATACAATTGCCACTTTTTAGCTTTACCATTCTTTTTCATAATGAAACTCCTTTTTGATTTAAAGTTCTTAACAATATTATACAAAAATTATCAATTTGAAACAATAACATTTCAGAACGAAATAATGACATTTCAGGATTTAATTATTGTTCGGAATTTATTTTACAATCATTGTACTAGTTATATAATACACTTTATTTTTCTTTTTTGCAAGCCTTTTCTTTAAATTTTTTTGAACGTAGCAGATTTTTGCAATCACATCAAAAAAAAGATAGAATATGACTATCAAAAAATGACACTCTACTATTTAAAAGAGTACAAAGGAGTTTTCAATGAGAGAATATGATATCATTGCTATCGGTGGAGGTAGCGGAGGAATCGCTACTATGAACCGTGCCGGTGAACATGGAGCCAAAGCAGCTGTGATTGAAGAAAAGAAATTAGGTGGAACCTGTGTCAATGTCGGCTGTGTTCCTAAAAAAATCATGTGGTACGGGGCGCAAATCGCTGAGACTTTCCATCAATTTGGAGAAGATTACGGCTTTAAGACTACTGATCTTAATTTTGACTTTGCAACCCTACGTCGCAATCGTGAAGCCTACATTGATCGCGCTCGTTCTTCTTATGATGGCAGTTTTAAACGCAACGGAGTAGACTTGATTGAAGGTCATGCTGAATTTGTAGATTCTCATACTGTCAGCGTAAATGGTGAACTGATTCGTGCCAAACATATCGTGATTGCGACTGGTGCTCATCCAAGTATTCCTAATATTCCTGGTGCTGAACTAGGTGGATCTTCTGATGATGTATTTGCCTGGGAAGAATTGCCAGAGTCAGTTGCCATTCTAGGTGCTGGTTATATCGCCGTTGAATTGGCTGGCGTACTCCACACTTTTGGTGTCAAGACAGACCTCTTTGTTCGTCGTGATCGTCCTTTACGTGGTTTTGATTCTTACATCGTTGAAGGTTTGGTCAAGGAAATGGAAAGAACAAACTTACCACTTCATACTCACAAAGTCCCTGCCAAGTTAGAAAAAACTGCTGAAGGCATTACCATTCATTTCGAAGATGGAACTAGTCACACTGCTAGTCAAGTTATCTGGGCTACAGGTCGCCGTCCAAATGTTAAGGGCTTGCAACTTGAAAAAGCTGGAGTCACTCTGAACGAACGTGGCTTTATCCAAGTGGATGAATACCAAAATACTGTTGTTGAAGGAATATACGCTCTAGGTGATGTAACGGGTGAAAAAGAACTGACTCCAGTTGCTATCAAGGCTGGACGTACCCTATCTGAACGCCTCTTTAACGGAAAAACTACTGCTAAAATGGATTACTCAACTATTCCAACCGTTGTCTTTTCACACCCTGCTATCGGAACTGTTGGGTTGACAGAAGACCAAGCTATTAAAGAATACGGTCAAGACCAAATCAAGGTTTACAAATCAAGCTTTACTTCTATGTACTCTGCTTGCACTTGCAACCGCCAAGAAACACGTTTCAAATTGATAACAGCTGGTTCAGAAGAAAAAGTTGTCGGACTTCATGGAATTGGCTATGGTGTTGATGAAATGATTCAAGGATTTGCTGTTGCTATCAAAATGGGAGCAACCAAAGCTGACTTTGATGCAACCGTGGCGATTCACCCAACTGCATCTGAAGAATTTGTAACCATGCGTTAATCGAAACAAAAGAAGTTGATACAAATGTGTCTGCTTCTTTTTTGATGATTTACGAAATGATGAAAACAACTTACCCAGTCAGCAAATCGGCTGTTACAATTTTTGTTACCTTGTTTTTAAAAATTGGTTGACAATATTTCTCCTACGAGTATAATTGTTACTATACATAAGAAAAGAGGTTAACTATTTTGAAAAAAGCGCACGTTTATGCTATCCCTGCGATTGGGGCTGCTCTCATTGCTGTGTTGGCACAAATCACTCTTCCAATTGGGCCTGTTCCCTTCACTCTACAAAACTTTGCAATCGGCTTGATTGCTACTGTCTTTAGACCGAGAGAGGCTGTAGTTTCTGTTGGACTCTATCTTCTTCTAGGTGCTATCGGTCTTCCTGTCTTTGCAGGAGGTGGAGCTGGTTTTCATGCTTTGATTGGTCCTACTGCAGGCTATCTTTGGTTTTATCTTGTTTATTCTGGACTTACCTCTTCTCTAACTAACAGTGATAGTGGTTTTGTCAGAATTTTTCTAGCAAATCTCTTGGGAGATACACTTGTTTTTGTTGGTGGGATCATTGGATTGCATTTCCTAGCTGGAATGCCATTTGAAAAAGCTCTTGTTGTGGGGGTATTTCCCTTTATCATCCCAGATCTTGGTAAAATTATTGCTATTAGTTTTATTAGCCGTCCATTACTTCAACGCCTTAAAAATCAGGCTTACTTTACTAACTAAAAAAGGATATCGAGTTATCATGACTCAATATCCTTTTCTTTCATTTTGAAAACTTAATTGCCTTTAAAGGCATCCACCATCGTTTGAAATTCTTCATTTGAGAGAGTAATCCCTTTGCCCATTTTAGTGTGATCTGGACTCCAAGCACGAATATCAAACTTTGCAGGGGCACCATTAAAGCTCACACGGTTGATTTCCTTGGTCCAACCTTTTTCGTTTTCAGAAAGAGTCAGCAAGTGCTCTTCGATTTCAAATGTAAATTCTGCCATTTTCTTCTCCTTTTTTAGCTTTCATTAGTTTATTCGTAAAATCTTGTAGATTTTAGGAAAATTTTATATAATATTGATATAAAAGAAGGGAGGCCAATATGAGACATAAATTCCAGCAAGTTTTAGATAAAATACATGACTTTTTAAATGGACATGACCAACCTGACCATACTGAAAGCAACTCCCTTACAGCCACTATTGAAGAGGCTATCCAGAAACAAACCGCTGTTCACCTTATCTTGTCTGAGACAAGTTTTACAGGTGACATCATCAAATACGATCAGCAACGTCAGCAAATTATCGTGAAAAATTTTGCCAAAAATGTAACCCGTATTATCCGCATAAGCGATATTCAACGCCTGCGATTTGTCCCTTCAACAGTCCAAACAGCCCAAAAAAATAGATTTAAGAAAGAGTGAGATGTAGTTACTGCATCCCACTCTTTTTTCTTAGCGAACTTGTTCAAAATGTAAATGAACGGCGATATGATCTCCATAACCACTTCTTTCCAAGTCACGTTGTAAACGATAGGAAATGTAGTGTTCTGCAATGGTAATGTAACCTGCACCCAGTAGACGATGTTCAACCATAGACTGAATCATGCTAATGGTAGCACGTTCCACCTTGGCCTCTTCCAAATCCAAAACCACTTTCTTAGTGACTTGTGCAAGGTTTTGACGCAAATCATCTGTCAATACATAGACAGTCTGGGCCGCCTTTAAGATAGCTTGGTAAATCTTATCTGGATTAAATTCAGCAATTTCGCCATCACGTTTGATTACTTGCATAGGTTTCTCCTTTATTCTTTGTTTTCTTTGATTTCTGCCAGCATTTTTTCTTCTTCTGCTGTCAGTTGATAATGTTCTAACAAATCCGGTCTGCGCTCGTAGGTTTTCTTTAAACTCTCATACAGTCGCCACTGACGAATCTTTTCATGGTGACCACTCATCAGTACATCTGGCACAAGCATACCTCGATAATCATAGGGACGTGTATACTGAGGATATTCAAGAAGGCCTGAAGAAAAACTATCATCTTGGTGGCTAGACTCCTTGCCAATCACTTCTGGAATCAGGCGCACAGTAGCGTCAATCATAGTCATGGCCGCCAATTCTCCTCCAGTTAAGACATAATCACCTAGAGAAATCTCATCTGTTACCAAGGTCTTGATCCGCTCATCATAGCCCTCATAGTGACCGCAGATAAAGATAAGTTCTTCCTCTTGAGCCAAATCCTCAGCATAAGCCTGATCAAACTGCTTTCCAGCTGGATCGAGGAGAATCACGCGCGGATTTTTCTTTTCAATAGCGTCAAAGGCATCGAAAATGGGTTGCGCCCGGAGTAACATACCCTGACCCCCTCCATATGGTTCATCATCGACGTGACGAGTCTTTTCAGCATATTCTCGAAAATTATGATACTGGATATCCAAGAGCCCTTTTTCACGAGCCTTTCCAACAATTGAGTGCTCCAGTGGAGAGAACATCTCTGGAAAGAGGGTTAAAATATCAATCTTCATCGTCTAACCCTTCTAAGATTTCCACATCGACGCGGTTATTTGGAATATCGACATTGAGAATCACTGGTGGGATATAAGGTAAAAGCAAATCACGTTTACCTTTTCGCTTGACCACCCAGACATCGTTAGCACCTGGTTGCAGGATTTCCTTGATGGTTCCAATCAGGTTCTCTCCCTCATAGACTTCCAAACCGATAATCTCGTGATAGTAGAATTCACCATCATCTAGATCGTTCAAATCTTCCTCAGCAACTTTGAGACTGTAACCCTTGTACTTTTCGATAGCGTTGATATGGTACATATCTTTGAATTTAATGATGTCAAAGTTCTTCTGTTTACGGTGGCTAGCAATAGTTACTGTTTGAACAAACTGATCTTTTTCATCAAACAAAGCCAGCTCAGCTCCTTTTTTAAACCGTTCTTCTGCAAAATCCGTCACAGACAAGACTCGCATCTCACCCTGCAAGCCCTGCGTATTGACGATTTTCCCAACATTAAAGTAGTTCATCTTGTCTCCTGTAGTCTATTTCTATCCTTTATTTTAACACGTTCCAAGGATTTTCTCAAGTTGGATAAATCTCATCTTACAGAGCTACTACTTCTTCAAAGAATTCACCAATTATCTGATTAAACTCTTCAGAATGATCATTCATCGGTTGGTGTTTACTATCTGCAATCGTTACTTGACGCGCATTGGGATTTAAAGCAATGATCCCATCATAGATCATTTTTAGGTGTTTAGGAAAATCATTTTCGCCTCTTACTAATAGCATAGGAGGATTTCCATGATAACCTTCTATCTCGTGGACAGCCAAAAAACCTGTGATTCCAAGGTTCAAAAAAACATCTCGCCCAGTTTCTATAATTGCCGTCTTGACTAATTCTCTTGTGATAGGATTATCTGTACACATTTTTGAGTTCTTATCTGCAATCAACTTCCAAGGAATCGTTTTATACATAAGGGAACTATATTTTATGCGATTTCTCTCTTTATCTGATAGGTAACGATGCTGTCCCCAACTATCTACCATGACCAAGGCTAGAACTCTTTCTGGATGGCGATAGGTATACTCTTGAAGTGGATTTCCTCCCCAAGAATGTCCGACCAATATCACCTCTTCTAGCTGGAAATAGGATAAAATAGCATCTACATCTTGAACAGCACCTTCTAAGTCAGGTAGACCAACTTTCATAGGTGATTCACCCTGTCCTCTAACATTGACAAAGTAGAGGTTAAATCCTTCAAAGGCATCATACTGGTGAGCCCACATCTGACTACGTCCACAAGCTCCATGATAAAAAATAATGTGGCCTTTATTTGTGTTTCCAGGACGATGATAAACAACCAAATCACAATCTACGACTGGTATAATGTGACGTACCAAAGTCTCAGGTTTTCTGTTATAAAAAGCAATAGCTTCAGCTATATCATTTTGCTTCATTATTACACTCTCTCCTCTTTATCCTAGTGTCATTCTTTTTATCTATTTTATCACGCTATATTAAAATCATCGTTTTCCAAACTTAATTACATTAAATTTTTTGAATTTTCTGTATCATTTAGATTAAGAAAAAGACTGCTAAGCAATCTTTACTTTTTTCTCATCAGATTCATGCCTAAAATTCCAGCAATAATCAAAGTTGCTCCGATTACATGGTAGCTATAAATTGGTTCGTGGAGGATAAGGGCTCCAGCTAGAATGGTCAAAACTGTTCCAAGATTACCAAAGACACTGACGGTTGATGCTCCAAGTCGAACAATAGCATAGATAGAGAGACTACCAGTAACGATAGAGGCTAGAATTCCCAAATAAAGAATTGAAAGCAGATAAGATACCTGTCCAAGTGGCGCAAAGTAAGCTAATATGTTGCCATCTAGATAGTGCGAGGTCAGACTCAGCGCATTAAAGGCGACGAAGCCAACAAATATCACAACAGCTGTCATATCCATAGCCCGATAGCGTCCTCCTTTAGACTTGCTGAGAATATTGTTTATCGCATTTGCGAGAACAGATCCCAACATCAAAAGAAAGCCAAAGCTAGCAGTCTCAGTACCAAAGTTAGCTCCTTTACTAAGAAAGATAAAAACTACTCCTGCTACGGATAAAAATAAAAAGAACTTTTGAAGCAAGCTTGTCTTTTCCTTGAGAAAGGCCGATGCTAAAAGGAGCGTAAAAATCGGGACAAGAGCCTGTAAAATTCCAGCTTCAGAAGACGATATATACTGTAAAGCAAAGGATTGAAAAATAAAAAAGAGAAGCGGATAGAAAAGACTCATAGGAAGAATAGAAAGAATATCTTTTCTACTTAAACTCACTTTGATAAGTTTGGTTTGATGAAGAACGACCATTACTAAAGCTGCGATTGTATAGCGATGCGCTAAGTTTGTGAGAGGACTAGCATAACCTAAAGCAATCTTAGTAAATAAAAAAGAAAATCCAATGATTGCTGAAAAGGATAAGGCTGCTAGGTAAGCTTTTGTTTTCTCGTTCATAGACTGTTACTCCTTTTAAAAATAGCTATTCTCAAGATTAATTGACTATAATTCTTTGAGACTGTCTTTCCATTGTAGCATAGTAGAATCCTAGATGCTATTTCTAGGATTAGTATTTTATGCCTTCTTTCACCGTTTATCTTTTTCATTGCCTAAAAAGAATTCAGCAAGTCTGATCTGCTTTTCTCGTTCTTGTCTCACAAGTTCTAGCTTGTCTACCTCTTGGAGATTCCTCACTTTGATAATATAAACTGCCAATTTCATTTTTTTCTATGTTACTAGCTAGGGCAATATAGGTGAAATCTTCTTTATTAGTAAAAATCATTTCTTATCGTCTTAGATGTCCCCCTTTAAAAAGCCTTCCAAATCACGTTCATGTTGGTACTTAATGGCTGCAATTTTACACTTCTCGCAAAAAAGCGAGACATTCGTCCCGCCCTTCTTATTTTTCATCAATAACGATTCTTACTTTTTTGTCTTCAGTTGGGACAGAGTAGACAATCGTTCTTATCGCAGAAATAGTGCGACCCTTACGACCGATTACACGACCCACATCGCTTTGATCAAGATCCAAATGATATTCCAAAAATTCTGGTGTATCTTCAATCTTGATAGTTAGGGCATCTGGTTGTGAAATCAAGGGTTTCACAATCGCAATAATTAGATTTTCAATCGTATCCATCTGTCAACCTACTTTAAACTTATTTTGAGAATTTAGAATCGTGGAATTTCTTCAATACACCTTCTTTTGAAAGGATGTTGCGAACTGTATCTGAAGGTTGAGCTCCATCAGCCAACCATGCAAGAACGCGGTCTTCTTTCAAAGTTACTTGGTTTTCAGCAACAAGTGGGTTGTAAGTTCCAACTGTTTCGATGAAACGTCCGTCACGTGGTGAACGTGAATCTGCTACGTTGATACGGTAGAAAGGTTTTTTCTTAGAACCCATACGAGTCAAACGGATTTTAACTGCCATTTTTAAAGTCTCTTTTCTTATTTTTTATTTCGGTGAAATAGCCGAGCTATTTATCACATGTTCTATTATAGCAGATTTCTGACAGGTGTCAAGAAAAAAACTTGACAGACTATAAAATTCTTAAACCTTTTAGAAATTTGTTAGAAGTAGAAAATAAATGTTTGAAAGAGGCTATCCGTGAATACTATTTTAGAAACATTTTATAAAGACCATCAAGTCAAACCCTTCATATCGCCTGAACGAGATTTGGATGCTTAGCTTCTACATCCCAAGCCCGTTTCCAAACGAAATATCAAGGATTTTAAGAACGATATCTACTAATTAATTTATAAAATATGAATTAATAGATTCTAAATAGGAGAATAATTTAGTTCTGTAAAAATTAACTTCTACACCTACAAAGCTTATTCTGAAAGACTTTATAACAGTCTAAGAAAAAGTAGAGATTCATACAGTATCTAGATTTTCCAAAAATTCTTTATCATCAAATATTATTAACGAAACTATCCAAATCAAATCCGATGCATTGCTTCAAAGAATTCTTTAGTTGTTTGACTAACGAGGGCTTTTATTAAAAAATTTTTTCAAATAATTGCCACCTTGGCACATAAATTCTTGCTTTCTAAATTTAAATGTGATATATTTATAACATAAAATTTAAGTGTTATATATTTATAACACAAAAAAGGAGTCTATCATGAAAAAAAGTCAAAAAATGCGTGGCCTCATTGCAATGATTGCCGTAGCTCTCTTTATTGATTTTACTGTTTTATTTGGTTCTAATCTTAGTTGGGAACCCAAGTTAGTTATTACTGGTATTTCAGTGTCAGGTCAAATTGTAGCTATTTGGAGCTGGCTACATAAGAGTCAGAAAGGTAAGGGAAAGATTATTTTTGACTTGTCTGCTAAGCTTTACACGATACTTGTGTTTGCAGCAAGCATTTTTTATACAGTAGGAATTTGGGTTGCGACCCCAAGCGAAAGTTCTGGTATTAAAGAATGGATTTTGGGAATGGGCCTCATTATTGAAGTGATTGCATTTGGTTTTTTCTCTTTAAAAAATGTCAAGGAAACTCCGGACGAACGCTTTTATGCTAATTTAGCAAAGGCAGCTAGCTTGATGTTTGTTTTTATACTAGGCGCACTGATGATTCTAGCAGTTATCATTGGGTATATGGGATCTCTCACTCTTTACATGGGACAGATATTTATTAGCATAGCTGCCTTGATTTGTATCTTTTCGGTTGTCTATCTTATCTTGGAACGTAGAGGATAAACATGGCCAAAGAAAGCAATATTATTACTAATCTCAAATCTGTTCGTGAGTCCACAGGCATGACTCAGCAGGAGTTAGCCGACCTCATCGGCATGCGACGCGAGACAATTCTGCACTTGGAAAACAATCGTTATAATCCTTCGCTGGAAATGGCTCTTAAAATTGCTCAAGTTTTTAATCTGAAAGTAGAAGACCTCTTTGAACTCAGACAGAAAGAGGAAGCATAATTCTTTTCGAGACCTAGTATTAAGTTCATTGATTAATTAGGAATTGAAACCAAAAGAAAAAATCCTTTGAAAATGTGCTCTTTTAAAATATAGTAATTCTTTCGAATTAACGTTTACTAATTGTGATGCTTTACGAGCTTTCTTAAGATCTGGTTCCCTAAGTACTTCGAGTACACTTATGGCATTGATGCCTCTAATCAAGCGACTTTCTGGTTGGCTTCCTCTTAAACTGTCTTGTCACTAACATTTGAAATCCACTTCCTTTTAGGGTACAATGGTAGAAATGAATTTTTGAAAGGATCAGAATGAAAAAACTAGCAACCCTTCTTTTACTATCCACTGTAGCTCTAGCTGGATGTAGCAACATCCAACGCAGTCTACGTGGTGATGACTATGTTGATTCCAGTCTTGCTGCTGAAGAAAGTTCCAAAGCAGCTGCCCAATCTGCCAAGGAGTTAAACGATGCTTTAACAAACGAAAACGCCAATTTCCCACAACTATCTAAAGAAGTTGCTGAAGACGAGCCTGAAGTGATTCTCCACACAAGTCAAGGAGATATCCGTATCAAACTCTTCCCTAAACTCGCTCCTCTAGCGGTTGAAAACTTCCTCACTCATGCCAAAGAAGGCTACTATAACGGCATTACCTTCCACCGTGTCATCGATGGCTTCATGGTTCAAACTGGAGATCCAAAAGGGGATGGTACAGGTGGTCAGTCTATCTGGCATGACAAGGATAAGACTAAAGATAAGGGAACTGGTTTCAAAAACGAGATTACTCCTTATCTCTATAACATCCGTGGTGCTCTTTCTATGGCTAATACTGGTCAACCAAACACCAATGGCAGCCAGTTCTTCATCAACCAAAACTCTACAGATACCTCTGCTAAACTCCCTACAAGCAAGTATCCAAAGAAAATCATCGAAGCCTATAAAGAAGGGGGAAACCCTAGTCTAGATGGCAAACACCCAGTCTTTGGTCAAGTGATTGACGGTATGGATGTTGTGGATAAGATTGCCAAAGCCGAAAAAGATGAAAAAGACAAGCCAACTACTGCTATTACTATCGATAGCATCGAAGTGGTGAAAGACTACGATTTTAAATCTTAAAAACCAAAAAAATACAGTATCCACATTCGGTACTGTATTTCTTTTACTCTCATTCTTAAGTTAAATTATTAAAATCCCATATTTGGTCCATCCAGCCTTCATAGAAGTCTGGTTCGTGACAGACCATAAGGATAGATCCCTTGTATTCTTTAAGAGCACGTTTGAGTTCATCCTTGGCATCCACATCCAAATGGTTGGTCGGCTCGTCCAGCACTAAGACATTGTTTTCACGATTCATCAAGAGACAGAAACGAACCTTGGCTTGTTCCCCACCTGACAAGACCTGAATTTGGCTTTCAATATGCTTGGTTGTCAGACCACAACGGGCAAGGGCTGCACGGACTTCTGCTTGATTAAGGGCAGGAAAGGCATTCCAGACAGCTTCAAGAGGTGTTTGACGATTGCCTCCTTCTACTTCCTGTTCAAAGTAGCCAAGTTCTAGGTAGTCTCCACGTTCAACCTCTCCAGCGATTGGTGGAATAATGCCCAATAGTGACTTCAAGAGAGTTGTTTTCCCAATACCATTTGCCCCGATAATAGCAACCTTTTGATTGCGTTCAAAGGTAAGATTTAAAGGCTTAGTGAGAGGTCGATCATAACCAATCTGCAAGTCCTTGGCTTGGAAAATAAAGCGCCCTGGTGTACGAGCTGGTTTGAAATCAAAGGATGGTTTTGGTTTCTCACTTTGCAGCTCGATAATATCCATCTTATCCAATTTCTTCTGACGAGACATGGCCATGTTTCGAGTTGCAACACGCGCTTTGTTTCGTGCGACAAAGTCTTTAAGGTCTGCAATCTCTTTCTGCTGGCGTTCATAGGCTGCCTCTAGCTGAGATTTCTTCATGGCATAGACTTCTTGGAACTGGTAGTAGTCACCAGAGTAACGCGTCAGCTGTTGATTTTCCACATGATAGACAATATTGATAACGTCATTTAGGAATGGAATATCGTGTGAAATAAGGACAAAGGCATTCTCATAGTTTTGGAGATAGCGCTTGAGCCAGTCAATATGCTCAGCATCCAAGTAGTTGGTCGGCTCGTCCAAAAGCAAGATATCGGGTTTTTCAAGGAGGAGTTTTGCCAAAAGTACCTTAGTCCTTTGCCCACCTGATAAAGAGGTTACATCAGTATCCATGCCAAAGTCCATAACACCAAGGGCACGCGCTACTTCGTCAATCTTAGCATCCAAGGTGTAGAAATCACGACTCTCCAAACGGTCTTGGAGTTCTCCCACTTCTTCCATGAGAGCATCAACATCCGCACCGTCTTCAGCCATTTCCATATAAAGGTCATTGATACGGGCTTCAGCTTTGAATAGCTCATCAAAGGCTGTACGGAGAACATCACGAACAGATTGGCCTTCAGCAAGAACAGAGTGCTGATCCAAGTAACCGGCAGTCACATATTTGGACCATTCAACCTTCCCTTCATCTGGCAACATCTTACCAGTCACGATGCTCATAAAGGTTGATTTTCCTTCACCATTGGCACCGACCAGGCCGATATGTTCTCCCTTGAGGAGACGGAAGGACACATCTTCAAAAATTGCACGGTCACCAAAACCATGACTCAGATTTTTAACTTCTAAAATACTCATTTTAATTCCTTATCTTGTTTTTATGTAATCGTTTATAGAGGAGCCAAGCCAGATAGCCACCCAAGGTATTGGTCCACAAATCATCAATCTCAAAGACGCGATTAAAATCAAAACAAAAGTCCAAGACTAACTGCGTACATTCAATTCCAAGACTTAAGAGAAAACTGAAAACAATGACTTTTTTTGTCTGTCTTAAGGAAGGAAACAGATAGATGAGTTGAAAGACCAGAGGGAAGAGCAAAAAGACATTTAAAATGTTCTGCAAAAAGATCCAAACGACTTGCCCCAAACTAGTCACTTCTCCCAGATTCCAGAGGGAGTTTAAAGGAGTCAAAAGAAAAACCAGACGTCCAAGATGCTGAATACCTGGAGTTTCCACCCCCACGAGAGAATGTTCTTGAGGAGTAAAGCAAAAGTAAACGATACAAATACTATAGAAAATGACTCCCCAGACCAAAACATGATTATAACTCTTCTTCATCATTAAGGATTGACTGCTGCGACTGCTTTCTGGCGGTCACGTTTCATTGTATTAGAACGCAATTGTCCACAAGCTGCATCAATATCAGTACCATGTTCTTGACGAACCACACAGTTGACCCCTTTTTTCTTAAGCGTATCATAGAAGGCCAGGACGCGCTCTTTGGGACTACGGCTATATTGGTCATGCTCACTAACTGGGTTGTAAGGAATCAAGTTTACATAAGACAATTTCTTGATGTTCTTGAGCAATTCAGCCAATTCCAAGGCTTGTTCTACACCGTCATTGACTTCATTGAGCATGATGTATTCAAAGGTCACACGACGATTGGTTGTTTCGATATAATACTCAATAGCTGCAAAGAGTTTTTCAATCGGAAAGGCACGGTTAATCTTCATGATGCTTGAACGCAACTCATTGTTAGGTGCGTGAAGGGAAACGGCAAGATTGACCTGAACACCTTCATTAGCAAAATCACGAATTTTATGGGCCAAACCAGAAGTTGAAACCGTAATGTGACGAGCACCGATTGCCATTCCCTTGTCATCATTGATAGTACGAACGAAATTCAAGACATTGTTGTAGTTATCAAAGGGCTCACCGATTCCCATGACAACGATATGGCTGACGCGTTCATCCTGACCACGCTCATCAAAGTATTTCTGAACCAGCATGATTTGCGCTACGATTTCACCGTTATTGAGGTCACGTTGTTTCTTAATCAAACCAGAGGCACAGAAGGTACAACCGATATTACAGCCGACCTGAGTGGTCACACAGACAGATAAACCGTAGTGTTGACGCATGAGTACTGTCTCAATCAACATACCATCTGGCAATTCAAAAAGATACTTGACAGTACCATCAGCAGACTCTTGAACGATACGTTGTTTCAAGGGATTGACCACAAACTGGTCATTAAGCTTAGCAATCAAATTCTTGGAAAGGTTGGTCATCTCTTCAAATGACTGGACACGTTTACGGTAAAGCCATTCCCAGATTTGATCTGCACGGAATTTCTTTTCTCCCTGCTCCAATACCCATTCCTGCATGGTTTGACGTGTTAAACTATAAATTGACGGTTTCATTTCTCCTCCTTATTCTCTACTCACTTCTGACGAATGACAAAATGACGTTGCCCCTTGTCCTCTTTCTGAGAATGCTGGTCTTTCTGACGACGTCTATTTTTCTTATCTGCATTCGGTTTTCGTTTGGTTTGAGTCGGTTTCTTTCCTTTTCTAGAAGGCTGTTCTTCTTCCTTCTTACGCATTTTCTTGTCAAATGATGCTCGCTTAGGAGCTTCATTTTCTAAGACAAAATAGGCACAACCATAACTACAATACTCTAAAAGGTAGTCTTGTAAACGACTGATTTTTTCAAGTTTTTCTTCTGTTCGATCATCCTTGTAAAAACCTCGTAGGCGAAGCTGTTCGTTGCTCCAATCTCCCACGATATAATCAAACTTGGTTAAGACTTCTGAAAAACGCTGATTAAAAGCCGTCACATCAAAGGCATCCTTGATATTTTCCACCAAGGAAAAAGCTATCCCTTCCGTTTCGACCTTGTCCCCGTGTAAATGGAACTCAGGACCAGGAAACTTGTTATAGTTGTATAATTCAGGTGCAATTTCTTTTCGCATAGATATCCTTTTTCACGATTACTTAATACTTTATTCTACCATAATTTCTAGCAGTTAGCACGTTTCTCATAAAAATGAAAAAAGTCTGACGATTTTGTCAGACCAAAATAATATAACCTAAAAAAGAGAAGAACAATTCTTCCCTCCAACTATCATTATTTAGCAGCTGCGTACAATTCATCTACTTTGTTCCAGTTGATCACTGAGAAGAAAGCTTTGATGTAGTCAGGACGCACGTTGCGGTATTTCACGTAGTAAGCATGTTCCCAAACGTCCAAGCCCAAGATTGGTTTTTTGCCTTCTGAGATTGGTGTGTCTTGGTTTGCTGTTGAAGTCACTTCAAGTTTTCCTTCTTTGTTGACAACCAACCATGCCCAGCCAGAACCAAAACGAGTTGTTGCTGCTGCAGTGAAGGCTGCTTGGAATTCTTCAAATGAACCAAATGTTGCATCGATTGCTGCTGCAAGTTCTGCTGATGGAGCTGTTTTTTCAGGAGTCATCAATTCCCAGAAAAGAGCGTGGTTCAAGTGTCCACCACCGTTGTTGATAAGTGCTTGACGGATATCAGCTGGGATAGATTCTACATCAGCAAGCAAGGCTTCAAGATCTTCACCGATTTCAGGGTGTTTTTCTAGAGCTGCATTGGCATTGTTGACATAAGTTTGATGGTGTTTGTCATGGTGCAAGTGCATTGTTTCCGCATCGATGTATGGTTCCAAAGCGTCGTATGCATATGGAAGATCTGGTAAGATAATAGCCATCTGTAATACCTCTTTTTCTTTCTATATGAAAATGATAACGCAAACATTCACTTTTTTCAAGTTTTTTGCTTATAGATAAGAAAATCAGCAAGAAACCCACGACAAAATAATATTGACGCGGGTTGTAGTTTCAAAAAAAATCAATTTATCTGACTAGCAATCTGTAAGAGTGCTTTTTCAAAAAGGAAACCTTTTTCATAAAGACCTGTCTTAATCTGATAGTCTGTCTCAATCAAATAAGAAATAGCTTGCTTCAAAAAGTTCAAGGAAAGTCCTCGCGCATCTCTCAGCGCAAACTTGATTTGATAGGGATTAGGATTGCGTCCGAGAAAACTTCCTAGACTACTTGCAATCTGCGATTCTGTTTGCCCAGACTCCGCCAAAATTTTCACCTGAGTAAAAGTCCGAAATTGTCCTAGCATGACTGCAATCAGTTTGATTTCATCTTCACCTTGCAAGGTCAAATCTCTAATCAAGTCACGCGCCTGATCCATCTTTTTAGTCAGAATAAACTGAGTTAAATCAAAAATATTGTCCTGCAAGGTCTTGGGAATAGCGTTAACAATATCCTCTTCCTCGATAACAGAGTCTTCCTTATAGGACTGTAAAAAGAGGAGATTTTTCTGAATTTCGCTAAATTGAAAACCAGACTTGATGAGGAGATTTTCAAAAGAATGATTGGCAAACTGCAGACCTTGTTTCTGACTCCACTTTTGGAAATACTGGCGCAATTCTTGCTCTTTAGCTTCTACTGCATCAAAAACCTTAGCATCACGCTTAAGTAATTTAACCAACCGTCTTTTGCTATCCAGTTTTCCTTCCGCAAAGATCAACAACTTGGTTGTTGGTGAAGGGTTATCAAGGTATTCCTCAAACGACTTGAGTTCATCATCTGTTAAAAAGCGTTTCTTGGCTGTTGTGATATCGACAAAATGGTCTAATATCACGATTTTTTCATCGGCAAAGAAAGGAAGGCTGACCAACTCCAGTTCCACATCCTTGTAAACTACTTCTTTCATATCAAAGTAGGCAAAGTTGAGGTCAGCAGAATCATAACCAATCTGTTTCAATACTTGACTCTTCATCACTTCAAACTGACCCTGGTCTGTCCCTGTAAATAGGCTCAGACTAGGTAAATTTGATAAAGTCAACTTCTGGCTTTCTTCAATGGCTAGCATCTTCTCTCCTTTCTTCTGACTTTTTTATTAGTTTAATTGATATAGCGCAATTTCCCACGGAAATCTTCTAGGCTTTCGTACCCTTTTTCCGCCATGATTGCTTTCAGTTCATTAGTAATACGATCAAAAGCACCAACTCCTTCTTTGTGAAGGGTGGTTCCCACCTGCACCATACTTGCTCCACAGAGGATATGTTCAAAGGCATCACGACCAGTCAAAACGCCACCTGTTCCGATGATTTGGATTTGAGGATTTAAGCGTTGATAAAAGGCATGAACATTAGCTAGAGCAGTTGGTTTAATATACTCCCCACCAATGCCACCGAAACCATTTTTAGGACGAATAACGACAGACTCATCTTCTATATAAAGGCCGTTTCCGATAGAGTTAACACAGTTGACAAACTTGAGCGGGTACTTGTTGAAAATAGCTGCCGCTTGGTCAAAGTGAACAATGTCAAAATATGGTGGCAATTTAATTCCAAGAGGTTTTGTAAAGTAGTCAAATACTTCTGCCAAAATCCGGTCTGTTGTCTCAAAATCATAGGCAATCTGAGGTTTTCCTGGAACATTTGGACAGGAGAGGTTTAGCTCAGTCAGACCACGAAAATCACTCTCTTGGACTTTTTTCAGGATAGTATGGGTTTCGTCCGGAGACATGCCGACTAGAGATAAGAAGAAAGTTCGGTTTGGCTCTTTTTCCTGCAAATCCAAAAGATAGTCCAAATAATAGTCTAAGCCATTATTTGGCAAGCCCATAGAGTTGATGGAACCAAGCGGGACATCTTGGTAGCGTGGTTCAGGATTCCCCTGACGGAAGTCCAAGGTCGCTGTCTTAGTCACAAAAGTTCCTGCCACTGAGTTTTTAACGCCCTCTAACTCTGCTATCGTCATACAAGCCACACCTGCTGCATTCATCAAACAATTGTCAAACTCAAAACCAGCAATTTGCGTTTTCGTTGATACCATGATTCTAATCCTCCAGATTCCTTTTATTGCTAATATTATACCATATTTTCAGATTTTCTCTTTGAGAAAGATATTTACAAGAAAAAGGTTCGTTTTTTATCTATTTTCAAAAAATCTCAAAAACTAAATTGAAAGAATTTTTAGAAAATTTTTGTTTTTTCTCTTTACAGTTAAAAAAAATTCTGCTATAATGACTCACATAATTAAATTAGAATTTAAGGAGAACGATATGACATCTGCTAAAGAATATATCCAAAGCGTGTTTGAAACTGTAAAAGCTCGTAACGGGCACGAGGCTGAATTCCTCCAAGCTGTTGAAGAATTTTTCAACACTTTAGAACCTGTATTTGAAAAACACCCTGAGTATATCGAAGAAAATATCTTGGCACGTATTACTGAGCCAGAGCGCGTGATTTCTTTCCGTGTTCCTTGGGTTGACCGTGATGGAAACATTCAAGTAAACCGTGGTTACCGTGTTCAATTCAACTCAGCTGTTGGACCATACAAAGGCGGACTTCGTTTCCACCCAACTGTTAACCAAGGGATTTTGAAATTCCTCGGATTTGAACAAATCTTCAAAAACGTCTTGACTGGACTTCCAATCGGTGGAGGTAAAGGTGGATCAGACTTCGATCCTAAAGGTAAAACAGATGCTGAAGTGATGCGCTTCTGCCAAAGCTTCATGACTGAGTTGCAAAAACACATCGGACCATCACTTGACGTACCTGCTGGTGATATCGGTGTTGGTGGACGTGAAATTGGTTACCTTTATGGTCAATACAAACGTCTTAACCAATTTGATGCTGGTGTCTTGACTGGTAAACCTCTAGGATTTGGTGGTAGCTTGATTCGTCCAGAAGCAACTGGTTACGGTTTGGTTTACTATACTGAAGAAATGCTTAAAGCTAACGGTAATAGCTTTGCTGGTAAGAAAGTGGTTATTTCAGGTTCTGGTAACGTTGCTCAATACGCTCTTCAAAAAGCAACCGAACTTGGTGCAACAGTTATCTCTGTTTCTGACTCAAACGGCTATGTTATCGATGAAAACGGTATTGACTTCGATCTTTTGGTTGATGTTAAAGAAAAACGTCGCGCTCGTTTGACTGAGTATGCTGCTGAAAAAGCGACTGCTACTTATCATGAAGGTTCTGTATGGACTTACGCTGGTAACTACGATATCGCTCTTCCATGTGCGACTCAAAACGAAATCAATGGTGAAGCAGCTAAACGCTTGGTTGCTCAAGGCGTTATCTGTGTATCTGAAGGTGCCAACATGCCTAGCGACCTTGATGCCATCAAAGTTTACAAAGAAAATGGTATCTTCTACGGACCTGCCAAAGCTGCTAACGCTGGTGGTGTAGCCGTTTCAGCCCTTGAAATGAGCCAAAATAGTCTTCGCCTCTCATGGACTCGTGAAGAAGTTGATGGACGTCTCAAAGATATCATGACAAACATCTTCAACACAGCTAAAACAACTTCAGAAACATACGGTCTTGATAAAGACTACCTTGCAGGAGCTAACATTGCTGCCTTTGAAAATGTAGCAAACGCTATGATTGCACAAGGTATTGTTTAAGATTTATTTGCTTAATCCTCAATCGCTTCGATTGGGGATTTTTATATTGAATCCAAAAAACTCACCATTAACAGTGAGTTTTAACATCCGAATTTATTTTACTTTCATTAGGGCAGATGACAAACATTCAACAATCTCATCAACTGCTTCATCTATGTTTATAGTTCCTTCATCATTCAACATCATGGGAATAAGATAAGAAAAACTCAATGCTAAGATGTAACGAACAATTCTTTCATTTGACCAATTTAGAATAAGTCCTTTTTCTTTAAATTGATTTAAAACAGGGCTAATTGGTTCTATTATAGATTGAACAATAATATTTCCTAACTGGATAGAAAGATTTTTATCAATAAAAGAACGCCCCAAGAGAATTTTAACATGCATTTGATTCTCCTGAATGAAAAAGAGTCTATCTCGAACAATACTTTTTAAAAAGAAGGGAAAAGTTTCTTGATCTACTGTGAATTTTTTTTCTGAGAAATCTGCAATTACTTCTGGAATAACCTGTTCTAGAAAAGTAGATAAAATGGCTTCTAAAATACCTTCCTTTGTTTTAAAGTAACTAAAAACAGTTCCTTCTGACACTCCAGCGCGTTCGGCAATAAGGCTGGACGTTGTATTCTCAAATCCAATTTCTGAGAATAATTTTAAGCTTGATAATAATACTCGACGTTGTTTCAAGCTCAAGTTGCTAACTTCTAACGTCTGAGCATACTTTTGTTCTAAACTTTCCATCGCTAGCACCTCTCTTCTACTCTCTTACTTTTACGACTTTTTTGCCTCGACTGTGTCCCATTTTCAGACTACGATAGGCTTCTCTAACTGACTTTAGAGAAAAGTCATACACTTGATCAATTTTCAGCTGAACCTTCCCGTCTGAGACCATTTCAGCTAAAGTGCTAAAATCATCATATTTGGAATGTCTCGGACCAGTAAACTGAGCACCTTTTATCATAACATAGGGCGAAGGTACTAATGTCCCAATAGCTGTCCCCTTCAAGCCCAAACTAAAAGCCAATCTAACATAATCAGATCCATAACAATCCAAAAATTTTGTAATAGGCGTTGGACTAGCTGATAGAAGAACCTTCTTGATATTCTCTTCGTAACTTACTGGTATGGCACCTAAAGACTTCAGATACTCTGCATTTTTCTTACTTGCTATTCCAATCACTGTCGCTCCCTTAGCAACTGCATACTGTACTGCAATACTTCCAATACCTCCTGCTGCAGCTGAAATAACAACAGTATCTCTTGAATTTAAACCGATTCTTCTAAAAGCCCCACCCACAGTTAGAGCAGCTACTCCCATAGTAGCTGCGTGAGTCATGTCGATCATCTCTGGTTTCAATACAATTTCTGATTCATTGACACAAATTTCTGTTGCTAAAGCTCCCCTCTTAGTTCCCAAACCAGGATCGCTAATCATTGTTCCAAACACCTTATCTCCTACTGAAAACCTAGTTACTTCATTTCCAACTTCTGTAATAACTCCAGAAAAATCTCTCCCCACACCTCTTGGAAATAAAGATGATTTAGATTCAAACCAACGACTTGGTTTCCTTAATTTCGTTATAAAAGATAGAAATCGAAGGGGTTTCGCTCCCTCAAAAGTTTTATAATCAATAGGATTTAAACCAACAGCATGAACTTCTACTCTCACCTGATTTACATCCAAGGCTGTAGAGTCGATCTTCAGCAAATCCAAGACCTCTTCGTTACCGAAACGACTGTACTCTATTGCTTCAACAACCATTTTCTTTACTCCTTAACTTCACAAAAATTGAGTGAACACTCATTTTTATAAATTATACTCTTAATTTGTAAGAAAATCAATATTATCGTTTGATAACGATTTATGACATGATACAAATATCCATCATTTCGATTTACCAATATGATTCTTTCAATCTAACTCTCCTCACTTTTAAAGATTCCTTTCCCTTTTTTGCCCCCTGGCACATAAAATAAAAAACCGCTAGTCCTAAGAATAGCGGTTTAATCATGTTTTTAAGCTACTAATGTAGTCGCTCTATTATTTAAGTGTTATGAATAACTTCAATATCTTTAAAGCTTTTTGTTAGATTTATAATTTCAACTATAGCCATCTCTACTCCTTAGTTTCCAGCAAAAAATTATGCTTAATTCTTATTGTTTTTGCAAGAAATCAGCGAACCCAATACTATTCCATTCAACAATCCTAAAGAAATACCATATTCAACTGGAAAATCTAAAAAAATAGCAAACACTATTCCAATCATCACCCCTAGTAAGGCTGCTGTTAAAATTACATATTCATTTTCTTTCTTCATTTTCTTTACACCTAATTTCCTTTTTGTATATAAGCTGTAGTACTCTCCACCAAGAGCCATTAAGTACTTATGATTTTCTGACTCAACAATCTTACCACCTTTTATTGCAAAAATAATATTCGCATCCTTAATCGTTGACAATCTATGAGCTACAATTATTTGAGTACAGCCCTGACTTTTTATATACTTTGTTATTCTTTCCTCATTAATAGTGTCTAATGCACTAGTTGCGTCATCTAAAATTACAAGACTAGGATTATTTATTAATGCACGTGCCAGTGCTATCCATTGTCTTTGACCACCTGAAATATTTGAACCCATCTCTGAGATGATAGTATTAAATTTCATCGGCATAGCTATGATTTCATCATAGATTTAAACTGCTTTACAAACTTCCTTTATCTTTTGTGAAGTAACTTCGTGCTTTAAAGTTATATTGTCAAGAATACTTCTGTTCAATAAAAATGAATCCTGTGGAACTACTCCTAAATTTTGACTTAATATTTTTTATCTATTTGATTAATATTTACACCATCAAATAAAACTTTTCCTGTATCAATCTTATATAATCCTGATAGTATTTTTGATAACGTACTTTTTCCTGACCTCGGTTGGCCGACTAGTGCAATTCTCTGTCCTGACTCAATAGTCAAATTTAAATTTTCTATTACAGGAGCTGAGTCTTTGGAATAAGAGAAAGATAGCTCCTTAATATCTATTCTACTTCAAACGTTTCTAAACTATACTCCGGAAAATAATTTAACCAATAATTAACCATACTATCTTTTATCATGTCCTCCAACCAGTACTAAGTCTTTAGATGATATCTAAAGACTTAGGTGTACACCGACAATAATAATATCCATTACCAACGATAAAATTAGGGAATTTTTTAAAATTTTCTTCATATTTAGACTTCCTTTCATTTTTTATTTATTGTACAATAAATAAAAATCAATTACTTTTTTGTTGGGAAAACGGGAAATTATGAAATCAAAACTTGGTATAACACTTAGAAAAGTTCGTAAAGGAAAACAAATCAGTTTATGTTCTGTTGCTGACGAGCATCTTTCTAAATCTCAAATATCTCGATTCGAACGTGGAGAATCAGAAATATCTTGTATTAGGCTTATCAATATTTTAGACAAGTTGCACGTTACCCTAGATGAGTTTCTTATTTTACACGATGATGACTACACCAATAGTGAATCATTTGCTAACCTAGTTCAATATATTCGTAAACAATACTCATCACAAAGTATTGATAATATAGCGTGCCTACTATCTGACACTACAAATTACACTCTAGATCCTTTAGAGAAAACTATGGTAAAATCCATTCTACATACAATGGATTCGAGAATCATTCCATCAGATGAAGAACTACTTCAACTGACAGACTATCTTTTTAAAATCGAAAAATGGGGTTACTATGAGATTATTATATTTGGTAACTGTGCACGAACAATTAACTACAATTCCTACTTCTTATTGACAAAGGAATTGTTAAAGAATTATATCTACTCTTCTCTGAATAAAACCAATAAACGAATGGTCACTCAACTTGCTATAAATTGTTTAATTCTTAGTATAGATGAGGAAAAATTTTCTAATTGTTCCTATTTAATTAGTGAGATAAAAACATTATTAGATAATGAATTTAACTTCTATGAACAGACAGTTTTTCTCTATGCAACTGGATACTATGAATTTAAACACCAATTAAGTAGTGGAATTGAAAAAATGAAACAGGCCATACAAGTTCTCGATATTTTAAGAGAAGACAAGTTAAAATTACACTATACTGACCATTTTAATAAACTAGTAAATAAAAAATAAATGAAATTATTCTCTATCTTTTAACGAATTAGTCGTAAATACTATTATTCTAGTAAGGCATTCTCGTGAAATTTTAGGACTGTAAATTTATTGGTATTAATAATTTTCATAAACGAATCCAGTCTTCTAGCTATCTTCTCATATTCATTAATTTCATTACCAAGTTCCTGTTGTAATTTTAAAATATCTGTATTGAGTCGATCTAACGTTATTGATTCCCTCATGTTCATTTGGGCAAAATCATACTTAGCTAATTTTCTAGTCTCATGATCTTCACTCTTCAAATTGATAAGGACTTCCGCCATCTTGTTTAAGGTGGCGATTTTTTCTTGGATTTCTTATAGCTTCATATCAATCTCTGCAATTTCTAATACAAGCTCATCTTTGATTTCTTGGTATTGTTTGTTCGTGTTAGATAGTTCAATCATAAGATTAATTTCAGAAATCTGCTCTTGAAGAACTTTCTAAAGTTGGTCGTCTATATGGGAGTTTTTGGCTATCGTTGCTCAATTGTCTGATTAAGGTCCTACCCTTGATGAAACAATTATTATCCATGTTTTCTTTATTATAGACAAAGTAAGAAGACGTTTCTCGAATGTAGACTTTATATTTTTTATGATTGTCTTCCTCAAAAATATCTAGCTGGTAGTTAGGAATAAAGATGAGTCCACTCTGTTTGATACCAAACGAAACCTGGATATAGACACCATCATCAACCAACTTCTCTATCTGGTTATCCGTAAGTTCAATCTCAAACTCATGGATAGCATCTCGTTTTTCCTTGTATTTCTTGAAGGCTTCCTCGATTTCTTCAGCGGAGACTTTCTCCTTATGCTGCTCCTCTCGAAAAGTCTGAAAATCTTCCTGAAGATTTTCTAATGCTTGAATATCTCTAACTTCTCTATCTTCAAAATAACGATTAAAAAATTGAACATCGTACAATTTCTTATCGCTAATTTTTTTATGACTCAGGCTTATCTTTTTGCCATCTTCTTCTAGGGTAAATATCACATTTTTCTGTTTTAACTCGATGGTTAGATTCAACTCTTTAGCTTTTACATGCAATTCTTCTAATGAATAAACAGACTTTAGTAAAAATTTTAAACGACTTTCAATCTCTTGTTTGGCAAAATATGTTTTAAAAAAGTCTTCATCATATAAATCTCGTTTACTAAGTTGGCGACCTCGAATTGGTTTTACCATCGTTCTATCTGTCATCAAAAAACGGCTATGCTTTTGACTAAAATTAATCTGAACATGCAACTGCTTTGCTTTCTCTAAAAAATCATCAAACGATTTAGATTGCTGAAGCAAAAAATAAAGACGTTGTTTCAATTCAAATTTATGACTAGATTCCTTATATTTTTTATAATCTCGATAGGAATAACGTTTCTCAATAATTTTTGCACCAGCCATTTTAGAAATACGGTCTGAAATCATACGGAGGTTTCGTTCCAAGGCATGGTTCCATATCAACTTTTTATCTGAATTGCGGTCAATAGCGTTGATTAGGATGTGATTATGAACATGATCTTTGTCTGTGTGAGTTGCTACGATAAACTTAAAACGACCTCCTGTCAATTCCATCATGGTCTCATAACCAATGCAGTTAATTTCTTCAGGTGTCAGATTATCTTCAGGAGAAAATGATTGGATGAGATGATGGGCATGAATAGTTTGTTGGTGTTTTTCTTGTCGGTCATTTCTGGACTCGTACAACTTGTCGTTATTAGTAAAGTTAACATTGTACATTTCTACCATTTCTGCATGGCTAAGAAAATCTAAGTAATTACTCATGCCAAAATCAGATACTAATTTTAGATTATCTGCTTTATCTGGATTGAGGATATATTTAATCAAACGCCTACGGTATTTTTTACCATGCGTCGCAAAGTGTTTAGTGACTACCATGAAACTCCTTCAGTCCTTTCACCTCCACTTGAAATTCTTTGTCCACTTCCTTAATTAACTCTCCGATTCCTTTACTCAATTCTTGTAATTGGTCCTGAGAAATCAGATGGCTTTGATTAATCGCACTCGCAATTTGATTGATGTTATTTCCAATCCGTCTCAATTCAAAAACTAACTGGTCATAAGTATCAGTGTTAATCGTGACAAATGACATATTGGGATTAAGTAAAACTTTTCTGGCATAAACTGAGAAATTTTGACAATTGCTCTTAGCAATCCGTTCATTCAATTGGTGTAATTCTGGATCAGTTAGAAATACTTTTTTGAGATTGGTACGATAGCGATAAACCATTACATCCTCCTAATCCATATATTTTTCACGGAACTCACGACTGAGTGGCTGCACTTGATTCACTTCTGCAATCAATTCTTGAACGCAAGTCAATAAGATTGAGACGTACTCTTGAGTCACTTGATGATTTTCTCTTGCGACAACCAGAACTTCATACACATCTCGACTTATCTGTTCAAACTTTTGAGACTGCCAAAGGGAGAACCAACTTTCAAAAATTCTATCCTGATAATTCTTTTTCAATAAATTTTGACGAAGAAATTCTGAGAAACTATCCACTTTTTGTTCCCTCATCATTTCTTTTATCTGTTTTTCTTCTTGTCTCGTAATTCTAAATTGCTTTCGGATTGACTTAATTTCTTGTCCCATTCTGATATCCCTTCAACATTCTACTTGTCTGACAGTGTAAGTCTACCTCACATTGTCAGTACGCTTCCTAAAGACCTCACTTGCTTCTTGTTCGGTCTTTGCGAGCTCAGATATTGTGTCCACAATATCCCAAAAATCATATCGCCAACCGACCAAAACCTTCCAGTTTTGACAGCCAACGATAAGATAACTTGGTTGCTTCGCCCCCAAACCCCCATAGAAAATCAAAAATTGATTTTCTATGAATGATATTAGGATAACAGGGAAGATTTGGAAAAGGTATCACAGCTAATATAGTTATGATTGACTTTCTCTGATTCTATGATAAAATTTCTGTAAACTAATATTTGGAGAAATAAAAATGCTGAGTCTAGATCAAATACATTTACTATTGAATACTCCCGAAGATGAGTTTCATGATTTTAAACAAAAATGGCATCATTCAAAAACTGAATTGGTGCGTGATATCTTAAATTTTGTCAATACATCACATCACGAAGATTGTTATATCATCTTTGGAATTGATAATATCACTTTAGATATAATCGGTGTAAACAATGATGATAATAGAAGAAATGAAGAAGATCTAACAGATTTACTACATAAACTCTTTATATCAACAAATAATCAAATTAAAATTAGCATACAAACTGAAACTATAGACAACAAAGAAATTGACATCTTAATTATTCATGATACAGATAAAGTTCCTGTATTTTTAACAAAAGATTATAAGCCTAAGAAAGATACTGTATTACCAAAAGGATTAATATATGCTAGAAATGGCTCTATAAATACTCCTAAAGACTCCTCTGCTCCTTTTGAGTTAATAAATAAGTTGTTTCAAAAGTTTAATCATACCGACTTAAATATCAAAGAGCAGTATTTTCATGTTTTAAAAGACTATAAAAATTGGTTCTTCATTGAAAATGAAGACGGAAGATTTTTTATTTATAATCCTAATCCCGATTTTTATATTAAACTTACCGACGATGATGCAAATCGTGTCAAAACTATGCCTTATAGTTTAAATCAATACCAGACTAATATTGATTGGCAATTAGTACAACTTCGATATCGTCATCTTACAATTGACGAATGTATGGCTATGTATTTAGATCAAGGTAATTGTCTAGTCGCTTCCCCTGAAGTAGAAAGTTTTAAAATAGATTATCAGGAGACTATTTATTATCACTGTTTATACAAAAATACTTTAAAGTACCAATTGCTGAAAGTATTTTCTTCAATACCTGGTCTCGAAAAATATCCTTTAGATAGATTTAAAAATAATATAGTAATTTATGATGATAAAATAGAATTGGAAAAGACTCACAACTTAATAAAAAGTAATTTTTCAATAGAAGAGATAATGAAGCAACTAGTCGTTTCAAAAAAAGATTTGAATTTGTACTTTAAAAAGGCGAAACAAAAAAATCCTGACTATAATAGTCAAGAAAATGAAAAAAACTTAACTGAACTAAACTTAATTAAGTTATTAAAAAGTTTTCAAAAAAGTATATCTTGATAATCTACTATCACATTTTCAACTATTCAAACATGCAATACAAGGCATAGGAATTAGTTTATTTAAAAAAACTAATTCCTATGCCTTAATCATTATTAATTAACAACATCAACTAAACTAGATTGAATCAGTAATGAATAGATTTCATTAATATTTCTATTGTTTTGCGACCTATTATTTCTCAATTTACAGTATGTAAAGATTAGGTAACTTTTTGCTCTTGAAAGTGCGACAAAGAAGGCACTCTTATCTTCTTCAGGTTGATGATTAAAATTCCAGAATGCAGAATCCTCCAAGCCTAGAAAATAGACCACCTCATATTCTAATCCTTTACTCTTATGGATAGTCATAATTGGAATTGAGTTTTCACCCTTGAAACTAGAGACTATATCTAGCCATTCACCTTGTGTTTGAGAATATTCTTTGTATAATAACTTTGAAAAGTTCTTGACAATGATATCTAGGTCACTTTTTCCATTGTATGTTGAAAAGTTGGAAATAATTCTTTTTTCATCTATTTTTTCAATAATACAATCAATTAATTTTAGCATACTTTCTTCATTGGGAATAAAATTTGAAATTAGGTAAGTAATATCACTAACTGTATTGTCAATCTCCTTATAGGATTTTGCTAAAATTAATTCATCAGTAAACTCATCTATTCCATTGATATTTCCATAAAAATTACTAATATTTTCCCAAATTAAAGGATCTCGTTTTCCTTGACTGCATGATATTAAATCTAATAATAGGTTACAAGTAGGGTCTTTTAAAAGCTCTTGATATTCATTTTCAATTCTTGCTTTAATCCCTTTACTGCTTAATGTAGTTATCAATTTTGAACTATAATCATCAACCTTCTGTTTTGATAGGATACAAATTTCTGATGGTCGTATACCTCCTTGAATTTTTGATTCTATATCATTTGCAATTAACTCAGCTTCTAAACTTTCATTTTCAAATTCAAATAATGTTATTTCACCCTCTTGAAATTCTGGATAATTATTTGTCTGAATAGAACTGTGATTACTATTTAATATCTGATGAACCTCTTTTTGAAATTCTACAAGTTTAGGTACAGAGCGGTGATTCATCAACAATTGATATTCATTTGAATTAAAGTCTAGAATATAGTCTGGAAAAATATCAGGATTTGCACCTGCCCATCTCATAATGGCTTGCTTATTATCTCCAACTGCTGTTAATTTACAAGACGAACCTAAAAAACAAGTTTTTAATAAATTATACTGGGCATATGTAGTATCCTGAAATTCATCTAGAAATACAAAATCGTATGTCATTTGAAGTGCTTTACGGATGTATTCGTTAGTAGCTATTATTTGAGTACTCAACTTTGTTATTTGTCTGTAAAAAAGGACTGGCTTATTACTCTGAGTACCTTTTAACAGATCATTTTTTATAATTGAATCATTATCACTCAAGGCAATACTTTCTGCAATTTCCTTAATGCTATTCATACTCATTCCAGTAGTATTTAATCCATTTCTATAAAGAACCTCTTTTATGACTTCCATTTCTTCAATCAAATAATCTTTCGACGGTCTTATCTCTCCAGGAAGAACATTTCTAAATTGGTCTAAAATCCTCTTTTCAAATGATGAATAAGTTAGAGAGGTAAATCGAGAAGCATATTCAGCACCATAACGTTTTTTCACTCTTTCTTTCAAATTTGATGCAGCATCCGTTTTGAAACTTAATGCTAGAATTTTTTTCGGAGAAACGCATTTATTTGTAGAGAATAAATAGTCTAACTTTTGAGCTAGTAATTCAGTTTTCCCCGCACCGGGTCCAGCAATGACTAAACAGTTAATCACATCTTTGACGGCTCCTAATGCAGTCTCTTCTAAAATGATATCTCCTTTAGGAAGCCACTCCTCACTCTTCACCATGTTCAATATCTCCAAGTAATTCTTCAGCACGGTTAACTATTTTTTCAAATACAGCGGGTAGATTTCTTGTTAATTCATCATCACTAATAGATGATAAAAATTGCATATGAGTTGTTGGCTTTCCTCTACCTAAAAAGAAATATTGATACCAAATCATTAATTCTTTCTCTTCTCTAGTAAAACTATCCCCTGGTCCACTCTTATCCTTTAAAGTAGCTATCTTTGCTTCTACTATACGTTTTTCGAGACCTTCAAACTGCAATTTATCAATACGATCCAAATCAGTTAATTTTACTTTTTTACAATTCCCGCCTGAATCAGCATATGAAATGACTGGTCCTTCTTTCGAAGATAACATACCCAGATAATATTTCCGATAATGTTGTAACATTAAGAAGTCAATATCAAGCGGTGCAGAAAAGAACACATTGAACTTTTCTAACATTTTAATCCACCCCTCAAGCAACTGATTATCAGGTCTATCAATCTTCCAGTCCTTTATTTTATCAATCTCATCATCATCTAGAACTCGTGATTTTTGAGATTCGGTTGTTACAGTAACAAGTTTTTCTTTAGCAACCCCATTTAGTATCAATTGTTTTATTGCATATTGAATTCTTCCCCAGCCACCTCCATATCTTTCGTTATCGAAATCTAATAAGGTAATATGAGGAATCCTGAGAGCGTTCAATAATTTCCAAAAATAATTAACATGCCTACCTCCTAAAGGAACTACTGAAATCTGAGAACTATCAATTTCCAGTCCAAGTAAATCAAAAAACTTTGGTAATAGCAGTTCCTCACTATCACCTTCACCCAGTACTACTAACTTTGCAAAATATAGTTCAGGATAGGCTTGAATTGCTCCCTTAATGTATTTATAAGATTCATCTATAGCTTGAGGTAGCTGTATATCAGAAACAATGGTTTGAAGAACTCTGTCATTATTTTCTATTCTTAAATACCTCAAATCTTCTGGGTCAATTCTTTTTACAATAGCTGGAGAATGTGACGTTAAAATTACTTGAGAGTTGTCATTATTGCCTAATTGCTTAAACCTTTTTATCAGTTTTCCAATGTGATGTGGAGCAATATGATTTTCTGGTTCTTCTATTGCTAAGATAGTTAGTACTGGTGGAATCAACTTAAATCTTGGATTATCAGGATTTTCTTCACGGTCTTTGGTAATTTCTAACTCAATATCAAGTATCGAATCAACAAGTGAAAAATAAAAAATAGATCTCAGTCCATCTCCTAGATCTGAAACTGTAAATGCTTCTTCAGTGGTTGTTGGTGAAAATTTTAAGGCAATCTGTCTAAGTGCTGCCGCCATCTCAGAAGAATTAATAATCAACTCTGCTTGAGAAAAACGGTTATCTTCATGATATAATTCCCATGATTTCTGAATCTCATTGTTGATCTGAGTTAATGCTCCATTTTCAGATAAAAAGGTGCTATTCAACTCATCAATTTTATCTGTAATTTCATTTATCTCATCTTCGGTCCAATTTATACTATTTACCAACCTACTTAACATACTACCTGAAGCATTACCCAACTCCTTCTCAGGCGTTCTTGAAGCAGGTACATAAAGTACCCTAATTTTATCCAAATCCTTTCTAGGAGCACGATGCCTGTCCTCATCTTTAATGATTTCTTCATCAGATGAAATATAATAGATTTGAGTATCAACACTTCCTTCAACTGTTCCATCATCTTCCCAGGAAGATTCTAATCTGATTCGTAAAAAAGGTTTTGCACCATCTTGAGAAACTGTAAAGTGTTCGAAAAACGATGGAATTGCTGGACTATAGAGAGTTCCATCAAGTTCATCAAACTCAAAAATAGTTTCTATAAAGAGGTTTCTAGTATTTTCTCCGGGCCTTGAACCTTTTGGAAGGTGAAAATCACTTTTTTTAATTATTCTATCATTTTGTTTGTCCGAAAACAGCTTACTCAATGCTTGTAATACAGTTGTTTTTCCCGAACTATTATTCCCAATCAGTACCGTTTGATTGTTTAATTCAATAATTTGACTTTCACCGAATGATCTAAAATTATTAATAATTACTTTTGTTAACTTCATTTCTTATCTCCATTACCTGAAACTAATTCACACAACCGTTCCTGTCCCACCTTCAACATCTCTTCCTCGATCTTACTCTATTACACAAAAAGGCATCATTGAAGAGTGACAGATGCTTAACCTTGATCTATTTTTGAAACATAGACACATCTTCTATGAATTCCTGGCAAATAGTGTCTATAAATTCTGTTGAAATGGTACTTATTTCGTTTTTTATAACAGCTAAGGGTTATTGCGTAAAATTTATACAATTCGAGCAAATCTGTTTTTGTCAGGCCATGTGTCTTTCGTAAAATTTTATATTGTTACCAATTATAGTATGCTACTTTTACTTGATAACACTATTATAACATTTAAAAATAAAAAAACATGTTCTAAATTAATAGAAAGTATAATTCTAAAATTAGAATTTTTCGTGATAATCCTATAAAATGCTACTTTTCTAATAAACTTGTACTTATTTCCTTCAAACTACACAATTCTCTAGTCGTTGTAAGTTTGTAATTGACTCCAAAGTATTCGATATAATTTCAAAACAGTGTTTTAATTTATAGTTGGCCAATATCATCTAATTTTAACTAAAAAAATCATTATACAAATCAAACAACTAAAAATGAATTTATGGTATACTAGTGATAATAAATTGTTATCGGTAGGAGAAATTTATGGGAAATAGTGATAAAATAAAAATTTTTTTGAGTAGACCTAATCCGTTTACTGAAAACCAAGATTTTTTTATCAATGAAATTGTATCGTTATTAAAAAGACATAATTTCGAATGTATTACATTACAAGCTGCAGAATATACTCCATATGAAGTTATGGTATCACTACGTGAGATGATACAAAGAAGCTATGGCATGGTTATTTTAGCAGTTGGTCAAACATATATATCTGAAGGAATTCGTAAAAAAGATGCTGAGGATAATCCTAGATTTTTCGAATCAAAAGAAATCCACTTAGAAAATAAGTGGATTACTAGTGTGTATTGTCAGATTGAAGGAATATTAGCATTAACTTTTGATCTGCCTATATTGACAATTCCTCAGGAAAAATTGACAAGAGAAGGTATTTTACATCAGGGTGAATACTCAATTACATCACCTGAATTTACCTTAGACTCAAAGGAAAAAATTCTTCAATTTGTAGAATCCTCTGAGTTTAGAAAAAGTTTTGATAAATGGAAACAAATGGTTATAGAAAAATATGAATTCATCAAAGGGGGAGAATTAGGTTATAAATAGTTAGTCCATAAGCTTTAACTTAATTCTTTCTAAATCTTCCCTTAAGAGCTTTCTTCCCTCATTTATAGTATTACTTTGTCTCTTGGTTTCGCCATAAACTTTGTCCGATAATGTTTCAATAATTCCGGAAATATATAGAAGCTCTTCTCGGTTAGATTGTAACCAGATATCATCATACATACTAGATTTTCTAATCAAATTTTCTAATGAACCTAATATAATTTTTGCTGTATACTTTGCAGTATAGTAGTGTTCTTTTAAAACTTCGGTATCTGTTTCAACACTTACAATTTTTAACAGCGTAGCACAATAATTTCTAGCACAGTATATATTGTTATCTTCAAAATTCATACCCAATCTATAGTAATTTATAGCTGACAATAAATCTCTTTTATCATTTGTAATATAAAATATTCGTAAAAATATCGCACCATATATCCCTAAAATTTTATGGTAAGTAGTGTTGTTTATATCAAGATAAGTATTAATTTTTCTCTGTGCTTCTCTCAAATTATCTAAGGATTTTTCATCTTTTTTATATGCTGATAACAAGTAGCCCGCTAAAATTTCATCATCGACATACCCTTTTTCTAAAAGTTCTTTATATAAATTTTCTGCTGTTACATACTCTTCGGCATCTTTAAATTTTTTTGCTATTCTTGCTAGGTCTATAAAGGAATTTTGAGATGTTTCTATAGAAATATTATTACTTTCCTCCATAGAATTATTTCTTTCGACAATTGTATATAAGTTATTTTCAAATACCGGACTATCTATAAATCTTTCGTCACTATTTATTGCAGAAGTAATGTGCTCTGTGAGTATATCTTTCACTCGAACAACTTCATCAAGTTCATTCACTTTGTCAGAATCATATCTAATTTGAGGTAGGTGAGAAATATCAAAAAAATTAATTTTAGCAGTATGATTATCACATAGGATAATTGTAGATTTAGGTCTCATTGCATGGCGCAGTCCTAATTCATAAATTGCATTTTGATTTAACGTAGTAATGTCAGCAATAACAATATCAGCTTTGAATATACCTTCAATAAATGTTTTTGTAATATTTTGAGTTGTATATACCTCATCAGCTCTAAATCTATTCTCTCCATGAATTGAAGTTAACTCTTTATTTAAAATAACAGGTTTAATAATATTTGAGTATACAGCATTTAAATCAACCTCAATATTTGTATTTGGAATTTTTTTTGTGTTAAATCCCATTACAACAAAACAACTAGTCATTTTTTTACCTCTCCTACCGATAACAATTTATTATCACTATACAAAGCACTCAAATAGGTTTATAATAGCATGATTATTGATAAAGGAGATTTTTATGGATTATAAACTTATTTCTACTTACTTAGATTATTGCAAAACTCATAAGCGTTTGAGTTCACACACGATTCGCGCTTATAAGAATGATCTTATGCAATTTTATAACTCAGACTATGATAATGTCGAATCCTATATAGAACAGTTGACACGATCTAATATAAAAACGAATACATTAAGAAGAAAAATTGCTTGTATGAAGGTGTTTTATAACTATCTAAAATACCAGAACATAATTGAAGAGAATCCCTTCAATCAATTGCGCTTTCAATTTAGAACTGAAAAAGTATTGCCTAAAACGATTCCGTATGACATTCTGAAAAGTATTTTTATATATTTAGAACAGGAAGTAATTATATCTAAAACTGACTATCAAAAACAACACGCTGAAAGAAATCTACTAATTATTTCCCTTTTACTTTCGACAGGGATCAGAATTTCTGAACTTTGCCACATTCATCTCAAAGATATTAATCTTTCCAACAAGACACTCCATATTATAGGAAAGGGTAAGAAAGAACGTATCCTATTTTTAGGAGATCAAAAAACATTCAATTTATTAGAAACATATATAAATAAAACAAGAAATGAATCAAATGATTTCTTATTTCCAGGGAAACATTCACTTAAACCATTGTCAGAGCAAAGTGTACGTTTAGTTATTAAGAGAATCGTTGAACAAAATAACTTTTCTAGAACTATTACACCGCATATGTTTAGACATAGCTTTGCGACAATGCTTCTAGATAGTGATGTAGATATTCGATATATTCAACAAATTCTTGGACATAGTTCTATTTCAATCACACAAATCTATACTCACGTATCTCATTCAAAACAAAAAGAAATACTTAGTTCTTTTAATCCCGTATCAGTAATTCATTCTGAAATCGAGTAAGAGACATTTCCGGAGGTTACAGTTTACTTCATCTTAAATTAATGTTTGTAGTTAGACTTCAGTTAATAGATTTTATACTCAACAAAATCAAAAAACATATAAAACTTCACTTTGAATCAGCATTTATAATATATTCTGTATTTAAGAACTTCATAATTGTTTTTCTAAAATATATCTTTCAAATATCCTTAAATATAATAAAAAGAGATGGGCAAAATCTCAATTCCTGAAGAAAATGGAGTAAATCTTCCCACAAGAAAACGCATAATTTCAAGTTTTTCAACACCTGAGATTATGCGTTTTTTGGTTCTAAAAAATTTTCGCCCACCTTAATTAAACAACTAACAAAAGTTATAAGTAGACTATATTTTAAAATTTGTGTTCTAACAACTATTTCAATTAGTTAAATCTTTAAATCTTTCTTCTCCAGATTTAAGCATCTCTTTCTCTACCTGACTCCACTCCCCAAACAGTAACTCTTGAAGAATATCTGCTGCTGAAATTTTATCTTCTCTTGAATCATGTACACAACTTCTATCTCGTTGATAAATTTGAATTCTTTCAAAGATAGCTAGTTCTTCCAACTGTCGGGTATTATCAACTAGATGATTTACAATGAAATCATGATGTTCTTTTGGAGTTGCGCGTGCTTGATTTGGATTGATAGCGTACAGTTCTTCGTACCGGATAAGGGTACTCAGATAAGACAGCTCAGGCTTTGTCGCAATTAAGTCTAATTGTACTTCATATCCCTTATTTTTCAATAGTTGTGCTGTTTTCTTTGGAACATCAATAGTTCGTAAAGTTCCCTCTATCAAAAGATTGTATCCCAAATGACTCAATTCTCTTACTAAAGACTCTACCATTTTACCTGCAAAATCTTTGGTGTATTCAACGCTATCTTTGCCATATTCTTGCTGCAGTTCTAAATAGTGTGGATGCTGAGAACGAAAACTATCACCATCTATGATAACAATATTTCCTTGAAATTCTTTCTGTTTAATACGATGAATTGTAGTCTTGCCAGCACCACTTTGCCCTCCAAGCAAAATCGCTATAGGTTGCTTACTGAACTTTTTTCCTCTTGTCAGAGAACGAAGATTCCGTGCCAAAGCATGTTTGAATTCACTATCGGTATAATCTTGGATTTCCATTAGGCTACCATCCGTTTTTCAGATATCTCTAACATACGTTCAATTCCATCCAAATAACCGATATATCTCTCTATTTCATCAAAAGTTTCTACTAAATAGATATTCGTATGAATCAAGTCAGATAGATCATCACTCATTAAAATCCAAGGATTAGATTCATCATCAATGCTAATTCCCTGACTATCTTGATAACGATAGAGTCGAGATAATAGATTAGCACCTCGTTCTTTCACAATTTCAATTTTTAAAGTCAATTCATAATCTTCAACAGGATTGAGCATTTTGTCTTCTCCTACGATATCAACATAAGATACATTAAACTTCTGACAAATGATATCTATTAGTTCCGTAGAGACTGGACTAGTTCCATTTTCATAACGACTCAAGCTATTGCGAGAAATTCCTATAATTTGGGCAAATTCGGGTTGTGTTAAGTCATGTGTTTTACGTAAGGATTTTATGTTCTTTCCAATCATGGCAAACTCCTTTATTTTTATAAATCCATTATAGCATAAAAAAGCAAAACGCACCAAAAATGGTGCGTTATTTCTTGTTTTTCTAGCCTAAACTTTACTTCTATAAAAGCCACCTTAAAGAGTAATTCCTTTTTCGGTGGCTTGTCAAAATACTATACATTAAAATACTCTTGTTTAATTTTTGTAAGCAAATTGTTAGCAACAGAAGTTACACCAACATGCATCCGTTCAGGATCAGAATAATCTAGATTACGAGCATAGACTTCTGTAACAGTCTGAGCAATACGCTCATCCAATTTATAATTGGAGGCTTTTAATAGTGCTTGAAATAATTCTGAACTATATAGTTTAATATTATTTTCCAATGATACTACTGCCATTTTTGTAACTCCTCCCCTGTTTTTGATTGATAAACCTTCTCTATTTTCATTATATCACAAAAAGATTGGTTGTGAATGGATAATTATTTAAAAGAATAGGGGTTTCTAAACTCAGCAAGCATTTCTTCTTTTGTAATTTCATTCTGACGAAAACGAGCTAAAGCTTGGGTTGGATTGTCATCAATCTGAACACCATAGATAAAATCAAAATGGTGTTGTAATTCATCTGGATTTTCCCGATTTTGAACGACAAGTGGCAATGATAGTCACGGTTCTTAAAAATTTCTACAAAATTTGAAATACGAAATTCTAATATAATTAGAATCTATACATAGCTTACTTCTGGTCATTTAAAACGAACCCTGTTCTCCAAAATAATTTTATTAAAAAGAAAAACCCTGCCAAATTAATTTTTGGTAGGGTTTTTGGTAGGAAACTAAATTTATTTATCAGTTTCTAAAATGTGTTCACGATTCTAAAAGGCTGATACTATAGTATTCCGAATTCTAATTGGTATATGCCTCTTATTTAAGAGTAACTGAAGCTCCAGCTTCTTCCAATTTAGCTTTGATTTCTTCAGCTTCTGCAGTTGCAACGCCTTCTTTAACAAGTGCTGGTGCACCGTCAACAAGTTCTTTAGCTTCTTTAAGTCCAAGACCAGTGATTTCACGTACAACTTTGATAACGCCAACTTTTTTGTCGCCTGCAGATGTCAATTCAACGTCGAATGAATCTTTAGCAGCACCAGCGTCAGCAGCACCAGCTGCAGCAACAGCTACAGGAGCAGCTGCAGTTACACCAAATTCTTCTTCGATAGCTTTTACAAGGTCGTTCAATTCAAGGATTGAAGCTTCTTTAATTTCAGCAATAATGTTTTCAATGTTCAATGCCATTGTTATTTCCTCCAAATATGTTTTAAATTTATAATAGATTTTCGTAGCTAGGCTACGCTGCGTAGCTTAAGATTAAGCTGCGTCTTCTTTGTTGTCTGCAACCGCTTTGACTGCAAGAGCAACGTTGCGCACTGGCGCTTGAAGTACAGAAAGGAGCATAGAAAGAAGTCCTTCGCGGTTTGGAAGAGTTGCAAGAGCAAGGATCTCTTCTTTAGATGCGACAGCGCCTTCGATTGCACCACCTTTGATTTCAAGTGCTTCAGCGTTTTTAGAAAAGTCGTTCAAGATTTTCGCTGGTGCGATAACATCTTCGTTAGAAAATGCTACTGCAGATGGTCCAACAAATACAGATGCAAGATCTTCAAGACCAGCTTTTTCAGCTGCACGACGCAAGATTGAGTTTTTAATCACTTTATACTCAACTTCGCTTCCACGAAGCTCACGACGAAGAACTGTATCTTGCTCAACTGTCAAACCACGAGCGTCTACAACGACGATAGATGCAGCAGCTTTCATTTTTTCAGCTACTACGTCAACTAGTTCCGCTTTTTTAGCAATAATTGCTTCACTCATTAGTGTGTTCACCTCCGTAATTATTTTGCTTGGAGAATTTTTCAAAAAGAAAAACGCGTCCAAACCTAGACACGAAAGTACAATACGCTTCTTTTTACATGATACGTTTTGTCCTCGGTAGGATATTTATGAGTCGAGCTCCCCTACTGTCTTAGGCAGTTTTTTCAAACCGTATATAAGTATAGCATAGTCAAAAAAAGAATGCAAGATTTTTGCAAACTTTTTTTAAAATTTGGTAACTTCTCAAAGTAACTTCCACTCACCTGACCAAAGTGGAAATTAGTCTAAAACGGATTTTTATGGTGGAATTA
>CAJNBX010000008.1 GCA_905221115.1 bacterium
CTTCACCAAGCGGATAAAGATTTCTTTCAACTCTTTCCTGTCATCCTGACTGATAATGGTGGAGAGTTTGCCAGGGTTGATGATATCGAAATGGATGTGCGAGGAGAGAGTAAACTCTTCTTTTGTGACCCTAATCGCTCTGACCAGAAAGGGAGAATTGAGAAAAATCACACGCTGATTCGCGACATTCTACCTAAAGGAACTTCTTTTGACAATTTAACTCAAGAGGACATCAATCTCGTTTGTTCTCATGTCAACAGTGTCAAACGTGCTGCTTTGAATGGAAAGTCAGCTTATGAACTCTTTGCCTTTACTTACGGAGAAGAAATTCCTAAGCTTCTAGGTATTTCTAAAATACCTGCAGAAGACGTTTGCCAGTCGTCTAAATTACTCCAACATAAGTTCTAAAAACTAACCTTCAACCCCATTCAAACGTCTCACACTAACTTCCACCATAGCGGAACTTAATCTGAAACGCTTTCAGATGAGCGGATTTTGTGCGCTCTTTTTTTCGATTCATTTTGGCTACAAAAGCGATGAAATCAAGCATGATTAAAACCAGTGGAACTTACCCTGACACGGATTTCCACTGGTTTTTAGAATTTTTATCAGACTAACTTCCACTTGGATTAGCGGTGGAACTTAGTTTGGGAATTTACCATTCCCCTCACCTGAGAAGAATGGTTTGCTTTTTATTATCCTAGAGACTGATGATTAAACAAGGCATGTGTTGCTTGATGGATGTATTTTGCTGTTTCAGCATTGTTCATAGTGTAGAGATGCACACCGGCAACATCCTGAGTTACCAAGTCCACAATTTGGTCCACTGCATAGGCAAGTCCTGCTGCTCTGAGCGACTCAGGGTCATGCTCATACTTGTCTAAGATGGCTTTAAATTTGCGTGGAAGATGGATATTCTCACAAGTCTTCAAGAGGCGGAGAGCCTGATTTCGATTCAGAATTGGCATAATCCCTGCATGAATGGGTACATCAATCCCAGCCAAGATGCACTTGTCTTGGAAATCATAGAAGCGCTCATTGTCAAAGAAAAGCTGAGTTACGAGGCTCGAACAACCTGCATCTACTTTCTTCTTAAGATTTTGAATATCTGAAATCTGATTTGGTGAATCTGGATGACCTTCTGGATAACAAGCTCCGACAATATCAAAGTGAGGGGCTTGCTCCTTGATGAACTCAATCAAGTCAGTTGCGTAACGGAAATCCTTTTGTGGTTCCACATCTGGAATAATATCCCCACGAAGAGCCAAGATTTTCTGCACTCCAACCTTGTCCAAGTCAGCAATCGTTTCAGCAACCTTGTCCTTGGTCAAATAGATGGCTGGCAAGTGAGCAATAGTCGGAATCGCCAAGTCATTTTGGATAAAATCAGCCAAACGGACCGTCGTTTCCTTGATATTAAATTTATTATTGCTGGCAGTCACACTGATAAAGTGGGGAGCCAACTCCTGCATATCTTGAAGAGCAGAAATAATGTTATCATTACCCACTGCTGGGTTTGGAGGGAACACTTCAAATGAGAGTGACGGTGTTTGGCGTGACATAGTCATTATCCTTTTCTAATTGATTTTTCGTTAGCTGGACTCTTAGAACCCAAGTGAAACAGGCAGATTGACTAAACAGCGCTTTTAGAGAAATCCTATCTTACAATTTCTCACGCGCAGCTTTCGCTGCTTCAACAAGGCGGATCAAGCTTTCTTTTGTTTCTGGAATACCACGTGTTTTCAAACCACAGTCTGGGTTGATCCAAACTTTCTTGCTTGGCACTTTAGCAAGGATAGCTTCGATTGTATTGTCGATTTCGCCTTCATTCGGTACACGAGGTGAGTGGATATCGTAAACCCCAGGTCCCACTTCTGTTTGGAAGTTTTTCGCTTTGAGTTCGTCCAAGATTTCAAGGTTTGAACGGCTAGCTTCAAATGAGATAACGTCTGCATCCATGTTGTCGATAGCTGGGATGATATCTGTAAATTCTGAGTAACACATGTGAGTGTGGATTTGTGTGTCTGGCGCTACTGTTGAGTGTACCAAGCGGAAGGCAGGAATTGCCCAGTCAAGGTAGTCTTCGTACCAGTCGCTACGACGAAGTGGCAATTTCTCACGAAGAGCAGCCTCGTCGATTTGGATGATTTTCACGCCAGCAGCTTCAAGGTCAAGAACTTCATCCTTGATAGCAAGAGCGATTTGAAGAGTAGAATCCTTGATAGAGATGTCTTCACGTGGGAATGACCAGTTGAGAATAGTTACTGGTCCAGTCAACATACCTTTAACAGGTTTGTTTGTACGGCTTTGTGCATAGCTAGACCATTTAACAGTGATAGGGTTGAGACGAGTGACATCACCCCAGATAATTGGTGGTTTTACCCCACGCATACCGTATGATTGTACCCAACCATTTTTAGAGAAGAGGTAACCTGACAAGTTTTGACCGAAGTACTCAACCATGTCATTACGCTCAAATTCACCGTGAACAAGGACATCAAAGTCGATATCTTCTTGCCATTTGATCCATTCGTCAATTGTTTCAGCAAGGAAAGCATCGTACTCTTCTTGAGACAATTCACCTTTACGGTAAGCCAAACGTTTAGCTCGAACTTCTTTTGTTTGGGGGAATGAACCGATAGTTGTTGTTGGAAGAGCTGGAAGTTTGAAAGCTTCTTCTTGGATAGCTTCACGTTCTGAAAAGGCTGGCAAACGAGTGTAGTCTGCGTCTGTCAAGCCAGCGATACGCGCACGAAGTTCAGCATTTTCACCTACACGCTCAGTCGCAAAGAGTTCTTTGTTAGCTGCAAGTGCTTCTTCACCTTGACCGTTGCGGATAGCATCCAAATCACGGATTTCATCCAATTTTTCAACTGCAAAGGCAAAGTGGTTCAAGATTGCTGGTTCAAATTCTTCGTTAGCTGTTGTAAATGGCACATGAAGAAGTGAGCATGAGCTAGTCAAAACAATGTTTTCAGCTGGGATTTGCTCAAGAACAGCCAAGCTCTTTTCGTAGTTGTTACGCCAGATGTTTTTACCATTGACAATACCTGCGTAGAGAGTCTTGTCAGCTGGGAAACCACCTTTAACGAGTTCAAGAGTTTTCTTACCTTCAACGAAGTCCAAACCAATAGCATCAACTGGCAAGTTCACAAGGTCAGCGTAAACGTCACGAACATCACCGAAGTAAGTTTGAAGCAAGACTTCAAGACCTTTTTTGTCAGCCAAAAGTTTGTTGTAAAGGTTCAAGAAGAGTGCTTTTTCTTCAGCTGTCAAGTCTTTTACAAGAGCAGCTTCATCCAATTGGATACGAGTCGCACCAAGTTCAGCCAATTTAGCAAAAACTTCTTGGTAAGCAGCTACTAAGCTATCTACGAAGTCTTCTGCTTTCACACCTTCTTCAAAGTCTGATAATTGAAGGAAAGTGAATGGACCTACAAGGACTGGACGAGTGTTCAATCCAAGTTCTTTGGCTTCTTGGAATTCATCAAAAATCTTGTGACCTGCAAGTTTAACTTGAGTGTCTTTTTCAAATTTAGGAACGATGTAGTGATAGTTGGTGTTGAACCATTTCTTCATTGGAAGGGCGCGAACGTCCCCTTTTTCTCCTTGGTAACCACGACCCAAAGCGAAGTAGCGCTCAAGGTCAGACAAGTCCAAGTTTTGAACTGAAGCAGGTACCACGTTGAAAAGGAAAGCTGCATCTAGGAAGTTGTCATAATGAGAAAAGTCATTTGATGGGATTTCAGTGATGCCTTTTTCTTTGACAATGTTCCAGTGTTTAGCACGCAATTCTTTTGCGGCTGCCAAGAGTTCTTCTTCTGAGATTTCTTTTCTAAAGTATTTTTCAGTTGTAAATTTTAATTCGCGGAATTCGCCCAAACGAGGGAAACCGATGATTGTAGTTGACATGATGTGTCCTCCAAAATTTGTTGTTGAAACTATCTTAACAGAAAAGAAATCATCTGTATAATTGTAAAAAATTAGGCTTTGATATAGTTTGAAACTATATCTCCATTTTAGATAAAAGAAAAAGACTTGAAACAAATGCCTCAAATCCTTTGTGTAGCTTGTTTTATAGCTCTATTTCAGTTATGCTCTTCAAACGCGTTATTAGTAATTCTTATAAGTGACTATGACTTGTTATTAGAAAAGACTATAAGTCAGTTTATTCAGCTCTTTTCCTGTTCGAGGGGGACGACTGCTAGTGTCTTTCCTAAACTGGCTAAAACTTTCAATACCGTATTCAACTGAGGGCTGGTCTTACCTGTTTCCATCCTAGCTATAACCGGCTGGCTTACTCTACTTAGTTCTTCTAGCTTTTTCTGGCTGATTCCTTGCTCATGTCTGGCTTCAATCAACTCGCTCATGATAGCTACTCGCATATCACTTTCAAGTATTTCCTCCTTGGTAAAGAGTTCTGATCGGACATCCTTCCAGTTACTCCCAATAGCACTATTCTTCATCACTTAGCCCTCTTTCTTTTAAGTCCTTCAGTTCACGCTTGGCTTTTATAAATTATAACCAAAAAGTTATTAAAAGTAAATCCTAACATTCATAAAAAGAAAACCTTAGAAAAATTCCAAAGGTCTCATCTTTATTATTCGAAAAAATTACGGGAAGAGTTATAAATTGAAGACAATCCTTACTATTATTTATTCCAGCTCAATCCCCTTCTCTCGAAGATTGTCCAGACACTCCTCATAATAGGCATCGTCATGTTCGCTGTATATAGGACTAATCAACTTCTCCTCTCCCAAATCTTCATAAGGAGGGCAGGTCTTGCCTCGGTAGTTCTTGTCCAGCCACTCTTGACTGACATTATAGCCACGGTTAGCCATCTCCTTCATGATCAAGTCATGATAGGCATAGAGACGATAGGGTGAGTGGATAAAGACATAATCCACCGTCGCATGCTTTCTGCCCCAGCCATTGCCACGTAGGGCGCAACACTCTCGATGTTGCCCCAAAAGTTGAGGACGCGGAAGCTGTGAAATCAAAGACTCATGCCAAAGTCTCATTGGAATCTCCTTTCAGTAAAGTCGAATGTTGCAAGTAGGTATTTGGATATCGTTCAAGCAAATCTCGAGTCTTAGCGATTACATCTTCCTTAGAAGCTTGACCAAAACGGTAGCGATCCAGCAAAAGCATATAGTCCTTGCGCTCAGTTTCTGTCGCTTTCTTTTTGAAATAGCCCCAAATATGCTGAAAGGCATTGCAAACCTGACCCCTGTGTTCTGGAATCTGGCAGGCACGGTCAATCATCTCTTGAACCTGACTCACTTCCACCTCTTCATTCTTCAGGTATTGGCGAATCTCATTGTAAATATTACTAGAATGACTCAAAACGAGGTATTTGTTTTGAGCCCAGAGTTGCTGGCACTGGGATTTTTGATTAGTTTGTTCCATGTTTCTCCTTGTTTTCTATCAGTTTCCAGGAAATATGGAAACAAAGTTGTATCTTAAAAATGAGCGAATTATGAGCGAATAAATAGTATTTTTTGTAGAGCCTGATTTTTCTAATAAACCTTGATTTACAAATAGTTGGAGATATCGACGAATGGTTGCTACACTCAAACCTGTCGATTCTTGTGCTACTGCATTTATTATCTGGTAATGCTCTACAAGATAAGACTCTAACCCATTCGCCCCATATGACCATTCCCATTTTCAAAAGAGGGAATAATTTCTAACTCAAAATGCACAATAAACCGTTCATCTCTTAGTCTATTTCTAAATCATGTTGGCCACCTAATAAGAGATTTTCAAAAAATCGTTCCAGATATTCTGTTTTTTTCTGGAATAGCTTCGCATTATCTAGAACAAGAGCATCTCGAAAATACTTTGCATTTTCTTGGAAGGGTTTGTTGTCTACTTGAAATCCCATAGTTCTAAGGTACTTAATCAAAAATACTGTTATGGTTCGAGTATTTCCTTCTCCAAAAGGATGAATTTGCCAAATACCTGAAATAAAAGTCCTGATATGTTGCACTACTTCAATCTCGGATTTTCCTCGATAGTCAAATTGACTTTCCTGCTGAAAATCATAGGTCAAACTATCTGCTACCGTACGAAAATCATCATAGATGACACTATCTCCATTTAAAACAGCCTCACTTTTTGTAATGTTATAAGAGCGGTATTCTCCCAAGGGAATACCTTGTGGTAGGAGGCCAAAGAAAAGCTCTCTATGAATCAATTTCAATGTTGTTGGAGCAAATTTAAAGGCATTAGAGGACAAGAGCTCCACAATTCTCATGGCAACAAGATCTGCTTCTCTTGTACTATCATCCTTCTCTTGGTGGTAAGTCGTTACTTGATCATAAACTTCTTGATAAGTCAACTTTCCTTGAGAATTTTTCTGTGCGAGCTCTCTCATATACGGCGACGGTTCTAGATCATCTACCTTTTGTAAGCCAAACCCCGTTTCCCATAGGTCTAACTTGGTCTGATAAGAGAGTCTGGGATTATCAATTTCATAAGTCGGTGTCATGGTTTTCCTTTCTGGACAAAACTTCAAGTAAAATCTTTATATTCTATTCTACCATATTAGATTAGCTAGATTTTCCAGTAATTTGTCGTTTCTTACGAAACTAGCTCTTGGTTTTTAAATAAAAGACTGTATCAGGAATTTATTATTCCGAGTCTTAGACAAGCTCATTTTTGCTTTACAATCTCCGCAATTTTTACATCGTAAGCATTCTGAAGATTGAGCCAAGTTATTATCGAGATATTAGTAACCTTTGCTAACTTCCGAGCAATATCATTACTAATTGATTCCTCACCATTCACTAATTTACCGAGCTTCATTTCAGAAATTCCTAAACGCTCTGCAAATTCTTTTTGCGTTAGGTTATAATCTTCAATCAACTCTTCAACATACTGACCTGGATGAAAAGCAATCAGGTCTCTGTATTCAACAATTTTCTTACTCATAATCACCATTTAATCACATGTTGTTCAATATTACTATTAACTGATCTATCTTTTTTTGAAATTTCAAGAATAATTTCTCTATGTACTTCTTTGATTTTCTTAATCGCAATCCCTCTACTAAATACAGGAGAATTTATTTGTTCAGCAATAATATATTGTACATTTGAACGAACTAAATCTTGATAATACTCATAATCAACATCTGGAGGTGTCAGAATAGGAGCCCATACGTTTCTGTGGTCTGTTAAATGTAGCTGATTTTGAATATTATCATCTGACATATGAAAGTTTCCACCAAAACCATAATTTGTTTTACTTTTTCCCAAAACTAATATATTACAATGGTTCGGTTCATTTACCACTCTGTTACCTAGTAAAAGCCATAAAAATTCTAGATAATCTTCAGAACTTGGACAGTCATCTTTGTCAAAAATACCATTTTTATTTAAAATATCTACAGCATCACCTGAACCAGTAAATCCTACCAATACATTTTGATTTACCTTGAACACTTTAGAGTATTTATCGCTGACAGTTTCACCTGAGTCTTTGCTAAGACGCATATCTCCTGAAATGATTGCGAAATTTTTAAATATGGTTCCAATTACACAAGACAATATTTACACACCTCCTTGATAGCATTTTTATATAAAAGTTTTTAAACTCTCTACTACTCCACCTTCACCTGTCCATTCATCAGCATTGGCAAGAGCCAATCGCGTAGTTGAATTAGTTCTTGGTTTTGAATATAATTTTTATGTACTGCTTCGTATATAGGTCTAACTATTTTAGAAAATTGATCTGCAATTTCAAAATCAAATACTATTGGATACTCCATAATATGTTTTTTATCACCTCTAGGCATTTTTGACCCTTTAGAACCTGCTACGTCATAGTTAAAAAAATCATCTCTGGCAAGAGTCGCAAAAACAAATTCCCTAGAAACTATTTTTTTCGTCCTAATACAAAGTACATCCGAACTACAACCACCTACTCTATCACTTAGCCAAATCTTTTTAAAATAGGGGCGAATATTTGAAATTAGAATATCTCCTATAGAGTATTTAGTTGAAGTTCCTGACTTAGGAATTGATGTAGTCAATTCAATTCCACCCATATCTACAATCATATTATCAGTTCCTACATAATTTTCTATATTTAGTTCAGAGGATTCAACTTTATCAGAAACATATTTAGAAAAATACTTCAACTTCTCCACTCCCCATCCCTCTGGGATTTCGCGTTTGAGTTCTGGGTGATAGACCATCTTTCCGCCTGATGATTTGTAGGTTTTTCCATTCTGGTCTGGGAAATCAAACTGCACAAACCAGTAGTCATAGAGGGTCTTGACCATGGCTTCCAACTCTTGGTTGATTTGGTTGTTTAAAAGAATCTTTTTATCAATTGAAGATAATAGTTCAACTATTTTATCCTGATATTTTTTTTCAGGAACTTTGATTCTCATTTTTGATAAATAGTCAATATTTATATTATCTTGGATGCTTCCACTAGCAGACTTTTGAATTTCTTTCTTAATATATTCAAAGAAATAGTAAACAAATAACTCGCTACTTTTTTCAGGATTTGCATTAAATCCCACAATACTATCTGGGAAACACATTGGATAAGATAAAATTGCCGTTTCAGCAATATTAGCCGCTATAGTGATACAGAGTGTACCCGCTGGCCATAACTTACTTTGTTTTAATCCAAAATCATTGTAATACGAATCATTTTTAGTTATATAGAGATTCGCAGCTTTAACATCACCTGTTTGTACCAAAGGATATTTGCCGCCTTCAAATAGTTTCGCATCATTCCTAGGCCTATGTTTCGATTTACCTCTACTAAATGCCCCAAGTTCAGATAAACTTGTTATTTCCCAACTAACTTCACTCATACTTCAACCCCTTCATTTGCTCTTCGATCTCCTGCTCCAATGCATGCGATTGCTGGAAGAGGTCTGAGAGTTTGTTTTGAAAGGCGGTCATCTTGGCTTCAAACTCTTCTGCTGTGATATCTACATAGTCAATCTTGATGTCAAAGTATTGGCCTGCGCTAAGAGAGTAGTTTTTCTCCTTGATATCCTCATAAGAGACGGTGACAGAAAAGTCCTCGACGGCTTCTTTCTTGATAAAGGTCTCGACAATCTTCTGCTCTTCCTCAGGAGACAGCACAGTCTTTTGGTTCTTGCCTTCCTTGACCTTGGTTCCAAGGTTTGAGGCATCGATGAGGACAACTTCGCCCTTGTTTTTCTTGTCGATAAAGAGGATGGAGACGTTGGTACCTGTCGTCGCAAAGATATTGGACGGCATAGAAACGACACCAGCCAGCATTTGATTGTCCACCAGGTGTTGGCGGATAGCCTTGTCAATCCCTGACTGGGCCGTGATAAAGCCTGTCGGTAGGACTACGGCTGCTTGACCGTCTGGCTTCAAGGAGTAGATGATATGCTGTACAAAGAGCTCGTAAATCGCCATCTTATCCTTAGACTTGGCTGGAACTTTTGGCACTCCTGCAAAGAAACGCTCACTGGCTTCTGGCAAGCTTTCCACTCGGTCGCGCCACTCTGAAAAATCTAACTTGAAAGGAGGGTTCGACACGATATAGTCCATCTTTTCAGGGTGACGATTGGCGATAATGGTATTTCCCTGTACGATATTATGGATGGAGTGTTGCAGTCCATTCAAGATCAGATTGAGTCGGAGGAGATTGGATGATTTTTGCGAGATATCCTGACTATAGACAGTGGTCTTATCCACACCTATACGACTAGCCAGGTTCATCAGCAAGGTCCCCGAACCAGCAGACGGGTCATAAATCCGCACGTTTGATGGCTGGTCATTTCCCACAAGAATATCAGCAATAATCTTAGCAACTGAGTGAGGCGTGTAGTACTCGGCGTACTTACCACCACCGTCTTTGTTGTAGTCCTTGATCATATACTCAAAGAGAGTAGAGAAAAAGTCGAAGCCTTGTGAAAAAATGGTCTCATCAAACTTAACGCGCGCAAGGAGATTGATGATGGCTTTTGCCACTTCGTTACGCTTACTGCTATCTGATATTGTGTCGGTAATCAGACGCTCATCAAATAGACGAATAGCTGTGTCACCGTCCGTATGAACAGAGAAAATATCGTTATTATCAATGGCGATTTGGTTAAGGGTATTTTCAAAAGCCTCGTAGAAAGTCGCTTCATTTTGCTGACGGTGAAGCGTTTCAATCAACTGCTCCGGCTTGAGCCAAGCCGTACTGGTACCGATATCTTCCAATAGCCAGTCATGGTCATCTACACTCAAAGTCAATAAGTGCTCATAAGTATTAACTTCATCTAGGCACTTTGCCTGATATAAAAACTTATCATTTAAAAATTTGTAGAGGAAGGACTGGGTAAGGAGTTTGTATTCACCCGCTTCCCCTCCTAGTCCTGCATGGGTAAAGACTGCTTTCAAATCATCTACCAAGTCTTGGACTTGGACTTTATATGTTTCATTCATTAGTGTTGGTATTCCTCTTCATATCCTTCAAATAGCGATTCGACGATATCGTTAAAAACCTGTCTTGTCAAATCACTTGCAGATTGGTTGGTTTTCATTGAAATTCGAGCGACTTCTCGAATCATTTTCTTGAAGAAGTCCTCGTTATCGAGCACTCCTCGATTTTGACCGATTTTGTGGTCCAGCTTAACTTTAGAATCTTTAATGACATGATAAACTGCTGGGTACTCGCTTACCATAGTCGAGTTGGTCACGTGTTTATAGGAACGCGCCGCCATTTCATCTCCGTCAAAATTCATCGTCAAACGTCTCATATGAGTATGATAATCTTCCACTGACTTAAAGAGGTCTTCGTACTCTTTTTGAATTTCTTTGATATTTTCCATAGTATAGCCTTCTTGCCCATGTATTAAGTGTTTTTTCATGATACGCTGGAATTCTTCGTAGAGAAAAACCCACTCAGGATCTTTCTCATCACGCTGTTTTATGATGCCTCCAGCAACTCGACGCTTCCAATCTTCTAGGTCATTGGCCGCTAGACGAAGTTCTTCCTCCGCAATCTTGACAAAACTAAAACTGGTCTCAGACATGGCAAGATTTAAAAGGGTACGACTGGAAAAATCATCTGGCTTATCTATCAGGGACAAGGTCAGCAAACGTCTTGAAATCACATTAAGCAGAGTTGCAATCTGAGCAATATCAATCTGCTCAAGCAAATGGTCATAACCAAGTAAGCGGGCGATATTATAGTACTGCTTAACCGATTCTAAGGCTTTTCGTAGTTCATTTAGTTGCTTTCTATCCTTGATATCATCAATTGATTGAGAAAAGAACTCTAGATTAGAGGTTGGATAGTCCATGAGGATGCGCTCTGTCTTGCTTAGTTCCTGAGAAATTTCCTCTGCTGGCACAAAGAGCGACCCAAACACATCCTCTCCATTTTCCCCAGTCAGGGTCGTATCATACTCTTGATTGAGTTCTTCCAAATATGCACGATTAGTCTTGTCAAATTCTTTAGAAATATCCGCAAAATCAACTACATAGCCAAAGAGATAGTCCTTGTAAGGACGATTCACACGAGTCAAAGTCTGGAGAAGGTTATGAGCCTTAATCTTGCGACCTAGATAGAGACGCTTGAGGCGGGGCGCATCAAAACCTGTCAGGAGCATGGAATAGACGATGATGAGGTCAATCTTACCTTCCTTATAGGCATCCACCTTTTCCTTTTTCTCTTCCTTGTCTCCCTCATCATGGAGGATAAGAGCAGAGGTCAAGTTGGTTGTTCCAGTTTTGCGTCGTTCTTCTAACTGTTTTTCAAGCTCACGCGCCTGCTTGGACGAATCACAGACAATCATACCACCAATGGTCTGGTCATCAAAAACCAGATCACGCGCACGATTAAAGTCCTCCAGAATAAAATCAAGCATAGGTTCCACATAGTGCGGATGAGCAAAGATATCTTCTTTCGATAAATCTCCACGTTGGATTTCCTCATTGATAGCTCTGAGATTATCTTTATAGGACGTCTCGATATCTTCTCGCATCAAACGCAAGGTAAAACCATCATCTATAGACTGGTTGTAGTAGTATTTATGGATATAATCCCCAAAAATATCACGTGTAGTCGCATGGCTTTCCTTGGTCTTGCCATCTTTCTTGTAGGTAATCAAGGGGGTCCCAGTCAATGCAATCTTGATTGCATTGGTATCTGCCTGATAGAGATTTGGCAGGTAGGAACCTCGTTCGTTATAAGAGCGATGGGCTTCATCGATAAAATAAATGTTTTGACGATTGAGATCATAGCCAGAGCGGTCGGTCAGGTCTGAATCATCTTTGAACTTCTGGATATTGACCACAGCCACATCATAGCCATCTTGTTTTTGATTCAGTTCTCGAGGATTGTTGATGCGCTTAACTTTTAGACCTCTTTTGGTAAATTCCTTAAAGGCTTGGTCTGCCAAGTCCAAGCGATCAACGACAAAGTAAAACTGAGGAACAATTCCCTGTTTTGAAAAATAATTGGTCAGATAGCGGATATTGAAGAAAGCTAAGGCAGTCTTACCTGAGCCCTGTGTATGCCAGATAACACCTTTTTTGACACCTTTTGCGATGGTTTCTTCGATAGCTCTTGTAGCGAAGTATTGCGGATAACGCATGACATGCTTCTGCAATTGTATCTGACCTTCTTTGCTTTCTTCTTCTACATAAACCAGCCCAAAGCGAAGCATGAAAAGCAGGCGTTCTTTTTGATACAAAGAAGATAGGAAAGTATTGCAAGGAGTGTCAGGCTGTAAGTTTGTTGTAAATTCTGGTTGAGATTTGAGAGCGAAACGCTTCACATCCTCAAGGACGAAATCAATTTGTTCATCTATTAAAGGTTCAATTGAATGCAGAAAATCTACTTCTCTTTCTTCCTTGAAAGCGTTAAATTTTGTTTTTGAATAGGCATTTGAAGCGTAGTAAGAACCCTGTTTTTGTTGACCTTGACCACTGATATAAGGCAAATTATCAGATAGAGCTATCAACTGGGTAATATTGTTAAAACGACGGAACTTACGATTTTCAAAACGGTATCTGGTTCTGTCCTGTTCTGACTGAATCCCTGTCTTTCCATCACGGATAGCATTGGGTTGTTTAACTTCGATATAAGAAAGGGGAAGTCCATTGATAAACACAACTATATCCGGACGAAATTCATCTTGCCCATTTTGACAAGTGACTTCAAGCGCCAGATGGAAGGTATTGGCTTCAGGATTTTCCCAATCGATATAAACAGCACCTTCTTGTCCCTGTATCCTTTTAAAGAAAGATCGTCCTAAATCATTTTGATCCAGTTCCAGCTTGATATTGGCCAATTCTCTCTCAAAATCTTCATCTGTTAAATAGTTATTAAACGTTAAAAATTGCTCCTTAAAAACAGATACAAGAATATTGGTATCTGGATCTCTTTCTTCAATTTCTTTACTATTACGAGAAAGATAGGTATAACCCATTCGCATCAAATGCAAAGCTGCTGGGATTTGTACTCTTGTTAATTCAGAAAAATCTTTTCGTCTTGCCATCGCAAACCTTCCTCACGTTTCATTTGAACTATTCATATCCTGAAATTTCCAAATTTTATACTAGGTCTATTATAGCATGTTTAGGCTCAAAATCCATCACTCTTCCCCTTGCAAAAGCAATCATTCCCCCTTTCTCCTCCAAAATATGGTATAGTAGAGTTATACTATCTATGAGGAGTTTACATGTCACAGGATAAACAAATGAAAGCTGTTTCTCCCCTTCTACAGCAAGTTATCAATATCTCATCCATTGTCGGTGGGGTTGGGAGTTTGATTTTCTGTATTTGGGCTTATCAGGCTGGGGTTTTACAGTCTAAGGAAACCCTCTCTGCCTTTATCCAGCAAGCAGGTATCTGGGGGCCACCTCTCTTTATCTTTTTACAGATTTTACAGACGGTCGTCCCTATCATTCCTGGGGCCTTGACCTCGGTGGCTGGTGTCTTTATCTACGGTCACATCATCGGGACTATCTACAACTATATCGGCATCGTGATTGGCTGTGCTATTATCTTTTATCTGGTGCGCCTCTATGGGGCCGCCTTTGTCCAGTCTGTCGTCAGCAAGCGCACCTACGACAAGTACATCGGTTGGCTGGATAAGGGCAATCGTTTTGACCGTTTCTTTATCTTTATGATGATTTGGCCCATTAGTCCAGCTGACTTTCTCTGTATGCTGGCTGCCTTGACCAAGATGAGCTTCAAGCGCTATATGACCATCATCATTCTGACCAAGCCCTTTACTCTCGTGGTTTATACCTACGGTCTGACCTATATTATCGACTTTTTCTGGCAAATGCTTTGACATGTAAAAAATCCGTTTGGTTTCCCAAGCGGATTTTGTGCTTTATTTTGAAACTTCTTTTGCAAGAACAAAGTTTCCAAGAGTAGCAGAACCATTTCCTGCTACTGCTGGCGTCACAATGTAATCACGCACGTCTGGTACTGGTAGGTAGCCATTGAGAAGAGATGTAAATTTCTCACGGACACGGTCCAGCATGTGTTGTTGAGCCATGACCCCTCCACCAAAGACAATCACGTCTGGGCGGAAAGTCACTGTCGCATTGACCGCAGCTTGAGCGATATAGTAGGCTTGGACATCCCAAACAGGGTTGTTGAGTTCAATATTTTCCCCACGAACACCTGTACGAGCTTCCAAACTTGGACCAGCTGCATAGCCTTCCAGACAGCCTTTGTGGAATGGACAAACACCGTTGAATTCTTTTTCAATATCCATTGGGTGTCTAGCAACATAGTAGTGACCCATTTCAGGGTGACCCACACCACCGATAAACTCACCACGTTGGATGACACCTGCACCGATACCTGTACCGATTGTGTAGTAAACCAAGTTTTCGATACGACCACCAGCATTATTACGGGCAACCACTTCACCATAGGCAGAGCTGTTTACGTCTGTAGTGAAGTACATTGGCACGTTTAGTGCGCGACGAAGGGCACCAAGCAAGTCCACATTTGCCCAGTTTGGTTTTGGAGTCGTTGTGATAAAGCCATAGGTTTTTGAGTTTTTATCAATATCAATCGGACCAAATGAACCAACTGCAAGACCAGCAAGGTTATCGAATTTCGAGAAGAACTCGATTGTTTTATCGATTGTTTCGATTGGAGTTGTTGTTGGAAATTGTGTTTTTTCTACAACGTTAAAGTTTTCATCACCGACAGCACAGACAAACTTTGTACCGCCCGCTTCCAAGCTTCCATATAATTTTGTCATGATAAACCTCTTGTTTTTATTTTCTTTATTATAGCATATTTCGAAAGTCTAAATTTCTCTATTTTTTAGATTTTCCTCTGTAAATCTTACCATTCAAGCAAAAACGAACAAACATGTCATTTGTTCGTTTTCACATTAGAGAGGGAATATTGTACTCAATGAAAATCAAAGAGCAAACTAGGAAGCTAGCCGAAGGTTGCTCAAAGCAATGCTTTGAGGTTGTAGATAAGACTGACGAAGTCAGTTACATATATCTACGGCAAGGCGAAGCTGACATTGTTTGAATTTGATTTTCGAAGAGTATTAGATTTTCACTTCGATCACAGCATCCCCCTTCGCAACTGAACCTGTTGCGACTGGAGCTACTGAAGCGTAGTCAGCTGTATTTGTAACGATAACCATTGTTGTATCATCAAGACCAGCTGCAGCGATTTTGTTTGAGTCAAATGTTCCAAGAACATCGCCAGCTTTAACCTTGTCACCTTGAGCAACTTTTGCTTCAAAACCTTCACCATTCATAGATACAGTGTCAATACCAACGTGGATCAAAACTTCAGCACCATCAGTTGTTTTCAAACCAAAAGCGTGCCCTGTTGGAAAGGCAATTGAAACTTCAGCATCAGCTGGTGCATATACCACACCTTGACTTGGTTTCACAGCGACACCTTGTCCCATAGCTCCACTTGAGAAGACTGGGTCATTAACATCAGCAAGAGCGACAACATCACCGACGATAGGAGTTACAAGTGTTTCATTTTGAAGAGTTGCTGGAATATTACCAGTTGTTTCTTCTTGGACCAAACGTTCTGTCGCTACTTCAGTAGCAACTTCTTTTTCATCCTCATAACCAAACATGTAAGTAAGGGCAAAACCAAGGGCAAATGATACAGCTACCATAAGAATGTATTGTACAAGTTGTCCGTTACCAACATAAAGCATTGTACCAGGGATGATGGTGATACCATTACCAGTACCAGCAAGTCCAAGGATAGAAGCCAATCCACCACCGATTGCACCAGCAATCAATGAAAGGAAGAATGGTTTACGGAAGCGCAAGTTCACCCCGAAGATAGCAGGCTCTGTAATACCTAGGAAGGCAGAAAGAGCAGCTGGGAAAGCAAGTGTTTTTAGTTTTGGATTTTTAGTTTTGACACCAACCGCAACAGTCGCAGCACCTTGAGCTGTCATAGCAGCTGTGATGATCGCATTGAATGGGTTAGCATGGTCAGCAGCAAGCAATTGAACTTCAAGTAAGTTGAAGATGTGGTGCACACCTGACACGACGATCAATTGGTGAACCCCACCAATCAAGAAACCACCAAGACCAAATGGTAAGCTAAGAATCGCTTTTGTAGCGATAAGGATGTAGTTTTCAACAACGTGGAAGACTGGTCCGATAACAAAGAGTCCAAGGATAGACATAACCAAAAGTGTCACGAATGGCGTTACCAAAAGGTCAATCACATCTGGAACAACCTTGCGGACAGCTTTTTCAAATTTAGCTCCGACAACCCCGATGATGAAGGCTGGAAGAACAGAACCTTGCAAACCAACAACAGGGATGAAACCAAAGAAGTTCATAGCTGTTACTTCACCACCTGAAGCGACTGCCCAAGCGTTTGGAAGTGAGCCAGAAACAAGCATCATACCAAGAACGATACCAACGGCAGGATTTCCACCAAATACACGGAAGGTTGACCACACAACCAAACCTGGCAAGATGATAAAGGCTGTATCTGTCAAGATTTGAGTGTAAGTTGCAAAGTCTCCTGGAAGTGGCATTTCAAGAGCGTTGAAAAGACCACGCACACCCATGAAAAGACCTGTCGCTACGATAACTGGGATGATTGGAACGAAAACGTCACCGAAAGTACGGATAGCACGTTGGAACCAGTTACCTTGTTTAGCAGCTTCTGCTTTCATGTCATCTTTAGATGATGTTGGCAAACCAAGTGCAACAACTTCATCGTACATTTTGTTAACTGTACCTGTACCAAAGATAATTTGGTATTGACCTGAGTTAAAGAAAGCACCTTGAACTTTTTCCAAGTTCTCAATCACTTCTTTATTGATTTTTCCTTCATCTTTGACCATGACACGAAGACGAGTCGCACAGTGGGCTACACTGTTGACATTTTCACGTCCGCCCAAGGCATCGATGACTTTTTTTGCAATTTCCTGATTGTTCATTTGCAAAAATCTCCTTATATAAAATTTTGTTCTTGTTTGAAAGCGATTTTATCCGCCCTTACGACTATTATTTTATCATGTTTTAGAAATATGTCAAGCGTTTTGCAGAAAAAATATTCTATCCACTTAGCGGACACTTTTTAGATTGATTGTTTTTGACTGCTTTATCAGGAATTACTTGAAAAAATAAGTTTGAAACCTTGCTTAAAAAGGATTTTATTTCATTATCTTTCACATTTTCGTGAAAAGTTGATCGATTTCCTGCATTTATTTTATGATAAACGTTTGACAGTTTTTTCTCTTTTTTAACATAAAAGGCTTGCATTTTTTATCGAAAACGGTTACTATTAAATGTGATAAGATTTTTGGAGGAATGAATGAATGGAATGGACTACTGAGCGTCGTTACAGACTTTATCAAGATTGGACGCAAGAAGAAATTCAAAATATAAAGAAAAATATAGCACAATCTCCATGGCATACTCATTACCATGTTGAGCCAAAAACAGGACTTCTCAACGACCCAAATGGCTTTTCTTACTTTGATGGCAAGTGGATCCTCTTTTACCAGAATTTTCCTTTTGGTGCAGCCCACGGTTTGAAATCTTGGGCACAGCTAGAAAGTGATGATTTGATTCACTTTAGAGAAACTGGAATCAAAGTTTTACCAGATACTCCATTAGATAGCCACGGTGCCTACTCTGGTTCTGCCATGCAGTTTGGTGATAACTTGTTCCTATTCTATACAGGAAATGTCCGCGATGAAAACTGGATCCGTCACCCATACCAGATTGGGGCTTTGATGAACAAGGACGGCAAGATTACAAAGATTGACAAGATCTTGATCGATCAGCCTACAGACTCTACAGACCACTTCCGCGATCCGCAAATTTTTAATTTTAAAGGTCAATATTATGCTATCGTCGGAGGACAGGACTTGGAGAAAAAAGGCTTCGTCCGTCTCTACAAAGCTATTAACAACGACTACACCAATTGGAAAGCTATTGGTGACCTTGACTTTGCTAACGACCGTACTTCCTATATGATGGAATGTCCAAATCTGGTCTTTGTAGGAGAGCAACCTGTCCTTCTCTACTGCCCACAAGGATTGGATAAGAAAGTTCTAGACTACGACAATATCTATCCAAATATGTATAAGATTGGGGCTTCCTTTGACCCTGAAAATGCCAAAATGGTAGATGTGTCTCAACTTCAAAACATGGACTATGGTTTCGAAGCCTATGCAACTCAAGCCTTCAACGCTCCTGACGGACGCTCTCTAGCAGTTAGCTGGCTTGGATTGCCAGATGTTTCTTACCCATCTGACCGTTTTGACCACCAAGGAACCTTCTCTTTGGTCAAAGAACTGACTATCAAAGACGGCAAACTCTACCAATACCCAGTCGCAGCTATCAAGGATCTCCGTGCTTCTGAAGAAGCCTTCTCAAACCGTGCCCAAACCAATAACACTTACGAACTTGAACTTAACTTGGAATCCAATAGCCAGAGCGAGATTGTCTTACTTGCTGATAAAGAAGGCAAGGGACTTTCCATCAACTTTGACCTTGTAAATGGTCAAGTGACAGTGGATCGTAGCCAGGCTGGTGAACAGTACGCTCAAGAATTTGGGACAACTCGTTCTTGCCCTATCGAGAATCAGGCTACTACTGCTACAATCTTCATCGATAACTCTGTCTTTGAAATTTTCATCAATAAAGGAGAAAAAGTATTTTCTGGTCGTGTCTTCCCACATGCGGACCAAAATGGTATCCTCATCAAATCTGGAAACCCAACTGGAACTTACTATGAATTAGATTATGGTCGCAAAACTAACTGATGTCGCCAAACTTGCAGGCGTCAGTCCTACTACCGTTTCTCGGGTTATCAATAAAAAAGGGTATCTCTCTGAGAAAACCATTCAAAAAGTCAATGAAGCCATGCGAGAATTGGGCTACAAACCCAACAACCTAGCTCGCAGTCTACAAGGAAAATCAGCTAAGTTAATCGGCTTGATTTTCCCCAATATTTCTAACGTTTTCTATGCAGAATTGATTGATAAGCTGGAACACCAACTCTTTAAAAATGGTTACAAGACCATCATCTGCAACAGCGAACATGATTCTGAGAAGGAACGCGAATACATCGAAATGTTGGAAGCCAATCAGGTGGACGGCATCATTTCGGGTAGTCACAACCTAGGAATCGAAGACTACAATCGTGTGACGGCACCAATTATTTCCTTTGACCGAAATCTGTCACCAGACATTCCTGTCGTTTCCTCTGACAACTATGCTGGTGGGGTCCTTGCTGCCCAGACCTTGGTTAAGACAGGCGCCCAGTCTATCATTATGATTACAGGGAATGACAATTCCAATTCGCCAACTGGGCTACGCCACGCTGGCTTTGCATCCGTACTCCCCAAAGCACCTATTATCAATGTTTCCAGTGACTTTTCTCCTGTCAGAAAAGAGATGGAAATCAAGAATATATTGACCCGCCAGAAACCAGATGCCATTTTTGCTTCGGATGATTTGACAGCTATTCTGGTCATTAAAATTGCTCAAGAACTGGGCATTTCTGTCCCTGAAGAGCTCAAGGTCATCGGATACGATGGTACCTACTTTATCGAAAATTACTATCCTCAACTCGCGACCATCAAGCAACCTTTGGAAGAGATTGCCTGCCTCACTGTTGACCTTCTATTACAGAAAATCGAAGGCAAGGAAGTTGCGACAACCGGTTACTTCTTACCAGTCACCCTATTACCAGGAAAAAGTATTTAATACTCTTCGAAAATCTCTTCAAACCACGTCAGCTTCACCTTGACGTAGATACGGTTACTGACTTCGTCAGTTCTATCCACAACCTCAAAACAGTGTTTTGAGCTGGCTTCGTCAGTCTTGTCTACAACCTCAAAGCAGTGCTTTGAGTAGCCTGCGGCTAGCTTCCTAGTTTACTCTTTGATTTTCATTGAGTATAAGCACAAGAAAACTCAGACCGATTCGTCTGAGTTTTTTATGATCTTAAATTTTCTAGATAGCGCTGGGCTGTCTCTAGGTTAAAGGTTTTATCTGCGATGAGGCGCTCGACTAAGGGAGCAACTTCAGATTCACTAGCACCTGCTAGGAGAGCCAAGGATTTGGCCTGCAATTTCATGTGCCCTTGCTGAATCCCTGTGCTCACCAAGGCTTTGAGAGCCGCAAAGTTTTGGGCAAGCCCGATAGACACGATAATCTGAGCTAATTCTTTGGCAGAAGGATTTCCCAGTAGTTCATGACTGAGGGCTACACGCGGGTTGAGGCCGATAGAGCCACCCTTGGTCGCTACCGGCATAGGCAGGGTCATCTCACCAACCAATTCTTCTGTCTCCAAGTCTAGACGCCAGGAGCTAAGACCTTGGTAATGTCCATCTCGACTGGCAAAGGCATGAGCTCCTGCCTCAATAGCACGCCAGTCATTACCAGTGGCAATCAAAATGGCATCAATACCATTAAAAATCCCTTTATTGTGGGTAGCTGCTCGATAAGGATCAACCTGCGCAAACTGGCTAGCCAAAGCCATTTTCTCTGCAATTTCTCGTCCTTGATCCTTTTGGCGACTCAAGTAACGAAAGGCGATGCGACAGCTTGCAGTCACTAGAGAATCGGTCGCGTAGTTGGACAAGATCCCCATAAGACTCTGCCCCTGACTGAGTTCTTCTAAGACTGGTTTCAAGGCTTCCAGCATGGTGTTAAGCATATTGGCTCCCATGGCTTCTTGGGTATCAACATGAAGATAGACGACTAGAAAGTCTGTTTCGCCTTTAATCTGCTCCACATGCAAATCACGCGCACCACCCCCGCGTTTAACGATAGAAGGATAGGCTTGATTGGCAAGTTCCAAGAGCTCCGCTTTCTTGCTGACAATCTTCTCTTGCGCTTGTTCAGGATTAGCAACTTGATAAAGGGCTACCTGCCCAATCATCTGGCGCTCATGGACTTGTGCAGTAAAACCGCCTGCACGCTTGATGATTTTACTTGCATAGCTGGCCGCAGCAACCACAGAGGGTTCTTCTGTCACATAGGGAACGGTGTATTCCTGACCATTGACAAGGACCTCTGGAACCAGCGAATAAGGTAGAGAAAAAGTCCCCACCACATTCTCACTCAGCTGGTCTGCGACAGTTACGCTAATTTGTTCATCATGCTCCAAACTAGCTTGTCTCTCAGGACTAAGGAGCGCCTGAGCTTTTAACAGCTCAAGGCGCTCATGGTATGATTTTTTAGAAAATCCATTCCAACTTATCTTCATTATTTTTCAACCTTGCTATAACGACGTTGGTGGTCCACAATTTCAACCAAGGCAAACTCTTGTTTTTCATAGCCAGCAAACTGGGCAGAGTTTGTTTCATCTAAGTCCACTTCCTCAAAGAATACTTTTTCATAGTCAGCAACAGACAGGGCAGTTCGTTGGTTGAGTTTGTTCAAACGGTCTTTATCCAGATAAGCTTCATATCCTTCAACCAATTCACCACTAAAGAACTCAGCTACGGCCCCACTTCCGTAACTATAAAGGGCGATTTTATCCCCAGCCTTCAAGCTATCTGTATTTTCCAAGAGAGACAAGAGTCCGAGGAAAAGGGAACCTGTATAGATATTCCCCACCTTTTGACTGTAGAGAATAGACTGGTCAAAATTCTTTTGCAAGAGGTCTTTTTTCTCTTGAGGCAGGCTCTTATCCATGATTTTTTTCAAGCCTTTTAGCGCTAATTTAGGGTAAGGCAAGTGGAAGCAAACAGCCGCAAAATCATCTAAAGTAAGCTGGTAGCGTTTTTGATATTCAAGCCAAGTCGTTTTCAAACTATCCAAATATTGTTGGGTAGAATAAACACCATTTACATAAGGAGTTGTTGAGTAATTTGGACGCCAGAAATCCATGATGTCACGAGTCTGAGCCACATTGTCATTATTAAAGGCCATAATGCGTGGATTTTGTGTAATTAACATGGCCACACTGCCAGCACCCTGAGTTGGTTCTCCTGGAGTTTCAATACCGTACTTGGCAATATCACTGGCAATGACCAAAACCTTGGACTCTGGAGAATTTTCCACATGCAATTTGGCATAATGAAGGGCAGCTGTCGCTCCATAGCAGGCTTCTTTAATCTCGAAACTACGAGCAAAAGGCTGGATTCCCAGCAAACCATGCACAAAGACGGCCGCAGCTTTACTCTGGTCAATTCCTGACTCAGTCGCCACAATGACCATATCGATTTCTTGTCTTTCTTGCTCAGTTAAAATAGAGTCACTAGCACTGGCCGCCAAGGTCACGATATCCTCAGTTAGGGGCGCAATACTCAATTCCTTGAGTAAGAGTCCTTTGCTTAATTTTTCAGGGTCAATTCCCCTCGCTTCTGCTAAGTCTTGTAATTTCAAGACATATTGACTGGTCGCAAAACCAATCTTATCAATACCGATTGTCATATTTACCTCTGTTTTATCATTCATTGTAAAAAATCGTTCTATACTATTTTATCACAAATGGCAGTAAAAGAGAGAAAAAAGACTTGATTCACCAAAGCAAGTCCCTTAGTAGTCTAATTATTTTGCTGCTTTCGTAAGTAGGAATAAAGTCTGAGAATCACTGTTCCACTAGCCATTCCAATGGAAATCACCAGAGCCAACATAACAACCAAGGTTGCACTAGCAATGGCATGACTGTAATCTCCCGTCACAAAAAAGGCAGTTGTCCGATAGGAGAGATAACCCGGAACCAGAGGTGCCAATATGGCTAAGATAAAGACCACAGCAGGTGTCTTATAAAGAATACTTAAAATCTGGCTGACACAAGAACCGATAATGGCTGCAATAAAAGTAGCCACAATAACATTGGTCGGTTCCTTGAGCAAGAGATAGATTAGCCAGACAGCCATGCCCAAAATTCCTCCTGGTAAGAGCATGGACCGCTGAACATTGAGTACGATTAGAAAAGTGATAATGGCAAGAAGACTTGCTACTGCTTGTAATAAAAAGGTTGTTAGTGTCATATTAGTTCATCAATACCAAGGCGACAGAAGTTCCTGCCCCTAAAGCAAGGGTAATGAGCAGGGATTCAAACATCTTACTCATACCAGAGTTTATGTGGTTAGTCATAATATCACGGACCGCATTGGTCAAGGCAATCCCTGGTACAAAAGGCATGACTGCACCAGCTATAATCAAATCTGCCGTTGAAGGAAAGCCTGTGTAGCGAGCCCAAAACTGGGCAATCATTCCAAAGACGAAGGCTCCAGCAAAGGCTGTTACAAAAGGAATTCGGATAAACTTCTCCACATAGAGGGAAAAGGCAAAACCAAATAAGGTAGCCACTCCTGCCCCAAGTGCGTCGTAGATATTTCCACTAAACATAATTGAAAAGAAAGGAGCACTAAAGGTCGCAGCCAGAGTTACCTGCAACTTAGTATAAGGAAGAGGTTGGACTTGCAAAGCAGTCAATTGCTTGAAGGCTGTCTCTAAATCAATCCGCCCCCCAACCAGCTGACGAGAAATCTGGTTCACATCGCAGACTTTTTCGATATTATAAGAAGATGAGGTCACGCGCTTCATACGCGAAATATTGGTATTTTCAATGGAGAAAAAGATGGCAGCAGGCATGGCAAGAACATTACAATCCACAATCCCCTGCGAATGCGCAATCCGAATCATGGTATCTTCTACGCGATGAATCTCTGATCCACTTTTGAGAAGAATGGTTCCAGCTAACATAATCACATCAATAACTGCATTTAATTCTTTTGATTCTTCCATGCTTGCCTCCTTTTATCAACTCCTTCTATTCTATCACAAATCTGGACTCAAAAAAAATCTTTGCCATGAAATCATGACAAAGATTCGTTTAATCACGAGAATTTTCGTGGTTGCCTTCACTACTTGATTGAGTAGTAGCAGGTGCATTCCCTCGTTGATTTCCTTGTTGGTTCCCCTGACTTGGTGTCGTAGTAGAACCTTGGTTTCCACGTTGGGATGGTGCTGATGATGACGTTGACGGTGGTGTTTTTGGTTTGTAGATTGAAATCTTGACACGCGTCTTAGTCAAATCAACCTTTTCGCCTGCTTTTGGACTCTGTTCAACGACTGTACCCTCAGCAGTTCCATCAGGAGCTGTTGACACCTCTACAACTTCAATATTGGCTTCTTTAATACCGACAATTTGAACGAGATTGTTTTTAGTAAATTCAAGACTAGATCCTATATAACTTGGCATGGCAACGCTGGTTACTTTCTTAGCAATGGTTAAGGTAATCGTTGAGGCCTTGCTCAAATCATAGGTTGTTCCGGCAGCTGGACTCTGTCTGAGAACAGTTCCTGCTTCACTCTCACTTGATTCTTCTTCCTCAATCTTGATGAGATTTTCAGGAACCTTCTTCTGCTTGAGTTCTGCGATAACATCTGTCGATTTACGGCCGATATAGTTACTCAATTGGAAGGATTGCTTGCCTGATGAGACAACCAAATTGATTTTCGAACCTTCTTTTCGAGTCTTTCCAGCTTCAGGATCTGTACGGATAATCCGCCCTTCTTCCACCTTTTCACTAGCCTCTGATTTCTCCTCACCAATCTCAAAATTAGCTTTCTTGAGCGTTTCCTTGGCCTCCGCCACTGTCTGACCTGCCACATCTGGAATGGCAATGGTTGCAGGAGTTCTGGATAATATCCAAATCAGAGAGGCTGCCACCAATACAATGCTGGCCAACAAAATCATATAACGAACTCTAAATTTCCGTTTCTTAACAGGCTTGCTTGCGTAATTGTCTTCTGAAACCTGCTGACTCGGCTTCGCAGCCTGTGGCTTCGGACTTTGTGTTTGCACCTTAGGAATCGAGGTCAAGGTACTCTGGGATACCTTTGGTAGAGTCTTGGTGTCTGCCTTAGTAGTATCATTAAATACCAGTTTAGGTTCATTTCGACGATTGTAAGACAAGCTACTAGACAAGTCCACATACATCTCTGCAACTGACTGATAACGATCTGTCAATTTCTTGGCAGTTGCCTTGATGACAACATTCTCCAAAGCCTGAGGCACAGATGGATTTTCATCAATAACTGACGGCAGTGGTTTCTGGAAATGCTGAAGGGCAATGGTCACCGCGCTATCTCCGTCATAAGGGATATGGCCTGTCAGCATCTCATAGAAAATAATCCCCATGGCATAGATATCACTCTGTACCGTCGCCTTCGAACCACGCGCCTGCTCTGGTGACAAGTAATGAACTGAGCCCAGCATAGAGTTAGTCTGGGTCAGACTCGTCTCTGCAAAGGCAACCGCAATCCCAAAGTCTGTGACCTTGGCAGTCCCATCTGGTGTCAAGAGGATATTTTGAGGTTTCAAGTCCCTATGGACAATTCCTCTGGTATGGGCCAAACGCATAGCCAATAGGATTTGTCCCATGATACGGACGGCTTCTTCATTAGAAAGAGGATAGTGTTCCTTGATATAGCGTTTAAGGTCTAGGCCAGCAACATACTCCATTGCAAGATACTGTTGACCGTCTTCCTCACCAATATCTGTTATCCGAACGATATGAGGATGGTCTAGATCTGCCATAGCTCTCGCTTCACGTTGAAAACGAGCTACAGCTATCGGGTCCGTCTGGTAGTTGGTCCTCAAGACCTTCACTGCCACTTCTTCTCCGTCTAGAATTAAATCCTTGGCCAAATAGACATCTGCCATGCCTCCTCGGCCAATCTGTTTCACAATCCGATAGCGTCCGGCAAAAATCTTGCCGATTTGGATCATTCTGCATCCTCCTCGTTCATAGAAACAAGGGCAACCGTAATGTTGTCTAAACCTCCTGCATTGTTAGCAAAACGCACGAGCGTCGCTGTTTTATCTGCCAAAGGAATATCACTGGTTACAATATCACAAATCTCACTGCCTGAAATCATGTTAGTCAAACCATCACTATTGAGCAAGAGATAGTCACCTGGCTCAAGGGTAATCATTCCAAAATCAGGTTGAACTTCATCTTTTTGACCGATTGACTGGGTAATAATATTTTTCTGTGGATGGCTGGCTGCTTCTTCTGGTGTCAATTGACCTGCCTTAAGCAATTCATTGACCAAAGAATGGTCGCTCGTTAACTGGTGGTACTCTTCCCCACGAATCAAACCGATACGAGAATCCCCAATGTGAGCATAGATAGCCTGATTGCCAATAATAGCAACAGCCTCGAGAGTTGTTCCCATTCCTTTATAGGCATCATCTTGTCCAAGTTGATGAATCTTTTGATTTTCAATTTCTAGGTAATGGGCGAACCATTCACGCACTTCATTGACTGTATCGATCTGGGTATCAACCCAAGCTATACCTAGGTCTGTTACCGCCATTTCACTAGCGATATTCCCTGCGCGATGACCTCCCATCCCATCAGCTAAAATAATCATGGTACGCCCAGCTCTATTGACATAGTGGTTGACATAGTCTTGGTTATTTGTTCGTTTCTGACCAACATCTGTTAATAATGAAATTTCCATGTGTCAGTTCCTTCCTAATCTGATATCTTGCGAAATTGACTGATAAAGAATCCATCACTTCCATACAACTCAGGTGTAATGAGGATACAGCCGTCTTTCATGATATCCTTACATTCATGTTCTAGTTTTACCTGCTCGAACTCGGGATGACTTTCTAGAAACGCCTCAACGACTTGAAAATTCTCCTCTGAGACAATAGTACAGGTACTATAAGTTATTATACCACCTTTGCGTAGTGTTTGACAAACACTACCTAATATTTCTAGCTGAATTTCCTGTAAGGACGCGAAATCTGCCGTTTCTTTATTGTATTTGATATCTGGTTTGCGACGCAAAAGACCGATTCCTGAACAGGGAGCATCCACCAAAATCTTATCAAATGAATTCTGACCAAAAAACTCATGCACCTTTCTGGCATCTAATTTTTGCGTTTGAACCCGATCTGCAACTCCCAGACGTTGGGCATTTTCTTGGATTAAGTCCAACTTGTGGTCGTACAAGTCCAAAGCCGTAACCTGACCTGTCGTAAGATAAGAGGCTATATGAGCTGTTTTTCCACCCGGAGCCGCACAGGCATCTAGAACCTGCTCATCACCTTGTAAATCAAGCGTCGGAGCAACCAACTGACTGGACTCGTCTTGGATGGTAATGGCTCCCTCCGCAAACAAATCATGGCCTGCAAAATGCCCTTGCTCCTTAACCAGACCAGAAACAGACAAAGGTGAATCACTGGCCTCCAACAAGGCTTGAATGTCCTCTTTTCGGCTTAAGTCAGTCACACGAATACTGGCCTTGTTTCGCACCAAAAGACTTTCAAATATGGCTTGTGCTCGCTCTTCACCGTATTCTTCCTTGAGCTTGGAAACTAGCCAAACCGGTAGAGAATAGGCAATGGAATCACGTTTGTTTTTTCGTTTGATGCTGGCAATATCTGGCCAGCCTTCACGCAAGATACGGCGCAAGACAGCATTGACCAATTTTTCACTGCCTTTTTTACGGACTTTGGCTAATTCCACTGCTTCATTAACCACAGCATGGTCTGGAATCTTGTCCAAATAGCGAAGTTGGTAGGCACTCATGAGAAGCAGGACATAGAGCCAACTATCTAACTGGTCTCTATCTTCGATAAAGTGGGACAGGTACCATTCCAGAGTCAGTTTACGGGCCACCGTTCCATAGACCAGCTCCGTTACCAAGCCCTTGTCCGCTGCCGAAAGTTGACTTCCCTTGAGATGCTTATTCAAGGCAATATTTGAGTATGCTTGATTGATAAAGACATCCTCTAATACTGCCAGAGCTAGACTTCTAGCCGTTTCTACTTTAGTCACCAAATCGTTCTCCTACAGTCAATGTACGTCCAACACCGTTGAGGAAGGAAGCAATGTCCATTTTAGGTTTACCAGCAGGCTGAACTTGTTTGAGAGACAAAGCTCCTCCTGCCGTTGCAACAACCAATTCTTTCTTGCCAATTGAGATAATCTCTCCTGGATTTCCCTGACCTTCTACTGCTAGGGCTTCATAAATCTTAAAGCGATCACCCTTGAGGAAAGTATGGGCCACAGGCCACGGGTTCATGCCACGGATTTGGTTGAAGAGTTGACGATTACTTTTATTCCAGTCCAGTTTTTCTTCTTCTGGCTTGATATTTGGAGAGAAACTAACCTGACTTGGATCCTGTGGTTCAGGTTTGATATCACCAGCAATATAGGCAGGCAAAGTGTCCAAAAGCAAATCACGACCTACAAGAGCTAATTTCTCAAACAAGGTCCCTACATTATCCTCATCTGTGATAGGGATGCTGCGACGAGAAATCATATCTCCTGCATCCATTTCCTTAACCATTTCCATAATGGTCACACCAGCTTCCTCATCCCCTTGAATCAGGGCATAATGGATAGGCGCTCCACCACGGTGTTTTGGAAGAAGGGAGGCGTGAACATTGACCGCAAAATCCATGCTATCAAGGAGTTTACTTGGGAGAAATTGTCCAAAAGCAGCAGTCACGATTCCATCCGCTCCTAGTTTCATAAGAGATTCCATCTCTGGACTTCCAGATAATTTTTCAGGTTGGTAGATAGGAAGTCCTGCTTCTTTGGCAGCCTGCTTGACTGGAGTTTCTTGGATCACTTTTTTACGACCGACAGCACGGTCTGGCTGGGTCACAACGGCTAGAATTTCGTAACGGTCATCTGTCAAAAGTCCCTTTAAGACTGTTGCTGAAAAGTCGGGTGTCCCCATAAAGATTAGTTTTGTCATATCTTCTCCTTCTTATAAAAATTGCTGTGGCTCATGGTCAATGCTGAGACGGAGCTCACTATTTTCCCGTTCTTGAGTTAAGGCCAGAACCCGATTGAGGGTCGGCCCCAGCTCATCTTCTAAACGGTATTTAATCAAAATCTGGTAATGATAGAGGTTGTGGGTACGGGCAATCGGTTTTGGCGTCGGGCCAAGGATGTTACTGGTATCTGACAAGCCTGATCTCAAAATATTCATAACATCATAAGCACGTTTGACCACCTCTTCTTCTTTCTTGTGAGAAAGGGTAATGCCAATTGTGAAATAATAAGGGGGATAGCCGAGTTGTCGTCTGATACCCATTTCATAGGCATAAAAGCCTTCGTAGTCCTGATCCTTGGCAAATCGAATAGCATAGTGCTGAGGATTGTAAGACTGGATCAAGACCTGCCCAGCTTTTTCAGCCCGACCTGCACGACCTGCCACCTGAGTCAAGAGCTGGAAGGTTCTTTCAGAAGAACGGAAATCAGGCAAATTCAAGGCCGTATCCGCATTGATAACCCCGACTAGGGTCACATTTGGAAAATCCAAACCCTTGGCAATCATTTGTGTGCCAAGTAAGATATCCGCTTCCCCTCGTCCAAACTGGTCAAGTAGAGCTTGATGACTGCCTTTCTTACGGGTCGTATCCACATCCATGCGCAGAATACGTGCCTGAGGAAAAAGCTCTGCCAGTTCGTCATAAGCTTTCTGAGTCCCTGTCCCATAGTAGCGAATACTGCGACTCTTACAGTTAGGACAAACCTGAGGAATGTCCTTAGAAAAACCACAATAATGGCAGTTCATGGTCTTGGTATCCATATGCAAGGTCAAGGAAATATCACAGTTGGGACAAGTATCCACCGTCCCACACTCCCGACACATAACAAAGCTAGAATAACCACGACGATTGAGCATGAGAACCACCTGTTCTTTTTTAGCCAGACGGTCTTGGATGGCTTCCAGCAAAGGCGGTGTAAAGTTTGACGTCTCGTTTTGTCCGATATAGTCCCTAAAATCAATCACTTGAACCTCGGGAATCGTAGCTAAAGGATTGGCACGTTGGGTCAGACGTAAATGTTGATAAACACCTTTTCCAGCCCGCGCACGACTTTCCAGACTTGGTGTCGCAGACCCAAGCACCAGGGCCGCTTGATTGTACTGGGCCCGTAAAATAGCCACCTCTCTGGCATGGTAACGGGGGTTACTGTCCTGCTTATAAGTCGCTTCATGTTCCTCATCAATAATCATAACACCTAGATTTTTCAGGGGGGCAAAGATGGCCGATCTAGCACCAACAACAACTTGAGCATCGCCGCGCTCCACCTTGCGCCATTCATCATACTTTTCACCATTGGACAGGCCTGAATGAAGAATGGCCACTTGCTCACCAAAGCGAGCAATAAAACGCTCCGTCATCTGTGGAGTCAGGGAAATCTCAGGCACCAGCAAAATAGCTGTCTTGCCCTTGTCCAAGGCTCCTTGGATAATTTGCAAGTAAACCTCCGTCTTCCCACTTCCTGTAATCCCTTGAAGGAGGAAGGGAGTCTGATGACTGCCAATAGCACTGACAACCGCATCACGCGCCTGTCTTTGTTCTGGATTCAATTCCAAAGGCCGACTTGCCTCAATGCCTTCAAAATAAGCAGCCGAGCGTTGAACTTCCTTTTGGACTATGGTAACAGCACCTTGTTCCACAAAGAAGTTGACTTGCTCCCGCGAGTAGGACTCTAACAAACTAGCCAAGGAAGCACTCTCAGAATGAGACAGCAGATAGTCTCTCAGTTCTAACTTTTTCTTGGCGCGTGTAGAAATCTCGACACCTTCTAATTGAGCAAGGTCAACCTCATACCAAGACTGGGTCTTGACCTTCTTTTGATCGATCGCCTGATATTCCAGACCAAGCAGACCTTTTCTAGTCAAACGCATCATTTCGGCTTGTTTGGCAAGGTCTAGTGAAGAAAAGGCAAGCGAATCTTCTGAACCAAACAGACGCACTCGGTCTTCCTGACTCAAACCTTCCAGAGGATAGAGAATCTTGTCATAGCTAGAGTTCAGAAATCCTGGCAACATAGCCTTAAGGATGGAGATTTTGTAGGAGAAGACAGACTTGCGTAATTCCTCAGCCAGCCAGAGTTGTTCTTGTGTGAGAACAGGTGAAAAATCCAACACCTCAGCAATATCTTTTAACTCTTGACTTGCCCCTTCTTCATCTGGGTGAGACTCCAGACCAAGAACAATCCCTTGAATCAGGCGATTGCCCTTACCAAAGGGCACATGAACCCGCATCCCAACTTCCAGCATTCCCAGAAATTCCTCAGGAATCCTGTAACTATAGGGCTGGTCCGTCTGCATCAAGGGCACATCTACGATAATCTTAGCTATAGCCATCTTCTCACCTCCTCCTTGTCAGTAGATTCTTGCAATAGAAAAAATAAGATTGAGTCCCCCCAACCTTAAATTTTTTCACCATCTTCTTTTTCTTTAGCGATTTGCTCTTTGATTTTCTTTTCTTCTTCTTCTTTGCGGCGTTTTTCTTCTTCGATACGGCGACGCACTGCTTCACGTTTTCCTTCTGGATCTGGGTGAATTGTAACGTTTCCTGATTCGATTTCTTCTAAAGCGCGAAGAGTTGATTTTTCAGACTTGAAACCTTGAGTTGCTGGCGCACCTGCTTCCAATTCGTGGGCACGTTTTGCTTCCAAGATTACGAGTGAATATTTTGAAGGAACCTTGTCGAGCAAGGTATCAATAGAGGGTTTTAACATCATTTGCTTGTACCTATTTTCTAAATTTTATCGGGTAGTTGGAGATTTTGGTAACATCTCCTGATAGTGACCAATGACACGATCCACACGAAAGTGCTCGGCTTCGATGACACGTTTGACACGCTCAGCAGCTAGGGGCACCTGATCGTTGACAATCGCATAATCATACTCACGCATGAGGGCAATTTCTTCCTTGGCTTTTTCGATTCGTTGGGCAATCACTTCTGCACTATCTGTTCCACGACCTACCAAACGATCTTGCAATTCATCCAAATCTGGTGGTGTCAGGAAGATAAAGACAGCATCTGGAACCTTTTTCTTGACCTGAAGAGCTCCTTGAACCTCAATTTCAAGGAAAACATCGATTCCCTTGTCCAAGGTTTCATTGACGTAGGTCAGAGGAGTTCCATAGTAGTTGCCGACATATTCTGCGTATTCCAACATCTGCCCTTGACGAATCAGCTCTTCAAACTCTTCACGAGTACGGAAGAAATAGTCAACACCGTCCACTTCTCCAGGACGTTGTGCGCGTGTCGTCATCGATACAGAGTATTGAAATTGGTTTTCAGAACTCTCAAAAATCTCTCTTCTAACCGTTCCTTTTCCAACCCCTGAAGGACCAGAAAAAACGATTAGTAAGCCTCGGTCTGCCATTGTGTCTCCTTTTAGTCAGTCTGTAAAAATAAAATAAGATTTCCCTTCAGATAGTAGCAATTTGCGCAAACTATCCTTCTACAGTCTTTCTATCTAGTGTAACAAAAAAGCAGTAATTTTTCAACTGCTCTTTCTTATTTATTTAGCATAATCTACTGCACGAAGCTCGCGAATCACGGTTACCTTGATATTTCCTGGGTAATCGAGATTGTTTTCAATTTTCTCACGAACTTTGTGAGCCAAGATTGTGACTTTGTCGTCCTTGATTTGTCCTGGATTGACCATGATGCGGATTTCACGTCCTGCTTGAAGGGCAAAGCTTGTTTGAACTCCTTCAAAGCCATTGGCAATTTCTTCCAAATCATGAAGACGTTTGATGTAGCTTTCAAGAGACTCACTACGAGCACCCGGACGGGCTGCACTCAAGGCATCTGCTGCAGCGACAATCACTGCAATCACACTTTCGGCTTCGACATCGCCGTGGTGACTAGCAATCGTATTGACCACAACTGGGTGTTCCTTATACTTGCGAGCCAATTCCATACCGATTTCCACGTGGCTACCCTCAACCTCACGGTCAATAGCTTTCCCGATATCGTGAAGGAACCCTGCACGACGGGCAAGAGCCGCATTTTCACCAAGTTCGCTGGCCATAATACCAGCCAATTTAGCAACCTCAATCGAATGACGCAAGACGTTTTGTCCATAAGAAGTACGGAACTGCAAACGTCCCATAATCTTCATCAAGTCTGGATGAAGGTTTGGCGCACCAATCTCATAGGCTGCTGCCTCACCGTATTCACGGATCTTATTGTCAATCTCTTGACGGTTTTTCTCAACCAACTCTTCAATACGAGCTGGATGAATACGACCATCTTTGAGCAACATTTCCATAGTCATACGGGCAATCTCGCGACGAATTGGGTCAAAACCTGACAAGGTCACCACTTCTGGTGTATCGTCGATAATCACATCGACCCCTGTCAAACTTTCAAAAGTACGAATGTTACGACCTTCACGACCAATAATACGTCCCTTCATAGTATCGTCTGGCAGATGAACTGTTGAGTTTGTCGACTCCGCTACGTAGTCACCAGCGATACGTTGCATAGCTTGAACCAGGATGTCCTTGGCCATTTTGTCAGAACGTTCCTTGACCTCTTGCTCAGCTTCACGAATGCGACTGGCAATCTCCTTGGTCAAGTTCTCCTCTGTCTGTGCCAAGATAATATCTCGTGCTTCTGCCTGAGACAGAGCACCAATACGTTCTAGTTCAGCTTCTTTTTGTCTTTCGACTTCCTCTAATTGCTCTTCACGCGCATCAAGGTTTTTCGCTCTATCAGAAATACTTTGTTCTTTTTGTTCAAGTGTTTGTTCTTTACTCGTCAAATTGTCGTCCTTACGGTCAAGGCTAGTAGCTCTCTCGGTCAAACGACTTTCGATTTGTTTGAGTTCTTGACGTTCTGATTTAAATTCAGCGTCCACTTCTTCACGGTATTTTCTGGCTTCTTCTTTGGCCTCCAATAGTGCTTCTTTTTTAAGAGACTTGCTTTCACGTTTGGCTTCATTAACCAGTAAATCCGCTTCGCGCTCAGCTTGTCCACGTAAATTAGTTGCTTCTTGTTCAGCATTTAAAAGCATCAACTCTGCAGCTTCCTGAGATGATTTCATCTTGGCTGAGATGCTGACATATCCAATGACTAAACCAATGATGACGGCAAAAACAGCAATCGCAAGCGACATGATTTCCATGTTTTCACCTCATTTTATTGTTATTCCGAATGACATACATTCTTTTACATTCTACCATAAAAAAGTGATTTTCACAAACCTAAAATAGAATATGTTTTGGGGAATTTGGAACGCATTTGCTAAAATAAGCTTGTTGTTTGGAAATAGTAGTTTAGTAGAGACTTGAGAAAAAGCCTACCTTTCAGTAGACTTCCTAATAATCATTAAATACAAGAAGTTTGTTTCTAACAACAGTAAGATTTCACTCAGGTATTCTCTGTAAATTAGACTAATGTCCTGCGCGAATTCGGGCCATTCCTCGTAAGATTTTGTCAGAAAGTTTCTTATTTTGAGCGATTCTCAGGGTTTCCTGAATACTGTCCCATTCGCTCTTTGAAAGAACTACAATGTCCTCGTTTGGATTTTTATTGACCACCGTCAAAGGCTCAAATTCATCATTTACCTTTTTCATGTAGTCCTTTAAATGATTTCGGAATGTTGAGTAAAGAACTGCTTCCATAACCATACCTCGTTTTACCTCTTTTCCGCTATTATACACAAAAAGAAAGAAATTGTCAGGAACTTGTACAAGATTTTCTTTTCTATCTATTTATTCGTAAAAAATCTCAAAAAGTCCACCTTTCAGTAGACTTAGTTTGTTTCTATTCTAATCGGCACTCTTCCAAAATTCTGCTCTGCTATACTTGAATTTCCCAGTTGGTAAATCTGGTCTGCCTTTTGAGTCATGGCATCCCAGGGTTCTTTGCCAATTCGGCTGACTAGATTGACCTGCCCTTTCAGAGACTTAAGGTGTTGCCTGCCTTTTTCAGTAAATCCAAGGACATGAATGGCTTCTGGCAAATCACTTTCTCTAGCTTGCACCAAAATATAGGTCAAAAGACGTCTGACACGCGCCTTGGTGTAACGTTTGGTCGCAACCGCCTCAACCAAGTCTTCCACAGACTGGGCTGTCTTGATGGCATCCTTGATGCGTACTGCCATTTCTTGATTGACCTGATAGATGGTAGTTAGGTCGGGATTTGACAAGATTTGATAACGGAGCAAGGGAAAATAGTCTTCCCAGCTCACCTTACTAGCCTGCTCAAAGAGGGCAACAGAAGGCATAAAGCGTTCTAAGAAATCTTGGTCTAATTGGTGCTGACGCAGAGCTGTTGCCGAGGCAAAGTCCACATCCTTGTCCACAGAATGATAGCCAGCCCCCTGACGCTGAATCGGATGCAGCTTGATGTTTCGTCCAGCAACCGCCTTGGCATAGGCCAGAGCAAGGACATGGTTGGGCGTATTGCCAGAAAAATCAAGACCAGCAAATTCCTTCCACATGACCTGAGTTTTCTGAGGATAAGAGAGAGAGTCAGGCAGATTTTCCACAAATTTCTCCATCTTAGTAGCCTGCTCTGTATATAAGTCAGCGATTTTCTGGTAATCTAGAACTTCCTCCGTCCCAAAAACTAGACTATCAATGCCCAAGCGTGTCAAGATATCCACAGCTCCTTGACCGAAGAAATCCGCCGCCTGAACACTGACTAAAAAGGGCAATTCCACTACCAAGTCCGCGCCATTTTCCAGTGCCATCTGGGCCCGAGTCCACTTGTCTACGATAGCAGGCTCTCCTCGTTGCGTGAAATTCCCAGACATGGCAACAATTTTCAGCCCTTCCGCCTGCTCAAGCAGGTATTTGTGCCCATTATGAAAAGGATTGAACTCGGCTATAATACCTGTGATGGTCATAGTGATCTCCTACTTCTGCGCGACAAAAAACCAACGGGTGCTAGTTTCTGTTGGCTCCTTGTCCTCAAAGTCGGCATAGAGTTTGAAAGACTTGAAACCAGCCTGTTCCAGCAAAATATCATAGGTCAGAACCTCATAAGTTCGCTCCTCATGCACTTCATCGTGGCGACTAAAGGACCCATCCTCTTCCTTAATAAAGAAAGTCAACTCATGAACGATAGAGTGAGGCGCTGCATCCTCGTAGGTATCCCAGAGCATGGCAAAATCTTCCGCATTTTCATGGTAGGAATAGCCTGGAAAGACCTCATCAGTCTGGTAGGTTGAATGCACATCAAAGATAAATACCCCGTTCTCATTGAGGGCATTATACACTTCCTTAAAAACATCCCCTACTTCCACCTCATCCTGCATGTAGCAGATTGAGTCCGAATAACAAGTGACAAAGTCGTATTGACCTACCTTGGACAAATCCAGCATATTGCCTTCAATAAAATCAATCTTTTGCTTGGCTGCAGTCGCTCTCTTCTCAGCAATCTTCAGCATATCCGCACTCAAGTCCAATCCAGTCACATCAAAACCGGCCTGAGAGAAGCGCACCGATTGAATTCCTGTCCCACAAGCCAATTCCAAGAGTTTCTTTCTCTCCTTGGTCTTAGGCAAGTGACGCAGAGAAAAGTCTGTCCATTTATCGTATAAACTATCGTCCATGATCGCATCATAGACCGCCGCAAAGGTTTCATAAGTTGCCATAATCATGATACCAAGAGCGTCGATGGCAAGCACCACTCGCCCTATACCTTTCTATCCTTTTTTTCTAAAATAAGCAAAGAAACCCAGTTGACTACAACTGAGTTTATCTCCTATGCTAAGGCTTCTGAAATATCTACAGAATCCGCCTCATGCCATAGTTTTTCTAGGTTATAGTGAGCACGCATTTCTTCTGAAAAGACATGCACAACGACAGCACCGAGGTCCAGCAAGACCCAGCCTCCAGCTGCATCACCTTCGATATGGCTACCTTTAAAGCCTGCATCAGCTACTTTTTCACGGATGTTATCAGCAATAGCGTCCAACTGACGGCTATTCATTGAGCTAGTGATAACAAAATAGTCCGTCACGCTAGTCAAATCTTGTACATCAAGTGCGAGGATATCCTCTGCACGTTTCTCATCAGCCGCTTTCACGACTAGTTCTAGTAATTCTTTTTCGTTCATTTAGTCCTCTTTCAAATAGTGCACAAAGGCGTTATAGGTTTCAAGGGTTTGGGGATAGATGGGAAATCCCTGATGAGCTAGATGCTCTACGGTACGAGCTGTTTCGTAGGCCACTGCCTTATTGAGCGATAGCTCAGCAATTTCACGCGCCACATCCACTCCTGGAAAGGCTCGATTATGCTCGATATAGTCCGCTACATAGATAACTTTGTCTAAGTCTGTCATCTGACCAGCCCCGACTGTATGGATTTCAATGGCTCGCAGGATTTCTGGATCATGCAAATCCAAGTCTTCTTGAATCTTGTAAATTCCAACCATGCCATGCCAGACATTATTGCCCCAGTTTTTGAGGTCAGGGTCTAATTGGTAACGGTCAATCAAATCTAAAAATTCCTGATCTGACAGCTTTTTAGCATAGTCATGAAGAAGGCCTGCTAGGCCTGCTTTCTCGGCATCGACTCCGAATCTCTCTGCTAATTCTATGGCTGCACGCTCTACACCCAAACAATGGGTTAGACGTTTTTCAGGTAGAAGCTCTGCCATTTTTTCCAACAAAGCCTCGCGAGAGCAGTTGATATAGTCTTGATAATCCATCAGTAGAGCCCCTCCTTCTCGATATAGTCTAGCACCGGCTGAGGAAGGAGAAAATTGGGTTTCCGACCTTGGGCAAGGAAATCACGCACCATGCTGGACGAGATATCCATGAGAGGCACATCCACCCAGATAACTGGATAGGAAGTCCCTGCCTTGTAGCGTGGGCGCTGAACCCCCACAAACTGAACCATGTCAACCAGTTCATCAATTCGGTACCACTTAGGCAGATAGTCCACCATGTCGGCACCGATGATAAAGTAATAATCCGTATCTGGATGTTGCTCTGTCAAAATCTTCATGGTGTCATATGTATAGGAAATGCCCTTGCGCTCCAACTCAATGGTTTCAATAGCTAGTCCTTCAATCCCCTCAATAGCCAACTCAAGCATCTTGAGACGATGGTGTTCAGGGATGGTTTCTTTTTTATCTACGTGAGGAGGTTGGTATTCAGGCATAAGCAGAACTTGATCTAGTCCCAACTGCTGGCGCACTTGATCCGCAACAATTAGATGGGCATTGTGAACAGGGTTAAAATTTCCCCCTAAAATCCCGACTTGTTTGCGTTTTTTCTCCTTGATTTCTGGCTCCAACTCTACCTTGGTAAAGGGAGTCAATAGTTCGATTGCCATAGGCTAGTCTCCTTTATTTCTCTGTAAAAACAGTTGTTTGGAGTAGGTTTTTAGATTTCTTTGACTTTTTTAGAAATCTTACGATTTTCTTTCTTGCTGGATTGTTTAAACAAAATCAAGATGCGTCCGATTTTTTGGACTGTATCCACACCGATTTCTTCTTCCAAGATTTCAGCTACTTCGTGGATGTTTTCATCTGTGTTTTGCAAGAGCGTTACTTTAATCAATTCGCGGGCGTCAAGAGCTTGACGAACGCTGGTTTTGATTTGGTCGTTGAGACCATTTTTCCCGATTTGGATGATGGGTTTGAGGGTGTGTGCCTGGCTGTTGAGGAAGGCACGTTGTTTTGATGTTAATGACATAATTTCTTTAAAAGAGTTTCTTTTTATACTTTTCTGAAGTGGTGACGGACGTCAGCAAAGTCCTTCGGACTTTCATGACTAAAATTTGAGCCTAAGGTCTCAAATTTTCCGCAGTTGGTACAATCACTTGTACCAACTGACACCACAGCGAAAAGTATTCGTTATGGGCTCGCAAGGCTCGCCCGAATTCAGATAACCCTTTCCTTTCTGTGTTTAAATAATTGCTTTTCGTGTGACGACTGCGACGCCTTCGGGTGCCCAGACGGCGACTTTTGCGGTGCCTGTTACGCGGATCCAGCCTAGGCCTGAGATGACTAGGTCTGTCTTGTCCTTGATAGTAAATACATGTTGGATTAGTTTTGGAAAATCTTCTTTTTCCTTGCTATTTGGTGGTGTGAGGAGGGTCCCTAGGTGCTTGTCGTAAAAGGCACTAGCTCCTTCTAGCTTGGTACGATGGAGTTTGAGTTCATTATCAAAGAAGGCTGTGAAACCTTGCTTCTCACCTGCAATGAAGTCAAAGCGTCCTAGACCTCCTAAAAAGAGGGTTTGTTCAGGATTGAGCTGGTAGGTTTTAGGCTTGATTTCCTTTTTAGGGCTGACATACTTAAGGTTTTTAGCCGTCAAGTAATGGGCCATCTGGTGACGGTGGATGATTCCCGGCGTATCGTAGATATAAGATCCGTCGTCAAGCGGAATCTCAATCTTGTCCAAGGTTGTCCCTGGGAAACGTGAAGTCGTGATAACGTTCTGATCACCAGTGATTTCTTGAATAATGGCATTGATAAGGGTTGATTTTCCAACATTGGTCACTCCAACCACATAGACATCTCGTCCCTTACGATACTGCTCAATTTTGTCAATGACTTCCTTGATGGCATGCTTATTTTGTGCCGAAGTTAGGACGACATCAACTGGACGAAGACCTTCTTCGTGGGCACGTTCCATGAGCCACTGGCTAATCTTGCTCGGCTTAACTGACTTGGGCAAGATATCTTTTTTATTTCCCACCAAGAGGACATCATTGCCCGATACAAAACGTGGCAAGCCTGGGATGATAGAGCCATTAAAATCAAAGATATCAATGACATTGACCACTAAGGCATCACTGTCTCCCACATCGTGCAAGAGCTTGAGGAAATCATCGTCCGACAACTGGACATCCGTGATCTCATTATAGTGGCGGAGACGGAAACAGCGTTGGCAATAGACTTCGCCAGTCTCCAAACCTTTTTCAAGTGCCGACTGGGGAGTAAATCCAAGTCCAGCCTTGTCTGTCGTCTGAATGGTTGCTCCACAACCAATACAGAGAATTTCTTCCATAGTTAAATTCCTTTTTTATATGTAATCGGTCCGTACTTTTCAGTGATTTTTCGCATGACACGACGCTCACGAGCTCGGTTAATCTGCGTTTTGATCGAGTCATGTTGGACCAAGGGTTTGACTAAAATCGAGCGAATGCCAGCACGGTGGGCTGCACGAATATCTGTCATGAGCTGATCGCCAACCATGACCACTTCGCTTTTATCATAGTGGAATTCCTTCATGGCACGGTCAATCCCAAATGTGAAGGGCTTCAATGCCCAATAAACGTAATCTATTCCAAACTTCTCAACTGCTCGTTGGACGCGTTTCTTAGTGTTGTTTGAGACTACGATAATGCGAATGCCCGCGTCCCGAAGATCATGTAGCCATTGCTTCATTTCTGGTGTCCCATCAGGGTTGTTCCAAGCAATGAGGGTATTATCCAAATCGACCAAAACAGCCTTGATTCCCTGCGCCTGCAGGCTTGGAACTGTCAGATCATAAACTGCTTCCACAGCAAAATCTGGCATATAGTTTTCAATCGCCATTCTGGCTCCTTTTCTTAACTTTTTTTCGCAATTTTCCTTAGTAGCAATGACAACACAATCCACAAACTAGCACTGGCTAAAATGATGTAGAGCCAAGCATGGGGCTCATCTGTTAAAGGTAGAGGAACATTCATTCCGAAAAAGCCTGTCACGACTGCCAAAACAGCTAGCAAGACTGAAATGATGGTCAGAGTTGTCAAATTATCATTCAGGTTGTTGTTTAGGATGTTATTGTAAGATGCTGATAGTTGTTGGAGGACTTGAGAAATCAAATCCGTCATGGATACCAGCTGATGAGCCTCAATCATGGCATCATCAAACTGTTCTCTCTCAATCTCGTTAAAACTGCGATAGAGGGCATGCCCTTGAATATGTTCCAGCAACATGCGATTTTGCTTGGCAGCCGCAGTGAGGTAAACCATACCTGTCTCCAAGTCAGACAGGGCAAAGAGATTTTTCTTGGTCGTTCGCTGACGCAAGAGACCATTGACCTCGTCCTTACTCTTGTCCATCTGCTCGATGACGGGATAGTAGGCATTGCTGATGATTTCCAGACTGGCAAAGAGAAACTTGTAAATCGAAAGCGTGTCATGACTATCCAGATAACGGGTCATCTGTTCAATGACATAGGCGTTCTTGGTATTACTAATGGTAATCAGGCGACGATGTTCCACGATAAAGGTCATGGGAAAGGCTTCGTAGTAGGCCTTATCCTTTTTCAAGTTCAAGACATTGTAGATAAAGGTCACAGTCCCATTTTCGCGATGATAATCCATATGGGCACGCTCATTTCTATCCAGCGCGTACTCAATGGTTTCCTTGTCCAAACCGTAGATTTCAGAAAGGTCTTCTAGTTTTTTCAACTTGTCTAAATCTAGGTTAATCCAGGTACAACCATTGCCCAACTGTTTTTCTAAAAACATCTTCTCTCCTTTACCAAACTCTTTCTATTGTACCATAAATCTGCTAAAATTTCAGGCCTGGTCTGTCCGAGAGAAATTGCTAACGACGGTGATATTCCGATTGGGAACGAAGTGTAGAACCTGGTCTTCTCCTCTGAGTTGCGTTGTTCGAATGCCGACGCTGACGACCTTGCCCGATACAGTAATAGGACCATTTGTCAAAACGACCTCATCTCCCACATCCAGTTGACGTTCAAAAAGGATGAAAAAGCCATTGATAACATCAGACAGAAAACCTTGGGCTCCCATCCCAATAGCCACCCCAGCGATTCCAGCACCTGCCAGCAAACTCGAAACTGGCAAACCTAAAATCGACAAAATGCAGTAAAGTAAAAAGAAATAAAGGGTATAATTAAACACATTTTCTAACAGACGTGAGATGGTTTTCTGACGCCCGACATCATGACGAGACATTTTTAGAGAAGGTTTAACAATTCTCTGCACCATGGTATGGAGCAATTTCTTAGCTATATAAAAGAGCAAAAATAAGAATAAAAGAGAAAGTACCTTGGTTAAGATATTCTCGATAATCACTGTAACATCAAGCTTATTGAGATAGTTTTGAATAAATTCTTGCATAGAAAACTCCTTTCATTTATTATACCATACTTTCATAAAGTGTCATTCTCCATAAATATTCAAAAATAATTTCAAAAATAGACAGAAAATTCTTGATTTTAGTTCATATTTATACTATAATCATAAACATTACACAACAAAGGAGATTGTTATGAAAAAATTTATTCATGCTTGGAATAAGGCAAGCCTGATCAAACGTATCTTGATTGGCATGCTTATTGGAGGAACCCTAGGACTGACACTTCCTAACATTTCAGGAATTGGCCTTCTAGGAGATCTCTTTGTTGGTGGCCTCAAAGCCATCGCACCGATTCTGGTCTTTGCCCTCGTTGCCAATGCCCTTTCACAACATCAAAAGGGGCAAGATAGCAATATGAAAACTGTTATCTTCCTTTACTTGGTAGGAACCTTTGCCGCTGCCCTTATCGCTGTACTAGCAAGTTTCATTGTACCTGTTGAAATTACCCTAAATAGCGCTAATACCGATATTGCTCCACCAGATGGGATTGGACAGGTTCTCAGCAACCTCTTGCTCAAACTAGTTGACAATCCAGTTAATGCTCTCATTACTGCCAACTACATCGGTATCCTATCTTGGGCAGTTGTTTTCGGGATTGCTATGAGAGAAGCCAGCAAAAATAGTAAAGAATTGCTGAAAACCATGGCTGATGTGACTTCTAAAATTGTCGAATGGATCATTAACCTAGCCCCATTTGGTATCCTTGGTCTTGTCTTCAAAACTATTTCTGATAAGGGAATCGGAAGCCTAGCCAACTACGGAATCTTGCTTGCCCTCTTGGTGACAACTATGTTCTTTGTGGCCTTAGTAGTCAATCCATTGATTGCCTTCCTCTTTATGAAGAGAAACCCTTATCCCCTCGTTTGGAAATGTTTGCGTGTCAGCGGTGTGACAGCCTTCTTTACTCGTAGTTCTGCGGCTAACATCCCTGTCAACATGAAACTTTGCCACGACCTTGGACTGGATCCAGATACCTATTCTGTTTCTATCCCACTTGGTTCTACTATCAACATGGCCGGGGCAGCGATTACTATTAACGTTTTGACCCTTGCTGCAGTAAATACTTTGGGAATCCCTGTTGACTTTGCCACAGCCTTTGTCCTCAGTGTGGTAGCAGCTATCTCAGCCTGTGGTGCTTCTGGTATTGCCGGAGGATCCCTCCTTCTTATCCCAGTTGCTTGTAGTCTTTTCGGTATTTCTAACGATATTGCCATGCAAGTTGTCGGAGTTGGATTTGTGATTGGGGTCATCCAAGACTCATGTGAAACAGCCCTCAACTCGTCTACAGACGTCCTCTTTACCGCCGTTGCCGAATACGCAGCAGCCCGTAAAAAATAAGGCATAAAGGCAAGCCTGCTCAGGTCTTGTCTTTTACGCTTTTATTCTAATTTATTAGGAAATTCTTATGTCTGTTAGCCAACGTACTGCCAAGCTCATCTTAGCTACCTGTCTTGCCTGCCTTCTTGCTTATTTTCTCAATCTTTCGTCAGCAGTTTCGGCCGGAATTATCGCTCTCTTGAGCCTATCTGATACGCGTAGAAGTACCTTAAAACTGGCCAGCAATCGGCTCTTTTCCATGCTTCTGGCTCTGGTTATCGGGGTTTTGGTTTTTCACTTGAGCGGATTTCATATCTGGAGCCTTGGCCTCTATCTGGCCCTCTATGTGCCTCTATCCTACAAGATGGGCTGGGAAATTGGCATCACACCAAGCACGGTTTTGGTTAGCCATCTCTTGATTCAAGAGTCAACCTCTCCAGACCTTCTAGTCAATGAATTTCTTCTCTTTGCTATCGGTACAGGATTTACTTTACTGGTCAATCTCTACATGCCTTCACGAGAAGAGGAAATTCATCACTACCACACATTGGTAGAAGAAAAGTTAAAAGATATTCTCCAGCGCTTCAAATATTATTTATCCAGAGGGGATGGACGCAACCGAGCACAGTTGGTTGAAGAATTGGACACCCTTTTGGAAGAAGCCCTCAGACTGGTCTATTTGGATCACTCAGACCACCTCTTTCACCAGACCGACTACCATATCCACTACTTTGAGATGAGACAGCGACAAAGTCGTATCCTGCGAAATATGGCCCAGCAAATCAACACCTGTCACCTAGCTGCCAGTGAAAGTCTGATTTTGGCCCAACTCTTTTCAAAAATTGCTGGTCAACTAAGCCAGACCAATCCTGCTTCTGATTTACTAGATGAAATTGAACGCTATCTGGAAATCTTCCGTAACCGCAGTCTGCCCAAGACAAGAGAAGAATTTGAAACCCGCGCCACACTTCTTCAACTCCTACGTGAAGCCAAAACCTTCATCCAAGTAAAAGTTGACTTTTACCAAAAATATGGACAGTAATACTCTTCAAAAATCTCTTCAAACCACGTCAGCTTCGCCTTGCCGTAGGTATGGTTACTGACTTCGTCAGTCTTATCTACAACCTCAAAACAGTGTTTTGAGCAGCATGCAGCTAGCTTCCTAGTTTGCTCTTTGATTTTCATTGAATATAAAAAAGAAAACTTCAGACCAATCACAAAAGGTGAATATCTGAAGTTTTCTTTTATTTGTAAGTTATCACCATAAAGGTTAATAGTAAAACGAATAAGGCCAAACTCACCAATAAAGTGAGCACCTTTACCAAGGTGTTGCTCTGCCAGTAACTTGGTTTACCAATATTACTAGTGGCATCCATGGAAAATAGTTGATTTTGACGGGGTTGTATAGTTACCAATACAATCAAAGCAAGAGAGAGGACAATAGCTAAAACAATTAGTATTTCAATCATAGACTTACCTCAAAATTCCCAGCAAAGTAAAGAGCAAACCAATCAGAATCATCAAACCCAGTAAGAGTGAAAAAGTCTTACTAATCTTTTCCCCTCGGGTTTCTTTTTCCTTCTTGATGGGTTTTTGTTTCAACTCTTCCATGCGACCTTCAACGTCTTTGTAAAATAAATCTTCGTCTGACATATTAGCCTCCTAAAACAGTTTGCATAGTTTCCTGATATTGCACCAAGTCAACATAATTTGCATGTTGGCCTTGTTTGCCAAGTGCCTGACGCATTTGATCAACATCTGAAAGGGCCAGTTTAATGGTCTCAACCAAAGCAGCAACTTCACTACTTTCAAATAGATGTTCAGGAGCGATATAAAGTCTATTGTGTACCGTTTGGTTAAATCCAAGAATCAAGAGATTGTGCTCAAAGGCCTGACGCACTGCCTGTAGCAACTCATTGCTATGGTTGATATCCAAGTAAATATCCGACAATTGATAGAGCTCCTGAATCTTCTGCGGACTAGCATTCTGATAAAGGACCACATTAGGATAACGAAGCATATCTAATAACTTAGAAGACATTTCTGTCACCGCTGCGATACGGAAAGTGACATCAGGCAAGGCTTCTACGATTTCTTCTACTTGCTCAATCTGATCGGAATTAGTCAAGATTAAGGCATCTCGTCTTAGGAAATTATCGCGTTTGAACTGATAATGGTAACCCAAGTGCACAAACTGATCATGGTATTTCTCGTCAGTCAACTCTAAAGCGCGCTCATAAGTCGCCTTGTTGGGAATAATGATTTTCTTAGTACGCACATCATCATTTTCCAAAATCAACTGCATATTGCCTGGAATGGCATCATAGAGAGGTTCCTGCCAAACCAAAACATCTGAGCCAGATTTATCTGGATGATGGAAGGAAACCAAGAAAGGAGTCGCTAAGGTATTAAAGATAAACTGACTTGTATCTATTTCCAAATCTTGCAAAAAGAAGGTGATAAATTCAACCTTATTTGCAAAGTAACGAATGGACTGACCAGGTAAGGTCAATAAGATGTCACCCGTCACATGGTTTTCAAGTAACACCTCCTGGCCATTGACATCTTGGTAAATCGTCATAATCGGCTCACTATCCGCGCTATAGGTCGTTGTAGCAAAACAAGCTCCAAAGCGATTGTAGTGGTCAACCTGGCGTACTCGACCTTCTAGGTCTTTCCAATCTACTTGCTTAACCAAACGAGCCTGCATTCCATCAGCATAATGAATGACAGCTCTCTCCTGTGTCATATCCTCAATACGAGCAGACTGATTATTGCCTGAAATTTCCCAAAAAGCTGGAACAGGGACTTGGTTAAAATAGAGAGGTTTCCCATCCTCGTAACCTAGATAATAGGTAAAAGGAGAAACCAGACCATCAGGCAGAAAATCATCTGCATCGATGACCACTCCAAGTTGAGAAAGACCAGTAGCGACTAGACTTTCATGTAAATCTCGACTGTCCTGACTATAACGATCATAAAGTTCAATCATGGAGCACCTCCTCTACTGTTTTCTTCCACTTTTCTAAAATTTCTTCGGTTAAGAAGCCTTCTGCAATTTGATAAGAATGGGCACGCATAGCTTCCAAACGATTTTCTTGATACAATTGACAAATCTTAGTTGAAAAAGCTTGCTTGATTTGGTCTTCTACATGGTCAGATGAACTTGGAATCAAATAACCATTTTTCCCATCTTCTATAAAGGTCTGATTACCATAAGGTACATCAAAACCAATTAGGGGGAGGCCTGAACCAATAGCTTCCATCAAGGTCAAACCAAAGCCTTCGCTGGTAGAAGCAGTCAAATAGACTTCATACTGGCTATAAATCTGCGAAAGTTCGGCATGTCCCTTGAGCTGGATATAATCCTCAGCCTGATGATTTGCAATAATTTCTCTGAGCAGAGATTCTTCTCCACCACTACCATAAATATCAAAGGTCAATTCAGGGATTTCCTTACGAGCCTCAATGACCGCCTTGACCAACCAGTCAATGTGTTTTTCTTTGGCAAGACGCGAAGCCGTAATCAATGAAAATGGCTTACGTCCCTGACTTGACTCAGTTAATGCATCAATACTTCCTACAGGGATAGTAACAATCTTTGGACGATGCTGAGTATATTTGGCAAATTGCTCTTGCAGAACATCTCTCTGTCTATCAGTGGATACAATAAAGAAATCAACCTTATCTGCATTGGTAAACTGATAGTCGTAATAGTTATTCCAAAGGATGTAATCCTCGTTTGTAGCATTTTCACTATAATGCTCCGCATGAACAACTACCGCTAAATGCGCTACTTGTGCTTCCTCAAAAACAACCTGTCCAATGCCTGTCTCTCTATCAAGAATGACCAAATCAGACTTGTTCATATTCAAGGATTTCATAAAGGCACGCATAAAGGCTTGCTTCCCATATAAAATCTTATCCTTGAAACGATAAACTTCTTCCTTACCTTGATTCATCAAAATATCATAGGCTGGAGTTCCGTCCTCATTATAAAAAGTTCGTTGATATAGGACTGCAACATTGTCCTTGGGAGCAAAGTACTCGCTACAATAACGAGTGTAAGAAAAGTAATCTTTACGAATCAGTTTTCCTTTAAAGACATACTCGGCATGTTGAACCAAGTCCTTGTCCTCATCAACCAAATAACAGGTTACAAACTTATCTTGGTCAGAAAAGAAGACACGCAAGACCTTGCCATTTTTTTCTCTGTGACTTTCTTTACCACCAAAGTAAGCCAAGACATCATCCACTGTCACGCTAGTCGGCGCAATCTTGATGTCTGTAAAATGATTATAAAGCCAGATAACCTGATTATCATCAAAACCAATATTGGCTGTTAAGTGCTGAATATTATCGGCTAAAATCATATCTGTAAAGATAAACTTAGAGGACAGATTTAATTTCCGAAAAACACCAGCACGATAGGCTTGGGCGTATTCAACACCGCTACTAGCCCATCCAAGTCCTAAATTTATATTGTAAATTGTCATATTTTCCTCTTTTTATGGGAAATGAGTCATAATCTCACCCTTAGGAGTGACTTCAACCAAGCCCATCAGGAGATTACGCACCATATCCGCACGGATTTGTTCTTTCATGGCTTCAAAGCCTGCATAGGCTTCTTGATAATATTCTACAATTGGGTTTTTCTGTGCAGCAGATTGACCACCGATAGCCATAGATAACTGTTGTAGATAGTCAACTTGCTCCACCCAGTTGTCATCAATAGCCTTGAGCATAGAAAGTCGTAAAAACTGTTCATATAAGCCATGTTCCTCAAGCAATTCTTTCTTTTCTGAAAGTTCTTTATCAATCACCTGCTTCATAAAACTACGAACTGCAGTTTTGTCAGTCACATTTACATAGTCTGGAACTTCTTTAATATGAAAACTAATATTGGTCACAAGAAAATGGAAGAGTAACTCTCGGCTTTCATATTCTGAAGAAATCACTTGATCAATGTAACTAGCAATGATTTCCTCCACAACATCCTCTAAGTCACGAGAACCATCTATTAGACGATTGCGCTCCTTGTAAATCATATCCCGTTGAATATTCATACTCTCAGCATATTCTAGAGTCTGACGACGTGCCGAACGTCCAGCACTATCACTAGCATGCTGAGCCTTTTCGACCAGTTTCCGGTATTTACGGCCTTTCAATACTTCTGGTTGAGTCATATCTTGAACCTGATAATCTTTATATTTTTTATGCACCCAAGATGGACCGAATTTCTTGATAACATCGTCCTCTAAAGATACAAAGAACTTACTCATCCCAGGATCTCCCTGACGGCCAGAACGGCCACGAATTTGCAGATCAATCCGTTGACTTTCCATCCGCTCAGTTCCAATAACAATCAAGCCCCCAAGCTCTGCGACTCCTTTACCAAGCTTGATATCCGTACCCCGTCCTGCCATAGAGGTAGCCACTGTCACAGCCCCCATCTGACCTGACTCGGAGATAATCTGAGCCTCACGCGCCGCATTATTAGCATTTAAAACATTATGAGCTATTCCCTCTCGAAGCAAGAGAGACGAATAGAGTTGAGACATTTCAACTGAGCCTACAAAAACAAGTAGGGGATTTCCCTTAGCATGGTATTCCTTAATGTACTCCAAAGAAGCATACACTTTTTCAGGTAAAGTGATATATAGATTATCTGGATAGTCAATCCGTTGTCTAGGACGATTGGTTGGAATGCGCACTACAGACATATTGTAAGTTTCCAGAAGCTCTTTTTCTGCAACTTTACCTGTCCCTGTCATACCAGAGATCTTATTAAACATTTTAAAAAGACTCTGATAGGTGATGGAGGCCATGGCCCGCGTCTCTGGAGATAATTTGACATGTTCCTTGGCTTCAATGGCCTGATGGAGGCCTCCCTGTAGTTTGGTCATCTCCATTAAACGCCCCGTTCCCTTATCTACTAATACCATTTCATTACCACGAATGACATAGTCCTTATCTTTTGTATAGAGTTTATGGGCTCGAATCGCATACACTAAGTGCCGAGCAAATACCGCATGTTCTTCCTTATAAAAATGATCTATTCCTAAAAAGCTCTCAGCAGCTTTAGCACCTTTAGTGGTCAGCCAGATTTCATCTTTTTCTTCCTTAAAGATATAGTCTTCTCCCTCTACTAAAGTCGTTACCAGCGTATCAATAATACCATAGTGATTGGACTGAACACGAGGGGCTCCTGCAATGATAAGAGGTGTCTGGGCACTATCCAATAAGATATCATCAATCTCATCAATAATAACGTAATTAAAAGGACGCAAAAATTTTCCTTCCTCATTTGAGGCCAGATTATCATTTAAATAATCAAAACCTAAGTTACTATTAGTTGTATAAATAATATCTGATGCGTAAATGATTTTTTTCTCTTCTGGTGTCAATTCCTCTTTAGGATCATCTGTAAAAGGAACCCCAATTGTCAATCCTAAGAAGCGGTAAACTTGTCCCATCTCCTCAGCATCGCGTTTAGCTAGATACTCATTAGTGGTGATTAGCATAGTGCCTTTCCCTGTCAGGGCATTGAGATAAACAGGCATAGTGGCTGTCAAGGTTTTCCCTTCACCAGTATTCATCTCAGCAACATTTCCCTGATGAATAACAATTCCTCCCATGACTTGGACATCATAGGGAAACATTCCCAGTACTCGCTTATCCGCTTCACGAACAACTGCAAAAGCTTCCACTAGAAGATCATCTACCGTCTCTCCTTTAGCAAGACGTTGGCGAAACTCCACTGTTTTTGCCGCTAGTTCTTGGTCTGATAGAGACTCCATCTTTCCTTTAAGGGCATTAATCTTTCTTAAAATCCTTTTGACTTTCCGAAGTTGGAAATCTTGATATAAACCTTTAAACACGATTCATCTCCTTAATAGAAAAAGAATAAAAATCTAAGGACTCAAAGCCAGCACTTAGAAGGGAGACTTGGTAGGTATAGGTATCATCAGGATAGGTAAAATCAAAGACTTTCATTTTTTCAATTTTCTCTTCAATCACATCCCCATATCTATCAAAAAAGACAATCTTTATATAGACTCCATTTGTAGGATGACATTCAAAATCCATACATAATTGATAATCCTGTTTTCTTTTAAGTAAGGGAAGACTGGGTTGAGTTCTAAAGGCTTGATAGTTCACACTGGAAAACCATGTTTTTAAGATTTCTCCTGATGGTACCAAGGGATTATATAGACTAATATGTTTATCCTCATGATAAGTCACTTTGCTACCATACATAAATGTTCCCTTAACCTCTCCCCAAGGAATATTTTCTCTTTGATTGATAATCATTTGTCACCTCTTCCAAACTCCGATCCCAATACCATACTATAAAAATGTAGAAACCAAGCCACATTTGTAGCAGTATCATCATTGTGTCGACCAGATGTTCCCTTGGATAAGATTTTGGCTCCTGTATAGCAAAGATGTTCTACTAACTGATCGTAGGCTCTGCTGTCCATATCTTCATCTTTCATGTAGGAGAGCCCAAAAGTTGTCTGTGTAAAATCAGCCTTTTTAAATGTATTCCAAAAACGCTGATCCAAATCATCCATATGCTGATAACTAACTCCACCAGTCTGATGCTTCAAAACATCAAAACTGGTATTAAATACCCCTGGAGCCTCTAAACGCCCACGTCTTGCAATAGTCCCAATGTTAGCTAGTGGCTTCCCAACAATAACTGCACGCGGTTCAAAAGTGGCTCCATAGTAGAGCGATGGAAAAGTTCCCATTGATAAGCCTGATAAAATTAAATCTTTAGATGTCAAACCAAGATAATCCAAATAATATTGAATGGTTTCCTTAATCTTATTCTCTAATTCTTCACTACCTAAGTAAAAGGCTCCACCCTCCAAACGAGGATCAGAAAACAAAAGGAAAGGACAGCCTAAATTTTTCATCATAAAATATCCTTCAAATCCCTCGGCAGGACGATACCCAGCAAAGTAGACCGCCAAAGGTGGTTTGAAATCACCCGGATGAAAGAAGTAGTTTATTTCGTCACGATTTTTGTCATGTAAAATATTTCCTCCTAGGAAAAATTTACCAAACTGTCTGCGACTCCAACGTTGGTGCAAATTCCCTAGCGTCAAACTTCCACAACCACGTGCCTCGATTGATACAGATAAAAAAACATCAATCTCTTCATTATCTACGACTATTGCTTTTTTTAATTCACTTTCATTATAGATTTTTTCTTCAAAAAAATCATCAACAGCTCCAGCCCATATCTTACGGATAACAAAACGAAATTCACAGTTTCCTTGCTTTTCAAATTCCAACCATAATTCTATAGGGAAGTTTTTATAAACCATAAAATTATCTGGCCAGTATGCTATTTGTTGGAAACTATCTCCAAAATTCCCTTCCAAATTTACATTGTCGAACCCCTGATAAGAGATAGTTCCTCGAAAACTTGAACGAATTTGTATCGTTGATGGAAATAGTTTATCACCGTAACCTCCACCAAAGAGAGAAGTGGATAAGTCATTCACTAATTGCTGAGGATCTGAGAAGTCTATAGCTTGAGCACACCGTGTTTTTAAGCAATCAAGAATTGCCAAATCTGTCGTTTTAAACTCTTTATTATAAAACAAAGTATAGGGCTCAATATGATGAATAAAAGGCAATAAATTTGCCAAATACTGACCATCCTCTATCAAGATAATATGAAAACTAGTAATAGATTCCATTTCCATCATTTTGCGAAGAGCTAGCGGTGAGTTGGGACAGAAATAGTACCAATCCATATTTTCAGGAATATCGTAATGATGAGCCCAATTGTCAATCCCTATCTGTAGGATTTTATAGTCCTTTGACATTAGTAACCTCCTCAATCCAGTGATGCAATTTATCTAAGAAACGTTGACCAGTATGTTCCTTGATTTTATCAATAGAGTAAATCAAGGCCTGGTTCCATTCTTTCAGTTTATCTATATAGTAATGTGCAGCCTTGGAAAATTCTTTCATATCCGAAATCAAATAGCCATTTTTCAAATGTTCCACATAAACAGTTTCAACCCGATTAATCTGAGGAATTCCCGCACTAATACCTGCTATTTGAGTATAGAGATGAGGTTGTTTATTAAGATCCACAATCAAACGAACAAACTCTAATGTCTTAATCAAATCCAACTCGTCATTCATATTGACAAATTGAAAACGTAGTTCCTGCTCTTGATTTTCTTCTAAAGGATTTTCCGCATCTCCATAGTCTATTCCTTTTTCTAAACTATCAGTCTGAATTTTCTCTTGAATAATTTCATGAACAAGAGCCTCCACATCTTCCATTTGTTTCTGGCTAGCTGAGAAAGTTCCGAAAACAATTTCTGTATTTTTAGTTTCAGCAATAAATAACAAAACTTGAGTTAATGCTTCCCTATCAATTTCTTCGTTGAAATCAAGTTGATAGTAAATAATAGACTCTTTTCTGGTTTGACTTCGCCCCAGACGTAAACGTGTATCAAAAGGAGAAAGATGGTAAAATTTATTAGAAAGTTCAGGATATAGTTCCTGCATAAGTTGTAAACTATCCTCTCTATCCACTAACACTAAGCTAGCTCGATCAACCGATACTGATAACTCTCTAAAGGTATTCTGTGAATTACGATTGATAAAGAGACTCAAAATTTTAGGATTATTACTTGGAATATGATCAAAGATAAACTGATCATGGTAAGGATGCGACGGAATGATAAAAATATCTTGCTTTTTCTGATTTTTTTTCAAATATTTATCAAAAAATTCTGCCACCAAATGCTCCATATTTCGATATTTAAGCAATTTAAATCGATAGGCAAAAATCGGATTGATCTCTATTCTACCTTCCTCTTGAATATACTCCCTAAATCGCCAAATTCCTTTAGGATCCAGATAGTCTTGATAAATAGCTTGTCCATCCTCAAAATAGATTACACTGGATACAAATCCTCTGTCATCCATGATATAGCGCTTGCTAATCTGACCATTTGGATCAAAATACCGAATCTCACTAATAAAGCCCTCAACACCATGCTCTACCTGAGCATATTTTTTACCTTTTTTTTGCACGATAATAGCAAAGGGACTATAAAGAAATTGGCAATCACTATCCCACTCTATATCTCCAATATGAAGAACTTGAGTGTGCAGTCTATAGAAATCTTGCATATCATCAAAAACAGAGTAGACATCTGTCTCTAAAACACCATGTCTATGTAAAAAATAACGCAAATGCGGTTGATAAGATAACACTAATAAGCGAGATGATATACCTTGCCTTTGAAAGAGACGGATTTGATTAAAGGTATCATCAAATTCGAAGCGAAATTGTGAGTGGTACCAAGGAATTATATCCGCATGCCACTGACGTTCTGAACCATACCAAGCTGGAATAAAATAATACATGACACTCTCCTAAATCAATGGTTTATAAGTTTCGTTTAATCTCAGAGCTTTCACTTCATCTCTGACTGTAAAAATCATACCTCCGAACATCATAAATAAACCAGGAATCATTGCCAATCTAAGTAGTTTCTCATCAACCAATACAAATAGCATAGGCCCTCCGGCCATCACTACATTAAACACAGCACCAATAAGAGAAAACCTAAGAACCAATCGATTGATGAAACGACTCGTTTCTTCACCTGGATAGACTCCATAAATATATTCTCCTGATTTCTTCATTCGATCTGAAATTTGTTCCCCACTCATATTTACAAAAGCAAAGGCTATACTAAAAATAAAAAGAATAATCATATACATATAAATCCACAATGGTTTACCCATTGTATACTGAGATGAAATTTCAGTGAAAATTAGATTGCTCGGAAAAATCGTCTGCAACAACAACAATACATACGTTGGTAAACTCAAAAAAGTCATTACATACATAAAAGGCATCCCTCCAGCAGGATTAAGCATAATCTCAAAATATGAATATCTCTTAAAACGATTATGTAGGCCAATCTTATGAACGGCTATACGATAACGAGCACGATACAGGAGAGCTACTAGATAAGTAAAAACAATTCCCATAACAATCAAACCAATTAAAACAAAAAGAGGGATGGGAACAGTTCGAAATGTTTCAATCAAATCTTGAGGAATGTTTAAAATCATTCCAATCAATAAAATAATCATAGGTCCACCGATACCTACAGTTGCATTGATGTCTGATAACCACACCAAGAAAAAAGCACCCGCTATCAAAAGGCAGGTATTAAGGACGATAACCAACATTTTAGGTACATTGGACTGAATTGGGAGATTTAACGAAATAGCTAATGCCTGAATCAAAGCAATAAACAAGGTTAAGTACATCTGCCTTCTATTTTGTATCTCAATAGCTCCAGATACCAGATTTAATTTTTTTGAAAAAGAAAGCATCTGCCATAAAATCATCGAAGACATCCAGGGAGATAATCCTACTGAAAACAAGGATAAACTTCTCAAATTTCCACCTGTCATTGCTGTGGAAAAAGCTAAGTAAGCAGCAGTTCCTCCTAAAAATTCCCTATTATTCATATCTACAAAAGGAAGGGTCAACCTGCTTCCTAATATAAATATGAATACAAAAAATAATGTTGCTAGTCCTTTTTTAACTGCGATAGATGAAAAAATATTTCTCATGCTCAATCCTACTCTCTAAAACTCGTTTCTAGTCTATTTCTACTGAGTAATTTATAATCAACACACCATCAGGTATTTTAAAATTTTTTATTGATTTTTCATGTTACTATTATAACAAAAAAAGCAGAAAAATTCTGCTTCTAACTCCCTGTAGAGAAGTATTTAAATACCTCTTAATCGTTAAATTATATGTATAACTAGAGAATTTGTTCCTTAATACTCATTTAAAATCAAAAAGAGCAGAAACTCTTGTATTGTATAGTTTGTTTTTTTAGAACTCTATCATTACCTCCCTAGAATACAACAAATCTCCTGCGAAACATCATCCACTTTCAAACTTAATATAATAGATTGAAACTAGAATGGTACTTTGCGGATGCTAAAAAATTTCTAGAAATTAATTTGATTTTCACAATCAATTTATTCATATCTTATTTCAATCCACTGTAATTCCTGCAACTAGATTCATTCTTAACCCAAACCTTTTTCTTTTATTTCTATAGGTAGTTGAAAAAATCTTAAAGACTCTTACTTGGGCAAATATGTTTTCGATCTCCATGCGACGCAATAATAAGAATCGATTATATGCCCTATCATTCTCTGTTAAATACGAAAGCTTACTTGATTTGATGGATGTTTTGACCCGAGGATATATCTTTATAAATCCTTGATAAGCACTATCAACTTGAATTTCCTTTCCTTTTGACAAGTCTCAACGACTCTCGCTAAATAGCTTCAGATCTTAGTAATAATATAACTAATTATCTATAAAAAGAATTTTTCCATGATTATATACAATAGATTAAGTCTTACTGACATGATATTTCCTTTTTCCAGAATAACTTACTTGCTGTTTTTTTGAATCCTTGAATTTTGACCTCTATTGCATTAATAATTACAGTGTCCGTTTCGTTTATGTTTCCAATACCAAATCTATGCTAGACCAAAAACTCTTCACCCCTACAACTGCGACGGAGAAAATTACTGTCTTCTATACAAAAATCAATCGACATATGTTCATAAATGTGATATTCTCAGCTATCTTGAAGAATCCTCATCAAGATAACCAAGAATATCGTATTTTATTTTCGCCCCCCCTTTTTGGAATGTTTCGTTTGGCAAGCCTATCTCAGCACTTTTACAATTTCCTCAAAAGTGCTTCGTTTAATTCCCACTAGAAATTTAAGACAACTATCGGAGAGTGCTTGACTAGAGTCATAATCCATATCGCTATTTTGTTACTCTGTTTCGTAGAAAGTATAGTAATACTTATAAGAGCTGTTGAATTGCAAAGTATATACTTAAATTATGATATCTCTTAAGTAGGCTGTCAACAAAAAGGTGCACTTTGATTTTAAATAAGTATAAGCATAGTTCTTATTCCTTCTCTGATTCCAAGAAAATGTTCAGCCTAAAACAAATATCTTTATATTCCTCAGTATCTGTTAATTGATGGTATTCTAAAGTTTGTTTGTAATCCTTTAAAAGGTTGACAAATCGAATGCGCATAACTGAGACGTCTAATCCAGCTAAAACAAGATCTGATATTTTCTTGGAGAATACTTCAACTAAATCTTTAGCCCATGAAATATCAAATTTAGTTTGCATTATACTACCTGAACGTGTTCTATATATATATAGATTATCATTTACAAAAATTGTTCGTTTACTCCTTAAATATAGCCTATGGGTAGAAGCCTCATCATCAAATCGTCGACCATGAGTAAAAGAAATCTCATTGAACAATTCTTTTTTACATAATTTACATACAGTTATTATAAAAGCTGAACTATTCCATTTCCAAGCACCTGCCTGTCTATCGATTAACTCTTGAGATGTTAATTCTTCTACAACATAATCCTTATCCCATACATAAAAATAGTAATTTTTATCATTTTCATCGTAGATACAATAATTGCCTATGACAATATCCGCTTGATGAGTTCTTGCTTGATCGTACAGTACTTGAATCATACGCTCTTCTATCATATCATCTGAATCAACAATGACAATATACTCGCCTCTAGCTTGCTCGATTCCAAAGTTTTTAGCTATAGCTACTCCTTCATTCTGCTTGTGAAATACACGAATGCGAGAATCATTTCTAGCAAATTGATCACAAATATTTCCAGATGAGTCTGTCGAACCATCATCTACCAAAATAACTTCTATATTTGAATAAGTTTGTTTAAGAATACTTTCTAGACATTCCACTAGATATTGTTCTGTATTATATACAGGAACTATAATACTAATTAATTCTGTCAATCTTTCATATCTCCATTTCCTAATTATATATAAACATTCTGTCCATCTAAATACTTTCATCAATTAAAGAAAGTAACTCAGTATATCTCCTAAAAATTTCAGTGTCTTGTAGACCAGCTTCTTTTGCTTGTTGATATTTAACAATCAGATTCCCAGATATATTTTCTTTTTCATCTGAAATATTCCAACCTTTGATAGCATATACTGCCAATCTTTCTAATAAACACTCCAAGACATCTACTAGAATTTTTTCATTCACTTGGCTACTTATACTCTCGCCACCAATGCGATAATTATATAGTGCTTTATGAATGTAGGTACTACGTGAAGATTTTGCGAACAATTTATAATTGGTTCGACTATCTTCAATAATTTTCCCTTTTGGAAACGCAATATTATTAAATAGGTTTTGACTAAAAAGAATACCCCAACTCGTTGTAAAAGCATAATCGCATCGTTCCAACAAAGGGAGTTTATTAATCAATTCTTCCCCTTCATAGTTCTCTTCATAATAGTCATCCCCTACATGTATTAAATAATGGTTTTCTTTAACATCAAATCGGTTATAGTTTGAAACAACGATTTCAGAATCATTATCTAGAGCGGCTTGATACATATCTTCAATATATGTTGGTTCAACCCAATCATCTGAATCTATAAAAGTAAGAAATTTCCCTTTTGCACGAGCTATGCCATAATTTCGTGCATCAGATAGGCCTCCGTTTTCTTTTTCAAAATAGTGAAATCTGCTATCTCTAGCAACATATTCTTGACAAATCTCTCCGGATGCATCTGGTGAACCATCGTTTATTAATAAAACTTCTATGTTTGAATAGGTTTGATGTTCAATGCTATCTAAACACATTCGAAGATAAGTTTCTACTTTATAAATTGGCACTACAATACTAATCAAAGGTTGAGAGTACGTTACAGTACCTATTTTTTCTAAAACAGAGGACTCATAAGATTTCAACATTTGAGAGTTAGGAAATTGTTTTAGCCTCAACTCTATTAAATATCTCAGATACTCTACATAAAAATAAATTGATACTCCGTGTTCCCTAGCCTGTTTTAATATTTTGTAATGAACTTCTAAATCTTGTAATGCACATATTTCATCCATTTTTTGAGTAATAGACGTATCATTTTTTCTATATATATAAACATATTCCCTCATATATATGATACTGTTCATTCTCAAATATAATCTATAGAAAAAATCCATATCTTCTGCATATTTAAGCGATTCATCAAAAAATAAATTATCAACCAAATCTACTTTAAAAAGTTTAAATCCTACACAATGAAAATCTTGTACTAAGTGAATTAATTTGGGATAAATCTCTAAAAAATCATTTTTAGTTAGTTTCTCGAAATTAAGAATTTCATCTTCTTCCTTTGAGAACGGTGGTTTTAGATAAAACACTCCATCTTCCCCATAAATTTTATGGGAGGCTACTGCAATATCTGCGTTTTTTTGCTTTATATTATAATAAAGTAATTCCAGATAATTTTCGTCAATCCAATCATCCGAATCTACAAAAGTAATATAATTACCTTTTACATTTTTCAGACCTAAATTACGTGCTGAAGATACTCCGCCATTCTCTTTTTCGAAATAGCGAATTCGAGAATCTTTTTCTATATATTCTTTACAAATCGTTGCAGAATCGTCCACTGATCCATCATTAATAAGAAGAACTTCAAAATTTTTATAACTTTGATTAATAATACTATCCAAACACTGACGTAAATACCGTCCAGAATTATAAATAGGAACGATAATACTAATTAATTCTTTAGGATCTCCCATATCACTATAAGATTCATCAAATAAAAATGGATACTCCTCTCGTTCCGCCAACTCCAATTTTCTACGAATCTGAGATGCTTCATCTAGAAATTGGTGCTCCTCGAGCTGGTCTAGATTTCTCTTCAAAACATAACGATACATATTAAAAGAAAGACCGATATCGATACCATCAATATCCTTAGTAAATTTTATTCTTTCTTCTAATGCATCAATATAATCTAAATGTTTTAAAGAAAATACACTCGACATTCCAGTATTATTGATACGATATACATACGAATCTACGTTAAAGGTGTATATACTACGAGCCTTCAAATACAACTTCCATATAATAAATTGATCCTCTGCATATTTTCCATAGGGAAAGCGTAGCTCACTGAATAACTCACGTTTAAATAATTTTCCCCAAGCGGTAGAAAAATTTAAAAAGGGAACATCAAACATGGAATCTAGGTGTTGAATAGCTTGAGCACTCGTAAATGATACCAGAGAATCACTAGAAAAGTAATCCTGGTATAGCCAAAAAGTTCCATTCTCAAAACGAGAGAATCCTCCTATCGTGATATCAGCATTAGTCAATCTACTCGCCAAAAACAAATTCTCAAGATGTTTTTCATTTACAAAATCATCCGAATCAATAAAAGTCAGGTACTCTCCCTGAGCCCTTTCTATTCCGTAATTACGAGCATCAGATAATCCCCCATTCTCCTTTTCAAAATAGTGGAAGCGCCTGTCACGTTCTGCAAACTCTTGACAGATAACTCCTGAACTATCTGTTGAGCCATCATTTACCATCAGAACTTCAAAATCCTTATAAGTTTGCGATAGGACACTATCCAAACACGACCTTAGATAATTCTCTACATTATATACTGGTATTATGATTGATATTTTTTCTGTTTTCAATTCATATCTCGCTTTCTTGCTATTCCTCTTTAAAACTATTAATATTCATCCAGATTCTTTTCTTTTTGTTTAACTATATTTAGCAACCACAATTGATTCTCTTTTTTTGTATAGACTACTGTATCGAACATATTCTATACTGTTCCCATATTATATTTCATCCACTTTAATAAACTGATATGATGCTTTCTAGATTCTTAAAGTTCTGTTAATATTTTTGACTCATTTAAACATCTTCTTTGGTTAGATACTATTCTACTAAAACATGTCCTAAGATCATCCCTAACTCTTATTTCGAAGAAATAAATTTTAAGTTTTCTTTAATTCGTCTGTACGTTTCCGTATCAGACATTCCCCAAACTGCTCTCATATTATACTCATTTAATTCCAATAATCTTTGAAAATGTTTTAAATAACTAGAAGTATCATATCCTTTTAAAGATAATAAAGCAATTCTTTCTAAAGTTACTCTAATCGAATCCTCAATACTATTAATCGTTGGAGAATTTGAAATGCTGCCTTCACGTTGCCTATAACAATAATTATCTTTATGAAAATATACAATCTTATACGAAAGAGCATAAACTTTATAGATTAAAGCTGTATCCTCTGATGTTATTCCTTTTGCAAAACGCAACTCTTCAAATAAATATTTTTTATACAATTTCCCCCAAGCTGTGGTTAAGAAAAAGTCTCCGCCTTCAATTTCAAAATAATGTTCTAATAAATGCTTACTATCATATTCTTTTTCATAAGGTTCAAAAACATGTTTATAGAATGTTACATTACTGTCCTGAAAACGAAAATAGTTACATATAGAAACATCTGCATTATAGTACTGTAATTTACTATATAGTTCTTCGATATAAGTTTCAGTCACCCAATCATCAGAATCAACAAACGTAAGATATTCCCCCTGCGCCTGTTCAATTCCATAATTTCGTGCATCCGAAAGACCACCATTTTCTTTTTCAAAATAACGAATACGCGCATCTTTGTCAGCGTATTCTTGACAAATTAGACCTGAGCTATCTGTCGAACCATCATTTACAAGGATAACTTCATAATTGCTAAAAGTCTGCTCTAGAATGCTATCCAAGCATTGTTTGAGATATTCTTCGACATTGTAAACCGGCACAATAATACTGATTAATTGATTTTCCATATTTCACTCTTTTTTATCTTTCAAAAACAGGTAATTCCCATTCTCAGCATGCTCCAACTTTTCGCGCACTGTTGCTTCCTCTTTGACAAATTCGGTCCCCTCTAACATGGATAAATTTCGCCTTAGAGCAAATTGATACTGATTAAAGGCTAATTCCATCGGATATTCTAGCTCAGGCATCTTTATCAAGGTTTCAATACGTTCCTCAAGCGCATCTATAAAATCTAAATGAGATAAGTTATAGTTCTGAGTCAGCCCTTTAAAATTGATTCTGTAGGCATAAATATCTGAATCATACCGAGTCATCTTTTCACTTGCTAGATAAAGTTTCCACATAATGAACTGGTCTTCTGCATATTTCCCCCTAGGAAAGCGAATTTCATCAAATAAATGCTTTTTGAATAGTTTCCCCCAAACTGCAGAATAGCGAAGCAGGGTATAATCCTCCATGCTATCCATGCCTTGTATAGCATCTCTAGCACTAAGCGGAGACAGTAGTTCGTCTTCTTTTGGTCTTGGATAAAAATAAAACATACCTTCTTCAAAACGACAAAATGAGCCCACGACAATATCTGCTTCAGTTAGTTGACTTGCATAATATAGATTTTCAATACTCTTCTCAAACATAAAGTCATCTGGATCACAGAAAAAGATATAATCACCCGTCGCAATATCCAATCCTGCATTTCGAGCATCCGACTGTCCACCATTTTCTTTATCAATATAGATAAAACGCGGATCATCTTTTGTCAAGTCTTTTGCAATTCTTATACTATCGTCTAAGCTACCATCATTTACAATAATAATTTCCAAATTACTATAAGTTTGCGATAAAATATTATGAATACAATGTGCTATATATTCTTCAACATTATAGACAGGGATAATAATTGATATTAATGGAAAATTCATATATACCTTCCTCACTATTTAGATAAATCCTCAACAACTTGCTGATTGTAATCTTCATCTTCAATCAGTTCAATTTCTTGATCAGAATAATATTCGGCAGTATGCTTATGTTGTAACTGCACCCTAGTTTCCGCTCCCATCTTCATCCATTCATACTCCGAATCAATATGCCCAAGATCTAAAGCACGATATCCTAATTGAGATAATTGATATACTAAGACCTTGGCAGTTGGTCCTAACATCAATAAAATCAAGCGTTCCTCTACATGCTCTAAAATCTTTTCTCTAATTTCCTTGATTTTAGAAAAAGCATTATGAGAGGGACAAGTAATACGCTTAATAGAGTTAGCCTTATCAAATAAATCATTCCCAACACCTGATCGCGAAGTTACCCCTTCTACAATTAGTAAGTCTTTCCCTTCAAACAACTGTTTCATTTTCTCAAATTGTTCAAAGGCACGACTCCTATCTTTATTGTAAATATAAGGCCTTGATATAAAGGCTGATCCATACTTCTGTGATTGACAGTATTCTCTAAAAAATGGTGCAAAAGCATCTAATTCCCTCTTCCAGAATGTCTCAGAGTTATGATCTTGAGGAAAATTTCCTGTAAAAGCTTCAAAAACTTCTGGCATACAAATTAATATATCTTCATTACTTGCATTCAATAAAATGTCCTTCATACTATTAGATAACTCTTCATTATACTCTTGGAATCCTATATCATAACCATTCATAATATGAATCTCTCCATCTCCAAAACGAATAAGAGATTGTTCTGTTTCCAATAGTTGATCCAAGGTTTCATCTATAGACATGACCGAAATATCAAATAATTCTTCTTGTTTAAATGTTTGACGAAATTTATCGGCTCCAATTTCAGAGAATAAACGGATAGCATCTTCCATCTTTTCTAACTCTTGTCTTAGAAAAAGATATTGAGGCACATTCCCCTTATGAGTTGCATAAAATGAAAAAATAGGCTTATTCATCTCACTCATTCTTTCCAAAATCGCCTCATTTATATCCCCATGATTGATATTCAGATAGGCATCCATATTTTCTAGTAGTTGATCAAAGGTAGCTGGGATACACTCCGGATGTAGATAAATATTATCTCTTTGGCCCAAGGCACTTAGCCATGGGCCGAACTCTGTATAAGCAGCTATATGAAAGCGATGTTCTGGAAAGGTACTTGCTAAGTGTTCAATTCCTTCAAATTGTTCTGTTTCTGTTAATGTAAAGAAATCTAATCCCTGCTTTTCTTTTTGTAAAGAAAATTCCCCTATATGATGAGCTAAAACTTGGGAAAGTTCTAAATTATAAAAATCCCACCATTTTTCTCTATATCGGTACGATGTTGAGCTATTCCAAGGCTTTCTATAAGTTGTGTAATGGATAATAAGAGGACTATCCTCAATACAAAAATGTTCTTGCCAATTACTATAAAATGCTACGATATCATGACCAACCTGAACATTAAATCGCTTATCCAACTCCAACCAATTATCCTGAAAAACAGAGTTCAATATCGTTTGATCTCCGTTAAAATGTTCCAATTCCCAATGTTCGCTTTTCTCACCTTCAGATAACTCTAAACATTTATCCGAAACAGATAAATCCTTCCATTGTAGATTATCAATGAGCATGACACCGGTATTAAAACTACCATCCACATCACGTACAGCAGCTACTGGAAAGCCTTTTAAATCTGTTAAGAAAAAAGAGGTTAAGCTGCCATTAACAATAATATCTGTATCTAGATAAAGCACTCTCTCCCTATCAACAAGACGAGGAATAAAATACTTAGCATAGGCAATCGGACTAATGTGATTTTGTGTTCTCCACTCAGCTGAAATCAATTCTATGTCAAAAGGAATATTGTAAAGTTCACCTCCCAAATTTCTCACTATACGTCTCATTTTTCTAAACCAGTCTGGCATAATACCTTGATTGATGATATAGAAATCAACTGATTTATTGTGATACATGATAGATTTCATGGTCACAGTTAATTGTTCTGTATAAGCTTGATCAGCAATCAAAACGATTGCAAGTCTTTCTGATATCATTTCTCCTCCGAAATCCCATGATTTATACTATTCTGCACTCAAGTCTACAACAATCTGACTCAAATATACTTCATCATCTGCTAATTCTATTTCTGTATCTAGATTAAACTCTGCAGTATGTTTATTGTGTAATAAAATCTTAGTCTCAGCTCCCATCTGCATCCACTCATACTCAGAATCAACATGTCCAATATCAATTGCCTGCATACCCTTGGTAGCAAGTTGATAGGCTAAAACCTTAGCTGTAGGACCTAGCATTAACAAAACCAAACGTCCATCAGCATGGTTCATTATTTCTTCCATTATCTCATTTTTCTTATCATAAGCATGTCGAGATGGGCAAATAATTCGCTTAATACTCTTAGCACCATCAAATAAATCATTTCCTACCCCAGACCTAGAAGCATAGCCTTCTACGATAAGGATATCTCTTCCTTCCCATAGTTTTTTCAACTTTTCAAACTGAGATTTTGCTTTTGATTTATCTAAAAAGTCAATATAAGGTCTGGAAATAAAAGTTGAACCGTACCAAGTATTTTTACAATACTCTAGATAAAATTCCTCATAATCCTCCAAATATTGCCTCCAAAAAGCTAGAGCATCTGGAACAAAAGAGAAACGGTTTTTTAAACCTTCTTGTAAACCAATAACTAATGTAGGACTGCTCTCTTGATTAAAAATAAATTTCAATTCTTCGGCAAGATTAGGGTCATATTTCTGGTAATTAATAGATTGGCCTAGCATGATTGCAGCCTCGCCATCACCAAATCGAGCTATTGAAGATTGATGCTCCAGAATATAATCAAGTGTTTCATCTATGGTCTGCACTTCAAAATCAAATGGTTTATTGGGCAATTGTTTTGTTTCAGCATAATTCCTAATTGCAGTTACCATAGCATCAACATTTCTGATAGAAAAGAGATACTGTCCTTTTTCCCCATTTTGTGTTTTATAAAAGGCAAAACTAGGAATAGATTTGTCTGACAGGAGGTTAAAAACCCCATCTACTTCCCCACCATAGTTAATATCCAAATATAGATCCGTCTTGTCTAATAGTTTGTCAATCTTTTCTGAATCTGAGGCCGGATATAGATAGACATTTTCTTTCTCAGCCAAGTTTGTCAATCGTGGTCCCATAAGAGTTCTAGCAGCAATGTTGAAATCACACTCAGGAAGCTGTTCTACTAGATATTCAATTTGTTCTAAATCCTGACTATTTGTAACTGTCAATAGTCGAATACCTCGTAATGTTTGATTGTTACTAATCCCTAATTCAAAAACTGCTTGCAACAAGAACTGTTTTGCATAAAAACCTTGACTTAGTAAAAAGGAAAAATAACGTACTCTACTACACATTTGAAGATAGGCTTCTTCTGACAGTTGTTCCACCAAATTGCTTGCTTCCTCTAAGTTATCAACTACAAATCCCAATCCTTGCTCTACTATAAAGTCCGAGTTAGACAAGGTAGCAGGAATAATGACAGGGATACCTGCCGCTAAATAAGTACTCAACTTATAAGAAACATTCATACTATAATAATCTATATTTTGTTCCTCATTTTGATGTGTAGTCCAAACCAGTCCAAATCCACCTTTTGATAACTCTAAGAGCATTTCTTCATCAGTCTTCCAGCCCGCAATATGAACTTGATTTGATAAAGAAAGCTGTTCTTCATTTGAAAATACAGTTAGCGGAACTGTCCCCTCCCAGGTTTTTAATTCTGGGAAACGGCTTAAATTTCCTGCAAAATAGACTTCTTTTTTAAATATAGGTTTATGTAAGTCCAAATCATGAGGATGATCCCACATTCTTTGAAAAATGATTTTTTTTACATTCAAGCCATTTTGAAGCAGTTTCTCTTTCATCGCTTCTGATGGTAAGATGATACTATCTGCCATGTTGTAAAGATTGATATAATCCTGCATCAGAAATTCATTTGCTTTAAACATCAAGGGAATCACATCATGGACAAATACTATGATTTTCACATTGAGAAGTTTCAATTTACTTAAAAATTCTCTTTCAAACTCTAGACCATTCCAAGTAGGTGTTTGAAAAACAACAATATCTCCTATCGAAACACTTGCTAGAATCCCGTCTAATCTTCTGCTTCTCTCTTCTACAGTTTCAGATGAGGCATGGTAAAAATAAATTCCTAACTCTCTAAATCCTAATTGAGTAGCAATTTTTTGAACAGCATTTTGAGCAATAGTTGCTGTACTTTCTCTAGCCATTCCATATAGATTGGTAATATGTAATTTCATTATTCTTCACTTTCTGATAATTTATTGACTGCCGATATAGATTGACTATTAAGCCAAAGTGTTTATCCCAATATAATTACTTCATATTGGAAAACGTTGCAGTTCTATTTTTTAGTCAGCACCTTGCAATAAGTAAATTGTTTCATTAATCCATCTCATGGTTTCAGTTTGCTCTAAACCCATATTATTTAATTGTTGTTTTCTATTATGCAGCTCTTTCAAACATGAATCTATATAAGCCCTAGTATGTATCTGTCTTGCCGAAAGAAGAGCAATGAAATTCAAACGTTGTTGGATATCTCCTCTAATTTTTCCAAATTCAACGCACTCATCGAGTGTCCTATCTTTCCTATAATTATAAGAATCTCTATTTATATAAACAACCTTGTCCGATATAAGATACAGTTTAAACCAGAATTCCATATCTTCACCAAAATTGTTAGCTTCGTTGAAACGAATATCTCCCAAAATGGTTCTACACACCAATTTTCCACTTACCAGACGATACGAATAATCAAAACATTCTAACTCGGGCAATTCATCAATCAATTCTAAATTTATAAAAACTCTATGATTATATCCTCTTTGATAAGAATAAAAATAATAGCAATTATCCTCCATGTTAAATATCTTATAAGTTGAAATAGATATAGTCGCTCTTTCTGATACTAGAAAATTATACAATATCTCCAAATAATCAGAATCTACCCAATCATCCGAATCAATAAAGGTGATATATTGCCCTTTTGAACGTTCTATACCTAGATTACGTGCTGAAGAAACTCCACCATTTTCCTTTTCAAAATAACGAAAACGAGAATCCTTAGAAACATACTCTCTACAAATATCAGCAGAATTATCTGGCGAACCATCATTTATCAACAAACACTCGAAATTTTGATAAGTCTGACTTATAATACTGTCTAAACACTGTCTCAAATAATTTTCTACATTGTAAATGGGTACGATAATACTAATCAAAGTTTTACTTTCATAATCTGCTATTTTAGATAATAGTTTTTGTTTTTCTTGTTTATAAAACTGTTTATACTGAGTATCCTCTGGTACAAATTCTATGTCGTGATAATTCAAATGTAAATATTTTAGTTTTTCAACTAATAATTTCGTTCTATCACTCTCATCTTTAAAAAACAAGTCATACTTTTCGAATATCTTAAATACATCTAATTTTTCTTCTGAAAATTCTTGAGTAGTAATTGAATTTGGACGAATCCTATAACCATATATAACTTTTGGTAATTTAATCCATTTTCCTGAATGACTTATCAACTCCGGCACAACTGCTAAATCTTCAAATATCCAACCCTTTGGAAAAAAATCTTCTGTTAATAAACTTTTTCGAAACAATTTTGGAAAAACGCTAACTCTAAGCTCATTTAATGCCAATTCTCCCAATTTGTCATCCTTGCTTATTAATATTTTTTTCTCAAAATTATGACAGACATTATCCGCTTTTATTTCATCATGGAAATATTCAATCATTCCTTCTATAATATCAACATCATCTTCGATGTGTTCTATTAAAGTTTCTAAGAAATCAGGATAAATATAATCATCACTATCTACAAAGGATATAAAAGTAGACTCTTCTCTAATATGACTAATACCCGTATTTCTAGCCCCACTTAAACCTTTATTAGACTGATTTATTAGTGTGAAACGACTATCGGTTAGATACTCTTCCGATATTTGTTGTGAGCTATCTGTAGAACCATCATTAATCATAATGCATTCAAAATTTTTATAAGTTTGATTCTGAATACTGTCTAAACACTCACGCAAATAATTTTCAACATTGTAAATCGGTACGATGATACTGATTAATTCATTCTCCATTGTTTATTACCTTAAATATTTATTTTTCTTAATTACGCTCTCTTATAATAAGATTTCCATCATTATAGACTACACTATTTGCTGGAACATCATTACGAATAAGACAACCTGCTCCGATAATTGTATTGTCACCAATAGTCACTCCTTTTAAAATCGTGACATTACTTCCTATCCAGCAATCTCTTCCAACTCTTATTGGCGCTGTGGTCCACTGCCATTTTTCTATCTTTTCAGCAGTATAAACATGGTCGTGGTCGTAAAAACGAACTCCTTCCCCCATCATGGTACCTGCTCCAATTTCAATTCTTTCCATACAGTTAAAACTACAAGAATTATTTATGAAGACACCATCATGCAGTATCAACTTCCCTGAAGAAACATGGAAATTCTCAAAATTTCTACAAATGACATTGCTTCCCACAATTAGACTAGCTTTACGATCAATTTGAAATACATTCCAATTTCCATCTTGGATGATATTTTCTTGATTATTCACCCCCGCTTGGATTGAATTTATACTATCATGAATTCTACCAACCAATTCATCAGGTCTATTTGCTTCAAAGACTTCCTGTCCTTGATTTCCATGGACTGTATTGTCAAAAGCCAAGACCATTTTACCAGCCTGCATAAATTTGGAAACAATAGAATCAACTTCCTGAAAATGATTGATATCTAATAGGATGTCGCAGATGTTCACTAGAAAGTCAATTTTCTGATCAGTTGTAACTGTCATGAGACGGACATTATATTTAGTCTCCAGTACTCTTATCTTTTCAGAAAACTGTACAGGAGCGGCAATATGAAAACAAATATCTGGCAAGTTTTCTAGGAGATAATCTAACTGCTCAATCTGATCGCTTACAGTTAAGATTAGTGCATCACCTCGCACAATGTTTTTTCTCATCTCTTTAACTCTCTTATTCTCTCTATCATTTCTAAAACTTGATCAATCTGATATATCTCTTGGTTCGCTTCATACGTTTTAGTATTCTCAAAGGCTAAAATTGGTTTACTTTGGGAAATAAATTGCTCTAATATCTCTACTTCCTTCTCACCATAGTTGATATCTAAAAGAAGCTGACAAGTTTCTACCAATTCTCTATCCAATTCCTCTAAAGATACTGTTCCAGAATAGACAGTAACGTTTGGATACACAACAAGTCTAGAAAGATTCTCACTAACGATTACTCTTGCTGCAATCTTAAATTGCACTTCTGGTAAAGCCACTATTAGTGTTTCCAACTGCTCAATTTGATCTGAAGCTGTATAAATCAAACAAGAAAATGGAACTCTTAGAGGATAGAGATGCAATTTTTTAAGAGAATGTAAATGATGATTTTTTCCTAACTCTGTCCATTCCATATCATGGTAATACCACCAAACATCACGATAGGTTTGTCCTGCATGTACATGCCAAGGCTTTCTCTCTGATAAATAATGGATGATTCCTGGATATTCTTGTCCATCTGGAAAACTATAGTTTGCGAAGCGTTCATGAATGACAATATGATTATTATCAAAATCTAGTTCTAGCCATTTATTTTCAAAAAGCATATTTAAAATACTTTGATCAGCCTGATCCACTTTATCATGCCATTCATTGGTTAAATCAATCAACTTTTGAGTTATATTGTCTTGCTTCCAAAGAACATTATTAATCAAGAGAACACCTGCATTAAAGATTTCTCGACCAAAATAGGCTCTGCCTCCAAAATCTCGAATAGCAGCCAAAGGATAGTCCTGTAAATCTGTAGCAAATAAGTCATCTAGATTTTTCGTTACTACTAAATCGCAGTCTAAATAAAGAGCCTTATCTTCTTTCACAAAATCAGCCACAAAATAGCGCAGAAAAACAGTGTAACTAATATCCGTTTTATAACGCGAAATTTGCTCAGGCGTGACCCGGCAATTAATAATTTCTGAATCAAACTTTTCTAATCGTTTATTTAATTGTTTCAACCATTCATTAGGAAAATCACTATTAATCAGATAAAACCGAATAGAACGATTATGATAACAAATAGACTTAATAGTCGTCAGGACCTGCTCTACATAGGCATAATTTGCTGCCAAAACAATAGCTTTCTTTTTCTTTTGCTCCTGTCTTAATAACTGATTTAAAAGAGTTCTTTTCATTTCAAACTCTTTATACGTTGCTGTGTCAGATAAACCACTAGCTTGACCGTTTGCGAGGCTGACCTCCAACATCTGACGATAAACTGCCAAGTGTTTCTCAAGTGGATAACCCATATTAGCTAGTAGAGTAATACGCTCAGACATAGCATCAACCAAGGCATGCATCCACTTTTCTGTCCAAATTCTGGAACTACTTCCTTCTCTTTGGCGATATGCATATAATCCTTTATTCAAATAAATAGTCTTCTCAGCAAGTAAGTAAATCTTTTGATTGAGATAACCATCTTCTCCTAGCTTGCCTATATCAAAACGTAATTGTTTAAACAAATCTGCCTTATAAAGTTTTCCCCAAACAGATATCAAAGCGAAACTCTTCATTTCTTGAGACTCATACAAGTTTTCAAAGATAGAAACATTGTCATACATTTTCTCATAATAGGAGTCTCCAAATATATGGAAGTAGTACATTCCCTCAGATTGATTAAAAGAATAATAATTTCCAAGCGCAATATCAGCCTGATACTCCGTTATTTTTTTATATAGAGTTTCTAAATAATCTACTTCAACCCAATCATCCGAATCAACAAAGGTCACATAAGATCCTGTCATTCGATCCAATCCCATATTTCTTGCTTCCGCTTGACCACCATTTTCTTTTTCAATATAAACAATTCGATTATCTTTTTGCGCATACTCTTGACAAATTTCGCCCGAATTATCTGTAGAACCATCATTGATTACAATAATCTCAAGATTTTTATAAGTTTGATCAATCAAACTATCCAAACATTTTTCTAGGTAATTTTCAACATTATAAACTGGTACTATTACCGTAATTTTTTCAGTCATGTAGCCGTTCTCCTTTCTTACTATTATAACATTTTTTACGCTATTTTTCCCTTTCCCTTAACTTTTAAAACGCAAAAAATCCCCTGGATGATTTTTCATCCAAGGGATTCTTCATAAATCGAAACAATAATACTTTCTATGTATTTTTAATCCGATTATTCTTCATCATCACGTTTACGGCGTTTCGCAAACAGACCTAAACCAGTCACAGCTGCCAAAGCTCCTAAAAGTACAGATGATTTGGAAGCTTCTGTACCTGTATTTGGCAATTGCTGTCTTGACTTACCTGCTGATTCTGATGGTGTTTCAGAAGATAATGTGTCTGCTGATGCTGATACGCTGGTTGACGCTGACTCAGAAGGTGCTGTGATTTGTTTCGTTACATCTTCTTCTGTCTTAGTCAAATCTGCACCTGGAATCACCGCTGTCTTACCTGATGGTGTTGTGACAGTAGCGTTACCCTTGTCATCTACCACTACTGTAGAGCCTGGGTTAACTACTTTGACCTTGTCTTCGATCACTTTCTTCTCTTCTGGAGTTAAAGCATTTGGATCAGATACAACTGTCTTATCAGCTGGTTTAACAATGTCATTTCCAGCATTTGGTGTCGGTACAGATTTCTCTGTCTTAGTCAAGTCTACACCTGGGATAACCGCTGTCTTACCTGATGGTGTTGTGACAGTAGCGTTACCCTTGTCATCTACCACTACTGTAGAGCCTGGGTTAAC
>CAJNBX010000009.1 GCA_905221115.1 bacterium
CCGTACGGGATTCGAACCCGTGTTACCGCCGTGAAAAGGCGGTGTCTTAACCCCTTGACCAACGGACCAGAGTTGTTGTTTTCAACTCTTACTATTATACCGGCTTTTTGTTTTTTGTCAACTACTTTTTTTAAACTTTTTTAAGTTAAGTAAAAAGAGCCAGAATTGAACCGACTCTTTTATTACTTATCAAACTTAGAAGCACGTTCTTCTCCCCACCAATAGGGCATTAGTTCTGCGACTTTAACTGTTTTTCTTGTATCATAGTCCATCATGAATTCTGCATCTTTATTTTCAGCATTCAGTTCTAAAAGGAATTCTCTACAAGCACCGCAAGGCATGGCTGAACTTCCACCATAAGGTGGTTTGTCTCGAAAGGCTAATACTTTTTTAACCTTAGTTTGTCCTGAAAATTGGTACATATTGAAGAGAGCCGCCCGCTCTGCGCAGAGATGGAAAACACCACAGGTTCCCTCCATACAGAATCCTGTAAATATTTGTCCATCTTCTGCTTCTACTGCAGCTACAACATGATTGGCATAAACAAAGTCTGATACTTCATGTGGATCGTATAGCTTCTGTGCTTCTTCGTACATCTTTTCCCAGATGTCCATTGTTGCATCCTTCTTATTTAGAGATTTCTTTTAGCATGTTTTCGATATGCTGGATTGATTTTTCACGGCCTAACAAGAAGATCGTATCTGGTAATTCTGGTCCATGCATTTCACCTGAAACAGCAATACGAATAGGCATGAAAAGATTTTTCCCTTTAATACCTGTTTCTTTTTGAACAGCTTTGATTTGAGGGAAGATATTTTCTGTCACAAATTCATCATCTGTCATCGCTTCAAGTTTTGCTTTGAAGGCTTCAAGAACTGTTGGGACTGTTTCACCCGCCATGACTTCGCGCTCTGCTTCTGTCAATTCTGGAAAATCTGAGAAGAAAAGATCTGTCAATGGAATAATTTCATCTACTGATTTCATCTGAGGTTTATAGAGTTCCACCAATTTTTCAGCCTTATCAGACAATCGGCCTGTTTCCTCTAAGAATGGTTTTGCCATTTCAAAGATAGTTTCTAGGTCTGCATTCTTGATATAATCATTGCTCATCCAGTCGAGTTTCTTCTGATCAAAGGCTGCTGGTGACTTGCTGAGGCGGTTTTCATCGAAAAGTTTAATGAGTTCTTCACGAGAGAAGATTTCATCTTCGCCACCTGGGTTCCAACCAAGAAGGGCGATAAAGTTAAAGATCGCTTCTGGTAAATAACCTTTTTTACGGTAGTCTTCAATAAACTGAAGGGTGTTGGTGTCACGTTTAGACAATTTTTTCCCAGTTTCAGAGTTGATGATTAAGGTCATGTGACCGAACTCTGGAGCTTCCCAACCAAGCGCTTCATAAACCATAAGCTGTTTTGGTGTATTAGCAATATGGTCGTCTCCACGGATAACGTGGGAGATTTGCATATCATGGTCATCGATGACAACGGCAAAGTTGTAAGTTGGGTAACCGTCTTTCTTTTGGATAACCCAGTCACCACCGATATTACCACCTTCAAATTCGATATCACCTTTGACCATATCATGCCACTTGTAGATACCTGACTCATTGACAGCCAAACGAACAGTTGGGATGATCCCTGCTGCTTCACGTTCTGCGATGTAAGCTGCTTTTTCTTCTTCACTCATACCAAGGTATTCATTGATGTAGAGTGGTGTTTCGCCAGCTGCTTCTTGGCGTTCGCGTTCAGCTGCCAACTCTTCTTCTGTAACGTAAGATTTGTAGGCTTTTCCCTCAGCTAATAGTTGGTCAATGTATTTTTGATACAAGTCCAAACGCTCAGACTGGCGGTAATTTTCATGTGTTTCCGGGCTTTCATCCCAATCCATACCTAACCAACGAAGGTTTTCAAGCTGTGAACGTTCACCATCCTCGACATGACGTTTACGGTCAGTATCTTCGATACGAATGATAAAAGTTCCACCATGATGACGTGCGTAAAGGTAGTTGAACAATGCTGTACGGGCATTCCCGATGTGTAGTAGTCCTGTTGGACTTGGTGCGTAACGTACGCGGATATCTTTTGACATAGTTTCTCCTATAAAGTCTCTAGGCGTCTGCCTTTTTGCTCTCTATATTATATCACAAGTCTTGGCTGAGTCCAATTTCTATGGATAAAGAGAGTAAAAAGAGTGGACAAACCACTCTTTTCTTCTATTACTATAGACGTGCGTTAAGTTCTTTGCTCAATTCTTCAAATCCTGGTTTTCCAAGAAGGGCGAACATGTTACGTTTGTAAGCTTCAACACCTGGTTGGTCAAATGGGTTGATGGCATTCAAGTAACCAGAAAGGGCGATAGCCAATTCGAAGAAGTAGATAGTGTAACCAAGAGTGAAGGCATCTTGCTCTGGAAGGGTCACGTACATGTTTGGTACGTCACCATCTGTGTGGGCAAGAAGAACACCATCAGTCGCTTTTTTGTTTACAAAGTCAACGTCTTTTCCTTGAAGGTAACCAAGTCCATCAAGGTCTTCTTCCAAGCTAGGGATAATCACATTTTTACGAGGTTTGTCAACACGGACAACTGTTTCAAACATGATACGAGTTCCTTCTTGGATAAATTGACCAAGTGAGTGCAAGTCAGTTGAGAAATTGGCTGAAGTTGGGTAGATACCTTTTTGGTCTTTTCCTTCTGATTCACCAGCCAATTGTTTCCACCATTCTGAGAAGTATTGAAGTGATGGCTCATAGTTTACCAAGATCTCAGTTGCATAACCTTTACGGTAAAGGATGTTACGAACTGCTGCGTATTGGTAAGCTTCGTTTTCAGAGATTTTATCTGAAGTATAGTCTTTGCGAGCTGCATTCGCACCTTCCATAAGGGCTTTGATGTCAGCTCCTGATGCTGCAATTGGAAGCAAACCAACGGCTGTCAATACTGAGAAGCGTCCACCGATGTCATCTGGAACAACAAATGTTTCCCAACCGTTAGCATCTGCTTCAACCTTAACAGCACCTTTTTGGCGGTCAGTTGTTGCATAGATACGCTTGTTTGCTTCTTCTTGACCGTATTTCTTAACCAAGAGTTCTTTGAAAACACGGAAAGCGATAGCTGGTTCAGTTGTTGTACCTGATTTAGAAATCACGTTTACTGAGAAGTCTTTATCAGCTACGTACTCTACCAAGTCAGCAAGGTAAGTAGATGAGATTGAGTTTCCTGCGTAAAGGATTTGTGGAGCCTTGCGTTCTTCTTTTGTTTGCAAGTTTGCAAAGTGGTGGTTCAAGAAGTCGATTGCTGCTTTAGCACCAAGGTAAGATCCACCGATACCGATCACAACCAAAACATCGCTGTCTGACTTGATTTGCTCAGCAGCTTTCAAGATGCGGTCAAATTCTTCGCGGTCGTAGTTTTCAGGAAGGCCCAACCATCCCAAGAAGTCGCTACCAGCACCAGTTCCTTTACGGATCAATTCATCTGCTGCTGTTACTTGTGATTGCATGTATTCCACTTCATGTGGTGCAACAAATTTGTCTAAAACTTTTGAATAATCAAATTTAATATGTGACATGTTATTCCTCCAATATTTCTTCTTTTCTATCATAACGCTTACCTTCGTTTTTTTCAAGTTTTTTTGTCGAATTTCTCCAATTTTTATCAGAATTCAAACGTTTGCGTAAAAATCCCACATTCCAAAAATTTTGAAAAAATAAAAGAAAGAACGACTAGATGTTCCAGTCGTTACAGTTCATTCAATAAATACTCAAATAATTCTAAATTACCATTCTCTTCATTAACCAGAAACTCTGGATGCCACTGCAAACCGATAATGCGGTGCTCGTCGATAGACTCAATCGCTTCGATGGTTTGGTCTCTTGGATCAATAGCAGTTACACGGAAATTAGGTGCCAAATCTTTAATGCTTTGACGATGGACGGAGTTGACTTGACTTTCTTTTCCAAATAGCTTAGCCACCACGCTTCCTTCTACTGTCTCAATAGAATGAGATGTTCCGAAAGGCAGACCTTGCCAGTGACCTTCGATTTCTTGATTGAGGGTCCCACCAAAAGCAACATTGACAAGTTGAACACCACGACAGATTGCCATAATTGGTTTATTCTGACGAAGTGCTTCTTTCAAGAGTGCCAATTCAAATTCGTCACGGACCAGATTGTAATCATCACTCTCGATGGTCTTTTTCTCTCCATAAAACTGAGGGTGGACATTTTGGCCTCCTGTCAAAATGAGTTTGTCAATCATTTCCACATAATCGCGTACAACTGACTCATCACCAACAGGAATGACTAAAGGGAGACCGCCGACTTGACGAATGCTCTCTGCGAATCTACAAGATACAGATGAATGAATGTTTTTACCTTCTGCGTCTACGGGACATAGATTTGCAGCAACTCCTACAACCGTTCTAGCCATGATGTCTCTCCTTTCGAATGTTAACGATAGTCCTATCATATCACTCAAAATGCCTTTCGTCTAATATGTTTTTTTTAAGGCTGTGATAAATATTTTTTATGGACAAGAAAAAGCTGCCCGCATAGGACAACTTTTTTCTTATTCAAAGACAAATTGATTGTGATAGAGTTCTGAATAGAATCCACCTAGCTTCAAGAGTTCATGGTGGTTACCACGTTCAATGACTTCTCCATCTTTAAGGACAATAATCTGATCAGCATTGAGGATGGTTTTCAAGCGGTGGGCAATGACGAAACTGGTTCTGCCTGCTACAACCGCCTCCATGGCATGCTGAATCTTGCTTTCTGTCACTGTATCTACATTTGAAGTTGCTTCATCGAGAATGAGAACTTCTGGATCTGTCATCAGGGTTCGAGCTATGGAAATCAATTGCTTCTGCCCTGTCGAGAAGATGCTCTGGTCATCATCGATAAGGGTATCGTATTTATCAGGCAAACTTTCGATATAGTCGTGAATGTGGGTTGCCTTGGCTGCTGCCTCAACCATTTCTTGACTAGCATCTGGCACACCAAAACGAATATTGTCTCGAATCGTTCCGCTAAATAAGACCGAATCTTGTAAGACAATTCCCACCTTGCTTCTAAGACTATCTAAGTCATAGTCACGAATGTCTTTACCATCAAAATAAATCCCACCAGCATCAACATCATAAAAGCGATTGATGAGGTTCATAATAGTCGTTTTCCCTGACCCTGTCGGCCCAACAACCGCTGTCATCTGGCCTTTCGGAGCGGAAATGCTGACATCTTTCAAAATAGGTTTATCAGGCAAGTATGAAAAATCAATATGACTAATTTCAACACCTTCTTGCAACTTAGTGAAGATTGGAGCCTTTTCAGGTCGGATTTCTTCCTCTGCATCAAACATTTCCTGAATCCGTTCAGCCCCCGTAAAGGCTAACTGAAGGCTCCCCCAACTAGCCGCAACTTGAATAATAGGCTGGTAGTACTGCTGAGAAAATTGGGCGAACATAACAATCAAACCTAGGGCTGTACTTGTTTCAATAGCCTTATCATTCAGTAGAACAGCTGAACCAGCAAAGATAACGATGGCTGTGTTGACCAGGCTCATCCCATTCATGACAGGAAAAAGAATTCCTGAGAACATCCTTCCTTTAAAGGTCGCCTTGCGCACGCGCTCATTTTGTTCAAGAAATCCTGCCATCATATCCTCTTGAATTCCTTGCACAATCACGGCTTTTTGGCCTGAAATACTCTCGTCCATATAGGCGTTGAGCTTCCCTACCTCTTTCTGCTGGAGGTTGGTATATTTCCGTGCCATTTTTACGATGAAAATCAGCATGAGGAAGGCAACTGGTGTGCTGGCGATAGTGATGAGGGCCAGCGTCACATTTCTCGAAAACATGACAAGAATCAGACCAATGTATAAAACAATATTGCTCATGACCTGAATCAAGCTTTCGTTAAAGGCTTGGAGGATATTATCCAAATCACTGGTAAAACGAGATAAGATATCGCCATCTTGTCGGCGGTCAAAGAAAGAAACCGTCAAGCGAGCAAGCTTACCGAAGAGGCCTTTGCGCATCTCGTTGGTCGATTCTGCAATCACGCGCGTCATGAGACACATGTATATCACACTAGAGATAAAGAGAACCAAAACCAGCAGGCCAAGATTGACCATAATTCCTGATAAACTTTGCCAAACAAGTTCTGGATTGCCATTTTGATAAGCTTGAACTAAATTAGCTAGCTGCGTCACTGCTTGTCCAGAAAAGACCGGAAAGAGGGCTTGGGCAAGAGTCGCTAGAACAATCATCAGGATAACAACTACAAATGATAGCTTATAGACTTTAAAATAATTCCAAAAAAATTGAACTGTCTTCATTTTACTCCTCCTTTCCTTTCTGTGTTTCATAGATTTCACGATAAACAGCATTGTTGGCAACCAAGTCTGCATGCGTCCCTTGACCAATCAATCGTCCTTGATCTAGAACCAAGATTTTATCTGCATGAACAACCGAGCTAATCTTTTGAGCGATGATAATGGTTGTCGTCCCTTTCAAGTCCTTATTCAAGGCTTCTTGAACCAGGCGCTCTGACTTGGCATCCAAGGCCGAGGTCGAATCGTCAAAAATCAGAATACGTGGATTGCTGACAATTCCACGGGCAATCGACATCCGTTGTTTTTGCCCACCAGAAAAATTGGTTCCCCGTTCCTCAACTGGACTTTCAAAGGTTTTCTCCATACGATGAATGAATTCACTAGCCTGGGCAATATTGGCTGCGCGCTCCATTTCAAATAGAGTAGCGTCTCCCTTACCCTGTCTCAAGTTATCTGCAATCGTTCCACTGAAAAGAATGGCACGTTGAAGAACGATAGAAACTGTTTTACGCAGGGTTCCCTCACTCACTTCTCGAATATCCTTGCCTCCGATTTTGATAGCCCCTTCCTGTGGGTCAAAGAGGCGTGGAATCAATTGAGCCAAGGTTGATTTTCCTGCACCAGTCGCTCCAACGACACCAACCATCTGACCAGGTTCAATAGTAAAGCTCACATCTTTCAGCATTGGTTCCTTGTCCATTGGATAGGTAAAGGTCACATTTTCAAAGCTAAGACTGCCGACCAACTCTTCATCTGGGACATCCTTGAAGGTCATGGCTGGCTCTGCGTCCAGAATTTCTCGAATACGACGCATGGAAATCATGGCACGACTGACAGAATTTCCCAAAAATCCAACCATAACAATGGTAAAGATAATCTGGCTTAGGTAATTGACAAAGGAAGCAATGGAGCCAACAACTGACGGATCCGACTGAACCATCCCTGCAACTAACCAAATAGAGAGGAATACCGCCCCATAGCCGACCAACATCATGAAAGGTTCCACTACTGAAAAGGCATAGCCTATATAAAGATTTTGACCGAGAAGCTCGTCCGAGACCTCTGTAAACTTAGCAAACTGCTCTTTTTCTTGGACAAAGGACTTGACCACACGAACACCGCGCAGATTCTCCTTAGCAATGGCATTGATGCGCTCAAGAAGGGTTTGAAACTTGGCAAAACGAGGACCCATCATCCCCATCATGACAGCAGTCAAACCAAAAATTAAGACTACCATGAGAACAATCACCCACCACAGAGAAGGTAAGGTTTGAACCGCCAGGATAAACGAACCGATGAACAAGAGGGGAAGTCTGAAAAGAATTTGGAAGGTCATCATGACGACGTTCTGAATCTGGTTGATATCATTTGTCATTCGAACGACTAGATTTCCCGCATTAAATTGTTCAATATTGGCATAAGAAAAGGTTTGGATTTTACGGAAGGCATCCTCTCGAAGGTCGGATGAAACTCCTTGAGCAATATAGGCTGCAAGGATAACATTGAGCCCACCAGCAACCAGACCAACCAAGGCCACACCAATCAACCAAGCCCCGATACTATAAATAGCTTCATATTTTCCAGCAAGGAGGGCGTCTAACACTTCCTGCAGATAACGCGGTTGCAAAAGTGAACTAGCAACCATCAAGCCTGTCATCAGGAGCGAAGCTAAGGCCTGCCACTTGTAGGTTTTTATTTTCTGAATTAGCATACTTTCTCCTTAAAAAATAGACAAAAGGGAGCGACAATGTGTCAGCTCCTTCTCATTCTGTTTGTGTGATGTTATTCTAGCAAAAAAGTGGGGGATTGTCAAAGAAGTCTCCTTGATACAGCTAGAATGACTAGTAATTTTCTCTTTATAGTTTCTGTTTTAACTCTACTAAGACATTCATAGCCTGCATAGGTGTCATATTGTAAACATCCAGTTTAGACAATTCTGCTAGGATAGGATGCTCTTCTGCCGTATCAAAGAGTGAAATCTGTTCAGTGACAGCACTTGTTTGTATCATAGGAACTGGACTTTCTGTACCTTGATTCTCTAACTGAGTCAAAATCTTATCCGCCCTTGCTAAAAGGTCTGCTGGTAAGCCAGCAATCTTGGCAACATGGATACCATAGGATTTATCAGCTGGACCTGGTTCAATCTTGTGAAGGAAGGTAACCTGCCCATCCTGCTCCAAAGTTGCCACGTGGACATTGACCAAGTGTTCCAAGCTAGACTCCAGACTAGTCAACTCATGGTAGTGGGTCGCAAAGAGAGTCTTGGCTCCGATATGCTCATGGATGTATTCGATGATGGACTGAGCAAGAGCCATCCCATCATAAGTAGCGGTTCCCCGACCTAACTCATCAAAAAGAATCAAGGAATTTTTGGTCGCATGCGAAATGGCATTATTGGCCTCCATCATCTCCACCATAAAGGTTGACTGACCCGAAACCAAGTCATCTGCTGCTCCGATACGGGTAAAAATCGCATCAAAAATCGGTAAATGGGCGCTTTCTGCCGGCACATAGGAACCCAGCTGGGCCATAATCGCCGTCATAGCTAATTGACGCATATAGGTTGACTTCCCGCTCATGTTAGGCCCTGTAATCAGTTGAATACTAGTATCTTCTGCCATCTTAATCGTATTGGGAATATAGGTCTGAGCCCCCATAACCTTTTCAACGACAGCATGGCGCCCTTTCTGGATATCAATTCGCGAATCATCTCCGAATTCAGGTCGAATCAAATGCTGGGTTTCAGCAACAACTGCCAGACTTTGCAAGACATCAACAGTCGCAATTCCTTGAGCTAAAGCCTGCAAACGCTGGATATACTTGCTGACCTCTTCACGAATACGCATAAAAATTTCGTACTCTAGATTAGCTGACTTCTCACGCGCCTCCAGCATATCGCCCTCGATACGGGCCAATTCTTCGGTTCCAAAGCGTTCTGAGTTTTTCAGCGTTGCCTTGCGGAAAAAGTGAGCAGGCACATTTCCCAGTTGAGAATTGGTCACATGGAAATAGTAGCCATCCTTTTTATTGTAGTCAATCTTGAGCGTACTGATACCAGAGTTTTCTCGTTCCTTAGCCTCAATCTCAGCAATCCAGCTAGTCCCTTCTCTAAGAACGCGACGGTACTTGTCTAAAGTCTCATCAAATCCAGTCCGGATAATACCCCCATCTGTAATCACATGAGGAGCTTCAGGAGCAATCGCTGCGCTAATCAAACTCTCTAACTCAGGGATTCCATCCAGTTGTTCGATGAGATAGGCCAGAGCAGGTTGCTCCATTCCTTCTAAAATCGCACGAATCCGTGGCACACTAGACAAGGTGGTCGCCAACTGCAAGAGATCCTTGGGATTGGTTTTACCAAAAGAAACACGACTAGCCAAGCGCTCAATGTCATAAACACCCTTGAGACTGTCTGTCAAATCACTGCGCTCAAAGAAATGGTCGAGAAAGACCTGCACCACTTCTTGACGTTGGATAATTCGTTCCTTATCAATCAAGGGGCGATGAATCCAAGACCGCAAGAGCCGCATACCCATAGCTGTTTTGGTTTCATCTAAAAGCCAGAAAAGACTGCCTTGCTTCTTACCTGAACGAGCATTCTCAACCAAATCCAGACTAGCCTTGGTCGCATAATCCATCTGCAAGAAATCCTTGATTTCATAGCGGATAACAGGTTTGAGGTGGTTCAATTCCCTCATCTGGGTTCGATGGACATACTGGAGCAACTTACTAGATGCCGCTTGCTCCACAGATGCTAATCGTGAATCCAGTAAATGAAGGTCTTCAAAGCCTTCTTTTTCATAGGAAAGTACCAGATTCATCTGACGACTAAGGATTTGTTCCTCTTCCTCAGATAAGTCATAACCCAACACCACTTCTCGCGCCTTGAGATTGCGGATTTCCCCACAAACCAGCGTGAAATCCAAAAGACCTGTCACATAAAAGTCACCCGTCACCAGGTCCATATAAGCTAGGCCAAATTGATTGCCTTCGCGATCTATGGCAACCAAAAAATTATTCTGACTATCCGGCTTACTGCTATCGACCACTGTCCCTGGCGTAATGACCTGAACAACCTCTCGTTTCACAACTCCAACTGCTTGTTTAGGGTCTTCCATCTGTTCAGCAATGGCTACCTTATAGCCCTGCTCAATCAAGACATCGATATACTGTTGGGCAGAATGATAGGGAACACCCGCCATAGGAATCGGATTGTCCGCATTCTTGTTGCGACTCGTTAAGGAAATTTCCAGAATCTGCGCAGCATTGACCGCATCCTCATAAAATAATTCATAAAAATCACCCATACGAAAGAGCAAAAAAGCATCTGGGTATTGCTTTTTAATATCCACATACTGTTGCATGCCGGGTGATAGCTTTTCTGTCGCCATTGTCCGTCTCTCCTTGTCAAAAATAAGTCTTGAGAGCAACTCCCAAGACCTTACTTATCTTTCATCAAATCTAGCAAACGATCTTCCATGAGTTTGGCAACGTGCTGGTCTCGACAAATGACCAATAAGGTATTGGCACCAGCAACTGTTCCTAAAATCCATTCATCCTTGTTTGCATCTACAATATTTGCCAAAACAGAGGCTTCGCCCAATTTGGTATGAAGCACCAAGGTAAACTCTGCTCTTGCAACACCTTCTAAATGATGAGACAAAAATTCCACCAAATCAATCTTTTCTGTCTCATTTGCTAGTACATAATACACCATATCATTTTTCTTGACCTTGGTCAAGCCGATTTCGCGCAAATCACGAGACAGGGTTGTCTGCGTCACAAAAACATTATGCGCCTCCAACCGATCTTGAATTTCTTTTTGTGTACTTAATTTCTCCTCAGTAATCATTTTTTTTATTAACTGATGACGATCTCTTTTTCTCATAAAATCCTCTTATGTGAATATTTATAACTATTTTTATAACTATATTATACCAAAAAAATAGGAGATTTCAAAAATTTTTTCTTCTTTCTTTAAAATTGTGATAAAATAGTAGAAAAGTCCAAAAAGGAGCTCTTAATGAATACAAAAGAATTGATTGCTAGCGAATTGGCTAGCATCATTGATAGCCTGGACCAAGAGGCTATTTTAAATTTACTGGAAACCCCTAAAAACTCAGAAATGGGAGACATCGCTTTCCCTGCTTTTTCACTTGCAAAAGTCGAACGTAAAGCACCTCAAATGATTGCGGCTGAACTGGCTGAAAAAATTAATAGCCAAGCCTTTGAAAAGGTTGTCGCAACAGGACCTTACGTTAACTTTTTCCTTGATAAATCTGCCATCTCTGCTCAAGTATTGAAAGCGGTTATCACTGAAAAAGAACACTATGCTGATCAAAACATTGGCAAACAAGAAAATGTTGTGATCGATATGTCTAGTCCCAATATCGCTAAACCATTCTCTATTGGTCACCTGCGCTCAACTGTCATCGGAGATAGCTTATCACATATTTTCCAAAAAATCGGTTATCAAACAGTCAAGGTCAACCATTTGGGAGACTGGGGTAAACAGTTTGGGATGTTGATTGTTGCCTACAAAAAATGGGGTGACGAAGAAGCTGTAAAAGCTCATCCAATTGATGAACTTCTTAAACTCTATGTCCGCATCAACGCTGAAGCTGAAAATGACCCTAGCTTGGATGAAGAAGCACGCGAATGGTTCCGTAAACTTGAAAATGGCGACGAGGAAGCTCTCGCTCTTTGGCAATGGTTCCGTGATGAAAGTTTGGTGGAATTTAACCGCCTTTACAATGAATTGCAAGTCGAATTTGACAGTTATAACGGAGAAGCCTTCTACAACGATAAGATGGATGCAGTTGTAGACATTCTTTCTGAAAAAGGCCTTCTTGTTGAGTCAGAAGGGGCCCAAGTTGTGAATCTTGAGAAATATGGAATTGAACATCCAGCCCTTATCAAGAAATCTGATGGAGCAACTCTCTATATCACACGTGACTTGGCTGCAGCCCTTTACCGTAAAAACGAATATCAATTTGCTAAATCTATCTACGTCGTTGGTCAAGAGCAATCTGCCCACTTTAAACAGCTCAAAGCTGTCTTGCAAGAAATGGGCTACGACTGGAGTAACGACATTACTCACGTTCCTTTTGGTTTGGTTACAAAAGAAGGGAAGAAACTCTCTACTCGTAAAGGGAATGTCATCTTGCTAGAGCCTACTGTTGCAGAGGCTGTTAGTCGTGCCAAAGCCCAAATTGAAGCAAAAAATCCTGAACTTGAAAACAAAGACCAAGTAGCGCATGCTGTTGGGGTTGGGGCCATTAAATTCTATGACCTCAAGACCGACCGTACAAATGGGTATGATTTCGATCTAGAAGCTATGGTATCCTTCGAGGGGGAAACTGGTCCTTATGTTCAATATGCCTACGCTCGTATCCAATCTATCTTACGTAAAGCAGACTTCAAACCAGAAACAGCCGACAACTATAGCTTGAATGATGCTGAAAGCTGGGAAATCATCAAACTCATCCAAGACTTCCCACGTATTATCAACCGTGCAGCAGATAACTTTGAACCTTCTATCATTGCTAAATTTGCAATTAGCCTGGCTCAAGCCTTTAACAAATACTATGCACATACGCGCATCTTGGATGAAAGCCCAGAACGCGACAGCCGTCTAGCCCTCAGCTACGCAACCGCAGTCGTTCTCAAAGAAGCCCTTCGCTTGCTTGGGGTAGAAGCGCCAGAGAAGATGTAAATCGTTACAAGAGACTGGAACTAAAGTTCCTAGTCTCTTGACGGCAATCGCTATATAGCAAATTGCCTAAACGCTTCACTAATTCACCTAACCAAATAATATCGATTTGGTTAGGCTCATGTCGTAATCTTTTAATCACTTTATTGTAAAGTAGTCTAAGTAACTAACGCCAAAGTCCGAATAGGATTTGGCTAGGCGCTTCACTAGTTTTAGGACATAAATATGATCGATTTATGTCCTAAAACGTCGTAATCTTAAAGTTATTGGAACTAAAGTTCCTAATTGTTAGACGCTAGCCGCTTATAGGCGGACTAGCTAACTGCTTCACTAGTCATGTTCTCTAAATATAATCGATTTAGAGAACATGACGTCGTAACTATGGCGATTTGCCTAAACGCTTCACTAATTCAATCTACTCACTATTACTTCTTTATCATACAGGGAGATATTCTATGAGCCAATATGCTTATGTCCTCGTTGTGATTAGCTTGGTGTTCCTTTTTCTGCTCAATAAGTACGAGAAGGAGAGACTTCAAAGACTCTACCAAGAACAACTTTTAAAGGATGAAACATTTAGGGCTGACATCAGAGAGAAAATTCAAACGACTGAAAATATCAATGACGTCATTGCTTACATCAATAAAACTTATCATCTGGGAATGTTGCTATCAAAAGACATTACAGATCAATTGAAATAAACCTAACCATTCTTTAAGGAATATAAAAACCGAGACTAAGAGTTTAATACTGAGTCTCGGTTTTTGTATATTTTTCAAACAACAAAGCTACCACTATCCCAGCAATGCAAGTGCAAAATCCTCTAGAATATGATAGAATAATGGAAAGGACTCTATTAAGGAGGAAATCATGGAAAAACAAACCGTCGCCGTCTTGGGGCCTGGTTCTTGGGGAACTGCCCTTTCACAAGTCTTAAATGACAATGGACACGAGGTACGTATTTGGGGAAATCTTCCCGAGCAAATCAATGAAATTAATACCTATCATACTAATAAGCACTACTTTAAAGATGTCGTTCTAGACGAAAATATCATCGCCTACACCAACTTAGCAGATGCATTAAAAGATGTGGATGCGATTTTGTTTGTTGTCCCAACAAAAGTGACACGACTTGTTGCCCAACAAGTTGCAAAAACCTTAGACCATAAGGCTATCATCATGCACGCATCAAAGGGATTAGAACCCGATAGCCATAAACGATTATCAACCATCCTTGAAGAAGAAATTCCTGAACATCTCCGCAGTGATATCGTCGTTGTCTCAGGGCCTAGCCATGCAGAAGAGACCATTGTACGTGACCTGACTTTAATCACTGCTGCTTCTAAAGATTTACAAACAGCCCAATACGTTCAAGAACTCTTTAGTAATCACTACTTCCGACTTTATACCAATACGGATGTTATTGGAGTTGAAACTGCTGGTGCTCTTAAAAATATTATTGCTGTCGGTGCTGGAGCTTTACATGGTTTGGGATTTGGTGACAATGCTAAGGCAGCCATCATCGCTCGAGGCTTGGCAGAAATTACCCGCTTAGGAGTAGCACTCGGTGCCAGTCCATTGACCTATAGTGGCTTGTCTGGTGTAGGAGACTTGATCGTAACGGGAACCTCCATCCACTCTCGTAACTGGAGAGCTGGAGATGCCCTTGGTCATGGAGAATCCCTAGCTGATATCGAAGCCAATATGGGCATGGTAATTGAAGGAATCTCAACGACCCGAGCAGCCTATGAACTAGCCCAAGAACTTGGAGTCTATATGCCAATTACACAAGCCATTTACCAAGTTATCTACCACGGAACCAATATTAAAGATGCCATTTACGACATCATGAACAATGAATTTAAAGCAGAAAATGAGTGGTCTTAACCCTCTAAAGAAAGGATTCTTATGTCATCAAAAGTTAGAAAAGCAGTCATCCCTGCCGCTGGACTCGGAACTCGATTTTTACCAGCAACTAAGGCACTTGCCAAAGAAATGTTGCCAATTGTAGACAAACCAACTATCCAGTTTATCGTGGAAGAGGCTCTCAAATCAGGTATTGAAGATATTCTAGTTGTCACTGGTAAATCAAAACGTTCTATTGAGGACCACTTTGACTCAAACTTTGAGCTTGAATACAATCTTAAGGAAAAAGGCAAAACGGATTTGTTAAAATTGGTAGATGAAGCAACTGGTATGCGCCTCCATTTCATTCGCCAAACTCACCCTCGTGGTCTTGGAGACGCTGTCCTACAAGCCAAAGCTTTTGTAGGGAATGAGCCCTTCGTTGTTATGCTGGGTGATGACCTTATGGACATCACAAATGAGAATGCCGTTCCTTTGACAAAACAACTGATGAATGATTACGAAAAGACACACGCATCAACCATTGCTGTCATGCCTGTACCACACGAAGACGTTTCATCATACGGGGTTATCGCTCCTCAGGGTGAAGGAAGTAATGGACTCTATAGCGTTGAAACTTTCGTAGAAAAACCAGCTCCCGAAGATGCACCAAGTGATTTGGCAATCATCGGTCGCTATCTACTCACACCTGAGATTTTTGATATCTTAGAAAATCAAACTCCTGGTGCTGGAAATGAAATCCAACTTACTGATGCTATTGATACGCTCAATAAAACACAGCGTGTTTTTGCCCGTGAATTTACAGGAGCTCGTTACGACGTTGGGGATAAGTTTGGATTTATGAAAACATCTATTGACTACGCCCTCAAACATCCACAAGTCAAAGATGACTTGAAAGATTACCTCATCCAACTGGGAAAAGAATTGGCTGAGAAGGAATAACAAAATCATTTATATAAAAGAAGAACTAGGATAATTAAGCATCCTAGTTCTTCTTTTATATATCAAGATTAGCCACACATAAATTAAATAAATTCTCTACTTGAATCTACCTATTTCATAAAAACTAATAAAAACGCTATACTTGTATTTGTTTTTTCCTTAAAATAAGAGTAGAATAAATTAGTATAGTAAAACAAAAAAGCACCGAATCGGTGCGCACTTTTTCAAGTTGTGTACGGACAAAGCCTTATTTTAACTTTACTGTGTTGTTTCGAATGGTCCCAAAATAATAAATAATTTTAAATTTGACTTAACTGTTGGAGTAGTCATGGTTAAATTAAATCAACCGAGCCGAACATAAGTTGTTTAATTTTGTGGAAGCTATTAATAAAAATATAATAAGGTAGAAAGATAGGTGTAATTTTAATTTTAAAGTAATTGCGGACACCATCAAAGTAAAAGATTATGGAGAACAAATTTGTAGAATTTATCAAAAACAATAAAAAAGTAATCATTTCATCAGTTGCAGTTGGTGTTGTATTGGTATTAGGGTTTGGATGGCATTCATATAACCAACATCAAGCAGAGCAACAAGCAAAAATTGTACAATTAGAAAAAGATAGTAAATCTGACAAAGAACAAGTCGATAAACTATTTGAATCATTTGATGCATCTTCAGATGAATCTATTTCTAAATTGAAAGAACTATCTGAAACTTCAGTTAAAACTGATACAGGTAAAGACTATCTTAATAACAAAGTCAAAGAATTCTCTAAAGCTATTGTAGATTTCCATCTACAAAAAGGTTTGGCTTATGATATCAAAGATTCAGATGACAAATTCAAAGATAAAGCAACCTTAGAAAATAATGTAAAAGAAATCAACAAACAAATTGATTTTATTAAGAAAGTTGATGAAACTTTCAAACGAGAAAAATTGGATGAAACTGTGAAATCTCTTACAGATATGACAGACAAATTCCAAAAACAAATTGATGTTTTGAAGAAGGAAGAAGAACAAAAAGCATCAGATAAAGCAAAAGAAGATGAAAAGAAAGAAGAATCAAATTCATCTCAAGTTTCTAATAGTTCATCTTCTGGTAATTCTGATTACGCTCCAGGACAATCATATACTTCAGGCAGTAGTCAAGCTTATTCAGGATCAACTGGCAGAGACACTAGTAACTATGAAGCACCAGCTGCTGAAGAACCTTCTTCAAGCAATGGTGGAAATAATGATTATACACTATACCACATCTCTGACCAGAATGGGAATCATTTGGGTGACTTTTATAGAAATTCTAGCAATGGTGATATTCGCGACACAAATGGTAATCACTTGGGTAATGCAGGCGGAGGCATTGCTGATTTTAGACAACGTTAATAACTATTTTAGATCTGTTTGTTTCGAATGGTTCCAACCCACATTAAAAGCTACTCATTTTTTAAGTAGCTTTTTTCTTATTCAAGTTTACATATTAGTCATTACAATCCCATTCCCCTGTAGAAAAGCAAAACTGCGAGTCCTACGAACAAGACTAACGCTACCAGTCTTTGACTAGCGCTATACATCCGTCTTTCTCCTCTAACTGGAAAGATAACTGCTAGAAATGCGCCACCAACTGCACCTCCGATATGACCTGCTAGACTGATTCCTGGAATCAGAACACTTCCAATAATGTTAACCACAAAAAGTGTCAGATAGGATTGCCCCAACTGCTGGATATAAGGATTACGCGTTGCATAGCGAAGAACAATAATTGCAGCAAATAGCCCATAGAGAGAAGTCGAGGCTCCTGCTGCTAAGGATTTGGGACTAAATACAAAAACAAAGAGATTGCCCATCATTCCAGATAAGAGATAGAGAAAGAAAAACTTCTTGGATCCGAAAATTTCCTCTACTTGCCTACCAAGGTAATAAAGCGAAAGCATATTAACAATGAAATGCTCCCACCCAATATGAACAAAAATAGCAGAGAAGAGACGCCAAATCTGCTCAGGAAAGAGGCGAATGGCAGGCCCGTACATGGCTCCAAATCGAAATAGGGTATCTGCCCTGTAAAAGTTTCCTCCTGTGGTCACCAACATTAGTATAAATACCAAGGCCGTCACTAAGAGGAAGAAACTCGTCACAGGGTAACGCCTATCAAAGATTTCTTTCATCAATCAGTACCTCCTGAACAGGAATATCATGATTTTCAGGGCTAAAGTCCTGAATTTGACAAGGATATATCGTACTCAAAGTATGACCAGTAATATGTTTCAGATAGCGATCATAATAACCTCCACCGTATCCAATCCGATATCCTTCCGTCGTAAAAGCCAAGCCAGGAACATGAATCAAATCAATCTGAGAGGCATCCACCACTTCCAAATCTCCCTGTGGTTCCAGTAAGCCAAAGGAAGTTTTGGCTAGTTGTTGCGGATTATAGACTACAAAGTCCATGCGCCCCTTGGGATAAGTTTTGGGTATCAGAACCTTCTTGCCGTCCCTCAGCGCCTGGTCAATCAGTTCCTGAGTTTGAAACTCATGAGGAAAAGAGAGGTAGCTTGCGATGACCTTGGCTTCTTGGTAAAAGGGGTGTTGTAAAAGTCGCTCAGTTAAAGCTTGGTCTATAAACTGTTTTTGCTCTCGAGGGATAGCCTTCATTTCGTGCAAGACTTGCTTGCGTAATTCCGATTTCATAGACAAGCCCTCTACTCTACTGCCTTCTTTTTCAGGAAACTAGAGACCGCATCTACCCCAATGGCTAAGGCTTCTTCCTTAGGACTCATCTGAGGGTGATGAAGGGCGTAGGGACTATCTATACCAAGCCAGAACATAACGCCATCAACTTTTGAAAGGAGATAACCAAAGTCTTCACCTGTCATAGCAGGCTCGATATCAATCAACTCAATTCCGTCTTTTTCTTCAAAGAAATCCATCAGTTCACGCGCCAAGACTGGATTGTTCTCAACAGGCAGGTAACCACCTTGTTTGAGTTCCACTTCAACTTCCATACCAAAGGCTGCTGCAACTCCTTCTGCAACTGTTTTGACCCTCTTTTGCACCAAGAGACTCATATCCTGTGTCAAAGCCCGAATGGTTCCATGCAAAAAGGCTGTGTCTGTGATAACATTGTTGGTTGTTCCAGCCTGAAAAACACCAAAGGTCACCACTGCTCCCTCGATTGGGTTAACATTGCGGCTGACAACTGACTGCACCTGGGTCACAAAGTAACTAGCAGCCACCAAGGCGTCATTAGCTTCATGTGGAAAAGCTGCGTGGCCACCTTTGCCTTTGAAACGAATCTTCACCTCGCAAGTTCCTGCAAAGAGAGTGTGTGTATTGATCGCAATCTGACCAACCTTCAAATCTGGTCGAACATGGAGGCCATAAAACTGATCTGGCAACCAGTCTCCAAAAGCGCCATCCTCATACATGAGCATGCCACCAGCTTCATTTTCTTCAGCAGGCTGAAACAGAAAGAGCAGATTGTTCTTTGGTTGCTCCTCAAGGGCTCGCTCAAGACAGCCCAAAGCAATAGTCATGTGGAAATCATGGCCACAAGCATGCATACGACCTTGGTGCTGAGAGACGAAAGGAAGGCCTGTTTGTTCGATGATCGGCAGACCATCAATATCTGTCCGCCAACCAATGGTCCGCTCTGGCTGACTTCCCTGCAAGTAAACCAAAATACCTGTCCGCCAAGTACGAACTTGAACAAAATTCTTGCCCGCAGTTAATTTCTCAATCACATCCAGCAGATAAGCCTGAGTCTTGAACTCCTCCAAGCCAATCTCTGGAATCTGGTGCAAATCTCGTCTAGTCTGAATCAAATCTAACATCTATCTATCCTCCGATATAGCAGAAAGAGGCTGGAAGAAGGGTTCCGCCTCTTTATTACTTTTACAATTATAAGGTACGAAGCGCATCCTCTAGCGCTGTTTTTTGTTGGGTTTGGGCATCAATCTCTTTGATGATACGAGCTGGAACACCTGCTACTACTACGTTTTCTGGGACATCTTGGGTAACGATAGCTCCTGCTGCGACAACTGAACCACTACCGATTTGGACCCCTTCGATAACCACTGCGTTGGCTCCGATAAGAACATTGTCTCCAACACGGACTGGTTCTGCGCTAGCTGGCTCAATCACACCTGCAAGAACGGCACCTGCACCAACGTGACTGTTTTTCCCCACGATAGCACGGCCACCAAGGATAGCCCCCATGTCAATCATAGTTCCTGCACCAATTTCAGCACCGATATTGATAACCGCTCCCATCATGATAACAGCATTGTCACCAATTTCAACCTGATAACGGATAATAGCACCTGGCTCGATACGAGCGTTGATAGCACGTTTATCTAGCAAAGGAACTGCAGAATTACGAGCATCTTGCTCGACAACATAGTCTTGATTTTCTACCAAACCATCGAGAAGCGGAGCAACGTCCTTCCAGTCTCCAAATAGGACATTTCCTAGTTTAACAACAGATCCAGGTACAGCAGTTGCGAGTTCTCCCTCAAAGGTTACTTTAACACTGGTTTTCTTTTCAGCATTGGCGATAAATTGGATAATTTCTTGAGCGTTCATTTTTGTGGCAGTCATAGGCGCCTCCTAGTTCATTTTAATGATACCTATTCTACCAAAAAAGGCCTCAAATTTGAAGCCTTTTTGTTTGTTTTTAGGTATGATTTTTAGGGATGTGAGATAAAACGTGCTGTCGGTAAAAGCAAGCCCCTACCGATACAACCTAAAAACACTCTTCACAACTATCTCCCCGTGTTTTATTGACTATTCTAGTATAGCACACTTTTAGAATTAAGAAAAGACTTTTTATTTACTTTCTTTCGCTTCTTCTATCGATAGGAAAATCATGGGTAAAATAATCAGGGCCATAGCTAGAAGAAGGGACCAATCCACTACCAATCCTAAGAACAAAACACTCAAGAGAGCAGAAGAGAGAGGTTCACTGGCACTGATAACGGAAACCACCAAAGGAGAAACCAAGGACACAGCCTTCATGGAAATGAAAAAAGCAAAAGCCGTTCCAAAGAAAGCGATAATGAGGCAAATCAAGATACTCCAAATATCAAGAGTAAAGGAAAGCTGATAAATCGGAGAGAGGACATTGCTAAATAAACCGGCCAAAATCATCCCCCACCCAACCGTGGGTACAAAACCATAGCGCTTCGCAAAAGGCTGAGGCAAGATAACATTAAACATGACCCCCATGGCACTCAGCAAACCCGTCACAAGTGCTAGCGGTGTCATGGATAACTGAGAGAGATCCCCCTTTGTCGCCATCAGGCAAACACCCAGCATGGCAATCAAAACATAGAAAATAGCGCTTTTTGACGCTCGTTTTTTATAAACCAAGCGATTGTAAAAGAGGATAAAGACAGGACTGATAAACTGTAAAATAGTCGCTGTAGCAGCATTAGAAAATTCTACACAGAGATAGAAAAAATACTGGACTGAGAAAATTCCCAAAATAGCATAGGCCAAAAAGGGAAGGTAATTTTTCTTATCTCGCCAAATATCTAACACTTGCGATTTTAATTGCACTGCAGACCAAATGAGCACAAGACTCCCTGCCAGTGTCAAACGCATAGAGGTAATCCAGCCAGAGGATACCTGATAATGAGTAAAGAAATATTCTCCTAGAATCCCACAGATTCCCCATATCAAGCCGGATAGAAGCGAATAAATGGTTCCTTTAACAATCTTTTTCTGATACTGATTCATACCTTTATTGTAACACGAAAGGAAAAAAGAAAAAAGTGGCAATCCATTGATTAGCCACTTCATTTAGAAAAGTTTAAAGGACTTATCGTCTCGTCCTTGAAGAGGGTCGTGTAGCACTTGAGTTACTGCTATCGCTAGAGCTACTACTTGAACTGTTGGAGCTTGATGGAGTTGGTAGACTCCCCACGATGCTAGACCAAGCATTCTGATAATCCGCATCACTTCCACCAATAGCAAAGCGATAACTGGTCGTTGGCGCTCCTGCCTTATTAGCCCAATAGCTGGTAACAGTCGAACCTGTGACCTCTACCTCTTTTCCTTCAACAGAAACCTTCCCTGGTTTTTGACCTGTTGATTTCAAGACTTCGGATTTTACGACACTAGGATCTAAAGCGAAGCGCTCGTTCCCCCAAATGCTTGGGGAGGCTTGCTGAATCGCATTTACCAGATGAGCCATGTAATTAGAGTTATTGGAATAACCTGCTCTACGTGACAGTGAATGATTATCATCATGCCCAATCCAGCCACCTAGGGTTAATCTAGGCGTCGAAAGCATGAGCCACATATTTTCGTCTTGGTTGGTTGTACCAGTCTTCCCAATCCAATCTGCATTAGCCAGAGTAGGATTTAAAGAAGTCAGATTCGTCTTGAAGGTTGTTGTCACACGAGAGGATAGAACTTCTCGCAACAAGCCCTGCATAATCGTCGCAGTAGCTTTTGAATAGACTTGAACTGGTTTATCCTGATATTCATACACCACTCTACCATCTGCTGCTTCAATTTTAGAAATTACATGTTTTTTATGATATAGACCATTATTTGCTAGGGTCTGATAGCCATTGGTATGCTGGGCAACTGTGACTTCAATACCACCACCCATCGGCAGGCTCTCAATACCGTACTCAGGAATCTCGTAGCCCATCTTTTCCATATAACCCTTGACATCAACACCCTTTTCACGAAGCATACGATAGGTCCAGTAAGCAGGGATATTCCATGAATAGTTCAGAGCTTCTCCCAAGGTCATCATTCCTGTTCCCTTGCTATTAGCATACATAATCGGATTACCATTGGCAAAATTTGTTGGATAGTTAGATAGAATCGTTTCGCTTCCCATCAAGCCCTGGTCAATAGCAATACCGTAGGCCAGCAAAGGCTTGGTAGTAGAAGCTGGCGAACGTTTGGTATCAAAGGCATGATTATTTTGATTTTCTTGATAATTACGACCACCTACAAAACCTAGAATAGCACCTGTTTGGTTGTCCATCAGGACATTCCCTACTTCTACACGACCTGTTCCATCGTCTAAAAGATAGCCATAGTCAGCAACCGCATTTTGCATGGCAGAATGAATTTTCTGGTCTATGGTAGTAGTAATCTTATAACCACCATTTTCAATTTCCTTGGCTGTCAAATCGCGATAAAACTTCTGAGTTGCCTCATTTTTCAACTCCTTAGCGGAGACATTGTCTCTCTGAGCTAGATAGTCATACATACGTTCTTGAGCTTCTGCCAAAGTTGTAAAGTATAAATAGTCTCGTGACACACCTGTGACTGTAGCTGAAGGAAGAAAGTCCTGTTTAAGATTGTAATCCTTATATTGAGAATACTCGTCCTTGCTTAAGGCACCTGTACGATACATACTGTAAAGAACTGCCTTAGCCCGTCTTAAACCCATTTCCAAGTCTTCATCACTCTTCAACTCTCCAGTATTTTCATAAGGAGAATAGGTAATGGGACTCTGTGGAAGTCCTGCTAAAAATGCTGCTTGAGGAACAGTCAACTGGCTGGCATCTACACCGAAAATTCCCTCAGCTGCCTGCTGAGCTCCTGCAATATTCTGTCCCTTATTATTTCGGCCAAAGGGAGCCACATTGAGATAGGTCGTTAAAATCTCATCCTTATTCATGGCGCGTTCCAAGGCAAGAGCATCCACAATTTCTGTCGCCTTACGAGCCAAGGTCGGCGCATCCCCAACCACCTGCTGTTTAATCAGTTGCTGGGTCAAGGTTGAACCCCCGCTTGAGGAACCCAAACCTACAAATTTCCCCAAGGTCGCACGAATCACCGCCTTGGGTACTACACCCTTATGTTCTTTAAAGTGTTCATCTTCCGTCGCAATGATAGCCTTCTTCAGATTTTCCGAAATTTGCTCAGATGAGATAGAAGTGCGCAACAAGTCACTCTCTATGGAAGCAATCACCGTCCCATCCGCATAGGTAATCTCTGAAATAGAAGAGATATCCTTGACCTGATGTACCAATTCTTCTGTCTGAGGCACCCGAACCTTGTCAAATAAGGCCACCCCGTACCCCAAAGCAATCCCAGCTCCCAACATTCCTCCTAGAAAACCGAGCACAAAGAGCAAGTTAAATAAGGCTTTTATACTCAGTAAAATAGCTGGAAAAATGGCTGGCCTATCTAAGGATTTAGATTTCTCGGCACTTGAGCCTTTCTTGCCAGGTCTAGCTGATTTTTTATTTTTTTGCTGGAAAAATTCCAGCATTTTCCGTTTTAATTCATTTAATTGATTTTGCATGGATTTCCTCACTCTATTTATTATACCACAAAAGGGAAACTTTCAATAAAATAGCCACTTTCTTCCCTATTCTGCTAGGCTATTGCCCAAGTTTGTGATACAATAGTTAGAAACAATAATTTTAAAAAGGAGAAAAGACACATGCACATTTTTGATGAGCTAAAAGAGCGTGGTTTGATTTTTCAAACGACTGATGAAGAAGCTTTGCGTAAAGCCCTAGAAGAAGGTCAAGTTTCTTATTATACTGGCTACGATCCAACTGCTGACAGCCTTCACCTAGGCCACCTTGTCGCAATTTTGACAAGTCGTCGCTTGCAACTAGCAGGTCACAAACCTTATGCGCTCGTTGGCGGTGCTACAGGTCTCATCGGAGATCCGTCCTTCAAAGATGCTGAACGTAGTCTCCAAACAAAAGACACAGTAGATGGCTGGGTCAAGTCTATCCAAGGACAACTTTCTCGTTTTCTTGACTTTGAAAATGGTGAAAATAAAGCTGTCATGGTCAACAACTACGACTGGTTTGGCAGCATCAGCTTCATTGATTTCCTCCGTGATATCGGAAAATACTTTACTGTCAACTACATGATGAGCAAGGAGTCTGTGAAAAAACGGATCGAAACAGGAATTTCTTACACTGAGTTTGCTTACCAAATCATGCAAGGTTACGACTTCTTCGTCCTTAACCAAGATCACAATGTGACGCTACAAATCGGTGGTTCTGACCAGTGGGGAAATATGACAGCTGGTACTGAATTGCTTCGTCGTAAGGCTGATAAAACTGGTCACGTTATCACTGTTCCACTGATTACCGATGCAACTGGTAAGAAATTTGGTAAATCAGAAGGAAACGCAGTCTGGCTCAATCCTGAAAAGACTTCTCCATACGAAATGTACCAATTTTGGATGAATGTTATGGACGCAGACGCTGTTCGCTTCTTGAAAATCTTTACTTTCTTGTCACTTGATGAGATTGAAGACATCCGTAAACAGTTTGAAGCGGCTCCACACGAACGCTTGGCACAAAAAATCCTCGCTCGTGAAGTCGTAACACTTGTTCACGGAGAAGAAGCCTACAAAGAAGCCCTTAACATTACCGAGCAACTCTTTGCCGGAAACATCAAAAACCTTTCTGTCAAAGAGCTCAAACAAGGACTTCGTGGCGTTCCAAACTACCAAGTTCAAGCAGATGAAAACCACAATATCGTAGAACTTCTCGTGTCATCTGGTGTGGTTAACTCCAAACGCCAAGCCCGTGAAGACGTCCAAAACGGAGCTATCTACGTCAACGGCGACCGTATTCAGGACCTTGACTATGTCTTGAATGACGCAGATAAGTTAGAGAATGAACTGACTGTTATCCGTCGTGGTAAGAAAAAATACTTTGTATTGACTTACTAAATTGTTCAACATTTACCTATAAACAAAGGAGTTAACCTCAATAAAGGTAACTCCTTTTTGCTGTGAATAGTCCCCACCTATCCCTTAATAGACAGGCTACGCAGTACAATGCGCAAGGTTGTTAGATTATGTAAGATAGAGAGATTTGAAGGACTGAGCCAATTAAATAAGCCAAAGCCAATCAAACTACTATTTACGACAACGGTATCTTGAATATTCTTCTTGATAAGTGTTTGCAAAGATGATGATAGCGAATCCAACTCTTGGAAGAAATCCAAACGATTATCTAACAATAAGATATCACTCATCTGCTTAGAAATATCTGCGCTCTCATTCATCACCACACCGATATCTGATAGGGTTAGAGCCGCTGAGTCATTCAAGCCATCCCCAACCATCAAAATAGTATGACCTGCTTTCTGCAGTTCCTCTACTAACTCAAATTTCCCATCAGGTTTCAAGTCTGTATAGACCTGATCAAAGGGCAAATCTTTGACTAATTCCTCTGTTCTAACCAAGGTGTCCCCTGTTGCCAGAATCAATTTTTTCCCTTGTGCCTTCAGTTTCTCCAAGGCTGCCTTAGCTTCTTTTCTCAAAGGAGTATGAATGCAGAACATTCCAATCAATTCATTCTGGTAGGCTAAGAATAAGAGATTGTAGTGATTCTTGTGCTCTTCAATCAAAGCATGTTGTTTCAAACTAATGTGAATCTGCTCATCCTGCATCAAGACATAATTCCCAATAACAACTGGTTGGCCATCTATATGAGATTTGATCCCCTTGCTTGCGATATATTGGAGTTTCCCATGCATTTCCTCATGTTCAATCCCCTCTATCTCAGCTTGCTTGACGATGGCATTAGCAATAGGATGATAAATGTGTTCCTCAAGACAGGCACTGATTCTGAGAATATCTTCCTCACTATAGTCCCCAAAAGGTAACACCTTTTCAACTATAGGATAACTAGTTGTGATTGTTCCCGTCTTATCAAACAAGAAAGTATCAACTTCCAGATATTTCTCCAGAACATCACCATCCTTAATCACCATTTCACGGTTCAACCCCTCCTTGATAGCTGTCAAATAAGCTACAGGAGTAGAAATTTTCAAAGCGCAGGAGAAATCGACCAATAGGAAAGAAATAGCCTTAGAAAAAGAACCTGTCAATAGGTAAGTCAGCCCAGCCCCCAAGAAATTATATTTGACGACCTTATCCGCCATCTTGATGAAATAGCGTTGTTTCGTTTTCTTATTTTCTTCAGATTTCTTCATCAACTCAATCAGTTGTAAAATCCGGCTGTTCATCTGATTATCGGTTACACGAATGCGCAACTCTCCAGTTTCTAATACTGTATTTGCACAAACCAAATCAGACTCTCTTTTTTCAACTGGAAAACTCTCTCCCGTCAAGGAACTTTCGTTGACCATACCTAAACCTGAAACTACTTGTCCATCAAACAGAATTTCATTTCCTTGAGATAGGACCAAGACATCTCCTATTTGAACATCGGAACTCTTGATACTAACGACCGTATCGCCCTGTACCAAGAATACATCGCTTTCTTTTGCAAGAAGGCTTTGTTCTAAATCTGTTGCAGTTTTTTTCAAGGACCACTGATCTAAATGATTCCCCAAATCAAGCATAAACATGATGTTGCTGGCAGTCTTGGATTGGTTCATAAACAAAGACAATAAAATAGCCGAACAGTCCAAGACCTCCATCGTTAGTTCCTTACGCGCTAGTGTTTGATAGGCTTCTTTAACATATCCAAAAGCCTGATAACAAGTCCATATATAGCGAATAGGAGACGGCACAAGGCTACGAAAAAGCACACGCTTAATCGCTGCACCTGAAACGATCGAATAGGCACTCTCTTCTCTACGAACAGGAAGAGTCATCAACTCAGAAACTTTCCCTTTATCAATTCTTTTTAAAAAGGCTTCTGCATTATCTAATACAGAAAAGCCTTCTTTTATGCGTAGAGTAAAGTGCTGTTGATCCATGTAAAACTGGATAGACTCAATCCCCTTTTCATCTCTCGCCAAGGAACGAAGATAGTCTTGAATATCCAAGGTGAGTGAAAAAGAAGATGATAGTCGGATATGTTGGTATCCTCTATGTAGCACTTTAAAAGACATATTATTCTCCTATAAGGCTATCTAATTGCTCTTCTTTTTTCTCTTGCTCGTACAAATATTTGGCATCTTGCAAGACATCGTCTCCATGTTGTTTCACAACAGAAACAGATGCATCTAGCCCGTCTTTCAACTTGTAAGCCTTAGCCAAAGCTTTAGAATAACCTTTTTTAGCTTCCTTACTTGCCAAGATTTTCAAACCAAGGGTACCAAATGCGACACCACCCAAAAAGAGTGATGATTTTTTCGCAACTTTTGCAACGGTTAGTACTTCTTTTAACATACTTATTTCCTCCTTATCATTATTATATAGCAATTTCGATATAAAAGCAATTTCATTCCGTAAATTGGAGAATCAGTTTTATTAATACTGAATCTCTCATCTACTTATTCCTAAAGTTGCTTTCATTTGCCTCTTTTGATACACTTAAACTATGAATACAAATCTCAAACCTAAACTTCAGCGCTTCGCTTCTGCTACTGCCTTTGCCTGTCCTATCTGTCAAGAAAATCTGACTCTGGCAGAGAGCAGTCTCAAATGCAACAACCGTCATTCTTTTGACTTGGCTAAATTTGGCTATGTCAATCTAGCCCCTCAAATCAAGCAATCTGCCAACTACGACAAGGAAAACTTTCAAAACCGTCAACAAATCCTAGAAGCCGGCTTTTACCAAGCTATCTTAGAGGCCATTTCCGATTTACTTGCAAGCTCAAAAATTGCCACAACAATCTTGGATATTGGCTGTGGCGAAGGTTTTTATTCTCGTAAACTCCAAGAAAGTCACTCTGAAAAAACTTTCTATGCCTTTGACATCTCCAAAGATTCAGTCCAAATCGCTGCCAAGAGTGAACCAAACTGGGCAGTCAACTGGTTCGTTGGTGACTTGGCTCGTCTTCCTATAAAAGACGCCAGCATGGATATCCTGCTTGATATCTTCTCACCTGCCAACTATGGAGAATTTCGTCGCGTTTTATCCAAAGACGGCATCTTGATAAAGGTTATTCCAACTGAAAATCACCTCAAGGAAATCCGTCAAAGGGTACAGAACCAGCTGACAAAGAAGGATTATTCTAATCAAGATATCAAGGAGCATTTCCAGGAACACTTTACCATCCTATCTAACCAAACGGCCTCTCTGACTAAGACTATCACAGCAGATCAGCTCCAAGCCCTACTCAGTATGACCCCTCTCCTCTTTCACATCGACCAGAGCAAGATTGACTGGAGCCAACTGACAGAGATTACCATTGAAGCAGAGATTCTGGTTGGGAGAGCATTCTAAACTAGAATTCCCAAAGGTATAAAACTTACCGAAAATCTTCAATATTACGAAAACGCATAAGAACAGGTACTCAAAATCCTTAATCTTATGCGTTTTGTTATGCAAAAATCGCTGGAGTTTCTATACACATTAAGTGGAAATCTTTGAAACCAGTTCTTTTAATAACCATTGAATACCATATAGTACATTTGCCCCAAATATGATATAGGCCGTATAAATCAAGTATTTCGATTTTTCCCGCCTTAAAGAATAGATCTTGTACAAGATAAACAAATTTAAAATAATAAATAATAGAGACAAAATCTTCCTCCAAAATAAATCCTAAAAGTACACAGTCAAGCATAATTCTAATCTTTATTTTCGATTCGAAATTACAAACTTATCAATGAATAGTAAGTGATATAAGGCAAGTACAGACCCCCAGAAACTACCTCGAAGAGAGATTTCTTGATGATTGAGAGGAAGCAAATCGTGGTTACCTATATAGAGGCAGGTCAAAATAACAAATAGTATCCAAAATAAATCCGTCCATTTATATTTTGAAAAATATTTTTTCCACATAAAAACACCTTCTTTCCTACAATCATATTATAATACTTTATGTAAGCGAATACAAGAAATATGAGGTAAACAACTACGAAGAAGCATGAGGTTGAAAGAGAGTGTTAAACCTTCAATACGTCTATGCTTTCTCTTCTTTTAAGACAAGATTGACCCAAATCTACAGCATTCAAAAAAGCGAATTTCAATCGAAACTCGCTTTTTTACAAAATGTATTAGTATGAATTTGTATCTTATACTCAATGAAAATCAAAGAGCAAACTAGGAAACTAGCCGCAGGTTGCTCAAAACACTGTTTTGAGGTTGTGGATAGAACTGACGAAGTCAGTAACCGTAATACGGCAAGGCAATGCTGACGTGGTTTGAAGAGATTTTCGAAGAGTATTAGTTCAAGTGCCAGATATCTTCGTTATACTGAGCGATTGTACGGTCAGATGAGAAGAATCCTGCTTTAGAAATGTTAACGATAACTTTATCCAACCATGCGTCACGGTCTTCGTAGTCAGCCAACATTTGTTCTTTAACCTTGATGTAGTCTTCTAAGTCAAGAAGAGTCATGAACCAGTCTTTGTTGATCAATTCATTGTAAAGACGTTCCAAGCGCTCTTTGTTTCCAGCTGCAAGAACTGCATCGCTAACGATGAAGTCAACCAATGGTTTGATAGCTTCACGAGCGTAGAATTCGCTTGATTTGTAAGCTGCTTTTGCGTAAAGGTCGATAACAGTTTCTGAATCTTCACCAAAGATGTAGATGTTTTCGTCGCCAACCAACTCAGCGATTTCCACGTTAGCACCGTCCATAGTACCAAGTGTCAAAGCTCCGTTCAACATGAATTTCATGTTACCAGTACCTGAAGCTTCTTTAGAAGCAAGTGAGATTTGTTCTGAGATATCACATGCTGGGATAAGGAAGCTTGCTGCAGTAACGTTGTAGTTTTCAACCATAACTACTTGCAAGTGTGGAGCTACTGCTGGATCGTTAGCGATAACTTCTGACATGCAAAGGATCAAGTGGATGATGTCTTGAGCGATTGTGTAGGCTGGAGCTGCTTTACCACCAAAGAAGATTGTGATTGGGCGAGCAGGGATGTTACCAGCTTTGATGTCAAGGTATTTGTGGATCACGTACAAAGCGTTCATTTGTTGGCGTTTGTACTCGTGAAGACGTTTGATTTGGATATCAAAGATAGAGTTTGGATTGATTTCCACACCTTGGTGTTCTTTCAAGTGACGAGCCAATTTACGTTTGTTGTGAGCCTTGATGCTTTCCAATTTTTCTTTGACAGCTGCTTTGTCTTCATAAGACAAGAGTTTTTCAAGCTCATCTGCTTCATGGTGCCAACCTTCTCCAAGAATCTCATCCAAGTAGTGAGACAATCTTGGGTTAGCATGCATGAGCCAACGACGGAAAGTGATACCGTTTGTTTTGTTGTTGAATTTTTCTGGGTAAAGGTCGTAGAAAGCTTTCAACTCAGAATTTTTCAAGATTTCAGTATGAAGTGCCGCTACCCCGTTAACACTGTATCCGTAGTGGATATCCATGTGAGCCATGTGAACACGTCCGCTCTCATCAATAATTTGAACAGCCGGATCTTTGTATTCTGCTTTCACGCGACGGTCTAATTCTTCGATGATTGGTACCAAGTGAGGAACCACTTCTTGCAAGAATTCAAGAGGCCATTTTTCAAGGGCTTCAGCAAGGATTGTGTGGTTAGTGTAGGCAGTCATGCTACGAACGATTGAGATTGCTTCGTCAAGCTCGATACCACGTGCAGTCAAAAGACGGATCAATTCAGGGATAACCATTGATGGGTGAGTATCGTTGATTTGTACAACTGCGTAATCAGCAAGGTCATGCAAGTTGCTTCCTTTTTCGATTGCTTCGTCGATGATCAATTGCGCACCGTTTGAAACCATGAAGTATTGTTGGAAGATACGGAGCAATTCACCTTGACGGTCACTATCATCTGGGTAAAGGAAGAGAGTCAAGTTGCGAGCGATATCTGTCTTGTCAAAGTTGATACCATCTTTAATAATAGAAGAATCAACTGAATCCAAGTCAAACAAACGCAAGCGGTTTTTAGTTGCTGTTTCATAACCAGTAACATCAATATCGTAAAGAGTTGATGTCAAAGTAAAGTCTGCAAATGGTACTTGGTAGCTACGGCTTGAGCGAACCAACCAGTTTTGCTCTGTCAACCATGCATTTGGAATTGTTTCTTGTTGGTTGTTTTTAAGAACTTGTTGGAAAAGACCAAAGTGGTAGTTAAGACCAACACCGTCACCATTCAAACCAAGAGTCGCAATTGAGTCGATAAAGCAGGCAGCCAAACGTCCCAAACCACCATTACCAAGAGATGGTTCCAATTCAACTTCTTCAACTTCGATCAAGTCTTTACCTGCAGCAGCAAGTTCTTTTTTGACATCGTCGTAAAGACCAAGGTTGATCAAGTTGTTTGACAAGAGTTTACCAATCAAGAACTCAGCTGAGATGTAGTAAACTTTCTTTTTACCAGTGTTGACTGGTTTTTGGCTGCTTGCAAGCTTGCTGTAGTTAAGAAGAGCAAGGTAAAGCTCTTCATTGCTACATTCTGCAATGGTTTTATTGTAACGATTTTGTACAAATTCTTGTAGTGATAACATGTTTAAGGTGTCTCCTGATATTGTTTTATTTCTTTAATTCTACCAAATTTTCATTAATTCGTCGATAGATTGTTGTCAAGTCAAGCAAACCTTCCTCGACAGCTGGTGTCAATTGTTCTTCAGTCATACGCCAAGACCAGTTTCCACCAAGGGTAGATGGGAAGTTCATACGAGCTGTCTCATCCAATTCTAGCAAATCTTGCATAGTTGCAATTGCCATGAAGCTAACTGATGAAAAGACTGTACGAAGCATAGCGTGTGGAACTGTTTCGTATTCTTTACGGTTAGTGTAGCGAGCCATGTACTCACGAGTCGCATCATCGATCTCGTTACGGTACCAACCAAGGACCGTATTGTTATCGTGAGTTCCTGTGTACATAACTGAGTTAGCAGGTGCCAAGTGTGGGCTATCGATACTTTCGTCTTCTGGATTGAAGGCAAATTGAAGAATCTTCATTCCTGGGAAGCCAGTACGTTCACGCAACTCGATAACTTCATCAGTCATGAAGCCAAGGTCTTCTGCGATGATGTTTAGCTCACCAAGTTCTTCCTTAACGGCTGCAAAAAGCTTGTAGCCCGGACCCTTCACCCACTCACCAGGTGCTGCTGTATCGGAACCAGCAGGGATTTCCCAGTAAGATTCGAAACCACGGAAGTGGTCGATACGAACGATATCGTAGATTTTGAAGCTTTCACGCAAGCGTTCAATCCACCATTTGTAGCCGTCTTTATCCATTGCTTCCCAGTCATAGATTGGGTTACCCCAAAGCTGACCAGTTGCAGAAAATTCATCTGGTGGGCATCCTGCGATGCAAGTAGCCTTACCGTTGACATCTGTCTTGAAGAGATGTGGATTTGCCCACATATCGCTTGAATCTTCCGCTACATAGATTGGCATGTCTCCAACGATTTCGATGTGGTTGTCGTTAGCGTAAGCTTTCAATTTCAACCATTGTTGGAAGAAGAAGTATTGAGTCACACGGTGGTAAACCAACTTGTCTGCCAATTGCTCACGGTAGCTTTCAAGCGCTGAAGCTTTACGAGCACGAGCATCAGCATCTGGCCATTCAGTCCAAGCAAGATTTTCAAAATGCTCTTTGATAGCCATATACTCAGCAAAGAGCTCAAGCCATGATTGGTTGTCTTGAGCAAATTTCTCAAAATCTTTAACATCTCCGACTTCAAAGAAACGTTTCACCGCTTTTTCTAAAAGAGGACGACGTGCATAGTAAATCTTAGCATAGTCAACTTCAGACGCATCGCTACCAAAGTCAACTCCTTCGAGGTCACTTGCTTCCAACAAACCTTGCTCCACCAAGATATCCAAATCGATAAAATGAGTGTTTCCTGCGAAGGCTGAGAAAGACTGGTAAGGAGAATCTCCGTAACTAGTTGTTCCTAATGGAAGGATTTGCCAGTAACGTTGTTTTGTACGGACCAAGAAATCAACGAAGTCGTAAGCACTTTGACCAAATGATCCGATTCCGTAGGCTCCTGGGAGAGAAGAGATGTGCATCAACACACCACTTTGACGTTTTTTCATAAACAACACCTCGTGTATTTGTAGTTTAATTTTTCATTTTTGGGCGCAAACGTTTGCGTTAATATAAGTATACTTCATTTTTGGAAGAATTGCAAGCGGTTTTAAAAAAACTTTTTGATTATTTTTTAAAAAAACTTGTCCTTCTTTATGTATACATATACATTTTTCTTTTCTATTTACAAAATCTTCTTCAACTACAAATAGAAGGCCCAACTTAGCCTACTTTTGGTCTAGAGCAATTTATTTTTTGTTCAAAATCTAGGCAATCGTTTCCCTAAATAATTTCAGTAAAATCATGAAAATATATTTTCTGACTTTTCTTCTATTATAAACAAATAAAACGCTTACCCTTTTCGTGAAATTTTTTTAAAATTTTTACAAAAAACACTTGCAACCGTTTTCTATTTGTGCTATACTAGTCCCATAAAGGAAAACGTTTGCGTTTCCTCATTATAAAATTTGTTATTCTTTAGGAGGAATACACTATGTCATCTAAATTCATGAAGAGCGCTGCTGTGCTTGGAACTGCTACACTTGCTAGCTTACTTTTAGTAGCTTGCGGAAGCAAAACTGCTGATAAGCCTGCTGATTCTGGTTCATCTGAAGCGAAAGAAATCACTCTTTACGTCGAAGATCAATACAAAGCTTATGCTGAAACAGTTGCTAAAGCTTATGAAAAAGAATCAGGAACAAAAGTTAACATCAAATCTGGTGACCAACTTGGTGGTCTTGACAAACTTTCTCTTGACAACCAATCAGGTCAAGCTGCTGACGTTATGATGGCTCCATACGACCGTGTAGGTAGCCTTGGTACTGACGGACAACTTTCAGAAGTTAAATTGAGCGACGGCGCTAAAACAGATGATAAAACTAAATCTCTTGTAACAGCTGCTGACGGTAAAGTTTACGGTGCTCCTGCCGTTATCGAGTCACTTGTTATGTACTACAACAAAGACTTGGTAAAAGAAGCTCCAAAAACTTTTGCTGACTTAGAAAACCTTGCTAAAGATAGCAAATATGCCTTCGCTGGAGAAGATGGAAAAACTTCTGCTTTCCTAGCTGACTGGACAAACTTCTACTACGCATACGGACTTCTTGCTGGTAACGGTGCTTACGTATTCGGACAAAACGGTAAAGATGCTAAAGATATCGGTCTTGCAAACGACGGTTCTATCGCAGGTATCAACTACGCTAAATCTTGGTATGAAAAATGGCCTAAAGGTATGCAAGATGGTACAGCTGCTGGAAACTTAATCCAAACTCAATTCCAAGAAGGTAAAACAGCTGCTATCATCGATGGACCTTGGAAAGCTAAAGCCTTCAAAGACGCTAAAGTAAACTACGGTGTTGCAACTATCCCAACTCTTCCAAACGGAAAAGATTACGCAGCATTCGGTGGTGGTAAAGCTTGGATTATCCCATCAAGCACTAAGAACCTTGAAGGCGCACAAAAATTTGTAGACTTCCTTGTTTCAACTGAACAACAAAAAGCCTTCTACGATGCAACTAACGAAATCCCAGCTAACACTGAAGCTCGTACTTATGCAGAAGGTAAAAACGATGAGTTGACAACAGCTGTTATCAAACAGTTCAAGAACGCTCAACCAATGCCAAACATCTCTCAAATGTCTACAGTTTGGGAACCAGCTGCTAACATGCTCTTTGACTCTGTAAGCGGTAAGAAAGATGCCAAAACAGCTGCTAACGATGCTGTAACATTGATCAAAGAAACAATCAAACAAAAATTCGGTGAATAAAAAATTTGTTCAAGGGGGGTGGAAATCAAATCCCCCTTTGAATTTATCAATAGAAACATAAATAGTTTAGGTTTTATCTAAAAACCAGTATTCTATGAAAGGAGTTATTATGGAAAAGCAACAACCTAGTAAAGCAGCTCTGCTGTCTATCATTCCTGGGTTAGGACAGATTTACAATAAACAAAAAGCAAAAGGTTTTATCTTCCTTGGTGTAACCCTTGTATTTGTCCTTTACTTCCTAGCACTTGCAGCCCCTGAATTGAGCAATCTCATCACTCTTGGTGACAAACCAGGTCGTGACAATTCCCTCTTTATGCTGATTCGTGGTGCCTTCCATTTAATCTTTGTAGTCGTTTATGTACTCTTTTATTTCTCAAATATCAAAGATGCACATACAATTGCAAAACGCATTAACAATGGAATTCCAGTTCCACGTACCCTCAAAGACATGATCAAAGGGATTTATGAAAATGGCTTCCCTTACCTCTTGATCATTCCATCTTATGTTGCCATGACCTTCGCGATTATCTTCCCAGTTATCGTAACCTTGATGATCGCCTTTACTAACTATGACTTCCAACACTTACCACCAAACAAATTGTTGGACTGGGTTGGTTTGACGAACTTTACGAACATCTGGAGTTTGAGTACCTTCCGTTCTGCCTTCGGTGCCGTTCTTTCTTGGACTATCATCTGGGCTTTGGCAGCTTCTACTTTACAAATCGTAATTGGTATCTTCACAGCTATCATTGCTAACCAACCATTTATCAAAGGAAAACGTATCTTTGGTGTTATTTTCCTTCTTCCTTGGGCTGTCCCAGCCTTCATCACTATCTTGACATTCTCAAACATGTTTAACGATAGTGTCGGAGCTATCAACACTCAAGTATTGCCAATCTTGGCTAAATTCCTTCCTTTCCTTGACGGGGCTCTTATTCCTTGGAAAACAGACCCAACTTGGACTAAGATTGCCTTGATTATGATGCAGGGTTGGCTTGGATTCCCATACATCTATGTTTTGACTTTGGGTATCTTGCAATCTATTCCTAACGACCTTTACGAAGCAGCTTATATTGACGGTGCCAATGCTTGGCAAAAATTCCGCAACATCACTTTCCCAATGATCTTGGCTGTTGCGGCACCTACTTTGATTAGCCAATACACCTTCAACTTTAACAACTTCTCTATCATGTATCTCTTTAATGCTGGAGGACCTGGTAGTGTCGGTGGTGGAGCTGGTTCAACCGATATCTTGATCTCATGGATCTACCGTTTGACAACAGGTACATCTCCTCAATACTCTATGGCGGCAGCTGTTACCTTGATTATCTCTATCATTGTCATCTCAATCTCTATGATCGCATTCAAGAAACTACACGCATTTGATATGGAGGACGTCTAAGATGAATAACTCAATTAAACTCAAACGTAGACTGACTCAAACCCTTACTTATCTTTACTTGATTGGTCTCTCAATCGTGATTATCTATCCACTGTTGATTACCATTATGTCAGCCTTCAAGACAGGTAACGTAGTAGCCTTTAAACTAGACAGCAACGTCGACTTTAGTTTTGCTAACTTCCAAGGGCTCTTCTCTGAAACCTTGTACGGTACTTGGTACCTCAACACTTTGATTATCGCCTTAATTACCATGGCTGTTCAAACAAGTATTATCGTACTTGCTGGTTATGCTTACAGCCGTTACAACTTCTTGGCTCGTAAACAAAGTTTGGTCTTCTTCTTGATCATCCAAATGGTGCCAACTATGGCCGCTTTGACAGCCTTCTTCGTTATGGCGCTTATGTTGAACGCCCTTAACCACAGCTGGTTCCTCATCTTCCTCTACGTTGGTGGTGGTATCCCGATGAATGCTTGGCTCATGAAAGGCTACTTCGATACAGTGCCAATGTCTCTAGACGAATCTGCAAAACTAGACGGTGCAGGACACTTCCGCCGCTTCTGGCAAATTGTTCTTCCACTTGTTCGCCCAATGGTTGCCGTACAAGCTCTCTGGGCCTTCATGGGACCTTTCGGGGACTACATCCTCTCTAGTTTCTTGCTTCGTGAGAAAGAATACTTTACTGTTGCCGTAGGTCTCCAAACCTTCGTTAACAATGCGAAAAACATGAAGATTGCCTACTTCTCAGCAGGTGCTATCCTCATCGCCCTTCCAATCTGTATTCTCTTCTTCTTCCTACAAAAGAACTTTGTTTCAGGACTTACAAGTGGTGGCGACAAGGGATAATTTATCCCTGCCACCCTTTTTCATTTTATACTCTTCGAAAATCTCTTCAAACCACGTCAGCTTCCATCTGCAACCTCAAAACAGTGTTTTGAGCTGACTTCGTCAGTTCTATCCACAACCTCAAAGCAGTGCTTTGAGCAACCTGCGGCTAGCTTCCTAGTTTGCTCTTTGATTTTCATTGAGTATTAGCGATTGTTACTGTAAATAATATTCTTGCAACAAGCAATTTGTCTCCTAGACTTGAAATAAAGCACATTTCTCTATATAATAATACTCATATAGAAAACACCTTTTAGAAAGATACCTATGCTTCCATATCCATTTTCTTATTTTTCAAGTATTTGGGGATTTCGTAAGCCCCTATCCAAACGTTTCGGGCTCAACTGGTTTCAACTTCTCTTTACCAGTATCTTCCTTATCAGCTTGTCTATGGTACCCATTGCCATTCAAAACAGCTCCCAGGATACTTATCCGCTAGAAACCTTTATCGATAATGTCTATGACCCATTGACAGATAAGGTTGTACAGGATCTCTCTGAACACGCTACAATTGTTGATGGTAAATTAACTTATACAGGAACAGCTAGTCAAGCGCCTTCTATTGTGATCGGTCCAAGTCAAAGTAAGGAGTTACCTAAGGACTTGCAACTGAATTTCGATACGAATGAGCTAGTCATCAGCAAGGAAAGCAAGGAACTGACCCGCATATCTTACCGAGTGATTGAGACTGAGAGTTTCAAAAGCAAAGACAGCTTGACCCAAGCGATTTCTAAAGACTGGTACCAACAAAATCGTGTCTATATCAGTCTCTTCCTAGTTCTCGGTGCGAGCTTCCTCTTTGGTTTGAATTTCTTTATCGTCTCTCTAGGAGCTAGTCTTCTCCTTTATATCACTAAGAAATCCCGCCTCTTTTCATTTAGAACCTTTAAAGAGTGCTACCATTTTATCTTGAACTGTTTAGGATTGCCAACTCTGATTACGCTTATTTTGGGATTATTTGGCCAAAATATGACAAACCTCATCACTATACAAAACATTCTTTTTGTTCTGTATCTGGTCACTATCTTTTATAAAACGCATTTCCGTGATCCAGATTACCATAAATAGGAGATTTTTATGCCCGTTACGATTAAAGACGTGGCCAAGGCTGCTGGTGTTTCGCCTTCAACCGTAACCCGTGTTATTCAAAATAAATCAACCATTAGCGACGAAACAAAAAAACGCGTTCGCAAGGCGATGAAGGAGCTCAATTACCACCCAAACCTCAACGCTCGCAGTTTGGTAAGCAGTTATACGCAAGTTATCGGCTTAGTTCTTCCTGATGACTCAGATGCCTTCTACCAGAATCCTTTCTTTCCATCAGTCCTACGTGGCATCTCTCAAGTCGCCTCTGAAAACCACTATGCCATTCAGATAGCAACAGGGAAAGATGAGAAGGAGCGTCTTACTGCCATCTCACAAATGGTCTATGGTAAACGTGTAGACGGTTTAATTTTCCTTTATGCCGAAGAGGAAGATCCTTTAGTCAAACTGGTGGCTGATGAGCAGTTCCCCTTCCTCATCCTCGGAAAATCTCTGTCCCCCTTCATTCCACTTGTCGATAATGACAACGTTCAAGCTGGCTTTGATGCGACTGAATATTTCATCAAAAAAGGCTGCAAACGAATTGCCTTTATTGGAGGTACTAAGAGACTCTTCGTAACACAAGACCGTTTAACAGGCTATGAGTCAGCACTCAAACAGTATCAACTGCCTCTTGATAGTAACTTGACCTATTTTGCGAACGAATTTCTAGAAGAAAAAGGTTATCAATTCAGTAAGCGTTTATTTAAACATGATCCTATGATTGATGCTATCATCACAACTGATAGCCTCCTAGCTGAAGGGGTCTGTGACTACATCGCTAAGCACCAGCTGGATGTCCCTGTTCTCAGCTTCGACTCAGTCAATCCCAAGCTCAACTTGGCAGCCTATGTCGATATCAATAGCCTAGAACTTGGTCAAACATCATTTGAAACGATTCTTCAGATTATCAACGATGCTAAAAGCAATAAACAAATTTGTTACCGTCAGTTAATCGCCCACAAAATTATCGAAAAATAAAAACCAGCTCGCGCTGGTTTTTTTGGTCACTAATTTTCTGTTTCAACGAATCGTCCCAGAATATGAACATTCTCAGATACAGAGACAAAGGCGCCTGGATCCACCTGTTTCATAATCTGTTTAAATTCATTAAACTCTGCACGGGTAATGACAGTGATTAAAACTGCCTTTCTTTCGTGATTATAGGTTCCTTCTGCATCGTGGATCATGGTTGCTCCGCGGTGCAATTTTTTATGTATTTTTTCAATTACCTTCTCTGGATGATTGGTCACAATCATGGCCTGCATGCGTTTTTGCTTGGTAAAGACAGCGTCTGTCACACGGCTAGAGACAAAGATGGTAATCATAGAGTAGAGAGCGTATTTCCAACCAAAGGTCAAACCAGCTATCAGCATGATAGTCCCATTTACCAAGAAAGAAATACTACCGACATTCCTCCCCGTTTTCTTGCGAATGGTCAGGCTGACAATATCTGTACCTCCACTGGAGATATTATTGCGAAGAGCAAAACCAATCCCCAAGCCCATGACAACACCCCCAAAAAGGGCATTGATAATGGGATCCTCAGTCAAGGTCGCCACAGGGACAAACTGGATAAAGAAGGAACTCATGGATACCGTGATAAAGGTAAAGACGGTGAACTTATGGCCAATCTGATACCAAGCCAAGACCATCAAAGGAAAATTAATGGCGTAGAAGGTCAACGAAATCGGAATATGAAAACCAAACCAGTGATTACTCAAGGCAGAGATAATCTGTGCCAGACCTGTCGCACCACTCGAATACACATGCCCTGGTTGGAAAAAGAAATTGACCGCTACTGCTGATAAAAAACCATAGACCAGAGAGGCCGAAATCTTCTCATCATATTTTTCGCGAGAGATGCTTTGTAAGACACGTAAAATTTTTATCTGATGAGCAAAGCGGCGCAGATAATAGCGCCACCGCTTAATTCGTTTTGCTTGTTTCATCTTCTTCTACTTGTAAGCTGAGTTCCTCTAGTTGTTTGAGAGCTACTGTTGAAGGAGCTTGTGTCATTGGGTCACTTGCCTTATTATTCTTAGGAAAGGCAATGACTTCACGGATATTTTCTTCTCCTGCTAAGAGCATGACAAATCGGTCAAGCCCGATAGCCAAACCACCATGTGGCGGGAAACCATAATCCATGGCTTCAAGAAGGAAGCCAAACTGGTCATTTGCTTCTTCAGCTGAGAAACCAAGAGCCTTGAACATGCGTTCTTGAAGGTCTTTTTGGTTGATACGAAGACTACCACCACCAAGCTCATAACCGTTCAAGACGATATCGTAGGCAATGGCACGAACCTTAGCCAAATCACCTTCTAATTCGTGAGCAGTTTCTTCCTGTGGAAGCGTAAATGGATGGTGGGCGCTCATGTAACGACCTTCTTCTTCAGACCATTCAAACATTGGCCAGTCAACCACCCAAAGGAAGTTGAATTTATCGTTATCAATTAAACCAAGCTCTTTGGCAATACGTCCACGAAGGGCACCAAGAGTTGCATTGGCCACTTCAAGCGTATCTGCCACAAAGAGAACGAGGTCCTTATCTTCAAGAGCAAGCGCTGTTGTCAATTCTGCTTGGATGCCAGTCAAGAACTTAGCAACTGGTCCATTTAATTCTCCATCAACAACCTTGACCCAAGCAAGACCTTTGGCACCGTACTGCTTGGCTACTTCCGTCATCTTGTCGATGTCTTTACGTGAATAGTTGTCCGCAGCGCCTTTGACCACAATTGCTTTTACAGCAGGTGCTTCTGAAAAGACTTTAAAGTCTACACCTTTGACCACTTCTGTCAAGTCCTGAAGCAACATGTCAAAACGAGTATCTGGCTTGTCAGAACCATAAAGAGCCATAGCATCGTCGTACTTCATACGAGGGAATGGAAGCGTCACTTCGATGCCTTTTGTTTCTTTCATCACGCGCGCAATCAAACCTTCTGTGATATCTTGGATTTCTTGCTCAGTAAGGAAAGACGTTTCCAAGTCGACCTGAGTAAATTCAGGCTGACGGTCTCCACGCAAGTCCTCATCACGGAAACATTTAACGATTTGGTAGTAACGGTCAAAACCAGCATTCATCAACAACTGCTTAGTGATTTGTGGACTTTGAGGAAGAGCGTAAAAATGCCCTTTATTGACACGAGATGGCACCAAATAGTCACGCGCTCCTTCTGGTGTTGACTTAGAAAGGAATGGTGTCTCTACGTCGATAAATTCCAACTCATCCAAGTAATTTCGGATAGAGTGGGTTACCTTAGCACGAAGTTTGAGATTTTCCAACATTTCTGGACGACGAAGGTCAAGGTAACGGTAACGCAAACGCGTATCGTCATTGGCCTCAATGCCATCCTTAATCTCAAATGGGGTTGTCTTAGCTGTATTCAACACTGTCAAGGCTGTCACGTTTAACTCAACTGCACCGGTTGGCAACTTATCATTGGCTTGCTCACGCGCAGCGACCTGTCCAGTCACCTCGATAACAAATTCGCTACGAAGGCTTTCAGCTGTTGCCATGACCTCTGCAGAGACTTTTTCAGGGTTGATAACCAACTGCATGATTCCTTCACGGTCACGAAGATCGATAAAGATCAAACCACCAAGGTCACGACGACGGCCAACCCATCCTTTCAAGGTTATTTCTTGTCCGATGTGTTCCTCACGAACACGACCAGCATACATACTACGTTTCATTGTTTCTCTCCTCTTTTATTCTGTTACTATTTTACCATAAAAGCGCAGGCTCTTCATGAAAATCATCAGAAAAGTTTGCCAGTCTTTAAAAATCAAGTGAAGACTCTAAAAATTGACGCACATACAAAAATCCGATGAAGTTCACCGGACTCTTTTATTTTGAATCTTTGCCTGTTTTACGCTTTTCAGCGATTTCAGCTGCCTTTCGAGGCAAGACGATTTCTGTTGTGTAAGCTGTCCCAAAACGCCAGATACCGGCAATAGGGGCAAAGACCACTGCTAGATGGCTGTAGAAGAAATCACCCTTGAAGGCATAAGCTAAGCCCCCAATGATGAAAAATAGAACGACTGCTTGAATCACTGCTAATAAAATTACTCGTTTCATGTGACCTCCTGACTCTATTATAGCATGAGAATCATCAAAAAGCCGACTAAATTATTTAAAGCGTGGAGAGAAATACTGTAGACCAGACCTTTTCTGCTAATATAAGCCAAGCCCAAACTAAAACCAAGGCTAAAATAGACAAAAAATTGTTGCACATCACCTGGGAAATGAATCAAGGTAAACAGAACACTGGATACCAGAAGAAAAATCAGAGTTTGTTTACTATTGTCCTGCTTAGGAAAGAGGTAGCGTGCTAACATCCCTCTAAAGATAAGTTCTTCCGTCAGAGGAGCAAAAATATTAATAGCAAAGAATGAGAAAAGTGGCTGAGCCAAGGTCAGGTCTGTCACTGTTTGCTGATTTACCGAAGGATCATTTGGTAGGAAAAATTGAACGACAAGAGATAAGAACCAAACCAAGGCAGGGAGCCAAATAAATCGGTTAAAACTACTCTTCTCAATATGGACAGGAGCTTTCTGGTACCATTTATAAATGACGTACACATATACTCCAGCCAAGGCCACATAGAGCAAGGTAGTAGCATAGGGTGAAGCGCCTAGATTCAAAGCTTCTACAGCCCCACTCTGAACGGTACCATAGATAAACACAAAGGATAGAATGGCTAGAAAAAACCAGCCAAGGTTTTTAAGTAGTTTCATATAAATCTCCTATCTTGCTTTATAGCTGTTTTTCAATACAAAGAGGTTTGCTATTCCTAACACAAGTACCCAGGCAAGTAACATACCGATGTTAGAAAAAGATATTTCTCCACCTTTTTTATTTAAAAGATTTACAATAGGACCGACGAACGAGTAATCCAACACTTTCTGAACCGTATCATTTTGAAGAGCAATCATGGGTAAAAAAGAGACGATAAACACAGGAAACATACTATAAACTTGCGCTTTAGACTGAGTATCTGACACTGCACCGATTAGAAGGTTGAGAAAAATAACACTAATAGCTGCTAAGACCAAATAGATAACATAGGCCAATAAGTAACCTGATACATCCACTTTAAAATAGATTGGTAGTAAAATCATTCCAAGCAACATAATCAACAGAGGGAGAATGAGCATACTGAAAGTATATTCTGTTGCTGTCACACCACTTAGGATGAGTGATTTAAGATTGCGCTTTTCCTTATCTTCTGCCATCATAATCGATACCATATAACCACTACCCATGCTCAAGACCATCGTCAAACTCATAGAAAGGAAATACGTACTCAATTCTCCACTCTTGTTTAAGAACTCATTATATAGAACAGCCAGTCCAAAAGGCAACAATAGAGTCGCCAACAAAGTTGAATTGCTGATAAGAACTTGTAATCTTAACCATAGTAGGGCATTTAATTTTCTAAACATCTAACTTTTCTCCTGTTAATCTGATAAAGATCTCTTCTAAAGTTGGCTCACAAGAGTGAACCACCATCAAATCTGTCGTATCTAAATGTGGTAATTCTTCAAATGGAACTATCTGTTCTCGTCCATCGTTATAAACCACATGTACTTTCTTATCCACATGATACTTCTGGATAATATCTTGCGGACTTCCATACTCTATTAAGTTACCCTTATTTAAAAGAGATAAGCGATCACAAAGCAGTGTTGCTTCATGCATATCATGCGTGGTCAGAAAGATAGTTGTCCCCGCCTGCTTTAATTCTTGAAGTAGGGTATGAATCATCTTAGATGTTGTAGGGTCTAAGCCACTGGTTGGCTCATCTAGGAAGAGAATCTTAGGAGCATTCAGAAGGGCACGAGCTAAGAACATTCGTTGTTTCATTCCAGTAGATAACTTTTCTGCGATAATATCTTTAGCATCTGCCAATCCAACCTGTTGGAGCACCTGATTTACTCTATCTGACTTGAGACCATATAGCTTAGCATAGATGAGAAGATTTTTATAAAGACTCATCTTTTCATAAAAACCACTGCCATCACTAACAATACCAATTTGTTCCAAATCATTTGAGGTTAAATCTTGAGAATTCTTGCCTAACAAAACTGTTTTACCTTGATCTGCAGCCAACTGACCTGTCAAGACGTTGATCATGGTTGTTTTACCTGAGCCAGAAGGGCCAAGAAAACCAAAGATTTCACCTTCCTTAATCTCAAAAGAAATCTGATGAAGAGCTTTTTTGCTCCCAAAACTTTTGCTTACATTTTCAACACGAATCATAGAAACTCCTTTATTTGAAATAACGTTTCACCATAGGTAACTGCATCACATTGATATAAATATGGATTGCTCCGACAAACAAGAAGGCTAGTAACTGAATCTCTCCTGTCAGTAAAGAAAAGAGAGCAATCAGAAAGTACAAAGCTGGCAAGACATACTGATGTAATTGGAATAAAATCCGAAAACTCTGTTCCAAATTAGCCTGGCGCTCCCCTTCATCGCAAGAATTGACATAACCTAAGATATCCTTTGGCATAGAGAAAAATACCATATCAAACTGGCGAACAATCGCAATGGTTTTATAAAAATATTTTTGAGCATTAAAAGTCAACACTAATCCCAAAAAAGAAAGAGATAAGGTTAGATTGCTTCTATTTAGTATAACCACTTCACTTCCTGAAATGAAGAGAGCCAATAAAATCACTACACTTGCACTATTAAAAGCAATACTTCCAAACTCAAGATTCCGATACATTTGCACATAATAGCTTTCATTCAGATCATCATCCATTTCCTCTTGATACAAGGAATGAAATTTTCTGCTTTTCTTTAAGAAATTGAAAGTCAAAAAAAGACTAATGAAACCTAATACTAAACAAATAGCTGATATCCAAGGTATCAAGACTTTTACATCTAAAATAACTTCGTAGGATTCGGCACGTGCCTTAAACATCCCTACAAACATGCCCAAGAAGCCTCCAAAGACAACAGACATTAAAAATAACAAGACACCTTTCTTATTCTTTTTCATATTCATTCTCCTTTTTCACTTGCTAAATTGTTTGCTTTCTTTTCAATCCAGTCAACGACTGGGATAAGAGCAAAATAGGCCCAAATAAATTGGTCACTCTGATAGGAACTAAACCAGCCTAAGTCTATCCCAATCAATAGAAATACGCTGACTAATAGAGCTGCGACAACTACATAATAGATCACTTTATACTTGTTCATCATTTTTCTCCTTTTTCTTCAACCGATTGAAAATGGACACGAGGGATAAATTAAGCCAAAACAAATACTTACTTTCAACAAAATAGAACCAACCTAGTAATGTTCCAATCATAGCAAAAGCATTCACAATGAGGGCAAGAACACTCATGTAATAAATCACTTTAAACTTATTCATCACTCATCCTCCTCCAAGCGAAATACCGATTCGACTGTTTCGTTGAAAATCTGAGATATTTTCAGGGCAATGATAATGGATGGGGTGTACTCATCCCGTTCTAGTAGGCTAACGGTCTGTCTGGAAACCCCTGCCAGCTTGGCTAGGTCGGTTTGATTGAGACCATCGCGAGCCCGAAGCTCTTTTAGACGATTTTTTAGTTGCATGTTACACACCTACTTTCCGTCAAATTCAACGGTTTGGATATCCTCAATGCGTTGTAGTTTGAATTTTTCTTTTCCTTTTTTATCAACACGACGTAGCTTGACCCATTCCTCATCAACATCTACAACTTCCCAGTTATCTGTCCCAAAAACTTGTCCAAAGATTTTCGGTGTTTTCCCAATCAATTCTTTTAATAATCTTGACATTTCTTTATTTCCTTTCTGTTTTTGCTCAATTCTTTTGATTTTATTCTCTAATTTCTTGACCCTTTGGGTATGATAGAGATAAAACATAATCACAAGAGGTACAAATCCTAATGCCCACATAATCGTTCCCTGCTCCTTTTCTCTTAACTTGATTATATTGTAACACATCTTTTTCTTTTTGACAAGCATATTTGTCAAAAAGTTTATGATTTTTGTCATTTTGCAAAAGAAAAAGGTCAGGAGTAAAATCCTGACCAGTTTATCTACTATTAAAAGCCTAATTTTTCAAAGATTTCTGAGAAGTTTTGGCTGATAGCATCAAGTGATACTTGCACTTCTTCTCGTGTTTGGTTGTTCTTGACCGTCACTTGTCCGCTTTCGACTTCGCTCTCACCTAGAGTGATGAGGGTCTTAGCCGCAAAGACATCGGCTGACTTGAACTGAGCTTTGAGCTTACGGTTGAGGTAATCACGCTCTGCTTTGAAACCTTGTTGGCGAAGAGCCTGTACCAATTCCAAGGCCTTAACATTTGCTCCTTCTCCCAAGACTGCAATATAGACATCTAGGGCATTTTCGATAGGGAGGGCCACACCTTGCTTTTCAAGAATGAGAAGCAGGCGCTCTACACCAAGTCCAAAACCAAAGCCAGCAGTTTCAGGACCACCAAAGTAGGCAACCAAACCATCGTAACGACCACCCGCACAGACGGTCAAGTCATTGCCCTCGATCTCAGTGATAAACTCGAAAATGGTGTGGTTGTAGTAGTCCAGACCACGCACCATATTGGTATCAATGATATAGTCTACCCCAAGATTTTCCAACATCTGACGCACCGCATCAAAATGAGCTTGGCTTTCTTCATCAAGGAAATCCAAGATAGACGGTGCATTCTCCACTGCCACCTTGTCTTCTTTCTCCTTAGAGTCCAAGACGCGGAGAGGATTTTCCTCCAAACGACGTTGGCTATCCTTAGACAAGGTCTCCTTGAGCGGTGTCAAATAGTCAATCAAGGCTTGACGGTAGGCTGCACGGCTCTCAGGATTTCCAAGAGTGTTGAGGTGCAACTTGACACCTTGGATACCGATTTCTTTCAAGAAATGGGCTGCCATCGCGATGGTTTCCACATCGGTAGCTGGATTGCTAGAGCCAAAACACTCAACACCAATCTGATGGAACTGGCGCAAACGCCCTGCCTGCGGACGCTCATAGCGGAACATAGGGCCCATGTAATAGAACTTGCTTGGCTTTTGCACTTCTGGAGCAAAGAGTTTATTTTCCACATAGGAACGGACAACTGGCGCAGTTCCTTCTGGGCGAAGGGTAATATGGCGGTCACCCTTGTCATAGAAATCGTACATTTCCTTGGTTACGATATCCGTTGTATCTCCGACAGAGCGACTGATAACCTCGTAATGCTCAAAAATGGGCGTGCGCACTTCTGCGTAGTTGTAGCGCTTGAAAATTTCACGGGCAAAGCCCTCAACGTACTGCCATTTGGCAGATTCAGCAGGTAAAATATCCTGCGTTCCTTTTGGTTTTTGTAATTTCATAGGGAATCCTCTTTAAATTTAATAGTCTTATTTTACCATAAATAGAGGGATTAAAACAGTGAGAAAACATTAGGATTTATACTCAATGAAAATCAAAGAGCAAACTAGGAAGTTAGCCGCAGGTTGCTCAAAACAGTGTTTTGAGGTTGTGGATAGAACTGACGAAGTCAGTAACCATATCTACGGCAAGGCGACGTTGACGTGGTTTGAAGAGATTTTCGAAGAGTATTAGATATCATTTTTGAGATTAAGACCTGTCAAAAGAATAGCTAGCAAGGAAAGACCAACAAATAGCATCCAAGTCAACTGTATATTCCATACGGCTACTAGTGAAAAACAAGATGTTCCCACAGGTATGGACAAGGTAAACAATAAACCTAAAAAATTACTGGTACGAGCTAGAACCTCTGGAGCTAGATTTTTCAGGAGCATGGCACTAATCTTTGGTTGAACTTTACCAGACACATACAGAGTTGAACAGAGAAATAGTAAACCAAGTACGACTTGATTGAATAAATTAGCTAGACCAATTAGACTGAGTCCTACGGTCACCCACATCATCAATCTAGGCAAGGACTGCTTCCCAAAATAATCATTGCCCGTAAGGCTACTGATGATGATTGCTAACAAAGCACAGAATTGACTGATAAATAATGCCTCTGTGTAAGAAAAGTCCAAAAGAGAATGGCTCAAAAAGAAGATGTTATAGATGCTTCCTAAAGCGCCACCCAAGGCATTGATAAGCAAGACTGCAAAGAGCATAAAACCAAAGTTTTTCTGTCCACCTTTAAGAAAAACGAGACGTAAATTTCGATAAATCGTTAGGAACTGCTCTTTAATCGGAAGCTTCTCATTTTTTAGAATTTCACCATCAGCAGATGACATTGACAGGCTCAATTTGCTTTTTCCTAAAAAGAGGATAACGGCTGATACTAGGAAAAAACAGGCATTGATTCCCGCAACGAGGGAAAAACTGTTAACCGATAGACCTAAGAGCCAAACTCCGAAAGCTTGACCACCAATAGCTGAAATATAGGTGATGAACTGGGAAAAAGAATAAGCCTCCATCAAATCATCTTCAGCTACTTTTTCCTTAATAAGAGGCATACGCAAACCACCAGCAAAATCACTGATGACATCACTAATGACATTGATCAAACACAGGCTAGAAAAGGCAAAGAGACTAGCTTGCTGAACAACTAGGGCTGCCAGAAAAAATAAAACCGCCTGAAACAAACCGCTATAGACCATCCATTTGACCTTGTCTCTCGTGTAATCTGCCCGAATCCCTACAAAAACTGTAAAGAGAGTCGGAAGAATCATGACAATATTCGCCATAGCAACAGCAAAAGATGCTTTTTGCAAGGTCGATGCATAAACGATAAATACCAGGTTGAAAATCGAAGCACCAAAAGCATTGAAGAAGCGTGACAAAGTCAAGAGTCGATAAGCTTGATTTCTAAACAATAGTTTCATAGATAATCTCCCTTCTTGTTCGAAGTTTTATGTGAAATATGACTATAGTATAGCACTTAGAAATTTTAGAGGAAAATTTTTGAATATATGCAACAAATAAAATGAACAAAAAGAAACGATAGAATCCCTCCAGTGACACGAGAGAGCCCAACAGTTCTATCGCTTCAGATTTTAAATTATTTTCTTGGTTTGCAGATATTCAATAATCGGTCGTTTTTCTATAGTATTCGGCAGATTTGTGACAGCCAAGTATCTCAAAAATACGGACAGCATCTTCCATCTTTTTCTGACCTTCCTTGACTCTACCTTGCTTGCTATCAAGGAGACCTTCCGCCCACAAATAGACAATTCGGAAATAGGTTTCATTTTCATTGTAGAAATGCTCTTCGATGACACGTTTAAAATAAGAGGCATTGGTAAATTCTTCACACTCAATGCTGGCTAAAAAGCCATTCAATAGTATAGTGTGAAACAGGTTTCGATTGCCAGACATTTCCATTAGAAAATCAGATTTTCGTACCATCTCTCTAACATACCTAGTGAAAAGAGAAACAGATAGAAATGGTGAACTGACTGAAAATAAATTGAGTTCATAGATTCCCCAAATCTCGGTAGAAAACAAATAATCATGAAGAACTTTCCCTTCCTCTGCTGTTAACTCTACCCTTTCATCCATACTCTTCATATAAGACTTGATAATAATAGCATTTAGAATATGTTTCTGTTTGTTTTGAGAATGGGCATGCTTTTGATACTCCTTACGATACAAGTCCTCAAGCGGAGCTATATTCTTTGGATCCAAGACATCTATGATTTCTTTTCTCAACTCAGAATCTGTATCATACTGAAATCCTCTCGCTAGAAAGAGGATTTCCTCCACACTGGCAGATATATTTTCTAGGGCAAATAGAAACTTTTCCACCGAAAGCTCACTCTGACCTGTTTCAAAGCGAGATAACATAGACGGCGAAAATTGTCCTCCAGTTGCTTGTCTCAGCGAGATATTTCTTGACTCTCGTAATTGTCTAAAGACTTTTCCAATCTGCTCCATAGACTTCCCCTTGATTCAGTATTTTCTTCATTTTATCATATTTTTCAGAAAATTCATCAAAAACTTGCCAAATTGTCAGAATTATGAGAAAATAGAGGATATTTATCACGTGGAGGGACTGTTATGAGAGACGATATCAAAATCAATGACCGCGCTTTAGCCTTGCAAGACCAAATTATCGAAAAACTAGAGAAGGTTTTTGATACAGATGTGGAATTGGATGTTTACAATCTAGGGCTGATTTATGAAATCAATCTAGACGAAACAGGCCTCTGCAAAATTGTCATGACCTTCACCGATACTGCCTGCGATTGTGCCGAAAGCCTGCCTATTGAAATCGTTGCAGGTCTCAAACAAATCGAGGGTATCGAAGATGTCAAGGTTGAAGTTACCTGGTCGCCTGCCTGGAAAATCACACGAATCAGTCGCTACGGCCGTATTGCCCTTGGACTGCCACCTCGTTAAGCAGGTAAATCACTTTTGAAGATGAAAAAAAGCAAGCCGAAGTTGGCTTGCTTTTTGATACTCAATAAAAATCAAAGAGCAAACTAGAAAGCTAGCCGCAGGTTGCTCAAAACAGTGTTTTGAGGTTGTAGATAGAACTGACGAAGTCAGTAACCATACCTACGGCAAGGCGACGTTGACGTGGTTTGAAGAGATTTTCGAAGAGTATGAGTTTATTTTTTACCTGACTTGTTCATATTCCAGAAGTCTGTCACGGCTCCGCGTGAAGCAGATGATACGATGTGGGCATATTTACCGAGGACACCACGACTGTAAAGTGGTGGCAAGGTTGTTTCTGCCTTGCGTTTTTCAAGTTCTTCTTCGGATACGGCCATGGAAATTTCTTTGGTATCCTGGTCAACCGTAACGATATCACCTGTACGGAGGTAGGCAATCGGTCCACCATCCTGAGCTTCAGGAGCGATATGTCCAACAACCAGACCATAAGTACCACCAGAGAAACGTCCATCCGTCAAGAGGGCAACCTTGTCTCCCTGACCTTTACCAACAATCATTGATGAAAGTGACAGCATCTCAGGCATACCAGGACCACCTTTAGGTCCAACGAAACGAACAACGACTACATCGCCATCAACGATTTCATCTGTCAGAACGGCCTGAATGGCATCTTCTTCTGAGTCAAAGACCTTAGCTGGTCCAACGTGACGACGAACTTTAACACCTGATACCTTGGCAACCGCACCGTCAGGAGCAAGGTTCCCGTTCAAGATGATAAGCGGACCATCTGCACGTTTTGGATTTTCAAGTGGCATGATGACTTTTTGACCTGGTGTGAGGTCTGCAAAGTCAGCTAAGTTTTCAGCAACAGTCTTACCAGTACATGTGATGCGATCTCCGTGAAGGAAACCATTTGCCAAGAGGTATCTCATAACCGCAGGCACACCACCGACTTCGTAGAGGTCTTGGAAAACATACTGACCAGATGGTTTCAAGTCGGCCAAGTGAGGCACACGCTCTTGGATCGTATTGAAGTCCTCAAGTGACAAGTCAACATTGGCAGCATGGGCAATGGCAAGCAAGTGAAGAGTGGCATTTGTAGAACCACCGAGAGCCATAGTCACAGTGATGGCATCTTCAAAGGCTTCACGAGTCAAGATATCTGATGGTTTGAGGCCAAGTTCCAACATCTTGACAACAGCACGTCCTGCTGCTTCAATGTCTTCTTTCTTGTCGGCTGATTCAGCTGGGTGAGATGAAGATCCTGGCAAACTCATACCCAGAACTTCGATAGCAGTCGCCATGGTATTAGCTGTATACATACCACCACAGCCACCAGGGCCAGGGCAGGCATTACATTCAAGACGTTTCACGTCCTCAGCCGTCATGTCACCGTGGTTCCATTTTCCGATACCTTCAAAGACAGAAACCAAATCGATGTCTTTGCCATCAAGATTTCCAGGTGCAATGGTTCCACCATAGGCGAAAATAGCTGGAATATCCATATTAGCAATGGCAATCATAGAACCAGGCATGTTCTTGTCACAGCCACCGATAGCAACAAAGGCATCCACGTTGTGACCACCCATAGCCGCCTCGATAGAGTCCGCGATGATATCACGAGATGTCAAAGAGAAACGCATCCCAGGCGTTCCCATGGCAATCCCGTCCGCTACAGTGATAGTCCCAAACTGCACAGGCCAAGCGCCTGCAGATTTGACACCTTCTTTGGCTAATTTCCCAAAATCATGCAAGTGGATATTACATGGCGTATTTTCCGCCCAAGTCGAAATCACTCCCACAATCGGTGTTTCAAAGTCCTTATCTGTCATACCAGTCGCACGAAGCATGGCACGGTTTGGCGATTTTACCATACTGTCATAAATGCTACTGCGGTGACGTTTATCTAATTCAGTCATTTGTTCCCTCCCATTTCAGTTTTTACTATTATAGCACATTTTAAAAGCAATGAACAGAAGGAAATTCTTGAATTTTCAGAAAATTTCGATTAATTTGGTTAATGACCTTCTAATTTTTTCATCTTTTTTTGTCAAGTAACTTTACTTTACAAAAAAAATGTGTTATCCTAGTATGGTTGATGAAAATCAGTAGATTGAATCGAATATAAATACCTAAAGGAGAAATCAAAATGGCAGTACCTGCACGTCGCACTTCAAAAGCGAAGAAAAACAAACGTCGTACACACTACAAAGTAACAGCTCCATCTGTAAACTTTGACGAAACTACTGGAGATTACTCACGTTCTCACCGTGTATCACTTAAAGGATACTACAAAGGACGTAAAATCGCTAAAGCTGCATCAGCTGAATAATAGAAGGGAGATATCATGCGCGTAAATATTACACTTGAACACAAAGAATCTGGTGAACGCTTGTACCTTACTTCTAAAAACAAACGTAACACTCCAGACCGTCTTCAATTGAAGAAATACTCACCAAAACTTCGCAAACACGTTGTGTTTACAGAGGTTAAGTAAGGGTTTCAGTACACGTCAATAGACGTCAAAATATTGATTTGAAGCGATTTTTGATTTTTCGAAATTCATTACATTGTGCTACAAATCAATAAAAACTCTACCTTTTACTCTACCTTTTTAGATAATATATCATTTGGATATTGAAGTTAAACCCTGCTATCATTTCGATAGCAGGGTTTTTGATTTTTGCATTTACAACTCAAAGTAGATTCTCAACTAAAATCTGGAACGGAGCTCCCTCACAATTTCATTTTCTCTTTTCTTAATAGCTTGTTCTATATCTTTTATAGTTTTCTCCTTGTTTTTTCGAAATGCTATTTGGTCTGGAAAGAGCGAATCATCGATATACAAAATCTTTAATTGAATCAATTTCGCAATTAAGTCTTGCAAGTTTTGACCATCCAACTTCTCCGTTTCAATGGCAGATTTCAAAGAAAATCTTTGTTTTTCTACTTCTCCACTCCAAGTTTTGAAAAAACTAAATTGAATATTTCGCCAAGTAAATGCATCACAATTAATAACTGCTTGAAATTCATGCTCATCCATTAGAAGGGCTGATACATCTTGAGGTTTAGCTCTAAAGTTATAAGGCAAGTGAATATTGACAAAAATATCTACAGAAGAGTAGCATAATACTCTTTTAAGATATCTTTTCAGTAAATTCATTCCAACATTAATTTTATGTGGACTCATTTCTATTTTTATAAAAGGATAATAGAAACCTTCTGTTTCTTCTTCCTTTGGAAGACTAAACGTTAAAAAGATTCCATAAAAATTCAAGCTGACAGAATCCCTGTTTCTACTAACAATAGAATATTTAACTTGATTTTCTTGTAAAAATTCCTCGGTAGGATAAAGAAGTCCCGAACAAATCTTATTATAAAGCGTTAGCTCCTCCCCCTCTAAACTCTCAATTATATTAGGTTGAAAATCCTTATACCACGTTACTACCTTTACTATTTTAGCAAACTCTTGATTAACATCATCTGTAATCCCAATAGAACTTATTTCTGAAAAGTCAGATTCCGTAAAAGATAACTTATGAGAGTAGTCAAACTCCGAATTTAAAATAGAGATAATATTATTAAAACTATCAGCAGATTGTAAATCATATCCCTGTAACATTCCCAAGGGATATTTCAAATCAGAAACACTCACTTTAAAGCACAGTGGTATAACTCTTATATTTTTAGAATATCCGAAGCCTGCTTCAAAAGATAACCATAAATTATTTATTGAGTTTGGAGTCACGAGCAAAAACATAATTCGAGACTCTTCAAGACCACGCTCGATAGTTGACAACCAATTTTTCCCAAATGGTATACTTTCACCATCACTTGAAACAAAAATCTGAATCGTTCCTCCAGTGTACTCAATGAGCTTATCTTTTAAAGACTTGGCGATTTCTTTATCTAAACTAGAGTGACTGAAAAAAACTGTAGGCTTATTCATTTAACCTTTTCCTCTCAAAATATAATTAATAGAATTTCCACTTTTCAGTAAAAATTCTATTTGTTTTTATGCTTATTTTATTGTACCAAACTACTCAGCTATTATTGGATTTGCTAATATCATTCAAAGCCTAAATAACTAGAAAAACCTAGTAAATAGAAAGCCATCGCAATAGATAAATCTTCGGAATCATAGTTTTGTTCAGCAGCAATGTCTCTAATTTCATTAAATACTGTATCATTTGGAATAGTTGAAGAATCTAATTCTGATACAGCCTTATTAATAACTTCTGGCAAAACCATGCACATATTGTAGAAGGCATCTTTCTGTCCTGTCACAAGTGAATAGAATTGGTCTAAACTAACACGTCTTATATATTTATGACCCATTTTTTGACCATCAACTTTTGGCTCCCATTTGATATTTTGAGAATTTTTCGCAATTGCTTCAACTAAAAAACACGCACAATCGTCATCTTGTAATAATTGGTTTTGCATTTTAATAAAAGTTTTACCAGAAGAAGCCGAATTCATTGTATTATGCTTATTTTTCATTTCCACATATACACGACTGACTCGAGAACCATCAGGCATTATTATCCCATTTGTATTTTCAAAAATGACATCCCAACCACCATCTTCTCCATTATTCGGAACTCGACAGTGTTCAATATATTTGAAAATAGTTTGATGAAAATAGCCAATATCGTTATTATTTGATTTATCACGTTGTCTAAAAATCTCATTACTTATAATTTGTTCCCACGAACTTCTATAAACAGATTTATCAAAAATCAATTTTATTGGGTCAACAATATTCTTATTAAATCGTTTCAAATCAAAAGATTGTAGTTTCTCTCCGTATTTATCTATCGTCAATTGAACATGATTATAAAAATCTTTTTCACTAATAAATGATAGCTTCCACATTTATAACGCCTCCAAACTTTCTTTTATTTTCACTCCTACTTCATAAGCTAGACTAACAGGAACAGCATTCCCGACTTGCTTGTATTGATTTCCCATACTACCTTGAAATTCCCAAGAATCTGGGAAACTCTGAATTCGAGCATTCTCACGAATAGTAAACGGACGCGCTTCCAAAGGATGGCAACGTTCCGTCTGTTTTTGAGTTGGAGATGTCAGGACAGTCAACGACGGTTCATCAAGACTCATTCGTCGTAAAATTCCCGTACGACCTCCTCCCATATCCCAAGTCGATTTCATATATTCTTTTGCAATGTCCTCTGGAATATCTCTCCAATACCCCCCTGGAGGCACTAATTCAAATATTTTTCTCTTTTGCTCTGAGTATTGCATTCCTTGACTTGATGGACAATCCATCAAAACATCTCGTAATACAGGTTTATAATTATGTGCCTCTGGATATTCAAAAGAAGTTCTACTTGCTAAATCATTACGGATTCCAACCATGATCATTCGTTCTCGCTTTTGAGCAACACCATAATCCCAAGCATTCAAAACTTTTGATTGTACAGTATAGCCTTCCGATTCAAAAACATTCAAAATTGTTTCGTAAGTTTTTCCCTTGTCATGACTAGTCAAGCCTTTGACGTTTTCAAAAAGAAACATTTTAGGTTGTAACTTTTCCAAAAAAACAGCGTAGTGGTAGAACAATGTTCCTCGTGTATCCTCTAAGCCTAATCGTTTTCCTGCATAAGAAAAAGATTGACAGGGCGCACCACCACTTAGTAAATCTAACTCACCTTTTTTAATTGAAAAATACTCTTCCAAATCTAGTTTAGAAATATTTGCTATATCATCATGTATAACGTTCCAACTTGGACGGTTATATTTTAACGTTGCTGCTGCAGCACTGTCAAACTCTACTAATCCAATTGTATCAAAGCCTGCTTTTTCAATACCAAGTGCTAAACCTCCTGCACCAGCAAATAATTCTATTGCTTTCAAATTTTACTCCTTAATTATAGTAATAATAGCTATCTATCAAAAAAATTAACACTCATTTTATTATATCATTATTTAAGCGAAATAATGTCAAAATATGAGGGCAGAAATAATCCTCCACTATTATATTTTTGTCCGCTATTCGCAAACAATACTGTCATATTTTCAAAGTCATATAGATATTTATCTAAATCATATATATCTCGTTGATTTCTTAAGTGGTCTAACTCATAGAAATCTTCTAACTTCTTTACAGTTGTTGGATAAGTTCTACCTATTTTTTTTAATTTGATTGAATTTTCTTTTACTAATGAAAATTTTTGAATCATCGCTCTAGAGAAATTATGACCAATCATACGCTCCATTAAGAATTGGTCTCTTAGATAAATATTATTTAATAACTCCGTAAATTCTTTTCCAGAAAACAATGTATTGATATAATCATTAGAAAGCTGTTTCAAGCTCTTGTTAAAAACATTTTTTGAGAAAAAATCCACAAATAATTCTAAATGCAATTCTAAAAATTCATTAAATGCATTTATAAATAAAATAAATGATGTCTCTTTCCAGTCAGTAACACTAGCAGAAAAATTACCTAAAGAATTCAGATAGTTGTCAATATAAAAATACTCTACATTAGGTTTTCTTAAGTCTACCCCGTTACACCTAATAATTTCTGAATTGCTTTCTCTCTTAAGAAAATCACAAGCAAAATCAAAATTCCCTAATAATATTCTTAATAAAATAGAGGATTGCTCTGAAAATATACTCCTGCCGTCCATTAAAGAAATATAGAAGGAAGCAAATCTTTCACTGTAAAAGAATGAATCTATTTCTTTCAAAACACCAGCCACCTTTTCTCTGTACGTTTTCATATCTGAAAGATTCATGTCTGTACCACTTTCTAAATCTATAAAATACTTTTGCGATTGGTTGTGATAGTCACCATATCTTTCTTCTGGTAGGTTCAAAAACGCTAATCTAAAAAATTCTTTATCAGAAGCTATATCAATGTCAAATATAGGTGTCTGTTCGACTTGAGGTATATCTGTTCTATATGCCTGTGAATCAGCATTCATAAAAATATTCAACAAAATTAATTTGATCAAACTTTTCTTATCTTCTAAATTTCCAAAAAGAAATTCCTCATTTGAAACACCTAACAGCTCGGAATAAAATTCTATGTAAGCCTCCGTTAAAAAATGGGGGTTTTTCTTTTTATTCCGTTTTCCATTTTCCAAATTTGATAATCGAAATTTATCTAAACTTACCTTTTCCGAAAATTCATCACAAAAATCTTCTTGCGTTAATTTCCGTGATTTTCTGGCATTTAGAATTCTTTCAGAAATAATTAAATCATTCATTTTTTCAAAATTCATAGGCACCCTCTAATGTTGGTAGATTTTATAAATAAATTCTACCATTTTTTACTAACTACAACAAGTAAAAAATCTGGTTTAATAGACTTATCAAGAAAAACTCTTGATAAAAATTTTAATAGTCCAACTTGATGGCCATCAAAGGACAGATTGAAACAAATATGATGATATGACGATAAAGGTCATGTCTTGCATAGAATTGTTTCGCTGTTTCTTTGATGTGCCTTTTGACATACTCAGCGTTCAATATTTGCTCATTTTGTTTCCTTCTGTCCAAGGACGGAAAGGAGCTCATCATTATGAGCAATAAAGTCAAAGAACGCCGTGAGCGTAAAATCAAAGAAGCTATTAAAGCTAAAAATTGGGATGAAGTAACCCGTTTGCTTCAACAAGAACAAAGTAACGCAGAACGGCGTGACCGATACCACCAAAAACGAAGTATGGAAGAAAGCATATCTCGTAATGATGGTAAACGGCGTGAACGCTATGAAGTAGTTGCAAGTTCTGATTTGAATCCCGAAGAAGCTTTAATCCGAGAGGAGTTAAAACAGGCTATTCATAAAGCTAAAGAAACCTTATCAGCAATTGACATTAAAATTGTTGAAATGATAGCAGAACAAGGTTCAAGCTATAAAGAAACGGCTCGCTATATCACTGAACATTACAAGAAAATGAGTGATGTAACTGTCAAATCTCATTATTGTAAAGCGCTAAAAAAATTAGCTCCTTTATTAAAAGATTACCGCTAATCCCTCAAATCCAGTGTCTCTGTCACTGGATTTTTTGTAAAAAAATTAAAAATTCAACAAATAACTTTGCGTTTAGCTGTCTCATTCTCCTTAGTAATGAGGAGGTGGTCAGATAACCTAAAAAACAAAGTCCAGCTCATGACCCAAACCGAGCCTGTCGCATTCACACTATCTCTTATTCATAAGGAGGATTTGCCCTATGGCATTCAAAATGAAAACTACAAAAGGTGGTTATACAACTACATTGGCTGATAAAATTATTAGTCAAAAACAACCGATTTACTCGCTTAGTACCGAACTTGAACCACAACAACGGTTTGAAGAAGGAAAACCAACCGGAGAAATCGTAGCCTATAAAGCATGGTTTGTACAGGAAGGGCAAGACCCTTTCCAAGTAAAATTCGAAGATACGATTGAGCTTCCAGCGTTTCAATCCATGATTCAATTTGACACCCTACAAGCCTGCGAAGTAAAATATAACGTTTACTTCAAAGCAAATGGTATCAAGGAGGTTCGGTAATGACCTCACAATCTCGTGATGTGCTGAACCAATCTTTCCTGCAATCTTACCTGCTCCAGAGCCTAAACATGGCTCTAGGGGCTTTAATGCAGGGGGAAACCAGCTATACTAATTCTTTTAACGTCATTATTCAAGAAGACGGCTTTGTCTTTGTACCTCGCCTACCGTGCGCTTATATCCTCGATGACGACTTATACAAGAAAATCTTTCTGATTGCCAATGCTTCACTTTACCCACAATATACGCTTCTAAAACAAAATGCTACCTATTTTGTCCCTCTAGACACAGATGACTTACACATTCAACGTGGTTTATTCTTCCCTTGGAAAAGAGGGATTTCAGAACGTTTAGCGATTCCTGATTTGGATAAGTTTTCAGTCAGATTACCACATGGGAAAATTCCTATCATGAAGCACTTTGAACTCAATTTAGACAAGGTCAATCACTGGGCTATTGCTGGAAATTCAGGTTCTGGGAAATCGTATGCTCTCACTTACTTCTTGAGTGTACTGAAGCATATGTCTGACTTGATTATCATTGACCCGAAATTTGATACCCCAAGTCGTTGGGCAAGAGAAAATCATATTTCCGTTATCCACCCTGTCGAAAACCGTTCAAAATCTGATTTTGTATCACAGGTCAACGAACAATTAAGTCAATGTGCAAATCTCATTCAAAAACGACAAGCTATCTTGTATGATAATCCCAACCATCAATTTACCCATCTAACCATTGTTATTGATGAAGTCCTAGCTCTATCAGAGGGAGTTAATAAGAATATTAAAGAAGCCTTTTTCTCCTTACTCTCACAGATTGCCTTGTTAGGACGTGCTACCAAAATCCATCTATTTTTAGTAAGTCAGCGTTTTGACCACAATACTATCCCAATTTCAGTAAGGGAACAGCTAAACGTATTGTTACAAATTGGAAATATCAATCAGAAAACTACTCAATTTTTATTTCCTGACCTCGATCCAGAGGGGATTGTCATTCCAACAGGACATGGTACAGGTATCATCCAAGTTATCGACAATGAACACCCCTACCAAGTTCTGCCCCTACTCTGTCCAACCTACTACACTAAGCGAGGTATCCTATGACCACAAAAAACTACTTTATAAGAAGTTTCAATCTTATACTATATTTGGTTCTCTCTACTCCTATCTGCTCTGTCTTCGGCTGGCTATTCAATTTTCTTTCCGTCCAATTAGCCAACATCTCATTTGTCAACCTAGATACAGTTAAAAACATTACTGATACCATTAGTTCTGTAAGTCACAAATCCGCTCTTATTTCACTAATACTTGCCTTACTATTGACTGGATTAGAGATAATACAACGGTTGAAAACAGATAGTCTTTGGAACTATATCCAATCTGTCTATCACACTTTCCTGTTGCGACACTTCCTGTTTCAGCGTGAACGAGTACAGAAGATAAGCAACCTTGAACACCAGACCGTTACCACTATCAATCCAATCCATAAAGGATTTAACCGAGCTGTTCGCAAGTGTATTGTAGATATACGAAAAGATACCATCACTATTTTTCTAAAAGTCCCTAGAGACCAACAAGGGCAAAAAATCCTAAAAGAGATGGAAGCACAATTAAAAGAAGAAATCGTCAGCCAACACGCAGACTATTATTTCTCCTCTCCTATTCGAGTTCGTAACCAATTGTGGTTCACTGGACAAAAACGTTAATTCCTTGGGGCTGTGGCTTGCGTTAAGCAAAAGCCAGACAGCCCCTTTTTATATTCTTTTCTATCATGACCTATTGGGGTTACTACGACCCCCAATAGGTCAATAATCAATAATCACAGAAAATTCAATTTTTTCAAAAAAACTTTGCATACGACCTGTCATTTCTCCTTAGTAATAGAACCCAAAAGAAATGAGGTAACTACCTATGGCAAAAGAACAGCGCTCAACCAAATGGACGTTTCTCTTCTACGAGGAAAGCGCACCAGAGAACTACTTGAATATATTAGAGGAACTCCATATTCCGTTTATTCTTAGTCCTTGGCACGATAAGGACGTTAATAGACAGACGGGAGAGTTCAAGAAATCGCACAAACACGGTGCTTTCTTCTTTGATTCACTGAAAAGCTATTCACAAGTATCAAATATCATCAGTGACAAACTAAACGGTCCAGCACATGTGGAGGTAGTTATGTCTCCCACTGGTTTATTTGACTACTTTACCCATGCGGAAAATCCAGATAAGACCCCCTACAACATTGAGGATATTGAAGTCGGTTGTGGCTTTAATTTAGAAAAATTCTTGATGGAGATGAACTCCTCGGATTTTATACATGAAGCAGTTGATATTATCGAAGAGAACGACTTTACCGAATTTGAAGAATTGGTCTGGTATGCCCGAGCAAACAATACCAATTTATTAGGACTTATTATTGAACGTACATATTTCTTCGCCAAATACCTAGATTCACGAAGATACAATCCTAATCGACTCCATAATTCAAACACAGAGGAGAAAGAGAATAATGAATAACGAAAAATTAGAACAAATTGAACAACTATTGCAAACACTTATCAAACTCATTCAAATCAAAGAACAGAACATACCACTAAAGATAATACAACAGCGAGAATTGCTAAAACAGCTAAATATCTCCCCAAACACACTAAAAACTTGGGAACAAAAAGGATTAAAAAGATTAGAACCTCCTATAGAGGGAACTCGAACCGTCTTCTATCTACTAGATGATATTATCAACTTTTTACAATCCTAATTCTGAAAATTTGTGCTAAAATAGTTTTATCTAAAAGAAAGAGTGGTAACTATTTTAGCCTACTTCAATATCCCTGAAGAAAGGCAAACATGGAAACTGAAACAATTATCCATAATGGCAAAAAGGTCATTAAAAAAATCAAAAAAGATAAATCCATTTCGTATACGCTCAAAGGAGCATTTCTCGGTAAAGATGTTAAAACTGGCAAACAAGTCACAACAACTATTACTGCAAAAACACTTAAGCAGCTTGATAGAGAAGTTATTCAAGCTCGCTTAGACTTTGAAAGAAATGGATTTACTCGAAAAGAGAATGTGTCTATTAATACGCTGGAATATTTAGCCGAAGCTTGGTTTCAAGCTTATCAAACTTGGGTTAGTTCACATAATACATTAAATAGGGTAAGGGGCTACCTAGATAATTATATTATCCCTAAATTCGGAGATTACAAACCAGATAAAATTGAATCTGCTGATATTCAGCTATGGTTAAATGACCTAGCAAAGAAATCAAAAAAATCAGTTGAATCAGGTGTAAAGCGTGCAAATAAAGGATGTGCAAAAGATTTCGGTGCTGTTATTCATAAGTTGAAAGATATTTTTGACTATGGCATTACTAACTATGGTCTGACTGCTAATCCTGTAAATGCTATCAAGATTCCACCAAAGCCAAAGTCTAGTAAGAAACGTATCATGGTTTTACATGATGATAGTCTTGCTAGGTGGCTTAACTATCTTGAAAGCTTAGATAATAGTAGAGCCAATCGACGGTTTAAGCTGATTTGTAATACACTCTTAGCTTCAGCCTTGCGCATAAATGAGTTATTAGCATTGACAATTGATGATTTGAACTTTGAAGAATCCTCTATTAGTGTCAATAAAACATTACTTTGGAAAACAGCTAACAAAAAGACCGGAACAAAAGGGAAAGTTATCTGTAAAGCAACACCCAAAACTGATGCAGGCAATCGCTCTATTCCAGTTCCTTTGTCTATACTTGAGGCACTTCGAGATTTTCACAATGAAATGAACGAGTATCTCGAATTGCACAACAGACATAAAACAAAACTGATTTTCCCTACAATCTATGGGAACTATATGTGTGATAGAAACGAGAGAACAACTCTTAAGAAAAGGTTAGTAGGTCTTGGATTACCAAACTATGGTTTCCATTTATTCCGACATACTCATGCTTCAATGCTACTTAATGCTGGAACAAATTGGAAAGAACTCCAAGTCAGAATGGGACATAAATCCATTTCAACTACAATGGATACTTACGCTGAATTAGCACCACAACGAAAGTTAGAAGCTGTGGGGATTTATCTTGAAAAGATTGCTGAACTAACGCAATAACTACTCTACCATTCACTCTACCTTTTATTATGTAGCATTCTAAAAACATTGATGTACCAACGTTTCTAACAGCTAAAATAGAAATTATTTAACTCTTACAGAAGTGAAGTAAGCATTCAATACGAATCAATACAGAAGAAAAACGCTTGATTAGCGTTTTTTCTTTTTGTTAATTTCACTATATTGCAAGGGAAATCATTCGAATCACTACCTTTTTCACTACCTTTTTTGAAATAAGAATATTGATTCGGACAATTAAAAGCAAGAGGAACTTCATTATGAGGTTTCTCTTTTTTTATATTTTCATTCCTAAAAATTTTTGAAATAGAGTAATCTTTTTTAAAATTTTTGGAATCCAAAACGCAGTTCAATAATATGCACTATTTTTTCTTGAACAAGCGAATGTAATCCTGTTTGCTATGAATAATATCTGATACAAAGACAGCTTTTCTATCCTCTAAAATATGATAGAAGGCTAGGTAATCGCCTAAAATGATGCATCGAGTTTTGTGGGGTGGGTATATAATAACTCCTACTCTTTCATCAGCATCAAATCCTGCTTCCGGGAAAACTTCAAGACGTTCCAATCCGTAAAGAATATTCTTAACTGTGTTTGCTCCTGCCTGTTCTGAAAAGTAGTTAGCTGAGATATAATCTTTAATACCTCTTAGCTGTTCTTGTACCGTTTCTGAGATAATCAGGCTATATGAGTTCTCGTTAAATTCCAAGGTTAGCCCTCACTTCATCAAGGCTGTAAGTTCTTCCATGTTCTAAATCGTCAAAGCTACGGGCAATTTCAGCACGCAACCCTGATAGAAGTTCTTCTCTTTCTTTATCTACTTGAGTTTCAAATGGCAAAGCTTTATTTTCTACAATGTGTTCTAAAAACAAGTTAAAACTAGCTGTCATATCAAGATTTTGCGCTGTGATAATAGCTTTAGCCTTCTCTAACAAGTCTCTGTTAGTCTTAAAGTTTACCTGTGTATTTTTTTCTAAAACATTCATAGTAGTACCTCCTTTTAAACTATTATATCACTTTAAACTATACAGGTCTAGTCGCGTATAGATACTTATAGCTGTATGCTTAAAAGCTATTGTAAAAACAAAAAAGCACTAAGGGAAAGCGCCCCAAAGTGCTTAATATCAAGGCTCCAAAGCCTATCTGATTCAATAAAATATTACAACATCTTGTTGTAGAATTCAACGACAAGTGCTTCGTTGATTTCTGGGTTGATTTCGTCGCGTTCTGGCAAGCGAGTCAATGAGCCTTCCAATTTTTCAGCGTCGAATGATACGAATGCTGGACGTCCAAGAGTAGCTTCTACTGCTTCAAGGATTGCTGGAACTTTCAATGATTTTTCACGAACTGAGATCACTTGACCTGGAGTTACGCGGTATGATGGGATATCAACGCGTTTTCCGTCAACAAGGATGTGACCGTGGTTTACGAATTGACGAGCTTGACGACGAGTAGTCGCAAGACCAAGACGGTAAACAACGTTATCCAAACGACGTTCCAAAAGAAGCATGAAGTTGAAACCTAGGATTCCGCCTTTGATTTTTGTAGCTTGTACGAACAAGTTACGGAATTGTTTTTCACCTACACCGTAAGTGAAACGAAGTTTTTGTTTTTCAGCCAATTGCAAACCGTATTCTGACAATTTAGAACGGTTGTTTGGTCCGTGTTGTCCTGGTACGTAGTTACGACGTGCCAATTCTTTACCTGTACCTGTAAGTGAAAGGCCAAGGCGACGAGCTTGTTTCCAAGATGGTCCTGTATAACGTGACATGTAAATGTCCTCCTGATATAAATAATATTTCGGTGGAAATAGTCACTTAGAAAGCCCTGATTCGTGCAGATGCCCTTCGCCTAAACAGCCAAGGTTACTTATCATAAGACACCTGTTGACGAGCTTCATGCTTTCCTGCTGATATTTCACACAAAGTCTATTCTACCATGAATGTCTGGATTTGTAAAGGGGTTTTAGGTTTTATTTTCATTGCGGTAACTTCTCAAAGTAACTTCCACTCACCTGACCAAAGTGGAAATTAGTCTAAAACGGATTTTTATGGTGGAATT
>CAJNBX010000010.1 GCA_905221115.1 bacterium
TAATTCCACCATAAAAATCCGTTTTAGACTAATTTCCACTTTGGTCAGGTGAGTGGAAGTTACTTTGAGAAGTTACCTCCTCCTATTCTAGAACGGGAGGGCCGGTATTTCTTTCATGATAGGACTAGATTGTGGTATAATAGAGAGAATAAGTTTTTTTAGTAAGACAAAGGAGAAAATAGATGATTTATGCAGGAATTCTTGCTGGTGGAACTGGCACACGCATGGGAATCAGTAACTTGCCAAAACAATTTTTAGAGCTAGGTGATCGACCTATCTTGGTTCATACAATTGAAAAATTTGTCTTGGAACCAAGCATTGAAAAAATTGTAGTTGGTGTTCATGGAGACTGGGTTTCCCATGCAGAGGATCTTGTAGATAAATATCTACCTCTTCATAAGAATCGTATCATCATTACAAAAGGTGGTGCTGACCGTAATACGAGTATTGAGAAAATCATTGAAGCCATTGATGCTTATCGTCCGCTTACTCCAGAGGATATCGTTATTACCCACGATTCTGTTCGTCCATTTATTACACTTCGCATGATTCAAGACAATATCAAACTTGCCCAAAATCATGACGCAGTGGACACAGTGGTTGAAGCGGTTGATACTATCGTTGAAAGTACTAATGGTCAATTTATTACAGATATTCCAAATCGTGCTCACCTCTATCAAGGACAAACACCTCAAACATTCCGTTGCAAGGACTTCATGAATCTTTACGGTTCTCTCTCTGCTGAAGAGAAGGAAATCTTGACAGATGCATGTAAAATCTTTGTGATCAAAGGAAAAGATGTGGCCTTGGCCAAAGGTGAATATTCAAATCTAAAAATTACAACCGTAACAGATTTGAAGATTGCAAAAAGTATGATTGAGAAAGACTAGTAAAATGATTAATCAAATTTATCAACTAACTAAGCCTAAGTTTATCAATGTCAAATATCAGGAAGAGGCTATTGACCAAGAGAATCATATCCTCATCCGCCCTAATTATATGGCAGTCTGTCATGCGGATCAGCGTTACTACCAAGGAAAACGTGATCCCAAGATTTTGAATAAAAAGCTTCCAATGGCGATGATTCACGAGTCATGTGGAACCGTTATTTCTGACCCGACGGGAACCTATGAGGTTGGTCAAAAAGTTGTCATGATTCCAAATCAGCCTCCTATGCAGAGTGATGAAGAATTCTATGAGAACTACATGACAGGGACCCATTTCTTGTCTAGTGGTTTTGATGGCTTTATGAGAGAGTTTGTTTCTCTCCCTAAAGACCGTGTGGTGGCTTATGATGCTATCGAAGACACGGTTGCAGCGATTACAGAGTTTGTCAGTGTCGGCATGCACGCTATGAATCGTCTATTGACCCTTGCTCATAGCAAGCGTGACCGAATCGCCGTTATCGGAGATGGAAGTTTAGCTTTTGTGGTTGCCAATATTATCAACTATACTTTGCCAGAAGCAGAGATTGTGGTTATTGGTCGTCATTGGGAAAAATTGGAACTTTTCTCATTTGCCAAAGAATGCTATATTACTGACAATATTCCTGAAGATTTGGCCTTTGACCATGCTTTTGAGTGTTGTGGTGGTGATGGTACTGGACCAGCCATTAATGACTTGATTCGCTATATTCGTCCTCAGGGAACGATTCTCATGATGGGTGTTAGCGAGTATAAAGTCAATCTCAATACACGCGATGCCTTAGAAAAAGGCTTGCTCTTAGTTGGATCTTCTCGTTCTGGTCGCATCGATTTTGAAAATGCAATCCAAATGATGGAAGTCAAGAAATTTGCCAATCGTCTTAAAAATATCCTTTATCTAGAAGAACCTGTAAGAGAAATTAAAGATATTCACCGTGTCTTTGCAACCGATTTAAACACAGCCTTTAAAACCGTGTTTAAGTGGGAAGTATAAGTCCTGGAGGTTAATTGTGGAGAAAATCATTAAAGAAAAAATTTCTTCCCTACTTAGTCAAGAAGAGGAAGTCCTCAGTGTTGAACAACTGGGGGGAATGACCAATCAAAACTATTTGGTCAAAACAACAAATAAGCAATACATTGTTAAGTTCTTTGGTAAAGGGACAGAAAAGCTGATCAATCGTCAAGATGAAAAGTATAATCTTGAACTACTAAAGGATTTAGACTTAGATGTAAAAAATTATCTTTTTGATATTGAAGCTGGTATCAAAGTAAATGAGTATATCGAATCTGCGATTACGCTTGATTCAACGTCAATCAAGACCTAATTTGATAAAATTGCTCCAATATTACAAACCATTCATGCTTCTGGTAAGGAATTAAGGGGAGAATTTGCTCCTTTTGAAGAAATTAAAAAATACGAATCTTTGATTGAGAAAAAAATCCCTTATGCCAACTATGAAGCAGTTAGAGAAGAAGTCTTCTCCTTAGAGAAAAGACTGGCTGACTTAGGTGTTGACAGAAAATCTTGTCATATTGATTTGGTGCCTGAAAACTTTATCGAGTCACCACAAGGACGACTTTATCTGATTGACTGGGAATATTCATCAATGAACGATCCAATGTGGGATTTGGCTGCTCTCTTTTTAGAGTCTGAATTCACTCGTCAAGAGGAAGAAGCCTTCTTATCTCACTATGAGAGTGAGCAAACACCTGTCTCTCGTGAAAAGATTGCCATTTATAAAATTTTACAAGATGCTATTTGGAGTCTATGGACAGTCTACAAAGAAGAGCAAGGTGCAGATTTTGGTGACTATGGTGTGAGTCGTTACCAAAGAGCTGTTAAAGGTTTGTCATATTATGGAGGTTTAGATGAAAAATAAAAATGGAGTTTCTTTTGGTCTACTCTCAGGTATTTTCTGGGGGTTAGGTCTAACGATTAGTGCTTATATCTTTTCGATTTTTACAGATTTGTCGCCCTTTGTGGTGGCCGCTGCTCACGATTTCTTGAGTATCTTTATCCTACTAGCTTTTCTTTTAGTAAAAGAAGGAAAAGTTCGTCTCTCAATTTTCTTAAATATTCGCAATGTTAGTGTGATCATTGGAGCCTTGCTAGCTGGTCCTATCGGTATGCAGGCCAATCTTTATGCGGTTAAGTATATCGGGAGTTCCTTAGCTTCATCTGTATCGGCTATCTACCCTGCAGTTTCAGTTTTATTGGCTTTCTTCTTTTTAAAGCACAATATTTCAAAAAATACTGTGTTTGGGATTGTCTTGATTATTGGAGGGATAATTGCTCAGACCTATAAGGTTGAAAAGGTCAATTCCTTCTACATTGGGATTCTCTGTGCTTTGGTTTGTGCTATTGCATGGGGGAGTGAGAGTGTCCTTAGCTATTTTGCCATGGAAAGTGAATTGAGTGAAATCGAAGCCCTCTTAATCCGTCAAGTAACTTCATTCTTGTCCTATTTTGTGATTGTGCTCTTCTCTCATCAGTCATTTGCAGAAGTGGCCAATGGACAATTGTTAGGTCTCATGATTGTCTTTGCAGCCTTTGATCTGATTTCCTACTTGGCTTATTATATCGCTATCAATCGCTTGCAACCAGCCAAGGCTACAGGTCTTAACGTGAGTTATGTAGTTTGGACTGTCTTGTTTGCAGTTGTTTTCTTGGGTGCACCGCTAGATATGCTGACAATTATTACGTCACTTGTCGTCATTGCTGGAGTTTATATTATTATTAAAGAATAAAGGAAATTCGTGTGAAAGCCATTATCTTAGTAGCGGGATTGGGAACTCGCTTGCGTCCTATGACTGAAAATACCCCTAAAGCCTTGGTTCAAGTTAATCAAAAACCTTTGATTGAATACCAAATTGAGTTTCTCAAAGAAAAAGGAATCAATGACATCATCATCGTTGGTTACCTTAAAGAACAATTCGATTACTTAAAAGAAAAATATGGTGTTCGCCTCGTTTTCAATGATAAATACGCTGACTACAATAACTTTTACTCTCTCTATCTTGTAAAAGAAGAATTGGCAAACAGCTATGTTATTGATGCTGACAATTATCTCTTTAAAAATATGTTCCGCAATGATTTGACACGTTCGACTTATTTTAGTGTTTATCGTGAAGATTGTACCAACGAATGGTTCTTGGTCTATGGAGATGACTACAAGGTTCAAGACATTACTGTTGATAGTAAGGCAGGTCGCATCCTTAGTGGTGTATCCTTCTGGGATGCTCCAACTGCAGAAAAGATTGTCAGCTTTATCGATAAGGCCTATGCAAGTGGTGAATTTGTTGATCTCTATTGGGACAATATGGTTAAGGACAATATCAAAGAGCTAGATGTCTATGTTGAAGAACTAGAAGGCAATAGCATCTATGAAATCGATAGTGTCCAAGATTATCATAAATTAGAAGAAATTCTTAAAAACGAAAATTAAAGATTCCAACATCTGGCTAAAATAGTCGGATGTTTTTTTGATTTTTTTACGAATAAATAGATGAGTAGAAAAAGAAATGGAGATATTTATGAAAATCACAAACTATGAAATCTATAAGTTAAAAAAATCAGGTTTGACCAATCAACAGATTTTGAATGTCCTAGAATACGGTGAAAATGTTGATCAAGAACTGTTGTTAGGTGATATTGCAGATATATCAGGTTGCCGAAATCCAGCTGTTTTTATGGAACGTTATTTTCAGATAGACGATGCGCATTTGGAGAAGGAGTTTCAAAAATTTCCATCTTTTTCTATTTTAGATGACTGTTACCCTTGGGATTTGAGTGAAATATACGATGCTCCTGTGCTTTTATTTTACAAGGGCAATCTCGACCTCTTGAAATTTCCAAAAGTCGCGGTTGTGGGTAGTCGTGCTTGTAGCAAACAGGGAGCTAAGTCAGTTGAAAAAGTCATTAAAGGCTTGGAAAATGAACTGGTTATTGTCAGTGGCTTAGCCAAGGGTATCGATACAGCAGCTCATATGGCAGCTCTTCAGAATGGCGGAAAAACCATTGCAGTGATTGGAACAGGACTGGATGTGTTTTATCCTAAAGCCAATAAACGCTTGCAAGACTACATCGGCAATGACCATCTGGTTCTAAGTGAATATGGACCTGGTGAACAATCTCTAAAATTTCATTTTCCTGCCCGTAATCGCATCATTGCTGGACTTTGTCGAGGTGTGATTGTAGCAGAGGCCAAGATGCGCTCAGGTAGTCTCATTACCTGTGAGAGGGCAATGGAAGAAGGTCGTGATGTTTTTGCTATTCCTGGTAGCATTTTAGATGGACTATCAGACGGTTGCCATCATTTGATTCAAGAAGGGGCAAAATTGGTCACCAGTGGGCAGGATGTTCTTGCGGAATTTGAATTTTAATACTCTTCGAAAATCTCTTCAAACCACGTCAGCTTCACCTTGCCGTAGGTATGGTTACTGACTTCGTCAGTCTCATCTGCAACCTCAAAGCAGTGCTTTGAGCAACCTGCGGTTAGTTTCCTAGTTTGCTCTTTGATTTTCATTGAGTATAAGACGAAATTTCGCTTACTAGATAAACTTTTCTTCTATATATAGGAGCTAAGTCTTGACAGTTATGGCAAAATGGTTTACACTTTATAAAGTTTATTACTTTGAAAAGGTGTGATACTGTGGCTACGGCAACAAAAAAGAAAAAATCAACAGTAAAAAAAAATCTAGTAATCGTGGAGTCGCCTGCTAAGGCCAAGACGATTGAAAAATATCTAGGCAGAAACTACAAGGTTTTAGCCAGTGTCGGGCATATCCGTGATTTGAAGAAATCCAGTATGTCCGTCGATATTGAAAATAATTATGAACCGCAATATATCAATATCCGAGGAAAAGGTCCTCTTATCAATGACTTGAAAAAAGAAGCTAAAAAAGCTAATAAAGTCTTTCTGGCGAGTGACCCGGACCGTGAAGGAGAAGCGATTTCTTGGCATTTGGCCCATATTCTCAACTTGGATGAAAATGATGCCAACCGTGTGGTCTTCAATGAAATCACCAAGGATGCGGTCAAAAATGCTTTCAAAGAGCCACGCAAGATTGATATGGACTTGGTCGATGCCCAACAGGCACGCCGTGTCTTGGACCGCTTGGTAGGGTATTCGATTTCGCCTATTTTGTGGAAGAAGGTCAAGAAGGGCTTATCAGCAGGGCGCGTACAGTCCATTGCCCTTAAACTCATCATTGACCGTGAGAATGAAATTAATGCCTTCCAGCCAGAAGAATACTGGACAATTGATGGCGTCTTTAAAAAGGGAACCAAGCAATTCCAGGCTGCTTTCTATGGAGTAGATGGCAAAAAGATGAAACTGACTAGCAATGACGAGGTTAAGGAAGTCTTGTCTCGTCTGACTAGTAAAGACTTTTCAGTGGATCAGGTGGATAAGAAAGAGCGCAAGCGCAATGCTCCATTACCTTATACAACTTCGTCCATGCAGATGGATGCGGCTAATAAAATCAATTTCCGTACTCGAAAGACCATGATGGTTGCCCAACAGCTCTACGAAGGGATCAATATCGGTTCTGGTGTGCAAGGTTTGATCACCTATATGCGTACCGATTCGACTCGTATCAGTCCAGTAGCGCAGAACGAAGCAGCAAGTTTCATTACAGACCGTTTTGGTAGCAAGTATTCTAAGCATGGTAGCAAGGTTAAAAATGCTTCCGGAGCTCAGGATGCCCACGAGGCTATTCGTCCGTCTAGCGTCTTTAATACACCGGAAAGCATCGCTAAGTATCTGGACAAGGATCAGCTTAAGCTTTATACCCTTATCTGGAATCGTTTTGTAGCTAGCCAGATGACAGCTGCTGTCTTTGATACCATGGCCGTTAAATTGTCTCAAAATGGGGTTCAATTTGCTGCTAATGGTAGTCAGGTTAAGTTTGATGGTTATCTTGCCATTTATAATGATTCTGATAAGAATAAGATGTTACCAGATATGGCTGTTGGAGATGTGGTCAAACAGGTCAATAGCAAACCAGAGCAACATTTCACCCAACCACCTGCCCGCTATTCTGAAGCGACACTGATCAAGACCTTGGAGGAAAATGGGGTTGGACGTCCGTCAACCTACGCACCAACCATTGAAACAATTCAGAAACGTTATTATGTTCGCCTTGTAGCCAAACGTTTTGAACCAACAGAGTTGGGAGAAATTGTTAACAAGCTCATCGTTGAATATTTCCCAGATATCGTAAACGTGACCTTCACAGCTGAAATGGAAGGCAAACTAGATGATGTCGAGGTCGGAAAAGAGCAGTGGCAACGTGTTATTGATGCCTTTTACAAACCATTCTCTAAAGAAGTGGCCAAGGCTGAAGAAGAAATGGAAAAAATCCAAATCAAGGATGAACCAGCTGGATTTGACTGTGAAGTATGTGGCAGTCCAATGATCATTAAACTTGGTCGTTTTGGTAAGTTTTACGCTTGTAGCAATTTCCCAGATTGCCGCCATACCCAAGCAATCGTGAAAGAGATTGGTGTTGAGTGTCCAAGCTGTCATCAAGGTCAAATCATTGAGCGTAAAACCAAGCGTAACCGCCTCTTCTATGGTTGCAATCGCTATCCAGACTGTGAATTTACTTCTTGGGACAATCCTGTTGGTCGTGACTGTCCAAAATGTGGCAAATTCCTCATGGAGAAAAAAGTCCGTGGTGGTGGCAAGCAGGTTGTATGTAGTAATGGCGACTACGAAGAAGAAAAGATTAAATAAGAGGAGAGTCCTGAAAGTGAATTTCAGGCTCTTTTTGATTAGTGCTTGACAAAATTCACCATTGTATGCGAAACTAGAAGAAGATTATTTTAACTAGGAGTAGCTATGCGTATTATTTATCTTATTATTGGTTTTTTATCACTGGCCTTGGCTATTGTTGGGGTTGTTTTACCTTTATTACCGACAACGCCTTTTCTTTTGTTGTCAATTGCTTGTTTCTCCAGAAGTTCCAAGCGCTTCGAAGATTGGCTTTACCATACCAAGCTCTATCAAGCATATGTAGCTGACTTTCGTGAGACCAAGTCCATTGCGCGTGAACGTAAGAAAAAAATCATCGTATCCATCTACATCTTGATGGGGATTTCCATTTATTTTGTTCCTCTACTACCAGTTAAAATCGGTCTGGGAGCTTTAACCATCTTTATCACCTACTATCTCTTTAAGGTTATTCCAGACAAAGAATAGTTAAAATAGTAGTTATTTCCCTTGATAAAATTGAAAGCATATTCACAATAATATGATATAATAAATTCAAAGTAATACTCAAGGAGAATCAAATGATTTACGAATTTTGTGCTGAAAATGTGACCTTGCTTGAAAAAGCGATGCAGGCTGGAGCTCGAAGGATTGAACTTTGTGACAATCTAGCAGTTGGTGGGACAACACCCAGCTACGGAGTGACCAAGGCAGCAGTTGAATTGGCAACCAACTACGATACGACCATTATGACCATGATTCGTCCACGTGGTGGCGATTTTGTCTATAATGAACTAGAAATTGCTATCATGCTAGAAGATATTCGTTTGAGTGCTCAGGCTGGAAGTCAAGGAGTTGTATTTGGTGCCTTAACTGCTGAGAAGAAGTTGGATAAAGCTAATCTTGAGAAGCTAATTGCTGCATCAAAAGGTATGGAAATTGTCTTCCACATGGCCTTTGATGAATTGACTGATGAAGATCAGTTGGAAGCCATTGACTGGCTTAGCCAAGCTGGTGTCACCCGTATCTTAACTCGTGCTGGAGTATCTGGTGACTCGCTTGACAAACGTTTTGCTCACTATCACAGAATTTTGGAACATGCTAAAGGTAAAATTGAAATTCTACCAGGTGGGGGGATTGACTTGGACAACCGTCAAATCTTTATCGACCAGCTGGGTATAACACAATTGCATGGAACCAAGGTTGTCTTTTAAAAAATAGAAAGGAACTGCTAGCTTTGGGTAGCAGTTTTCACTTATGTTTGAAATTTTTAAATCTTACCAGTTTAATCAAGAAAAAGCTCGTGCTTATGGTTTTGTAGAAAATGAGGAGGTCTGGACCCATAGTTGCCAGATTTTGCAGGGTGATTTTGTCATGACAGTCTCCATCACTACTGATAATGTGAGTTTTCAGGTCTTTGACCGGGAAACGGGCGATCTCTATCCTCAAGTTCATATGCAAAGTATGAGAGGAAGTTTTGTTGCAAGTGTCCGTGAGGCTTGTTTGGAGATTCTTTGCCAGATATGGAAGACTTGTTTTGATATTCAGGATTTCATCTGTCCTCAGACTAAACGTATCATGGATCAAGTTCAGGAAAAGTACGGAAATCAGTTGGAGTATCTGTGGGAGAAATCGCCTGATTCGGCAGTGTTAAGACATGAAGGCAATCAAAAGTGGTATGCTGTTTTGATGAGAATCTCTTGGGATAAGCTGGAAAAGGGCAGAGAAGGACTAGTCGAAGCAGTCAACCTCAAACACGACCAAGTATCCGATTTACTTTCACAAAAGGGTATTTATCCAGCTTTTCATATGAACAAACGCTACTGGATTAGTGTGGCTTTTGATGATACGTTTTCAGATGAAGAGGTGCTAGAATTGATAGAGAAAAGTTGGAGCTTAACCTCTAAAAAATGAAATATTTTAAGGATTTTCAAGAACTTTCAATTAGCTAAATATTCTATACTGAAGAAATTTTCAGAAAATATTGGATTTTTTCTTGACAAGTGTTTTTAGCTATGCTAAAATACTAAACAAGATATCAAACGAAGGAGAAAGTCAAACATGAAAACAGCTAAGTTTAATCAATTTGCTTTGTTGTTGAGGTACTCGGGCTAGTGCAAAAAGCATTGGTCCTGTTTGGCTTACCAAGCGGGAGTGAATCAACATCTCGCTTGGACTTCTAAGCGAGATGTTTTTTTAAAAACCACATTTGGAAAAGGGGAAATCTTATGAGAACAGTTGAATTTCTAGATACCAGCCTTCGGGATGGAGAGCAGACGCCGGGTGTTAACTTTTCAATCAAAGAAAAAATTGCCATAGCAAGGCAGCTGGAGAAATGGGGCATTTCGGCCATTGAAGCTGGTTTTCCAGCGGCTAGCCCAGACTCATTTACGGCAGTGCAGGAGATTGCTAAGGTCTTGAAGAAAACAGCGGTGACTGGTTTGGCTCGCTCTGTTAAATCTGATATTGATGCTTGCTACGAGGCCCTCAAGGACGCCAAGTATCCACAGGTTCATGTCTTTATCGCTACCAGTCCGATTCATCGCAAGTATAAGCTCAATAAGAGCAAGGAAGAGATTTTGGAAGCTATCAAGGAGCATGTTTCTTATGCTCGTTCTAAGTTTGAAGTGGTCGAATTCTCTCCTGAAGATGCGACTAGAACAGAGTTGGATTTCCTCTTGCAAGTTGTTCAAACAGCGGTTGATGCAGGGGCGTCTTATATCAATATCCCTGACACGGTTGGATTTACTACACCAGAAGAGTATGGAGCAATCTTCAAACACCTGATTGAGAATGTCAAGACGGATCGTCAGATTATCTATTCGCCTCACTGCCACGATGACCTTGGAATGGCAGTGGCTAATAGCCTTGCTGCTGTCAAGAACGGAGCAGGACGTGTTGAAGGGACTATCAATGGTATTGGGGAGCGAGCTGGAAATGCTGCTCTTGAAGAAATTGCAGTGGCTCTCAACATTCGCCAAGATTACTATCAAGCAGAGACCAGTATTGTCCTAAATGAGACTATCAATACGTCAGAAATGGTTTCTCGCTTCTCTGGTATTCCAGTTCCTAAAAACAAGGCTGTGGTTGGTGGCAATGCCTTCTCTCACGAGTCCGGTATTCACCAAGACGGAGTCCTTAAAAATCCTCTCACTTATGAGATTATCACACCTGAATTGGTTGGTGTTAAGAGCAATAGTCTCCCGCTTGGTAAATTGTCTGGTCGCCATGCCTTTGTTGAAAAACTAAGAGAATTGGCTCTAGATTTTACAGAAGAGGATATCAAGCCACTCTTTGCTAAGTTCAAGGCACTGGCAGACAAGAAACAAGAAATCACAGATGCAGATATTCGAGCTCTGGTAGCTGGAACCATGGTTGAAAACCCAGAAGGCTTCCATTTTGATGATTTACAACTTCAAACTCATGCAGATAATGACATCGAAGCGCTTGTTAGCCTAGCTAATATGGATGGTGAGAAAGTTGAGTTCAATGCGTCAGGACAAGGTTCTGTTGAAGCAATCTTTAACGCTATCGATAAGTTCTTTAACCAATCTGTTCGCTTGGTATCCTATACTATCGATGCGGTGACAGATGGAATCGATGCCCAGGCTCGGGTCTTGGTCACTGTTGAAAACAGAGATACAGAAACCATCTTTAACGCAGCAGGTCTTGATTTCGATGTGTTGAAAGCTTCGGCTATTGCCTATATTAACGCTAATACCTTTGTTCAAAAAGAGAATGCAGGTGAGATGGGACGGAGCGTTTCCTATCGCGATATGCCTAGTGTGTAGAGGAGAATGCTATGACAAAGAAAATAGTAGCTCTAGCAGGGGACGGAATCGGTCCAGAAATCATGGAGGCTGGTTTAGATGTTCTGGAGGCTCTAGCTGAAAAAACAGGTTTTGACTATGAGATTGATAGAAGACCCTTCGGAGGTGCAGGTATTGATGCTGCAGGGCATCCCTTACCTGATGAAACCCTCAAGGCAAGTAGGGAAGCAGATGCTATCCTACTAGCAGCTATCGGTAGTCCTCAGTATGATGGAGAAGCGGTACGCCCTGAACAAGGATTGCTGGCTCTCCGTAAGGAACTCAATCTTTACGCTAATATTCGGCCTGTAAAAATCTTTGATAGTCTCAAACATTTGTCACCACTCAAACCAGAACGAATTGCTGGTGTAGACTTTGTCGTGGTGCGTGAGTTGACAGGTGGTATCTACTTTGGGGACCATATCCTTGAAGAGCGAAAAGCGCGTGATATCAACTACTATAGCTATGAGGAAGTGGAGCGGATTATTCGTAAGGCCTTTGAAATCGCAAGAAGTCGCAGAAAAATCGTTACTAGTATCGATAAGCAAAATGTTCTAGCGACCTCAAAACTCTGGCGGAAAGTGGCTGAGGAAGTCGCGCAGGATTTCCCAGATGTAACCTTGGAACACCAGCTGGTAGACTCAGCTGCCATGCTCATGATTACCAATCCTGCCAAGTTCGATGTCATCGTGACGGAGAATCTTTTCGGAGATATCTTATCTGATGAATCAAGCGTTTTATCAGGCACACTTGGAGTCATGCCATCAGCCAGTCATTCTGAAAAGGGTCCAAGTCTCTATGAGCCCATTCACGGTTCGGCACCCGATATTGCAGGTCAAGGAATTGCCAATCCTATTTCCATGATTTTATCAGTTGCCATGATGTTGAGAGATAGTTTCGGACGTTATGAGGATGCGGAACGTATCGAGCATGCTGTTGAGGCAAGTTTAGCCGCTGGCATTTTAACAAGAGATATAGGTGGACAGGCTTCGACCAAGGAAATGACGGAAGCTATTATTGCAAGGATATGAAGTTAGACGAAAAAATTACTCTAGTCCTTTTGATTTGGAATGTCATGGTTTTCTTGATTTATGGTATTGACAAATCCAAGGCAAGGAGAAGAGCTTGGCGCATCCCTGAGAAAATCTTACTTATTTTAGCCTTTACTTGTGGTGGTTTTGGTGCCTGGTTAGCAGGAATCATCTTTCATCACAAGACTAGAAAATGGTACTTTAAAACGGTTTGGTTTCTCGGGATGGTGACCACACTAGTAGCCTTATATTTTATTTGGAGGTAATGGATGGCAGGAAAATCGATTTTTGATAAATTATGGGACCGTCATGTCATCACGGGAGAAGAGGGGCAACCCCAACTCATGTATGTGGACCAGCACTATATCCACGAAGTGACCAGTCCACAGGCTTTTCAAGGATTGCGAGATGCAGGTCGTAGATTGAGACGACCAGACTTGACATTTGGAACCTTTGACCACAATGTCCCAACAGTCAATATCTACGATATTCGAGATGTGATTTCTAAGGCTCAAATTGATAAGCTTGCAGAAAATGTTGAGGAGTTTGGGATTGAACATGCAGCCCACGGTTCTGAAAAACAGGGAATCGTACACATGGTTGGTCCAGAAACAGGACGAACCCAACCAGGGAAATTCATCGTCTGTGGAGATAGCCATACGGCAACCCACGGAGCATTCGGAGCTATCGCCTTTGGAATTGGGACCAGTGAGGTCGAGCATGTCTTTGCTACCCAGACCCTCTGGCAAGTTAAACCTAAGAAAATGCTGGTGGAGTTCACAGGAGTTCCTCAAAGGGGAGTTTATTCCAAGGATTTTATTCTCGCCTTGATTGCCAAGTACGGCGTTGCCTGTGGTGTTGGCTATGTAGTGGAATATCGTGGGCAAGCGATTGATGCATTGAGCATGGAAGAGCGAATGACCATCTGCAATATGTCCATCGAGTTTGGCTCTAAGATGGGAATTATGAATCCAGATCAAACCACCTATGACTATCTCAAGGGACGGGAATGTGTTCCAGAGAATTTCGAAGAGGCTGTGGCGGATTGGAAAACAATTGTCAGTGATGAGGATGCCGTTTATGATAAGGTTATCCGGATGGATGTCTCTGACTTGGCTCCTATGGTAACCTGGGGAACTAATCCTGCTATGGGTGTTGACTTTGACAGTAGATTCCCAGAAATTAAGGATATGAATGATGAGCGCGCTTATAATTACATGGACTTGGAGCCTGGTCAAAAGCCAGCGGATATTGAACTAGGCTATATCTTTATCGGGTCTTGTACCAATGCTCGTCTCAGCGACTTACAGCTGGCTGCGCGATTTGTCAAAGGAAAGAAAATTGCTCCTAACTTAACGGCTATCGTAGTCCCAGGCTCTCGTCCTGTCAAACGAGCTGCGGAGAAATTGGGCTTGGATAAAGTTTTCCTAGATGCTGGCTTTGAGTGGCGAGACCCAGGTTGCTCAATGTGCCTAGGAATGAATCCGGACAAGGTTCCTGATGGCGTCCACTGTGCCTCAACCAGCAACCGTAACTTTGAAGACAGACAGGGATTTGGTGCTAAGACCCATCTCTGCAGTCCAGCCATGGCAGCTGCGGCAGCTATCGCAGGGCGCTTCGTAGATGTTCGGCAAATGCCAGAGGCCCAGTAAGGAGAGGATATGGAGAAATTTACAGTTTATACAGGAACGACCGTTCCTCTCATGAATGATAACATCGACACCGACCAAATCCTACCCAAGCAGTTTCTCAAGTTGATTGATAAGAAAGGCTTTGGTAAGTACCTCATGTATGCTTGGCGTTATCTGGACGATAACTACACTGAGGATCCTGACTTTGTCTTTAACCGACCTGAATACCGCAAAGCCAGTATCCTCATCTCAGGTGATAACTTTGGGGCAGGTTCTTCGAGGGAACATGCAGCTTGGGCACTAGCAGACTACGGTTTTAAGGTCGTGATTGCAGGATCTTTCGGTGACATTCATTACAATAATGAACTCAATAATGGTATGTTACCAATTGTTCAGCCCAGAGAGGTTAGAGAGAAACTAGCCAAGCTCAAACCAACTGATCAGGTAACTGTGGACTTAGAACAACAAAAAATCATCTCACCAGTTGGAGAATTCACTTTTGAAATAGATAGCGAATGGAAACACAAGCTCTTAAATGGTTTGGATGATATCGGTATTACTTTGCAGTATGAAGACTTGATTGCTGCTTATGAAAAACAACGACCAGCCTACTGGCAGGATTAGAAAAAATAGAAAAGGAAATATAGAACTATGACAAAACACATTCAATGGAACGGAACACTTTCACAAGAAGGCTATGACATTTTAAAAGGTGAGGGCGGATGTATCGTTTGCCCTACTAAAGTCGGTTACATTATCATGACCAGCGATAAGGCAGGACTTGAGCGTAAGTTCGCAGCCAAAGAGCGTAACCGTAATAAACCAGGTGTTGTTCTCTGCGGTAGCATGGATGAACTTCGCGCTTTAGCACAACTTAACCCAGAAATTGAAGCCTTTTACCAAAAACATTGGGATGAAGACATTCTCCTCGGTTGTATCCTTCCTTGGAAACCAGAAGCCTTTGAAAAACTCAAAGCATATGGGGATGGCCGTGAAGAGCTGATGACTGACGTGCGTGGTACTAGCTGCTTTGTTATCAAATTTGGGAAAGCTGGTGAACAATTGGCTGCAAAACTCTGGGAAGAAGGCAAGATGGTCTATGCTTCATCAGCAAACCCATCTGGAAAAGGAAACCGTGGTAAGGTAGAAGGTATCGGAGAACGTATCGAAGGAGCAGTGGACCTTGTCATTGAAGCAGACGACTACGTGGCATCAATCCAACCGGACAAAACGATTGAAACTCGCTACGAGCAAGGTGTGATGGTGTCTATGGTTGATAAAGATGGCAAACTCATCCCAGAACAAGGAGGAGCACGTTCAACTTCACCAGCACCAGTTGTGATCCGCAAAGGGCTTGACATTGATAAAATCATGATGCACCTGTCAGATACCTTTAACTCATGGGACTACCGTCAGGGAGAGTATTATTAATATTTAAAAGAAGTCTAGTGCTAAGAGGGAATACCCCACTCTACACTAGGCTTTTTCTTTAGAAATTCTTTTCTTTTTTTGATAGATATGATATGCTAGATGCAGAATATATTAATAGAATGTAGTTCCGTTCAAAGTAAAATATCTTACTTTGAACGAAACAAATATAATTTACGTCTAACAATAAATTTTTAATAAGCAAGGAAAACACAATGATTTCAAAACAAACTTTCATTGGCAGGATAAAAAAAGAATTCCCAGATGCAATTGAAAATCAAACAAAAAGTTATATTTCTTTTCAGGTTAAGAATAGGAAAGGAAAGTTACAAAATTTTATAGAGATTAATTTTCAGAATAAAGGAATAAAGATTGCCGTTCTCTCTAAAAGTCTTCGTGATTCAGATATTTTGTTGTTTAATAAGAGGCCTGATTCATTCGGTTGGACACTTGATGCTGAGTATTTTATTAAGGACGAAAATTCATTAAATGAGATTTTACCTTTTATAAATAAATCTTATGAGTTTGTAAAAAGTGGAGTTAATTTAGAGCGTTATCAAGTCTTCAGAGAATTTTTGTCTAAATTTGTGAATCAAGCAAATATCTATAATTCGAAAGATATAGACATTAAACGTTCTCCAAAATTAGATGGAGCTGAACATCTTTATCCTGCTCTGACTATTGAGGGTATTCCGTACAAAGTTCAAATGGCTAGTAATGGTTGTTATGGTCCAAAGAGTGGAGAGGGATCTAGAAAATTACCTTACTTTGGTTATCAATTAAATAAAATTGATAATTCATGGATAAATATAAGGTGTGGTTTTCAGCAATCAAAACTCACAGAATTTAAAATAGTAAAATGGTATAGTAATAATCCAGATGAAGATTTAGAGTATAAATACCTTGTCAAGGACTTAGAGTTGGAATCAACTGCTGAACCTAACGATATTTTAAAAGAGTTTTATGATAATTTCACTAGTTTTTATAGGAAAGAAGAAATGAAAGATGTAAACATGTTAGAAAATATCAACGAGTATAAGAATATCTTATTACAATCCAAAAACATCATCCTACGTGGTGCACCGGGGACGGGAAAAACTTATCTTGCTAAAGAAATTGCTAAAGAATTAACGGATGGTAACGAAGATCGAATCGGCTTTGTACAGTTTCACCCATCTTATGACTATACGGATTTTGTAGAGGGTTTAAGACCGGTATCAAATGGGGATGGAGCTATTGAGTTTAAATTACAAGATGGTATTTTTAAAGAGTTTTGTTTGAAAGCAAAGAAAAATTGGCTTTATTCACATAAAAACAAGGATGATTTAGAAAAGGAAAAAAAATCAATAGCAAAGATTTCAAAATATTTTGCTAATATGGAGTTTCCGTCTGACAAGTTATATACAAAACGTCAATCGTCCTTTATCATTACAGAAATTGATGAAAATTACATTTATATATCTATTCCTGAAAATGAGGTATCAAAAAATGCAAAATTGAAAATTAAAGATATCGAAGCAATGTTAACTTCAGAATCTCAATTTGAACATGTTAAAGATATAACTCAGTTTTTTAATAAAAATAATGCAACCCAAGAATTTTCATACTATTTGACACTTTACAAAATGATAAAAAATGAAAGTATTCAGGATGAAATAATAGAAATAGATAATGAATTGAAAAACTTCGTTTTCATCATCGATGAGATCAATCGTGGGGAGATTTCTAAGATTTTTGGTGAACTCTTTTTCTCTATCGATCCTGGTTATCGTGGTGAAAAGGGAAGTATTTCTACCCAGTATGCTAATTTACATGAGACTGATGAGAAATTTTATATCCCTGAGAATGTCTACATCATTGGAACTATGAATGATATTGACCGCTCAGTGGATACCTTTGATTTTGCTATGCGTCGTCGTTTCCGTTTTGTTGAAATTACTGCTGAAAGTCAACTTGGTATGCTTGATGAGGTGCTTGGTGATAAAGCTGAAGAAGCGAAAAAACGTCTAAGAAACTTGAATACTGCTATTGAAAACGTTCAGGAATTAAACAGTCATTACCATATCGGACCAAGTTATTTCCGTAATTTAAAAGAATTGGATTATGACTATGAATTACTCTGGTCTGATTACCTCAAACCTCTTTTGGAAGATTATCTACGTGGTTCTTATGACGAGGTTGAAACTCTGGAAACTTTAAAAAAGGCATTTGATCTGACAAAGAATGAGCAAAAAGATCAGGCAGTAGCTGATGACAATGAAGGCGATGAAAACGATGCTGCGGATTACTGATAATCAACACAAGATTATTAAAGAAGAATTTGTTGAAGAATATCCTAAACTAAGCAATCTTCTTTTAGACAGAACCTTGGAAAGTCTATCTCAAGATGAACGTGTTTTCATTTTTCCAAATGATTTGAAGAATTCTCCTGACTTAGAAAAGGACCAAAAAATCTTTGAAACAGTTAATCAGGAAATCAAGACAGGAAATGTGATTGGTTTTCTGGGTTGTAGTCAGGAAAGATTAACGATTTCCTCTCGTTTTTCTGATGAGAGTAATGACCATTTTTTGCATTATCTCTTACACAAGGTTCTTCATATCAATCTCACTAGTTTAGATGTTGCTTTGTCTCGTGAAGAGAGGCTTTATCAACTTTTGATGTATCTCTTCCCCAAGTATCTACAAGTTGCTATTCGAAAAGGTCTTTATAAGGAATACCATCGATTTTCTCATAATGACAGTAATGTTAAGGGAGTGATTGATGTAAGAAACCATCTCAAGAAAAATCTTCCTTTCACGGGAAATATTGCCTACACAACGAGAGAGTTCACCTATGATAATCCCCTCATGCAGTTGGTCCGTCACACTATTGAATACATTAAGAACCAGAAAAGCATTGGTCAAGGGGTACTAGATAATCTCTCAACTAGTCGTGAAAACGTAGCTGAAATCGTGCGTGTAACGCCCTCTTATAAACTAGCTGATCGTGCTAAGATTATTCGGGGAAATCAATCTAAACCGATACGTCATGCATACTTTCACGAGTACAGAAAGTTACAAGAACTTTGTCTGATGATTCTAAACCAAGAAAAGCACGGTTTAGGGGATCAAGATCAAAAAATTCATGGTATTCTTTTTGATGTTGCCTGGCTTTGGGAAGAGTATGTTCATACTTTGTTGCCAAAAGATTTCATCCATCCACGAAATAAAGATAAGACGGACGGAATTTCAGTATTTTCTAGTCGAGAACGAAAAGTTTATCCAGATTTCTATAATAGAGATTTAAAAATTGTGTTAGACGCTAAATATAAAAAGCTTGAAGATACTGAAAAAGGAATAAACCGTGAGGACTTGTTCCAGCTGATTTCCTATTCTTATATTTTAAAAGCTGAGAAGGCTGGTCTTGTTTTTCCGAGCAAGGACAAGATTGTTGATAATGAGATAGGAAAGCTAGCAGGTTATGGAGCTTTGTTGAAGAAATGGTCTATCCAAATTCCTCAGGAGTCTTCATCTTATAGTGAATTTTGTGAAATGATGGAAAACTCAGAAGAAATTTTTAAAAGGAATATTGCTAACGAAGTGGGGAGAAGATAATCTCTCCTCTTTCTTTTATTATTCACACAATAAAAACCGAACAATATATTTTAATTTATGAAATTATTTGACAAAAACTGTACTTTAGTTTATAATGAATCAAGGAAACGTCGGAAAAGGCGTAGTGATGCGAGAGCATAGGTAGGTCATTACAAAAGAAACGAGACATCGATATGTTAAATGAATTTCCAATTTTTGATTACGAAGATATTCAATTGATTCCAAATAAATGTGTGATTAAAAGCCGTGCAGAAGCAGATACAAGTGTCACTCTAGGAAATCACACCTTTAAACTACCTGTGGTGCCAGCTAATATGCAGACGATTTTGGATGAAAATGTAGCAGAGCAACTTGCTAAAGGTGGTTACTTCTACATTATGCACCGTTTTGATGAAGCAGGACGCATTCCTTTTATTAAACGAATGCACGATCAAGGTCTCATTGCTTCTATCTCTGTCGGTGTTAAAGACTATGAGTATGATTTTGTTAGCCAGCTCAAGGCTGATGCTCCAGAATACATCACGATTGATATCGCTCATGGTCATGCAGATAGCGTGATTTCTATGATTCAACACATCAAGAAAGAATTGCCAGATACTTTTGTCATTGCTGGAAATGTGGGAACACCAGAAGCAGTTCGCGAGTTGGAAAATGCGGGTGCGGATGCTACTAAGGTTGGAATCGGTCCTGGTAAGGTTTGTATCACCAAGGTCAAGACTGGTTTTGGTACAGGTGGTTGGCAGTTGGCTGCTCTCCGCTGGTGTGCCAAGGCTGCGCGTAAACCAATTATCGCTGATGGTGGGATCCGTACTCACGGTGATATTGCCAAGTCTATCCGTTTTGGTGCCAGCATGGTTATGGTTGGTTCCCTCTTTGCAGGACACATCGAAAGTCCAGGGAAAACGATTGAAGTTGATGGTGAACAGTTCAAAGAGTACTATGGTTCAGCTTCACAATATCAAAAAGGTGCATACAAAAACGTGGAGGGCAAACGAATCTTGCTTCCTGCCAAAGGTCATTTACAAGACACTTTAACTGAGATGGAACAAGACCTTCAAAGTGCTATTTCGTATGCAGGTGGACGTCAGGTTGCTGACCTTAAACACGTTGATTATGTGATCGTGAAAAACTCTATCTGGAACGGGGATGCTTCCCACTAAGACGGGCTATATGGTCAGAAAAAAACTTGTTATTAGAGCAAATTTCTGTTATAATAAAACAAGTTTCCACCCTTAGTGTAATGGATATCACGTAAGATTCCGGTTCTTGAGATGGGGGTTCGATTCCCTCAGGGTGGATGTAAACATCCTAAAAAAGCCTTTAATAGGGCTTTTTATTTATCCTGCCTCAAATTTGCCCCTAATACTCTTCGAAAATCTCTTCAAACCACGTCAGCGTCGCTTCATCTACAACCTCAAAATCATGTTTTGAGCTGACTTCGTCAGTTCTATCTACAACCTCAAAGCAGTGCTTTGAGCTGACTTCGTCAGTCTTATCTACAACCTCAAAACACTGTTTTGAGCAACCTGCGGCTAGCTTCCTAGTTTGCTCAGTATAAAACTGAAAATCTCATTTCAATGAATACCCAAATCCCCTCCAGTCCCGTTTTAAAGTGACTCAGGGGGCTTTTTTTGATATAATAAAAAGGACTGTTATCAGTTAGAAAGAGGTTGGTATGAAAGAATTACAAACTGTACTAAAGAACCATTTTGCAATCGAATTTGCAGACAAAAATTTACTGGAGACTGCCTTTACTCATACGAGTTATGCCAATGAGCACCGCCTCTTAAAAATTTCACACAATGAACGCTTGGAATTTTTAGGAGACGCTGTTCTACAGTTATTGATTTCAGAATATCTGTATAAAAAATATCCTAAAAAGCCTGAAGGCGACTTGTCCAAACTTCGTGCCATGATTGTCCGTGAGGAAAGTTTGGCTGGCTTTGCGCGTGATTGCAAGTTTGATCAATTTATCAAGCTGGGTAAGGGAGAAGAAAAGTCTGGTGGTCGCAATCGTGACACCATTCTTGGTGATGCCTTTGAAGCCTTTCTTGGTGCCCTTCTTTTGGATAAGGATGTGGCCAAGGTCAAGGAGTTTATCTATCAAGTCATGATTCCTAAGGTTGAAGCAGGCGAGTTTGAGATGATTACAGACTACAAAACCCATCTCCAAGAGTTGCTTCAGGTCAATGGGGATGTGGCTATTCGTTATCAGGTGATTTCTGAAACAGGTCCTGCCCACGATAAGGTTTTTGAAGTAGAAGTCCTTGTTGAAGGTAAGAGTATCGGTCAGGGTCAAGGTCGTTCTAAGAAATTAGCAGAGCAGGAAGCTGCCAAAAATGCCGTTGAGAAAGGGCTGGATTCATGTATTTAAAGGAAATTGAAATTCAGGGATTCAAGTCTTTTGCTGACAAGACTAAGGTCGTCTTTGACCAAGGTGTGACGGCAGTTGTTGGACCCAATGGATCTGGAAAGTCGAATATTACAGAAAGTCTGCGTTGGGCCTTGGGGGAGTCAAGTGTTAAGAGTCTCCGTGGGGGCAAGATGCCGGATGTTATCTTTGCTGGAACAGAAAGTCGCAAACCGCTCAATTATGCTTCTGTAGTTGTGACTCTGGATAATAATGACGGATTTATCAAGGATGCAGGCCAAGAAATTAGGGTGGAACGCCATATCTATCGTAGTGGAGATAGCGAATACAAGATTGACGGCAAGAAAGTCCGTTTGCGTAATATTCATGACCTTTTCTTGGATACAGGTTTGGGACGAGATTCCTTCTCCATCATTTCCCAAGGGAAGGTTGAGGAGATTTTCAACTCCAAGCCTGAGGAACGTCGTGCCATTTTCGAAGAAGCTGCAGGAGTTTTGAAATACAAGACTCGCAGAAAAGAAACTGAGAGTAAATTGCAACAAACTCAGGATAATCTGGATCGTCTTGAAGACATTATCTACGAGTTGGATAATCAAATCAAGCCTCTTGAGAAGCAAGCTGAAAATGCTCGTAAGTTTTTAGATTTGGAAGGTCAACGCAAGGCTATTTATTTAGATGTGCTGGTTGCCCAAATCAAGGAAAATAAAGCTGAACTAGATTCGACAGAAGAAGAGTTGGCTCATGTTCAGGAACTCTTGACGAGTTATTACCAAAAGCGTGAAAAATTAGAAGAAGAAAATCAAGCTCTTAAAAAGCAACGCCAAGATTTACAGGCTGAAATGGCCAAAGACCAAGGCAGTTTGATGGATTTGACCAGTCTGATTAGTGATTTAGAGAGAAAATTAGCCCTATCGAAATTAGAATCTGAGCAAGTAGCCCTCAATCAACAGGAGGCACAAGCCCGTTTGGCTGCTTTGGAGGATAAGAAAAAGGCTCTAAGTCAGGAAAAGGCTGAAAAAGAAGCGAACTTGGTACAATTAGAACACAATCTAATTCAAAATAATCAAAAACTCAATCGTTTAGATGCTGAATTGTTGGCTTTTTCAGATGATCCTGATCAGATGATTGAGCTTCTACGTGAACGCTTTGTGGCGCTTTTACAAGAAGAAGCAGATGTCTCAAACCAGTTGACCCGTATCGAAAACGAGTTGGAAAATAGTCGTCAGCTTTCTCAAAAACAAGCAGATCAACTAGAAAAACTCAAAGAACAACTGGCTACAGCTAAAGAGAAGGCTAGTCAGCAAAAGGCGGAGCTTGAAACTGCCAAGGAGCAGGTTCAAAAATTATTGGCTGACTATCAAGCTATTGCCAAGGAGCAAGAGGAGCAGAAATCTTCCTATCAAGCTCAACAAAGTCAACTATTTGACCGTCTGGATAATCTCAAAAACAAGCAGGCCAGAGCTCAAAGTTTGGAAAATATCCTTAGAAATCACAGTAACTTTTATGCAGGTGTTAAGACTGTTCTCCAAGAAAAAGTCCGCCTTGGTGGGATTATTGGTGCAGTCAGTGAGCACCTGACCTTTGATGTGCATTATCAAACTGCCTTAGAGATTGCGCTTGGAGCCAGCAGTCAGCATATCATCGTAGAAGATGAAAACGCGGCAACCAAGGCCATTGATTTCCTAAAACGTAACAGAGCTGGTCGTGCGACCTTTCTTCCATTGACGACTATCAAGGCTCGTACGATTTCTAGTCAGAACCAAGATGCTATCTCTGCAAGTCCAGGATTTCTGGGTATGGCAGATGAGCTGGTGACCTTTGATCAGAGACTGGAAGCCATTTTCAAGAACTTGCTAGCTACGACGGCTATCTTTGATACTGTAGAACATGCGCGTGCAGCAGCTCGTCAGGTTCGTTATCAGGTTCGTATGGTGACATTGGATGGGACAGAGTTGCGTACAGGTGGTTCCTATGCAGGTGGAGCTAATCGCCAGAATAACAGCATTTTCATCAAGCCAGAACTGGAGCAATTACAAAAAGAAATTGCTGAAGAAGAAGCAAGTCTTCGTTCAGAAGAAGTGGCTTTGAAGACCTTACAAGACCAGATGGCTAGATTGACCGAATCATTAGAAGCTATCAAATATCAAGGAGAGCAGGCACGTATTCAGGAACAAGGCTTGTCCCTTGCTTATCAGCAGACCAGTCAGCAAGTTGAAGAGCTAGAAACTCTTTGGAAACTTCAAGAAGAGGAATTAAATCGTCTTTCTGATGGAGATTGGCAAGCAGATAAGGAAAAATGCCAAGAGCGTCTTGCTACAATCGCCAGTGACAAGCAAAATTTGGAAGCTGAGATTGAAGAGATTAAGTCTAACAAAAATGCTATTCAAGAACGCTATCAAAACTTGCAGGAAGAGCTAGCGCAAGCTCGCCTGCTTAAGACAGAACTGCAAGGGCAAAAACGTTATGAAGTGGCTGATATTGAGCGTTTAGGCAAAGAATTGGACAATTTAGATATCGAACAAGAGGAAATCCAGCGTCTTCTTCAAGAAAAGGTTGACAATCTTGAGAAAGTTGATACAGAATTGCTCAGTCAACAGGCGGAAGAAGCCAAAATGCAGAAAACAAACCTCCAACAAGGTTTGATTCGCAAACAGTTTGAATTGGATGATATAGAAGGTCAGCTGGATGATATTGCCAGTCATTTGGAACAGGCCCGCCAGCAGAATGAAGAGTGGATTCGCAAGCAAACTCGTGCTGAAGCCAAGAAAGAAAAGGTCAGCGAGCGTTTGCGCCATCTACAAAGTCAATTAACAGACCAGTACCAGATTAGCTATACAGAAGCTTTAGAAAAGGCACATGAACTTGAAAACCTCAATCTGGCGGAGCAAGAGGTGCAGGATTTAGAGAAGGCTATTCGCTCACTGGGTCCTGTCAATATAGAAGCTATTGAACAGTACGAAGAAGTGCACAACCGTCTGGACTTTCTAAATAGTCAGCGAGATGATATTTTGTCAGCGAAAAATCTGCTCCTTGAAACTATTACAGAGATGAATGATGAGGTCAAGGAACGCTTTAAATCAACCTTTGAAGCCATTCGTGAATCCTTTAAAGTGACCTTCAAGCAGATGTTTGGTGGAGGTCAAGCAGACCTGATTTTGACTGAAGGAGACTTGCTAACAGCTGGGGTTGAGATTTCTGTTCAACCTCCAGGTAAGAAAATCCAGTCGCTTAACCTCATGAGTGGTGGTGAAAAAGCCTTATCAGCTCTTGCTTTGCTTTTTTCTATCATTCGAGTTAAGACTATCCCATTTGTTATCTTGGATGAGGTGGAAGCTGCGCTGGATGAAGCTAATGTTAAGCGTTTTGGGGATTACCTTAACCGCTTTGACAAGGATAGTCAGTTCATCGTCGTAACCCACCGTAAGGGAACCATGGCAGCGGCTGATTCCATCTATGGAGTGACCATGCAAGAATCAGGTGTCTCAAAAATTGTTTCGGTTAAGTTAAAAGATTTAGAAAGTATTGAAGGATGACAATTAAACTAGTAGCAACGGATATGGACGGAACCTTCCTAGATGAGAAAGGGCGATTTGATATGGACCGCCTCAAGTCTCTCTTGGTTTCCTACAAGGAAAAAGGGATTTACTTTGCGGTGGCTTCGGGGCGCGGATTTCTATCTCTAGAAAAATTATTTGCTGATGTTCGTGATGACATTATTTTTATCGCTGAAAATGGCAGTTTGGTCGAATATCAAGGTCAAGACTTGTATGAAGCGACCATGTCTCGTGAGTTTTATCTGGCGACTTTTGAAAAGCTGAAAACGTCACCTTATGTAGATATCAATAAATTGCTCTTGACGGGAAAAAAAGGCTCTTATGTGCTAGATACGGTTGATGAGACCTATTTGAAAGTGAGTCAGCACTATAATGAAAATATCCAAAAAGTAGCGAGTCTGGAAGATATTACAGATGACATTTTCAAATTTACAACCAACTTCACAGAAGAAACGCTGGAAGCTGGGGAAGCTTGGGTCAATGAACATGTTCCTGGTGTTAAGGCAATGACAACTGGCTTTGAATCCATTGATATTGTTCTGGACTATGTCGATAAGGGAGTGGCCATTGTTGAATTAGCTAAAAAACTTGGCATCAAAATGGGTCAGGTTATGGCTTTTGGAGACAATCTTAATGATTTACATATGATGCAGGTTGTGGGACATCCTATAGTTCCGGAAAATGCACGACCAGAAATTTTAGAATTAGCAGAGACAGTGATTGGTCACCATAAGGACCAGTCGGTTATAGCTTATATGGAGGGCTTATAATGGCAGATATAAAATTGATTGCATTGGACTTGGACGGGACCTTGCTGACTACTGATAAAAGGCTGACGGATCGTACCAAGGCAACCTTGAAAGCTGCGCGTGATCGTGGTATCAAGGTCGTATTGACAACTGGTCGTCCCTTAAAAGCTATGGATTTCTTTCTCCATGAGCTAGGGACTGACGGCCATGAAGATGAGTATACCATTACTTTTAATGGTGGTTTAGTTCAGAAAAATACTGGTGAAATCCTTGATAAAACAGTCTTTTCATATGATGATGTGGCACGCTTGTATGAGGAAACAGAGAAATTATCACTGCCTCTTGACGCCATCTCAGAAGGAACTGTTTATCAAATCCAATCGGACCAAGAAAGTCTTTATGCCAAATTTAATCCAGCTTTGACCTTTGTTCCAGTGAACTTTGAAGACTTGTCTAGTCAAATGACTTATAATAAATGCGTCACTGCCTTTGCTCAAGAACCCTTGGATGCAGCTATTCAGAAGATTTCTCCAGAATTGTTTGACCAATATGAAATCTTTAAATCGCGTGAAATGTTGCTAGAGTGGTCACCAAAGAATGTTCATAAAGCAACAGGTTTGGCAAAACTAATCAGCCATCTAGGAATCGACCAAAGCCAAGTCATGGCCTGTGGTGACGAGGCCAATGACCTTTCTATGATTGAGTGGGCAGGGCTCGGTGTTGCTATGAAAAACGCTGTTCCTGAAGTTAAGGCAGTCGCAAATGTGGTGACTCCAATGACCAATGATGAGGAAGCTGTCGCCTGGGCTATCGAAGAATATGTGCTAAAGGAGAACTAAGATATGGGATTATTTGACCGTCTATTCGGAAAAAAAGAAGAACCTAAAATCGAAGAAGTTGTAAAAGAAGCTCTGGAAAATCTTGATTTGTCTGAAGATGTTGAGTCTTCCCTTATAGAAGCTGAGGAAGTTCCTCAAGAAGATGCAGAGGTTGAAAGTTCTGAAGAATATGTGCTTGAAGAAGAGGAAAATCAAGACACAGTTGAAGAAAGTCTGGATTCAGAGCCAGCTGTAGAGGTTCATCAAGAAGAAATAGAAGAATTGCCAAACTCAGAAGAAGTCACAGAGGAAGAGAAAACTGAGCTCCTAGAGACTGTAGAAGAAAATAGTTCTGAAGTGCTTGAACCAGAAATGACTCAAGCAGAAGAAACTGTTCAGGAAAAATATGATCGCAGTCTTAAGAAAACTCGCACAGGTTTCGGTGCCCGCTTGAACGCTTTCTTTGCTAACTTTCGCTCTGTCGATGAAGAATTCTTCGAGGAACTGGAAGAATTACTGATCATGAGTGACGTTGGTGTACAGGTCGCTTCTAACTTAACAGAGGAGTTACGCTACGAAGCCAAGCTTGAAAACGCCAAGAAACCTGATGCACTTCGCCGTGTCATCATTGAGAAATTGGTTGAGCTTTATGAAAAGGATGGCAACTATGATGAAAGTATCCACTTCCAAGATGGCTTGACAGTCATGCTCTTTGTTGGGGTTAATGGTGTCGGGAAAACAACTTCTATCGGGAAATTAGCCCACCGCTATAAACAAGCTGGTAAGAAGGTCATGTTGGTTGCGGCAGATACCTTCCGTGCAGGAGCAGTTGCACAGCTTGCTGAATGGGGACGTCGTGTTGACGTTCCAGTTGTAACTGGACCTGAAAAAGCTGACCCAGCTAGTGTAGTCTTTGATGGCATGGAACGTGCTGTAGCTGAAGGTATCGATATTCTTATGATTGACACCGCTGGTCGTCTGCAAAATAAGGATAACCTCATGGCTGAGTTGGAAAAGATTGGTCGTATCATCAAACGTGTTGTACCAGAAGCACCACATGAAACTTTCTTGGCTCTTGATGCATCAACAGGTCAAAATGCCCTGGTACAGGCCAAAGAATTTTCAAAAATTACCCCTTTGACAGGAATTGTCTTGACTAAGATTGATGGAACTGCTCGAGGTGGTGTTGTTCTAGCTATCCGTGAAGAACTCAATATTCCTGTAAAATTGATTGGATTTGGTGAAAAAATCGATGATATTGGAGAGTTTAACTCAGAAAACTTTATGAAAGGTCTCTTGGAAGGCTTAATCTAATTAGAAGTAAAAATCCTGCAAGGAACAAACTTGCAGGAAATTTTTTTATTCTAAACGACCATCTTGACGATAGGCGATATCTGGTTGCCAAGTCCATTTGGCACCGAATTTTTCAAGTAAGTCAAAGCTTGCTTGAGGTCCCATGCTTCCAGCTTTATAGTCATGAAGTGGGGCACCATTTTCAGCCCAGAGTTCTTCGATACGGTCAATCAATTTCCATGACGCACCAACTTCATCCCAGTGGCTAAAGTTAGTTGAGTTGTTGTTTAGGACATCATAAATCAATTTCTCGTATGGTTCTGGAGAAGCACCAGTTGCGGTCGCATCTGTACGGTAATCAAGTGAGTTTGGAGCCAAGTTAAATTCTTCTCCTACTTGCTTCCCATTTAGGCTAAGAGAGAAGCCTTCTGTTGGTTGGATATAGATTGTCAAGATGTTTGGAGCAAGTGGTTCTCCAAAGATAGAGTCCATTTGTTTAAAGACGATGTTGACATGAGTTCCTTTTTCAGTCAGTCGTTTACCTGTACGGAAGAAGAAAGGAACACCACGGAATCGATCGCTGTTTACAAAGAAGGCACCAGATGCAAAGGTTTCAGTTGTTGATTCTGGATTTACATTTGGCTCGCTACGATAAGAGATGTATTTCATGCCATCAATCTTACCAGAACGGTATTGCCCACGGATAAAGTGTTCTTTAAGCTCTTCATCAGTTGGATGATAGAGGTTTTTAAAGACCTTAATCTTTTCAGCACGAATTTCGTCCTTTGTGAAGCTGGCTGGCTTATCCATAGCAAGTAGGGATAGAAGTTGCAAAGTGTGGTTTTGTACCATGTCACGGAGGGCACCAGATTGGTCATAGTAGCCACCACGTTCTTCTACACCCAAGCGCTCTGCAAAGGTAATTTGAACATTGTCGATAAAATTCTTGTTCCAAACATTTTCAAAAATCAGGTTTGCAAAGCGAACTGCAAAGATGCTTTGGATCATTTCCTTACCAAGATAATGGTCGATACGGAAAATTTGTTCTTCGTCAAATGTTGCTAGGAGTTCGTCATTTAACTTGCTTGCAGTTGCGTAATCTGTACCAAATGGTTTTTCAACGATTAAGCGTTCAAAACCTTTACCATCCACAATGTTTTCAGACTTAAGGTGTTTGGCAATAGTTCCAAAGAACTGAGGTGCCATAGACAAGAAGAAGAGCTTGTTGTGTTCAGCTTGGTACTTGTCATTTAGTTCAGCCTGTAATTGACGCAAAGAAATGTAGTGTTCTGTATCATTGACATCATGACTTTGATAGTAGAAGTGACTAGCGAACTCTTGAGCCTGTTCGGTACTATCTGCCAAATCAAGGATCGATTCGACGACAACAGATTCAAAATATTCCTTGCTCCAAGGACGACGGGCCGTTCCAATGACAGCAAAGTGCTCGGAAAGATTGCCGGATTTATATAGTCTAAAAAGGGAAGGGTAGAGCTTGCGTTTAGCCAGGTCTCCACTCGCACCGAAAATTGTAACAATAACCTTAGATGACATCTAGCTACCTAATTTCTATTTTTATTCCTAGTCTTGCTAGGTATGAGGAAATCTCATTTCATAAATTTAATTCTAACATAATTTTCCGAAAAATCAAAAAATCCAATACGAGATAGAAAAAAACTGCAAGGAAATCCTTACAGTTTGAGTTTATACGTTTAAGACCTTGTCCAAGAACTCTTTCAGACGTGGGTGTTGTGGGTTGTCAAAGATTTGATCTGGTGTTCCGTCTTCTAGGAATTCACCGTCTGCAGTAAAGATAACGCGGTTGGCAACCTGACGGGCAAATCCCATCTCATGGGTTACGATAATCATGGTCATGCCTTGCTCAGCCAATTCCTTCATAACGTTTAGTACGTCTCCAACCATCTCAGGGTCAAGGGCAGAAGTTGGTTCATCAAAGAGCATGATATCAGGATTCATTGCTAGTCCACGAGCGATAGCTACACGTTGTTTTTGACCACCGGATAGGCTATCTGGGTTAGCATTAGCTTTATCTGCTAGTCCAACCTTTTCAAGCAACTCCATTCCCAATTTCTCAGCTTCTTCCTTAGTCATTAACTTGTGCTCAGTAGGAGCAAAAGTAATGTTGTCCAATACAGACATGTGTGGGAAAAGGTTGAAGTGTTGGAAAACCATTCCGATATTTTCACGGACGTGGTCAACATTGGTTGTTTTTTCAGTTAAGTCATAACCGTTCACAGTGATGTGACCACTAGTGACTTCTTCTAGAAGATTGAGGCTACGGAGGAAGGTTGACTTACCAGAACCTGAAGGACCGATGATACAAACAACATCTCCTTCATAGAACTTAGTCGTAATTCCTTTTAAAACTTCATTTTTTCCGTAGTTTTTGTGTAAATCATTTACATCAATTTTTAATTTTGCCATTAACGAATCCTCTTTTCTAAGCGTTTCGCTAGTCTAGTCAAAAGTGTGATAATTACAAGATAGAAGATGGCAAGGATTGCATACATCTTGAAGCTTTGGTAGTTACGGGCGATGATAATCTTACCAGTTTGGAAGAGTTCAACCAAACCGATAGCAGAAACGATGGTTGTATCTTTAAGTGCGATAACGAATTGGTTGACAAAGTTTGGCAACATCAATTTAGTTGCTTGTGGCAAGATAATCTTACGCATGGTTTTTCCATAAGAGATCCCCAAGCTGCGGCTGGCTTCCATTTGTCCAACTGGAACGGCCTGAATACCACCACGAACGATCTCAGCGATATAAGCGGCTGCATTGAGCGATAGGGCAATGGTACCAGCTACAAAGTCGTTAATTGGACTTTGTTGTCCTGTGATAGACTCGATGAAGTTTGGAATTCCCCAGAAGATGAAGGCTGCAAGAATCATCAATGGAATACCACGGATAACGTCAACGAAAATCTCAGAAATCACACGAAGAGATTTATAGGGGCTAACGCTAAACATACCGAAGATAATCCCGATAACAATAGCAATAGCAAATGAGATAAGAGCTAGAGCAAGAGTGATACCAAGACCGCTAAGGAGTTGTTTGTAGTTGTTTTGAAGCAAGCCCCAGATAGTTGTTTCATCAATAGTGCTTGTTGAAGCAGTTGAAGATTCGCTAGCTAGGTATTTGTCAAGAATCTTTTGGAATTCTCCGTTTGCTTTAAGGTTTGCAAGTCCGTTATTGAACATTTCAATCAATTCTGGATTTGCTCCTTTTTTAACAGCAAAGGCTGTTTCACCGATTGGAGTTCCAGCGATTGGTGTCTTCAATTTTTGTCCTTGGCTGATAGAATATTTGAGAACAGGCTCATCATCCATAACGGCATCAATGGCACCAGTGTTTAAACTGTCATACATTGACGAACCATCAGCGAAGGTTTTGATTTTGTAGCCGTATTTGCTTTGATTTTCTGTTAGGAAGGTTTGAGAAGCAGTTCCGTTTTTAACACCAACTGTCTTCCCTTTTAGATCTTCATAAGAAGCAATGGTACTTGATTCTTTGACACCAAGGATAGTATTGGCAGTGTAGTAGGATTCTGAGAAATCAAAAGTTGCCTTACGAGCATCAGTGACAGACATACCAGCAATCATACCATCTGCTTGACCAGCTTGGACGGCACTGATAGCAGCATCGAAACCAGGGTTGGTGATTTCAATTTCAAAACCTTGGTCTTTAGCGATTGCCTTAATCAATTCCATATCAATACCAGTGTATTGGTTGCTTGAATTTTGGAAAACAAAAGGTGCAAAAGAAGAATCGCTGGCAATGATGTATTTAGCTTTAACAGGAATAGCTTTTAAGCCTGCAAGAGTAGTTGTAGTTGGCACTGCTGAAGACGATGAAGCAGTCCATTTCTTGATGATTTTATCAAGACTACCATCTTTTTTCATTTCAGCTAAGGCTTGGTTAAATTCAGTGACTAGGTGCTCGTATTTGCTTCCTTTTTTTACACCGAAAGCAAAACTTCCTACAGCTTCCCCATCCATTTCAATATGGAGGTCTTGACCTTGGTTAATAGCATACTCGATAACAGGTTTGTCATCCATCATAGCATCAATGGCACCAGCACTCAAGCTGTTGTTCATCAAATCACTAGTGTCAAATGTTTTAATAGTAAAGCCGTATTTATCTTTAATCGTTTCTAGGAAACGTTGAGCGGCTGTTCCGTTTTTAACACCAACAGTTTTACCAGACAATTGGTCGTACTTGCTAATCTTGTGTGCCTTTGTAGTTGCAATGACAACTTTTGTGTCATAGTAAGTATCAGACATGGTGAAAACTTTTTCACGTTCTTTCGTCTTTGTCATCCCTGCCATGATAGCGTCAGCTTGACCAGCTTGAACCGCATTGACCGCTGCGTCAAATCCAGGATAAGACATCTGAATGTTCCATCCTTTAATCTCAGCGACTTTGTTGATAATGTCAACATCAATTCCTTTATAAGTTTGATCTGAATCTTTAAACTCAAAAGGTGCATAGGCGGTATCAGAAACAATCTTAATCGTCTCTGCTTTGGCAATACCTAATGAGAAAATTGGGAATAAAATTAGCAAAAATGCTAGAAATTTTTTCTTCATTTTTAGTCTCCTTTTCCGAATATTTTCCCATTATATCAGAAAAAGTAAAAAAAGGCAAATTTTTATAGTTTTGTGTTAGAAAATATAACATTGATTTTTTCTTTTCTTTCTTGAATTGCTACTATAAAGTGCTATAATAATAGTATATAATAGAAGAAAAGAGGACAGGGATATGAAGAACAAAAGAATATTTAAAGACTTCCAAGCTTCAAAAATGAGTTTAAACATTTACACAAGCCCCTTGTTAGCCTTTACTTTTGTCTTCATAGGAGAGTTTGTGGCTTATACTCTGTATGGTATTAGTTTGTTAGCTCTTATCGGACTTGCTAGAAATTTTGGAGAGACTGGTCAAGCTTTTGCTACCTACTTGCAGACCTTGCAGCAGAGCTTGATGGATAAAACAAGTGACTTTCATTTAATTTTAGATTTACTGGCCTTTGGTTTTATACTCAACACTGTGTTCAGATGGACTAAAAAAGTTGAGAAAAGACCTATTCGAACTTTGGGTTTTTATAGAGAAAATTTCCTCAGCAGTCTTCTGAAAGGATTTGGCCTAGGTTTGGCACTTTTTCTTCTGACCTTGTTAGGTTTGGTGGCCTTGGGGCAATATCGTTTTGAGTCTATTCACTTAAATCCTTATTCTCTTATCTTTGTTGTCTTTACTATCCCATTTTGGATTTTACAGGGGACAACAGAAGAAGTGGTGTCCCGTGCTTGGCTCCTTCCCCAATTGGCCTCAAGAACCAATCTAAAACTAGCTGTTCTTATATCGAGCCTGTTCTTTACCCTGCTTCATGTGGGAAATTCTGGTCTCACCCCTCTATCTCTAGTGAATCTCTTCTTATTTGGAGTTGCCATGTCACTTTACCTCCTCAAAACCGATACAGTTTGGGGTGTTGCAGGTATTCATGGGGCTTGGAATTTTGCTCAGGGTAATCTCTTTGGGATTTTAGTTAGCGGTCAGCCGTCTGGGACATCACTGATGACCTTTTTACCACAAGGCAATCAAGACTGGCTATCAGGTGGTTCTTTTGGGATTGAAGGTTCTATCATGACAAGTCTGGTTTTACTACTGCTGATTGTCTATCTCGCTTATCAATTAAAGAAAGAAAATGAAAGGATGTGACTTCGGTCCGTCCTTTTCTTCGTGAAAATGTTACAAGTATGCTAAAATAGGAATAGCACATGGAGAGAGGATTCTTATGATCAATCGCATTACAGACAATCAATTTAAACTAGTATCAAAATATCAACCATCAGGAGACCAACCACAAGCTATCGAGCAGTTGGTTGATAATATCGAAGGGGGAGAAAAAGCTCAGATTCTGATGGGGGCGACCGGAACAGGGAAGACCTATACCATGAGTCAGGTCATTTCCAAAGTCAATAAACCAACTCTGGTTATTGCCCACAATAAAACTCTAGCAGGCCAGCTCTATGGGGAGTTTAAGGAATTTTTCCCTGAAAATGCAGTTGAGTACTTTGTGTCTTACTATGATTATTACCAGCCAGAAGCTTATGTCCCTTCCAGTGATACCTATATTGAAAAGGATAGTTCTGTCAATGACGAGATTGACAAGCTCCGCCACTCAGCGACTTCGGCCCTTCTGGAGCGTAATGATGTTATTGTCGTGGCTTCAGTCTCTTGTATCTATGGTTTGGGTTCGCCCAAGGAATACGCTGATAGTGTCGTGAGTCTCCGTCCAGGTCTTGAAATTTCTCGTGATAAACTTTTGAATGACTTGGTCGATATTCAGTTTGAACGTAATGATATTGATTTCCAACGCGGAAGATTTCGCGTTCGTGGGGATGTGGTAGAGATTTTCCCAGCTTCCCGTGATGAACACGCCTTTCGAGTAGAATTTTTTGGAGACGAAATTGACCGTATTCGTGAGGTTGAGGCCCTGACTGGTCAGGTATTGGGAGAAGTGGATCATTTAGCGATTTTCCCAGCTACTCACTTTGTGACCAATGACGACCACATGGAAGTTGCCATTGCAAAGATTCAAGCAGAATTAGAAGAGCAACTAGCTGTCTTTGAAAAGGAAGGCAAACTGCTAGAAGCTCAGCGTTTGAAACAACGGACAGAGTATGATATTGAGATGCTACGTGAGATGGGTTATACCAACGGTGTTGAGAACTACTCTCGTCACATGGATGGACGGAGCGAAGGAGAGCCTCCTTATACTCTCTTGGATTTCTTCCCAGATGATTTCTTGATTATGATTGATGAGAGCCACATGACCATGGGACAAATCAAGGGTATGTACAATGGAGACCGTTCTCGTAAGGAAATGTTAGTAAATTACGGTTTCCGCTTGCCATCAGCTTTGGACAATCGACCTTTACGTCGTGAAGAGTTTGAAAGCCATGTGCACCAGATTGTTTACGTTTCAGCGACACCAGGTGACTATGAAAATGAACAGACCGAGACAGTTATTGAGCAAATCATTCGTCCGACAGGTCTTTTGGATCCTGAGGTGGAAGTCCGTCCGACTATGGGACAGATTGATGACCTCCTAGGTGAAATCAATGCCCGTGTTGAAAAGAACGAACGAACCTTTATCACAACTTTGACCAAGAAAATGGCAGAAGATTTGACCGACTACTTCAAAGAAATGGGCATCAAGGTCAAGTACATGCACTCGGATATCAAGACCTTGGAGCGGACTGAGATTATCCGCGACTTGCGTTTAGGAGTCTTTGACGTCTTGGTCGGAATCAATCTCCTCCGTGAAGGGATTGACGTTCCTGAAGTGAGCCTCGTAGCTATTCTTGATGCTGACAAGGAAGGATTCCTTCGAAACGAGCGTGGCCTAATCCAGACTATTGGACGTGCTGCCCGTAACAGCGAAGGCCATGTCATTATGTACGCTGATACCATGACTCAGTCTATGCAACGTGCTATTGATGAAACGGCTCGTCGTCGGAAAATCCAGATGGCTTATAATGAAGAGCACGGTATTGTGCCTCAGACAATCAAGAAGGAAATCCGTGACCTGATTGCCGTGACCAAGGCAGTTGCTAAGGAAGAGGACAAGGAAATCGATATCAATAGCCTCAACAAACAAGAACGTAAAGAACTGGTCAAGAAACTAGAAAAACAAATGCAAGAAGCCGTCGAAGTACTTGACTTTGAACTAGCAGAACAGATTCGTGATATGATGTTGGAAGTCAAGGCGTTGGATTAGAATATTACCTAAAGGAGAAAATATGTCCCGTTCCCAATTAACGATTTTAACAAATATTTGTCTGATTGAAGATCTCGAAACACAGCGCGTGGTGATGCAGTATCGCTCTCCTGGAACCAATCGCTGGTCTGGTTATGCCTTTCCAGGAGGTCATGTAGAAAATGGTGAGGCTTTTGCGGAGTCTGTCATTCGTGAAATCTACGAAGAAACAGGGTTGACAATCCAAAATCCTCAACTTGTCGGCATTAAAAATTGGCCTCTGGATACAGGCGGGCGCTATATCGTCTTTTGTTATAAGGCGACTGAGTTCTCTGGTACCCTTCGCTCTTCAGATGAAGGAGAAGTTTCTTGGGTGCAAAAAGACCAGATTCCAAACTTGGATCTGGCCTATGATATGTTACCCTTGATGGAGATGATGGAAGCTCCGGACAAATCTGAATTTTTCTACCGTCACCGTACAGAAGATGGCTGGGAGAAAGAAACTTTTTAGTTCTATGATTAGTTGATAGGTGTTATCTTTTAAAGTACGGTACTGAAATATAGGCTAAGTATGGCGGTGTAAGTCAACTGAATATTGCTAAATTTCCTATCTATATCTTGAACAATCTCCATCTTCCATTCTGAAATCGGAGATTGTTTTGTTTTATGGTATAATCTTAAAATATGAAAGGAAGTACCAGAAAATGGATGATAAAGTAATTGAACAATATAAAAGTCATGATAATCTTGATATTCGAGTAGAATTGCATAAGAAGTATTCAAAAAATAAATTGGGATTTAATAATTGGATATTTTCTAACTACCAAATCACTGATGAAGTAAAGGTTCTAGAATTGGGATGTGGTACAGGAGAACTGTGGAAAAGTAATAGTGATTCTATAGATAAAATGAAGCAGTTGGTTGTTACAGATTTTTCTAAAGATATGGTGAGAACAACGATATCAGTGATTGGAAATAGAGACAATGTTAACTATGAAATAATGGATATTCAAAAGATTTCTTTTGAGGATGAAACGTTTGATATTGTTATTGCTAATATGCTTCTACATCATGTAAATGATATTCCTAAAGCGCTCTCTGAGGTGAATAGAGTCTTAAAAACAGGCGGAATTTTTTACTGTGCTACATTTGGTGAAAATGGAGTTGTAGATTATTTGGCAAGTTTATTTAAAGATGAGGTTAATCAAGATTTGGAAAATAAAACTTTTACTTTACAAAATGGCAAAAGGTACCTGAGTAGGTATTTTAACTCTGTCGATACATTACTCTATGATGATGAGTTACAGGTAACTAGCATAGATGATCTAGTTAAATACATCCAATCCTTTAAAGGAATTTCAGAAATAGGTTCGCTAGAAGAAAAAGTCATTCGTAAAAGATTGGAAGTACATTTTCATAAGGGTAAGTTAATTATTCCTAAAGAATATGGTATGTTTATTGCTCGAAAGTAAAATTAAGGGAACGAAATTGTGAAAAATTAAGGAGAAGCTTTTCAATATAAAATCAAGCGGATAGTCTTTAAAGCCTGCTATAGCGGATTCTATATATAAATCTCAATCTTTTGGATTTGGAGAAGTTTCTTGGGTGCAAAAAGACCAGATTCCAAACTTGGATCTGGCCTATGATATGTTACCCTTGATGGAGATGATGGAAGCTTCGGACAAATCTGAATTTTTCTACCCTCGCCGTACAGATGATGGCTGGGAGAAGAAAATCTTCTAGTCTTTTACTAAATAACCTAGCTGATCCAAGGCCTCCTCGATATAGTGGAGGTCTTGTTGTGTTTCGGCTTCGACTAGGTGGTAATGGACACCATCTGTTAATTCAGATAAAGGTCTAAAATCAGAATGCTCGACTTGTTCTAGAAAATGTTGAACATCTCTGCGACAAGACAGTTTAAGCAAGGTTTCGATTTCTCCATAAACGGGATGGTCAATCAAGGTATTTTGAACACGTCCACCATTATCAACGATAGCAAGGAGTTCTTGACCGATTTCTTCAACTTCATGTTTCACTTTGAAAAGTTTGTGAACATAAGGATTGGTTTCAATTTGCTTATAGATGTAGCCACGATTGGTGGATAGGATAGGAGCGCCATCAGCTCTCAAAATTGCAATGTCCTGCACAATGACCTGACGTGTGACATGAAAATGTTCCGCTAAACTTTGGCCATTAAGGGCTTTAGGAGCTTCTTTCAAGACTTGGAGCAGGGCTTGTTTGCGATCTTTTGTCATAGCTTTTCCTTTTAACGGCGTTTTCGAAGCACTTTATAGACAGCTAGTGCTAATGTATAGTCTACCATACTATGGATAATTGTACCAAATCCAACTAGTACAAATAGAACATAAAACATATTTTCTACATTGGTACCAGAAGTTGCGTAAAAAACGACACAGGCTAATACTTCAGCAAGGGCATGGACAAGTGCTAACACAAAGTTGAAAATCCAGGAAGCTTTTGGTTTATCTAGGGTATCGGGGAATTTTTGTAGGTAAAGAGCCCCCAAAGTCCCAAAAAAGATATGGGAAAAAGCTCGAAAAACGATAACCATGGGATAGCCAGCCATCAAAAATCCAAAACTAGAGGCTAGAATGACAAAAACAGCCATCAAGGGCGATAAAAACATGGCAATAAAAATAGCGATGTGGCTTCCTAAAGTATAGGAAGCAGGTGGAATGACGATTTTGAAAGGCATAACAATTGGAATCAAAATCGCAATAGCCGTTAAGAGGGCAGTCATTGTCATAAATTGTGTCTTTTTCCGTGTATTCATAAGAATCTCCTTTTCGTCTGTATATACACTAGTATAGTACAATAAACAAGACAATAAAGCAAGGATTTACTTAAGTTTATAGGCCATTTTAAATTAAATATTGGTAAAGATTTCACTAATAATAGTAACGATATAGAGCAAAATCTCCACCTTCAAGCTTGAAAGTGGAGATATTTTTATTTTTTCAAAGTCTGTAGTCTTGGAACAATGGCTAGGGTTAGAACTGCAGAAATGACTAATTCGGCAATGGAATTTGTTGAGATAACAGTTGCTAGGAGTTTTTGGATATTACCATCAAAGACATTTCCAAAAAGGTAGAAAATTCCACCAAGTACAAAGACTGTATTGGTAAGTGAACCAAGGGCACCAGCTAGAATCAGACCAGTTTTATTTTTCATCAGTTTATAGACTAGATAAGGAGTTAAACCAATTAAAATACGTGGGACGATGGCAATGATAGCTGAGTAGATGTTTCCGTTTGGTACGAATGGTGAGAAGAGGTAGCTTGTTGGTAAAATTGTAATCGTGTTAACGGTCAAACTAAGTAGCCCCATCAAAAATCCAAGTGTAACCCCAACTCGTGGACCGTAAATAATGCTGGCAATAATGACAGGAATATGAACGATAGTCGGTTTGATTGGGAATGGAAAAAGGTTAAAGATAAGTGAGCTTAGAAAGTGTATCACGAGCATGGTTGCAAAAAAGATAGCAATAGGTGCAATATTAGAGCGTTTTTTCATCGAGAGTTTCCTTTATTCTTTCTAAAATAATTGTGAGGTCAGCTAAAGCTCCTCTTCCGTGGTCTCCACAAGCTAGTAGGGATTCCTTAGGAGCAATCAGCTGATAGCCGTAGGTTTCTAATGTTTTCAGATTAGCCTGAGTTGCTGGATGGTCATACATCTTTGTATTCATAGCTGGTGCGATGAGTTTGGGAATATGACTGGGCAATGCTAGAGCCGTACAGGTTACCATGTTGTCCGCAAAGCCGTGGGCTAGTTTTGCAATAGTGTTAGCAGTTGCAGGGGCCACGATAAATAAATCTGCTTTTTTTCCAAGTTCGATATGATTGACTTGATCAGGATAGGGTTCCTCCATGACATCCAAGTGGACAGGATTCTGAGAGAGTACCTGCAGTGTCAAAGGTTGAATAAACTCTGTAGCAGCCTGAGTCATTAGAACAGTAACTTGATGCCCTTGTTTTTTTAGAGAACTGACTAAATCTGCCGACTTGTAAGAGGCGATTGAGCCCGTTACAGCCAAGAGAATGTTTGCCATAGCTTTCCTTTCTATGAATGATAGTCTTGAATTTTTTCAAGGAGAAGTTCTGCAATTTCTTCTTTAGTCTGGACTGTTTGAAGCAGATTTTTTTCAACAAATATAGCTCGGTGCTGTTTTGCTGAGATTTGGGTCAGGTCATTTGCGATAATCAAGTCTGCTTGGTTCTTGATAAGACTTTTTCTAGCAATGTCAACCAGATGGTCTTCGCTAACATCAACCAGCAGTTTAAAGCCAATCAGATGAATAGCAGGATTCCATTCCTTGACTAGAGAGATGATTTTGGGTGTCTTTTTAAGGAACAAAACCTGAACCTCATCAGTTGAAGAAATCTTAGCTTGATGATTCTGCTTGCTTAAAAATTCTTCTAGATTGGAACTAGATTGAACTTCCTCAAACCCTGTCATATAAACAGGAGTGTAATCGGATACAGCCATTGAGTGAATCAAGACCTGATAATCCTTGACACGTTCTTGCATTTCCAGTAGAAGGTCCTTGGTATTGTTAATTTCTCGAATGCTTAGGTTGGGATGGGCTTCTGGCTTCAAAGCTCGTTTTGTAGTAATTAAACAAACTTCATGCCCTGCAGCAAGCAAAGTTTCTGTGATGATTTTGCCCAAGTGACCTGTAGAATGGTTAGTGATAGAGCGGACGCTATCGATAGCTTCACTGGTACCGCCCGATGTAACTAAAATTTTCATAGCACTATTGTACACAAAAATAAACGGTAAGTAAAATGAAAGTGATAAAATTTTGGTAAAAGGAAAGAATATAGTTTCAAACTATAAAGCCATATAAAATTTAAGAAAGGACTCTAAAAACATTAAAAATAGGGATAATTACGAACGTTTAGAGAGTTTAAGGATGTTAAAAATCTTATTTTGTGTTATAATGAATTATCATATAAGAGGTTAGAGGAGTTTTGAATGAAAACAGATATTGAAATCGCGCAGAGTATTGAATTGAAGCCAATCGTTGATGTTGTAGAGAAACTTGGTATTTCTTACGACGATTTGGAGTTGTACGGAAAGTACAAGGCTAAGCTCAGCTTTGATAAAATTCGTGCAGTTGAGAGCAATCCAGTTGGGAAATTGATTTTGGTTACTGCCATCAATCCAACACCAGCAGGTGAAGGAAAATCAACTATTACCATTGGTCTTGCGGATGCCTTGAACAAGATTGGCAAGAAAACCATGATTGCTATCCGCGAACCATCTCTTGGTCCAGTAATGGGGATTAAGGGTGGTGCTGCAGGTGGTGGTTATGCCCAAGTTCTGCCAATGGAAGATATCAACCTCCACTTTACTGGGGATATGCATGCCATTACAACTGCCAACAATGCTCTTTCTGCCTTGATTGACAACCACTTGCACCAAGGAAATGAGTTGGGAATTGACCAACGTCGTATTCTCTGGAAACGTGTAGTGGACTTGAACGACCGTGCTCTTCGCCATGTGACCGTTGGACTTGGTGGCCCTCTAAATGGTATTCCACGTGAGGATGGCTTTGACATTACCGTCGCTTCCGAAATCATGGCGATTCTTTGCTTGGCAACAGACATCGAGGACTTGAAACGCCGTTTGGCTAATATCGTTATCGGTTATCGCTATGACCGTACGCCTGTTTCTGTAGGTGATTTGCAGGTTGAAGGTGCCTTAGCATTGATTTTGAAGGATGCGATTAAGCCGAACTTGGTTCAGACAATTTACGGAACACCTGCCTTTGTACACGGTGGTCCATTTGCCAATATTGCTCACGGATGTAACTCTGTCTTGGCAACGACTACAGCCCTTCACTTGGCTGATTACACAGTTACTGAAGCTGGTTTTGGTGCAGACCTTGGTGCCGAGAAATTCCTTGATATCAAGACACCAAACTTGCCAACATCTCCAGATGCAGTAGTTATTGTTGCAACCCTTCGTGCTCTTAAGATGAATGGTGGCGTGGCTAAAGACGCTTTGACTGAAGAAAACGTAGAAGCTGTTCGTGTCGGTTTTGCCAACTTGAAACGCCATGTTGAAAATATCCGTAAGTTCGGTATTCCAGCAGTTGTTGCTATTAACGAATTTGTGTCTGATACTGAAGCAGAAATTGTAGCCTTGAAAGAACTCTGTGCCTCAATCGATGTACCAGTTGAGTTGGCAAGTGTCTGGGCTGATGGTGCAGAAGGTGGAGTAGCTCTTGCTGAAACGGTTGTCAAGACTATCGCTGAAAACCCATCTAACTATAAACGTTTGTATGATAATGACCTTTCTGTCCAAGAAAAGATTGAAAAGATTGTTACTGAAATCTACCGTGGTAGCAAAGTGAACTTTGAGAAGAAAGCTCAAACACAAATCGCCCAAATCGTTCAAAACGGTTGGGACAAATTGCCAATCTGTATGGCTAAGACCCAGTATAGCTTCTCAGACAATCCAAATGCACTTGGAGCACCTGAAAACTTTGAAATTACCATTCGCGAATTGGTGCCAAAATTAGGTGCAGGCTTCATCGTTGCCTTAACTGGTGATGTCATGACCATGCCAGGACTTCCAAAACGACCAGCAGCCCTCAACATGGATGTTGAAAGTGATGGAACCGTATTAGGTTTGTTCTAGTATATTGAAATGGACTTTATACTCTTCGAAAATCTCTTCAAACCACGTCAGCTTCACCTTGCCGTACTCAAGTACAGCCTGCGGCTAGCTTCCTAGTTTGCACTTCGATTTTCATTGAGTAAAAAATGAGTTTGGAAATACTATCCAAGCTCATTTTTTATCTAGATATAAGAAGTTGTCTTCCACACGTAATCAGTCTAGGTAAAGATATTTTCCCTGAATTCTGATATAATAGAAATATTGACTTCAAGAGTAAGGAAGAGAAGATGAATGCATTATTAAATGGAATGAATGACCGTCAGGCTGAGGCGGTGCAAACGACAGAAGGTCCCTTGTTGATTATGGCGGGGGCTGGCTCTGGGAAGACCCGAGTTTTGACCCACCGCATTGCTTATCTGATTGATGAAAAGCTGGTCAATCCGTGGAATATCTTGGCTATTACCTTTACAAATAAGGCTGCGCGTGAGATGAAAGAGCGTGCTTATAACCTCAATCCAGCCACTCAGGACTGTCTGATTGCGACCTTCCACTCCATGTGTGTGCGTATTTTGCGTCGCGATGCGGACCATATTGGCTACAATCGTAATTTTACTATTGTGGATCCTGGTGAACAGCGAACTCTTATGAAACGTATTCTTAAGCAGTTAAACTTGGATCCGAAAAAATGGAATGAACGGAGCATCTTAGGAACTATTTCCAATGCTAAGAATGATTTGATTGATGATGTTGCTTATGCTGCCCAAGCTGGCGATATGTATACGCAAATCGTGGCCCAGTGTTACACTGCTTACCAAAAAGAATTGCGTCAGTCGGAGTCGGTTGACTTTGATGATTTGATTATGCTGACCCTGCGTCTCTTTGATCAGAATCCTGATGTTTTGACTTACTATCAACAGAAATTCCAATACATCCACGTTGATGAGTACCAAGATACCAACCACGCTCAGTACCAATTGGTCAAACTCTTAGCTTCCCGTTTTAAAAATATTTGTGTGGTTGGGGATGCGGACCAGTCTATCTACGGTTGGCGTGGTGCTGATATGCAGAATATTTTGGATTTTGAGAAAGATTATCCCCAAACCAAGGTTGTTTTGTTGGAGGAGAATTACCGCTCAACTAAAACCATTCTCCAAGCGGCTAATGAGGTTATCAAAAACAATAAAAACCGCCGTCCTAAGAATCTCTGGACCCAAAACGCTGATGGGGAACAAATCGTTTACTATCGTGCCGATGATGAGCTGGATGAGGCTGTATTTGTAGCCAGAACCATCGATGAACTTAGTCGCAGTCAAAACTTCCTTCACAAGGATTTTGCAGTTCTTTATCGGACTAATGCGCAGTCCCGTACTATTGAGGAAGCCCTGCTCAAGTCAAATATCCCTTATACCATGGTTGGTGGAACCAAGTTCTACAGCCGTAAGGAAATCCGCGATATTATTGCTTATCTCAACCTCATTGCCAATTTGAGTGACAATATCAGTTTTGAGCGTATTATCAACGAGCCTAAACGTGGAATTGGGCCAGGTACAGTTGAGAAAATCCGTGACTTTGCAAATTTGCAAAATATGTCTATGCTGGATGCTTCAGCAAATATTATGTTGTCTGGCATCAAAGGAAAAGCAGCCCAGTCTATCTGGGATTTTGCCAATATGATTCTGGATTTGCGGGAGCAACTGGACCACTTAAGCATTACAGAGTTGGTTGAGGCTGTCCTTGACAAAACAGGTTACGTCGATATTCTCAATACCCAAGCGACTCTAGAAAGCAAGGCTCGGGTTGAAAATATTGAAGAGTTCCTTTCTGTGACGAAAAACTTTGATGACACCTCTGATGTGACAGAAGAGGAAACTGGTCTGGACAAACTGAGTCGTTTCTTAAATGACTTGGCCTTGATTGCGGACACAGATTCAGGTAGTCAGGAGACATCAGAAGTGACCTTGATGACCCTGCATGCTGCCAAAGGTCTCGAGTTTCCAGTTGTCTTTTTGATTGGGATGGAAGAAAATGTTTTTCCGCTTAGCCGTGCGGCTGAAGATCAAGATGAATTGGAAGAAGAACGCCGTCTGGCCTATGTAGGAATTACGCGTGCAGAGAAAATTCTCTATCTGACCAATGCCAACTCACGCCTGCTTTTTGGTCGTACCAACTACAATCGTCCGACTCGTTTTATTAACGAAATCAGTTCAGACTTACTTGAGTATCAAGGATTGGCCCGTCCAGCTAATACAAGCTTTAAGGCATCTTATAGCAGTGGTGGCCTTGCCTTCGGTCAAGGTATGAGTCTGGCTCAAGCTCTTCAAGACCGTAAACGCAGTGCTGCCCCAAAATCTATCCAGTCAAGCGGTCTCCCATTTGGTCAATTTACAGCTGGCGCAAAATCCGTGTCTAGTGAGGCAAATTGGTCTATTGGTGACATTGCTCTCCACAAGAAATGGGGAGAGGGAACCGTTCTGGAAGTTTCAGGTAGCGGTGCTACGCAGGAATTAAAAATCAATTTCCCAGAAGTAGGTTTGAAAAAACTTTTAGCTAGTGTAGCCCCAATTGAGAAAAAAATCTAATTTTCCATCCTTCTCACGAATAATAAAGTGAGGAGGATTTTTATGTACAGTATTTCATTCCAAGAAGATTCATTATTGCCAAGAGAAAGACTGGCTAAAGAAGGAGTAGAAGCGCTCAGTAATCAAGAGTTGCTAGCTATTTTACTCAGGACAGGAACACGTCAGGTTAGCGTTTTTGAAATTGCCCAGAAAGTCTTGAGCAATCTTTCAAGCCTAACGGATTTGAAAAAAATGACCCTGCAGGAATTGCAGAGCCTATCTGGTATCGGGCGTGTTAAGGCCATAGAGTTACAAGCTATGATTGAACTGGGCCATCGTATTCATAAACATGAGACGCTTGAGATGGAAAGTATTCTCAGTAGCCAAAAGTTGGCCAAGAAGATGCAACAGGAATTAGGGGACAAAAAACAAGAGCACCTGGTGGCGCTCTATCTCAATACTCAAAATCAAATCATCCATCAACAGACCATTTTTATCGGTTCTGCAACTCGTAGTATCGCTGAGCCGCGAGAGATTCTTCACTATGCTATCAAGCATATGGCGACTTCACTCATCTTGGTCCATAATCATCCTTCAGGAGCGGTAGCGCCTAGCCGAAATGATGATCATGTCACTAAACTTGTGAAAGAAGCCTGCGACCTGATGGGAATTGTCCTCTTGGACCATTTGATTGTCTCACATTCTAGTTACTTTAGTTACCGTGAAAAGACGGATTTAATCTAAAGTTCATTAACGACATAGTCAAAGAGGTTTTTATCTTTGGGACGATTTTCAAATAGAAATTCTGGGTGCCATTGGACACCGAGAAAGGCAACATCATCCGTACTCATGACAGCTTCAATAATGCCATCCTTAGGATCATGAGCCGCAATCTTTAAATTTGGTGCTAAATCCTTGATGCTCTGATGGTGGAAGGAATTGATATGGGAAATTTCTCCATAGATTTCTCGAAGAACTGTATCAGGTTCTGTCACCAAGCGTTGGGTTGTGTACTCTGCGGAACAATCCTGCCAGTGGTCTTCGATATCTTGATATAAAGTTCCACCCATGGCAACGTTAAAGAGCTGAGTACCACGGCAAACAGAGAAAATTGGCTTTTTCTGTTTAATAGCTTCCTTGATGAGGGCTAGTTCGAAGATATCTCTTTTAAGGTGGTAGTCATCGCTATCAATGGTTTTTGGTTCACCATAGAATTTTGGATCAACATTTTGCCCACCTGTCAAGATGAGCTTGTCAATCATACTGATATAGTGGCAGGCCATTTCTTGATCACCAATCGGTAGGATGATGGGAATCCCTCCAGCGTCTTTAACGCCTTCCACAAAGCCTTTTGCTGCGTAGCTCATCATGATGTCATCATCTGGATGAGTTTTTTCGTTTCCTGTAATCCCAATAACTGGTTTTTTCATAAAATGATTTTCGCTTTCTAATCCTCTTTTCGCATGAAGTAGAGGAGGGTTTGGAGTTCACTTGTCAAATCGACATACTGAACGACCACATCTTTTGGTAAATGCAGATGGACTGGTGAAAAACTAAGAATTCCTTTCACGCCAGCATCCACCAAGAGATTAGCGACCTCTTGTGATTTGACGCTGGGAACGGTCAGGATAGCAGTTTTTACATCAGCATCCTTGATTTTATCCTTGATTTGAGAAATCCCGTAAATGGGAATCCCATCAGGAGTTTGGGTACCGACTTCGGGATGGTCATCAAGGTCAAAGGCCATGATAATCTTCATCTTGTTACGTTCGTGGAAGCGGTAGTGGAGAAGGGCATGGCCCATATTTCCAATACCTACCAGCATGACATTGGTAATGGAGTTATCATTTAGCAAATCGGCAAAAAAAGTCATCAGTTTTTTGACATCATAGCCAAAGCCACGACGACCAAGTTCACCAAAATAGGAAAAATCACGACGTACGGTCGCTGAATCAATACCGATAGCCTCTGCAATTTGCTTAGAGTTGGCACGTTCAATCTTTTCTGCATGAAATCTCTTAAAAATTCGATAGTAGAGAGAGAGTCTTTTCGCTGTAGCTTTTGGAATAGCAGACTGTTTATCTTTCACAAAATCACAACCTTTCTATTCTTCTATTTTATAGAAACATTGTGAAAAAATCAACAAAAACAAGAAAAAACTAAGAAAAATCTTAGTTTTAATGTAAAAAATCTGCATGTGATAGAAAACGGTAGAGGTCTCCGACCAGACCTTGGTAAACTTCCTGGCCCTTAAAAGTCAGAGAAGTCACATAAAGTGTATCTGGTAGGGTCACACATCCTGACAGAGCCAGCATGAGAGCCTCATAATCTTCATACTTGAGAGTCCGCTCTACATGATAGTTATCCTTATAGGTCAGTTCAAACATTTTGGCTCTATCTTTCTGATTTTGTAAAGACACCACGTTCTACCAAGCTATCCATGAGGAAGTAGAATTTTTCCTGATGAATGTGGTGGTCTTCTGATTTGAAAATATCAACTAGACGAAGGCCAAACTTGTCAGTGATATTGATTTTAGCCCCTGTAAGTTCCTTGTTAATAATGATTTTGAGTTGGAAGCCTTCACCGCTGTTTGGCACTTTTTCCAAAAGGCGAGTCAATTCATAGTTACCAACCTTTGTCTCAAAAAAAGTGTTGTCTTTGAGGGTGAATTTTTTAACAGAAGGGCTAAGAGTGTAGTCGTAACGACAATTTTTTAACTGAATGGTTTTTTCAAATGCCATATGGCTAACCTCCGATAATTTCTTTTAAGGTTTTTGCGAGGGTTTGTAGGTCTTCAACAGTATTTTGTGGCGACAAACTGATACGAACGGATTCCTTCAAGCGTTCTGAATTTGCCCCATACATAGCTTCAAGAACATGGCTGGATTGAACAATGCCTGCCGTACAGGCTGAGCCAGTAGAGATTGAAATTCCAGCCAAATCTAGACGAAGGAGTAAGAGGTCGTTTTTCTGACCAGGAAATCCAATATTGAGCACATAAGGGAGATGATGCTCTCCTCTATTCAGGTAATACTGAACTCCCTCCAGCTCTGCAAGAAAGGCAGTTTCTAAATTTTGTACATGTTGGAAATGTTCTTCTTGTCTTTCTAGGTTTTCTTTTAGGGCTGCAACCATGCTAACGATAGCAGCTAGATTTTCAGTCCCTGCACGTTTTTTCTGTTCTTGGTCTCCGCCATGAAGATAGGAATCAAAGTCCATGCTTGATGCGTAGAGAAAACCAATTCCCTTAGGGCCATGAAATTTATGGGCAGAAGCAGTAAGAAAATCAATGCCCAATTCTTCTGGATGAATAGGGATTTTACCGATAGCTTGAACTGCATCAACATGGTAGGCAGCAGAGTGTTGCTTGAGTATTTGGCCAATTTCAGCAATGGGCAGTAGGTTTCCTGTCTCATTATTAGCAAACATGGTAGAAACCAAAATCGTATCGTCACGTAAGGCCTCTTGAATTTGCTGGGCGGTGATTTCCTGATTTTTTGGCTGGATAATGGTTGCTTCAAAACCGAAGTGCTGAACCAAGTAATCAATGGTTTCAAGGACAGCATGGTGCTCAATGGCAGTTGTGATGATATGTTTTCCTTGTTCTTGGTGACGAAGGCAGTAGCCGATGATGGCAGTATTGTTGCCTTCGGTCCCACCAGAAGTGAAAAAGATATGTTGAGGTTTTGTCCCCAGTAACTGGGCTAGTTCCTGACGGGCTTCTCGCAAGAGTTTACCAGCTTGACGACCATGACCGTGAATACTAGAAGGATTGCCATGAGTTTCTTGCATCACCTTGGTCATAGCTGAAATTGCAACTGCTGACATAGGAGTCGTCGCAGCATTGTCCAAATAAATCAAAGAATCACCTTATTTCTTTTTGTTGTAAGCAAAGAGTGGGCTGACTGGTTTTCTTTCGTGAATACGGACGATGGCATCACCAATTAACTCACTAGCAGTGATGTAGCATACGTTTTTAGGAGTTTTTTCTTTTGTTGCTACTGAATCAGTCACAAGAATTTCTTTAATCTTAGTATTGTCAAGAAGTTCAGCAGCTCCTTCTACGAAGAGGCCGTGGCTAGAAACAGCATAAATTTCTGTAGCCCCTTCACGTTCAACGATTTTAGCAGCTTCAGAGAAGGTGCGTCCTGTATTCAGAATATCGTCAATCAAGATGGCTTTTTTACCTTCAACATCACCGATGATATAGCCTTCGTTGCGAGTTGCATCATCTTGAGGGTAATCGATAATGGCGATAGGAGCATCAAGATATTCAGCCAAGCTACGAGCACGTTTGACACCTGAATTTTTAGGGCTAACGACAACAACATCTGAACCAAGTAGACCCTTATCGCAGTAATGTTTAGCAAATAGGGGAACTGTGTAGAGGTTATCAACAGGAATATCAAAGAAACCTTGAACCTGAACGGCATGTAAATCAAGCGTAAGGACACGGTCAACCCCAGCCTTAACCAGCATATTAGCAACTAGTTTAGCTGTAAGTGGCTCACGAGGTGAAGCGATACGGTCTTGACGTGCATAGCCAAAATATGGAAGGACAACGTTGATACTGTGGGCACTTGCGCGCACACAAGCGTCAACCATGATCAACAATTCCATTAGGTGGTTGTTAACTGGGAAACTTGTTGACTGGATGATGTAAACATCATAACCACGGACACTTTCTTCGATATTTACTTGGATTTCTCCGTCTGAAAATTGACGTGATGATAATTTTCCAAGTGGCACACCAACAGCTTGTGCAATTTTCTGTGCAATCTCTTGGTTAGAGTTAAGTGCGAAAAGTTTCATGTTTTTTCTATCTGACATTATAGACCGTCCTCTGTAAACTTTTTAAATCCTAGCTATATCTGCCTAGCCTATATGAACTGGGATTTTTGTATTTTATCTTTTCTATTTTACCAAAAAATGGAGATTATTTCAGCTATTTTTCATGCTTTTGACAAATCGAACCAATTTTGAAGGAGCTTTTTGATAAGCAATCTGATTTTCATCTAAAAATTGCTGGAAATCCTGTTTGCCTTGCTCGTGATTTTCCACTTCAAGCTCTAATTCGTAATCTGTAATGTCAAAGTACTGACTTTCATCTAGTGCCATGAGGCCAATTGGTGTTTGCATTTCATAGCGAAGCGTTGTTAGACAACCAAGAACCTGCCATTTTTTACTTTGGATACCATGTTTAGCCAATTCATCCAGCACCAGTCCCTGAGGAAGTTCTTCTTTGCTCAGATAATCTTCAGCATCTTTTAGGTGCAATTTTTGATTGTATTCCATGTTTCCAACACTTTGCGGGACTTTGAGTGTCAATTCAGCCCAGTCTTCAAAGGTTCGAATACGTATAGCGACTTTCTTTTCTCGTAGTTCAAAATCAGGCGTGTCGATGTAGTAATTTTTTTGAAGAACAGGTGTGACACCTGTGAACTGGACTTTTAGACGATCATATTCATCTTTTTTCAATAGTGTTTTCAATTCAATTTCTAAATGTTTCATTTTTCTTACCTTTTCTTTATCGTTGAAAGCGGATTTATGATATAATAGCTTTGTATTTATTGTATATAAATCTGGAGAAAAAATCAAAGATATTTTTGAAGGATAATATGAGAACAAGGGAGAATATATGACCTTAGAATGGGAAGAATTTCTAGATCCTTACATTCAAGCTGTTGGTGAGTTAAAGATTAAACTTCGTGGTATTCGTAAGCAATATCGTAAGCAAAATAAGCATTCTCCGATTGAGTTTGTGACTGGTCGGGTCAAGCCAATTGAGAGTATAAAAGAAAAAATGGCCCGGCGTGGCATTACTTATGCGACCTTAGAACACGATTTGCAAGATATTGCTGGCTTGCGTGTTATGGTCCAGTTTGTAGATGACGTCCGAGAAGTGGTGGAGATTTTGCACAAGCGTCAGGATATGCGGATCATACAGGAGCGAGATTACATTACTCATCGAAAAGCATCAGGCTACCGTTCCTATCACGTGGTAGTAGAATATACGGTTGATACTATCAATGGAGCCAAGACCATTTTGGCAGAAATTCAAATACGTACCTTGGCCATGAATTTCTGGGCAACAATAGAACATTCTCTCAACTACAAGTACCAAGGGGATTTCCCAGAGGAGATTAAGAAGCGACTGGAAATTACGGCCAAGATTGCTCATCAATTGGATGAAGAAATGGGCAAAATTCGTGATGATATCCAGGAAGCCCAGGCTCTTTTTGATCCTTTGAGTAGAAAATTAAATGACGGTGTAGGAAACAGTGACGATACAGATGAAGAATACAGGTAAACGAATTGATCTGATAGCTAATAGAAAACCGCAGAGTCAAAGGGTTTTGTATGAATTGCGAGATCGTTTAAAGAGAAACCAATTTATACTCAATGATACCAATCCGGACATTGTCATTTCCATTGGTGGGGATGGCATGCTCTTGTCGGCCTTTCATAAGTACGAAGACCAGCTTGATAAGGTGCGCTTTATCGGTCTTCATACTGGACATTTGGGTTTTTATACCGACTATCGTGATTTTGAGTTGGATAAGTTGATGACTAATTTGCAGCTAGATACTGGAGCAAGGGTTTCTTATCCTGTTTTGAATGTGAAGGTTTTTCTTGGAAATGGAGAGGTCAAGATTTTTCGTGCTCTTAATGAAGCCAGCATCCGCAGGTCTGATCGAACCATGGTAGCAGATATTGTCATCAATGGTGTTCCCTTTGAACGTTTTCGTGGGGACGGGCTAACAGTTTCAACGCCGACTGGTAGTACGGCTTATAACAAGTCGCTTGGTGGAGCTGTTTTACACCCTACCATTGAAGCTCTTCAGTTGACGGAAATTGCCAGCCTTAATAATCGTGTCTATCGAACGCTGGGTTCGTCCATTATTGTGCCTAAGAAGGATAAGATTGAACTCATTCCAACAAGAAACGATTACCATACTATTTCGGTTGACAATAGCGTTTATTCTTTCCGTAGTATCGAGCGAATCGAGTATCAAATTGATCATCATAAGATTCACTTTGTCGCGACTCCTAGCCATACCAGCTTCTGGAACCGTGTCAAGGATGCCTTTATCGGCGAGGTGGACGAATGAGGTTTGAATTTATCGCAGATGAGCATGTCAAGGTTAAGACCTTCTTAAAAAAGCATGAGGTTTCTAAGGGGCTGCTGGCTAAGATTAAGTTTCGAGGTGGAGCTATACTGGTCAATGATCAACCACAAAATGCGACGTATCTATTGGATATTGGAGACCGAGTTATCATCGATATTCCCGCCGAGGAAGGCTTTGAAACTCTGGAAGCTATTGAGCGCCCTCTGGATATTCTCTATGAGGATGACCATTTTCTAGTCTTGAATAAACCCTATGGAGTGGCTTCTATTCCTAGTGTCAATCACTCCAATACCATTGCAAACTTTATCAAGGGTTACTACGTTAAGCAAAATTATGAAAATCAGCAGGTTCACATTGTGACCAGGCTTGATAGAGATACTTCTGGCTTGATGCTCTTTGCCAAGCACGGTTATGCCCATGCACGATTAGACAAGCAGTTGCAGAAGAAGTCCATTGAAAAACGTTACTTTGCCCTCGTTAAAGGAGATGGATATTTGGAGTCAGAGGGAGAAATTATTGCTCCTATTGCGCGTGATGAAGACTCTATTATTACTAGACGAGTGGCTAAAGGTGGGAAGTACGCCCATACTTCCTACAAGATTGTCGCTTCCTATGGAAATATTCACTTGGTCGACATTCGCTTGCATACTGGTCGAACCCACCAAATCCGAGTCCATTTTTCTCATATTGGTTTTCCTTTGTTGGGAGATGACTTGTATGGTGGTAGTCTGGACGATGGCATTCAACGTCAGGCCCTACATTGCCATTACCTATCCTTTTATCATCCATTTTTAGAGCAAGACTTGCAGTTAGAAAGTCCCTTACCGGATGATTTTAGCAACCTTATTACCCAGTTATCAACTAATACTCTATAAAAACTGTTTCAGAGTATAATTATTATCTAAAAGGAGAAAACTCATGGAAGTTTTTGAAAGTCTAAAAGCCAACCTTGTTGGTAAAAATGCTCGTATCGTTCTCCCTGAAGGGGAAGAGCCACGTATTCTTCAAGCGACTAAACGCTTGGTAAAAGAAACAGAAGTGATTCCTGTTTTGCTTGGAAATCCTGAAAAAATTAAAATCTATCTTGAAATCGAAGGGATCATGGATGGTTATGAAGTTATTGACCCTCAACATTATCCTCAATTTGAAGAAATGGTTGCTGCCTTGGTGGAGCGTCGCAAGGGCAAAATGTCTGAAGAAGATGCACGCAAGGTTTTGGTTGAAGATGTCAACTATTTTGGTGTTATGTTGGTTTACTTGGGCTTGGTTGATGGGATGGTGTCAGGAGCGATTCACTCAACAGCTTCAACAGTTCGCCCAGCCCTACAAATCATTAAAACTCGTCCAAATGTGACTCGTACTTCAGGTGCCTTCCTCATGGTTCGTGGTACGGAACGTTACCTATTTGGAGACTGTGCTATCAATATCAATCCTGATGCAGAAGCCTTGGCTGAAATTGCCATCAACTCAGCAATCACAGCTAAGATGTTTGGAATCGAGCCTAAAATTGCTATGCTAAGCTATTCTACTAAAGGTTCAGGTTTTGGAGAAAGCGTTGATAAGGTTGTTGAAGCAACTAAAATTGCTCACGACTTGCGTCCTGACCTTGAAATCGATGGTGAGTTGCAATTTGATGCAGCCTTTGTTCCTGAAACTGCAGCTCTGAAAGCTCCTGGAAGTACAGTAGCTGGTCAAGCAAATGTCTTTATCTTCCCAGGTATCGAGGCAGGAAATATCGGATACAAGATGGCTGAACGTCTTGGTGGTTTTGCAGCTGTAGGACCTGTTTTGCAAGGTTTGAACAAACCAGTTAACGACCTTTCTCGTGGATGTAATGCAGATGATGTTTACAAGTTGACCCTTATCACAGCAGCTCAAGCTGTTCATCAATAAAGAGAAGTGCTACTAAATAATTCGCATTTATAATCAAAAAACGCACAGTATCAGGAGCCGAAACCTTGATACTATGCGTTTTATTGTGTGAAGATTTACTTCATTTTCTCTTGAAATTGAGTTTTTGCCCAGCCTATTTTTAGTCTTTATAAGCTACGATACCAATGATGGTATCAACTGCACGTTCCATAGTCTGAAGGCTAACGTATTCAAAACGTCCGTGCATATTTTCGCCACCAGCAAAGATATTAGGGGTTGGGATTCCCATAAAGGAAATCTTAGAGCCGTCTGTCCCTCCACGGATTGGTTCGATAATAGGAGTGATACCTAGATCTTCCATAACGGCTTTAGCAATGGTAATTGGAGTCATATCTTTTTCAATGACTTCTTTCATATTGTAGTACTGATCTGTCAAGTTTAGGGTGACACGGTCGCTACCAAGTTCTTGATTCATCTTATCAGCGATAGACTGCATAGCTGCTTTACGCGCTTCAAAGGCATCTTTTTCAAAATCACGAATGATGTAGCTTGCACGCGCTTCCTCAACACTACCTGTCACATCCATTAGATGGTAAAAACCTTGGTAATCTTCAGTTAACTCAGGACGGTCATTCTCTGGAAGTTGATTGTGAAAATCAATTGCTAGCTGTAGAGCGTTGACCATCTGACCTTTGGCAGTACCAGGGTGGACATTGCGTCCTTGGAAATGCAATTCAGCACCCGCTGCTGAGAAGGTCTCGTACTGAAGCTCACCTAATGGACCACCATCAACTGTGTAGGCAAAGTCAACATCAAAATCTTCTGCATCAAATTTATTAGCACCAACACCGATTTCCTCATCTGGACCAAAACCAACACGAATCTCACAATGTTTGATTTCAGGGTGAGCAGTTAGATATTCAATAGCAGTCATAATTTCAGCAATCCCTGACTTGTCATCAGCACCTAGCAAGGTTGTTCCATCTGTTGTGATGAGTGTTTGTCCTGGATATTTTTCAAGACTCTTAAAGTCAGCTGGATCCAGTTTAAAACCAGAATTCCCTAGTTCAATCACACCACCATCATAGTTCTCAATCACCTGGGGATTAACTCCTTCGGCATTAAAGTCAGCAGTATCCATGTGGGAGATGAAGCCAATTTTACGTGTTAAAGATGGATCATTGGCTGGCAAGGTCCCAATTGCAAAACCATTTGGAAGGTAGTAGACGTTTTGCAGTCCAACACGTTTCATTTCAGGGATAAGAACATTGGTTGCGAAGTCAACCTGACTCTGTGTACTTGGAGTAGTAGTAGAGTGTTCATCAGAGCGCGTGTTGACCTTAACGTAGGTTAAGAAGCGGTCCAAGAGATTGGGATAAGTCATAAAAAACTCCTTTTGAATTCATTTTTTCCATTGTATCATAGAAAAGAGAGAAAAACAAAAGACAGAAGTTAGGGAAATTCGCTATGTTGGCGTTTACTTATTAATAGATAAATGATAAAATAAACTTGATAAAAACATCACAAGGAAGCGATTATGAAAAAAGCAATTTTAATGATGACTTTCGGTTCGCCAGAAGAGATTACCTTTGAAGGTGTGGCTGATTTTTTCACAAATATTCGTCGCGGAGTGAGACCTCAAGACCATGAGATTCAAACCCTCTATGACAATTATGTGCGAATTGGAGGGACCCCTCTGCAAAAAATTACTCGTGAAGAGGTTGCCTTGGTAGAAGCTAGATTGGGAAATGAATACAGTGTCTATTTTGCCAATAAATTTTCCAGACCTTTTATTCCAGATGTGATTGGTCAGATGGAAGCAGACGGCATTGAACAGTGTATTTGCCTGATTTTGGAGCCCCATTATTCTTTTTACTCTGTCATGGGTTATGAGAAATTTTTAGAAAGCAAACAAATTCAATTTTTAGTTATTAAGGACTGGTATCAAGAAGAGGCCTTGCTAAACTATTGGGCAGATGAAATTGCTAAGATTTTAAAAGAAGAAGTAAAGCAGGATAGCTTTAAAGTCATCTTTTCAGCCCACAGTGTGCCCATTTTTGCTTTGGATTTTGGTGACCCATATATTGACCAAATTTTCGAAAATAGTAAGCTAGTCGCTGAAAAACTAGGCTTGAGTTCAGAGCAATATACTAACACTTGGCAGAGTGAAAGTGATATCGGGATTCCATGGATTAAGCCAGATGTTTTGGAGTACCTCAGAGAACAGAAAGAACATCCAGACCATTATATTTTTGTTCCTATCAGCTTCATTAGCGAGCATATTGAAGTCTTGTTTGACAACGATGTGGAATGTTATGACTTATGTCAGGAATTTGGAGTAAACTACCATCGTCCACCAATGCCAAATACAGATTCTCGTTTGATTGATGCCTTGGTTAATACCGTCAGAGCTAATGAGGACAAAGAATTTAAGGAATTTCTCCCAGAAGAAGAAACCTTTGATGAATTAGTTCCTTCAGATGAGACGAAAAACATTTTGGCCGAATCTCAAGATTTACAAATGCCAGAATTTGTGAAAAAACTGATTGAGAAAAAAGGTCGGGAAAATGTTAAGATGCCTTATTTGATCAAGAAAATGCTTGAGAAAGCAGGCAAGTTACCGAAAGAGTAAAGAAAAAAGGATTTAGCTTTGTGCTAGATCCTTTTAAATGATTATTTTTTCTCAAGAAGAGCTTTGATTTCTTGAAGTACTTCCAACTCAGTTGGAGCAGCTGGAGCTTCCTCAGCAGCCTCTTCTTTCTTAGTAAGGCTTTGAGCTTTTTCGATACCTTTGATAACAAAGAAGAGAACAGTACCGATAACTAGGAAGTTGATAACAGCGCTCAAGAATTTACCATATGTAACACCATTCCAAGCAAGCTCAGCGATGTTTTGTACTTTCGCAGCTTCCAAGGCTGGATTCAAAATAAGTGGAGTGATGATATCGTTAACAAGTGATGTAACGATTGCACCAAAAGCAGAGGCAATGATCACACCGACAGCAAGGTCAACAACATTACCACGAAGCAAAAATGCTTTAAGATCTTTTAACATTTTCATAATTTCCTTTCAAAAAAAGTTTATATTTCATTATATATTAATTAAGAAAAGCTTGCAAGATATATGCTCAGAAATTTTATTTTTTAAAAATAAAAACCTTACTAAAAATGTAATTAAGGATAATTATCAATAATTGTGCAAGAACTGTTTCGATTGCATTGATTTTGTCAAGATTTTCATTTACGAATTGACCTATGATGTGGGGAAACTGGGTTACAAATAGAAAAGTAAGGAGCAAGTCTAACAGAAAAGTAGAAAGGCGGACAAGAGAAAATTTCACTAAACGTCTTGCCCAATTCTGCCTAGCTTGCTTAAATACAATCCTATCATTTGTGCTAAAGGCAAAGAGGATACCAATAATATTTGCTAGGACAGTAGCAAGGAGTTCCTGATGACTTAGTTGATAAATGACTAGTCGTGTGAGAATCGAAACTAGAGTTGTTGCAAGGCCAAAGAAGAGATAGGATAAAATTTCATTGTTAAAAAATTTTTGAATAGGAATTTTCATGGTTTAAGTATAGCATAAAGCAGGCTATTGTGCTATACTAGTAAGGTTGAATAAAGCAACCCTTGGTGCTTAGCTTCTTTCACCAAGCATATTACACGCGGATAACCCGCTAAAGGAGAAAAGATGAAAAAATTAACTATTCGTGATGTTGCAGATATTGCAATCGTTGCTGCTATCTATGTCGTTTTGACTGTCACACCGCCTCTAAATGCCATCAGCTATGGTGCTTATCAGTTTCGTATTTCAGAAATGATGAACTTTATGGCTTTTTACAATCCTAAGTACATCATCGGAGTTACCATCGGTTGTATGATTGCTAATTTCTTTAGCTTCGGACTGCTAGATGTCTTTGTTGGTGGTGGATCAACCCTAGTATTCCTTAGTCTAGGTGTTTGGCTTTTTGCAAAATACAGCAAAGATTACCTCTTTAACGGATTGATTCGAAAAGATCATTTCTTCTTTTCAATCCTCTTTTCAATTTCCATGTTTACTATCGCTGCAGAGTTAAATATTGTAGCAGAATTACCATTTTTCCTTACTTGGTTCACAACAGGAGTTGGTGAATTTGCTTCATTGATTATTGGAGCGATTATTATCGGTAAAATTGGTCGTCGAATCGATTTAAGCAAATAGAAGAAGACAAGCTAGGGAGCTCTTACCTGGCTTTTTCTTATGGAAAATTTCTAAGGAAACTTGACAAGATTTTCTAACTGTAGTATACTTTTAAAGTAAGCTGATTTAGCTCAGTTGGCAGAGCGCATCCATGGTAAGGATGAGGTCGCCGGTTCAATCCCGGCAATTAGCATTAAATATACAGAAAAAACCTTGATTTACGAGCCTACTGAAAAAGTCATCAAATTGATGGCTTTTTTGTTATACTAGAGATGAGGTGAAATAATACTTGATAATCAGTTAACTATGGATGTCAGTCCTTATTCTAGTTTGTATGATATCGTGGTTCCTAAAACCCACTTTTT
>CAJNBX010000011.1 GCA_905221115.1 bacterium
TAATTCCACCATAAAAATCCGTTTTAGACTAATTTCCACTTTGGTCAGGTGAGTGGAAGTTACTTTGAGAAGTTACCTTGCTCCCTTTTTTACCTAGGAAACGTTTCCTTTGTTTTCAAATTGCTAAAAAAGTGGTATAATAAAGGGTAGCTTACTATTATCTGAATCAGCTGATTTGGAGAGAAAGGATTCATTTTGAAATCAATAGGCTTTATTGAAAAGCTGAAAGGGTTGTCTAGTAAAGAGCTGATTTTATTGGGGATTATCCTGAGCATCTTTTTACCCTTTTATCTTTTTGTAGTTGTATTCTGTTTATATATTATTAGTTTAATTTTCACAGGAGACATGAAAAGTATTCTTCAGAAAATGGGGGAGCATCCGATGCTGCTTCTTTTTCTTGGCTATAGTACTGTTATATCCGTTTTTGCACAAAATTGGATGGGAGTTGTGGCTTCAGTAGGAATTTTTCTATTTACTGTTTTCTTTTTGCACTATCAGTCGATTTTATCACATAAATTTTTTCGATTGATTTTGCAGCTCGTCTTGTTTGGTAGCGTCTTGTCAGCTGCTTTTGCGAGCTTAGAACATTTCCAAATTGTGAAGAAATTTAACTATGCTTTTCTTTCACCCAATATGCAGGTTTGGCATCAGAATCGTGCAGAAGTGACCTTCTTTAATCCTAATTATTATGGAATTATTTGTTGTTTCTGTATCATGATTGCCTTCTATCTGTTTACGACGACCAAGTTGAATTGGTTGAAAGTATTCTGTGTGATTGCAGGCTTTGTGAATCTCTTTGGTTTGAACTTTACGCAAAATCGAACTGCCTTTCCTGCTATTATAGCTGGAGCCATCATTTATCTCTTTACGACCATTAAAAACTGGAAGGCTTTTTGGCTTAGTATTGGGGTCTTTGCGATTGGCTTGAGTTTCCTCTTTTCCAGTGATTTAGGAGTTCGGATGGGGACTTTAGACTCTTCTATGGAAGAACGAATTTCTATCTGGGATGCTGGGATGGCCTTATTTAAGCAAAATCCTTTCTGGGGTGAAGGGCCATTGACCTACATGCACTCGTATCCTCGGATAAATGCTCCTTATCATGAACATGCTCACAGCCTTTATATTGATACAATTCTGAGTTACGGAATTGTGGGGACCATTTTATTAGTTTTGTCTTCTGTTGCTCCTGTTCGCTTGATGATGGATATGAGTCAGGAGTCGGGGAAACGTCCGATTATCGGCCTTTATCTGTCTTTCCTTACAGTGGTTGCTGTACACGGAATCTTTGACTTGGCCCTCTTCTGGATTCAGTCAGGTTTTATTTTCTTATTAGTTATGTGCAGTATTCCATTGGAGCATCGAACGTTGGTATCGGACATGACGGATTAAGTTTTATAAGATTGAAAACTTCTACCTTGGGTAGAAGTTTTTTTACTGGGGAAAATTATTTCTAAATCGAAATAGTTGACAGCTGGAATAATGAGTGTTACAATTATTTTATTCGTTTCGATATCGAAATAAATTGGAGGTGTCATGAAAGATAGTCATTTGGTAGCCCATCATATTCGTTTGTTGAATGGGCGGATTTTTCAAAAGTTACTGAGCCAAGATCCTGAAGCTCTTTATCGAAGTGAACAGGGGAAGATTTTAGCAGTTTTATGGAATAGTGAAACTGGCTGCGCAACTGCGACAGATATTGCGCTTGCGACTGGGCTTGCTAATAATACTCTGACGACGATGATTAAAAAACTAGAGGAACAAAATCTTGTAACTATTAGTCCATGTGGAGAAGATAAGCGTAAGAAGTATTTGGTTTTAACAGAGTTGGGGCAGTCTCAGAAAGAAGTGGGGCATCGTGTCAGTCAGAAATTGGATACGATCTTTTACAAAGGATTTTCGGAGGAAGAAATTCGTCAGTTTGAAGCCTTTCAAGAAAGAATTTTGGCTAATCTGAAAGAGGAGGAAAATGAGGTTTAAAATGGAGCAAATTAGCTGTTTATAAGTAAAGGCCACTTTTGACTTTGTTTTCCAACTCTTAGGACAAGGAAACTATGTGGTTAGCGATGGTCAGACTCAGATTGATGGCTTTTCCTATGCTCGGTACGATATCTTCCGACTAGAAAACGGGAAAATTGTGGAGCATTGTAACAATAAGGAAGTCATGCCTAAGGTAGAAGACTTGACCAATCGAGGGAAGTTTTAAATTGAGGATACAGAATGATTGAATACAAAAATGTAGCCTTGCGCTACACAGAAAAAGATGTTTTGAGAGATGTCAATTTACGAATTGAGAATGGAGAGTTTATGGTTTTAGTTGGGCCATCTGGGTCCGGTAAGACGACCATGATCAAGATGATTAACCGTCTTTTGGAACCAACTGATGGAAATATTTACATGGATGGCAAGCGCATCAAAGACTATGATGAGCGTGAGCTTCGTCTCTCTACTGGTTATGTTTTACAGGCCATTGCTCTCTTTCCAAATCTAACGGTTGCGGAAAATATTGCCCTGATTCCTGAGATGAAGGGCTGGACTAAGGAAGAAATTGCTCAGAAAACAGAAGAGCTTTTGGCCAAGGTTGGCTTGCCAGTGGCTGAGTATGGGCATCGTTTGCCTGGTGAATTATCTGGTGGGGAGCAACAGCGTGTTGGAATTGTACGGGCTATGATTGGTCAGCCTAAGATTCTCCTCATGGATGAGCCTTTTTCAGCCTTGGATGCTATTTCGAGAAAACAGTTGCAGGTTCTGACTAAAGAATTGCATAAAGAGTTTGGGATGACAACGATTTTTGTGACCCATGATACGGATGAAGCTTTGAAATTGGCGGACCGTATTGCTGTTTTGCAGGATGGAGAGATTCGTCAGGTGGCGAACCCTGAGACGATTTTAAAAGCGCCTGCCACAGAATTTGTAGCAGACTTGTTTGGAGGTAGTGTTCATGACTAATTTAATTGCAACTTTTCAGGATCGTTTTAGTGATTGGTTGACAGCTCTATCTCAACATTTGCAGTTGTCACTATTGACCTTGTTACTAGCTATTTTGCTTGCGATTCCCTTAGCTGTCTATCTTCGCTATCATGAGAAATTGGCGGATTGGGTTTTGCAGATTGCAGGGATTTTCCAGACTATCCCGTCTTTGGCCTTATTGGGACTCTTTATTCCTTTGATGGGAATTGGGACTTTACCGGCATTGACAGCTTTAGTGATTTATGCGATCTTTCCGATTTTACAAAATACCATCACTGGGCTGAAAGGAATTGATCCGAGTCTGCAAGAGGCTGGGATTGCCTTTGGGATGACTAGGTGGGAGAGACTCAAGAAGTTTGAAATTCCGCTTGCTATGCCGGTAATGATGTCTGGGATTCGGACGGCGGCTGTCTTGATTATCGGTACGGCAACCTTGGCTGCCTTGATTGGGGCAGGGGGACTGGGTTCCTTTATCCTTTTGGGAATTGACCGCAATAATGCCAGTCTGATTTTGATTGGGGCACTTTCTTCAGCAGTGCTTGCCATTGCCTTTAACTTCCTACTAAAAGTGATGGAAAAAGCAAAATTACGGACGATTTTTTCTGGTTTTGCCTTGGTGACCATATTGCTCGGTCTGTCTTATAGCCCAGCCCTCTTGGTTCAAAAAGAGAAGGAAAACTTGATTATTGCTGGGAAATTGGGTCCAGAACCAGAAATTTTGGCCAATATGTATAAGTTGCTGATTGAAGAAAATACCAGCATGACTGCGACTGTTAAACCGAATTTTGGGAAAACAAGCTTTCTTTATGAAGCTTTGAAAAAAGGCGATATTGACATCTATCCTGAATTTACTGGTACGGTGACTGAAAGTTTGCTTCAGCCATCACCTAAAGTGAGTCATGAGCCAGAGCAGGTTTATCAGGTGGCGCGTGATGGTATCGCCAAACAGGATCATCTAGCCTATCTCAAACCTATGTCTTATCAAAATACCTATGCTGTAGCTGTTCCGAAAAAGATTGCTCAAGAATATGGCTTGAAGACCATTTCGGACTTGAAAAAAGTGGAAGGGCAGTTGAAGGCAGGCTTTACACTTGAGTTTAATGACCGTGAAGATGGAAATAAGGGCTTGCAGTCAATGTATGGTCTCAATCTCAATGTGGCGACCATGGAGCCAGCTCTTCGCTATCAGGCAATTCAGTCAGGTGATATTCAAATCACGGATGCCTATTCGACTGATGCGGAATTGGCGCGTTATGATTTGCAGGTCTTGGAAGATGACAAGCAACTCTTCCCACCTTATCAAGGGGCTCCACTAATGAAAGAAGCTCTTCTCAAGAAACATCCAGAGTTGGAAACAGTTCTCAATAAATTGGCTGGTAAAATTACTGAAAGCCAGATGAGCCAGCTCAACTACCAAGTCGGTGTTGAAGGCAAGTCAGCAGAACAAGTAGCCAAGGAGTTTCTACAAGAACAAGGTTTGTTGAAGAAATAGTTTGAAAAGCTAAACTCGACTTGGTTAAACGACTATATAGAAGAACGCTCAGACAATGTTGTCTGGGCTTTTTTGGTGTTAGAATTAATGATTTTCATTTTTAAATGGAAAATAAGAGGAAATTTTTAGGATTTTCTAAAATTTTACTGTAAATACACTTGACTATTCATAAAATAGGTGTATAATGTGTTGTGAACTACTTAACAAATAAAGATTTCCAGCTCATGTCGACTAAGGATGGAAATCTTGTGTATAGACAGTTCAGTAGATATATAATAGAGCGTTGCGTCCGAAAGTCTATCCAGACACGGCTCTTTAAAAACAAAAGGAGAAGATTATGAAAAAAGAACCGATTCATCGTACCAGTATGTGGAAATTTAAGTTAAGTGCTGCCACCATGACTTTGATTCCCGCTGCCGTGGGGATTAACTATGTTGCCAAAGCCTTGGCGGAGGGGTTAAAGTTGCCCGTTTGGCTGGGGTCTTTGGGAACCTTTCTTTCTAGCATGTTGGCTGGGCCGGTTGCCGGTGCCATTAGTGGTTTCATCAACAACGTGATCTATGGGCTGACCTTATCGCCAATTTCAACCGTGTATGCGATTACCAGCATCGGAATTGGGATTGCTGTCGGAGTTTTGCACGCCAATGGGTGGTTCTCGTCAGCGCGACGAGTATTTGTTTCTGCTATTATTATTGCCATCGTTTCAGCTGTCATTTCAACGCCACTCAACGTCATCTTTTGGGGTGGTCAGACCGGTATCGCTTGGGGTGACTCATTGTTTGCGGTAATGGTCGCCAATCATGCACCAGTGTGGCTGGCCTCATTTACCGATGAGTTTGTCTTGGATATTTTGGATAAAGTCTGCGTGGCTTACCTGGCATTCTTCATCTATCGTCAGTTGCCGAAGCGGATGGTGCACTTCTTTAGCGATGATAAATGATGACTGATAAAACATTGATTTCTGAAGCGCCACGGGTCAAGCTCAAGTGGTACCAGGTGATCGATCCGATTACTAAGCTCTTGTTCATCTTGGACATGACGTTGTTGAGCTTTGCCAGTATGAATTTATTGCTTCAGACCGGATTAATTCTTGTCGCAACACTGCTATTGTTATTTTCCAAATTGAGTTCTACCACCTTTAAGGCGCTGGGATTCAGCCTGTTTCTGATTTGCACCATGCTGATCATCCAAGGGTTATTTTACAGTTGGAATCAAACTGTGCTGTTTTCTGTGCTTGGGGTGTCGTTCTACAAAGAAGGCCTGATTTACGCCACCACTCTGGGTTGTCGAGTATTGGTGATTATTTTGACCAGTGGCTTTTTTATGGTGACCACGAGTATTTCAGAAAACGCGGCCTATTTGGAACTGTCCGGATTGTCTTATAAAACCGTCTACGTTCTGATGTCGGTGTGTTATATTTTGCCGGAAATGATGCGCAATATGCGGAAAATCCAGCAGGCACAAAAAGTTCGCGGAACCAATCCGCAAAAAACGTTGATTCAGAAATTAAAGTCAGTCCTGCCGGTTCTAATTCCATTGGTGATTAAGACCTTGGATCAATCGATGACGCGGTCGATTTCTCTCCAACTGAGAGGTTTTGATAATCTCAACCGGACTGTCAGAACTTCCCAGCGCGTGTATCGCCTGTCGCGGACGCTACACATTGGTCTGACTGGATTGGCAATTTTATTGATTGGGTGGAAGATATGGACGAAGATAAACGGATTGTAATTGAAAATTTGACCACCCGTTATCCGGGTACTGAGCAACCACAACTGCGTCAGATTAACGCGGAGGTTCATACCGGCCAGGTGGTTGGGATTATCGGGCATAGCCACTCCGGCAAATCGACTTTGTGCCGTGTGCTGGCAGGGGTCATTCCCAAAATTGTGTCTGCTGAGATTGAGGGCGATTGGCACATGTTTGGCCAGCGAGTGTCCGACAATTGGCCCGTTTATAATGCCATGAATGGAGTTGTACTGCAAAATCCAGCTGGCCAACTAAGCGGGTTGGCAGACACGGTTGCCGATGAAATCGCCTTTGACTTGATTAATCAGGGAATGGCTGAAGGACTGATTCAAAAACGGGTTGAAGAAGTTGCCACGCAAATGGGGTTGATTGAACAGCTGAATTTGCGTCCCGAGAGCCTTTCCGGTGGTCAGATCCAGCGGTTGGCAATTGCCACGGCGATTGTGGCTAATCCGGCTGTTTTGATTATGGATGATCCGACCAGTGAGATGGATCCCCTTGGCCGCCGGCAATTTTTCCAATGGCTGGCCCAAGTCAAAGAGACGACTGTCTTCATTGTCACCAGTGAAATTGACGATTTGTGCGAAGTCGCCGACGTTGTGTGGGTGCTGCACGAGGGTCAAATGGTAGCCCAGGGCAGGCCGGGTGAGGTGTTTAATCATTTGGCAGCTGACTGGCAGATTCCAGCCCCGACAATCCAGCAACTTGCTCAAAAAATGGATTGGCACTTGGCTGATGGCCGGTATCCGGTGAATTACGCTGATCTGAAGGAGGTTCGTTATGCCCACAATTGAACTGAGCCACCTGACGTTCACTTATCCGGAACGGTCCTTTAGCTTGGATGTTGAAGACAAACACTTCACCGATCCGATGGTGGCGATTGTCGGCCAAAATGGTGCCGGCAAATCAACGCTCTTCAAATTGTTGACGGGTTTGCTGACACCACAAACCGGTGTGATTAAGATCGATGGAGAAAATTTTAATGATCTTAAACCAGTCGAAAAGTTACTGAAGGTTGGAATTACTTTTCAGAATCCTGACGATCAGCTTTTCAACCCGACCGTTCAACGAGAGGTGGAGTGGAATGTCGCGCAGGTCATAGATGACCACGACACGATTACGAGGCGGGCTTTAGCGGCTCTAAAAAGAGTTGGCTTGGATGATAAAACAGCTGAAAGTCCATATGACCTGTCATTGTCGGAACGCAAGCTGTTGAGCGTTGCCACAGTTTTGGCAGTGGATCCGGCGATTTATTTATTTGATGAGCCGATGATGTCGCTTGATTGGGAAAGCCGGCGCAAGTTGACCGCAATTTTCCATCAGTTGGCTGATTCGGGCCACCAAGTTGTGACCATCACCCATGACATGGATTGGGTCGCCACCGAGTTTGAGTCGGTGTATGTTATGGAACACGGGAAGTTTGGCTTTGCCGGCAGTCCACGGGAATTGTTCAGCAATCACGAACTTGTCCAGCGAGTGGGATTATTACCACCGCGGATTATGGACATAGCGGAGTCGCTGGGCGATTCACAGACATATTTATCGGTTAATGATTATTGCCAGAAAAATCGAGATGTATAGAAAAAGTCACCTCTGCGGGTTTTCCAGGTTGAAGGATTAACTTCAGCTTCTGGCAAGAACTCACATGGGTGACTTTTGTGTTTAATAACGTTTCATGATTATCGGGTGCTTCCTCAGATCACTCGGTTTGATTTTACTTTGTTTCATGGTCATAATCATATACCATTTCTTTTGGATTTTTTGTTTGACTAATACAAAATAGGTCTTCATAGGTTTTCGCATTTTTAGCGCCCATTAGGATCATCAGTATAATTTTCTGAATTAGGAGACTGTCCCATCACTATTCGAACTTCGTCTCCCAACTTAGGCTGTTCCCATTCATCCGTGAATCCTTTAAATCGCAATTCTGGAACTTTCTTTTTAACTGAATCATCTATTTTCTCCATAGTCCCCACCATTTTATTGGTTTTTCTTGTTCTTCTATCCTTTTTTGATCTTTGATTTGTTCCTGCAAATTTTCCAACTTCTCTTTAAGAGCGTTCACTTCATCTTTATATTGATTGTCTAAGTGTTTGAATTCTGTTTCTTGTGAGGGCATTTTGAGGGCTTTTAAGTTATCATTTTCCGCCTTGTATTCTTCTAGCAACTTTTTATCTTGCAAGGCTAATCGTTGTTACTGGTCTAACAAATTAGTTAGTTTTTCTATTTGTTGGTCTTTGGTATTTGATTTGCTACTACTTTCTACTTTACCTAAAATTATTTTTTCTGCTTTAGAATTTATTAGATTAGACCCATTGGAACTTTTAAGCTGTAATTCTTTTGGTAATCTTTGGTAGTGATATTGAATATTTTGTTTTGTAACACTCAACTCATCCGCCAGCTCTTTGATCGTTTTTAAGTCTTCACTCATGGTTTAAGTCCTGCCTTTTAACCGTTGGTAGATATTGTTCAATGGCTTTTTTGAGGTAGCGTGCGATATTATGCTTAGAATATTCTTCACGTCTGCTGGAAACATAAGACAAGTGGTCTTTAACACTATTTAGCCCTCTTAATTCTTTCAGTTCGTCATAGAGGGGGTAAACATGGACTTGCAATCCTGCCATGATTTTTGTATCTTGCATTTCAAACGGACTTAGCAACATATTTTCTAGCAATAGCGTGGTGTACTTGCTTTTCATTGCTTCAATAGCTAGCTTATCTTCGGTTTCTGCTTTGCGTGCTTTATCTTCTTGATAGGCGGTATCTTCTAACTTATAGCTGTTATCGTCTGCTCGACGTTTCTTTCGTAACCAGATATCCAATGTTAAACCGTCCGCATCAATCGCTCGATAGAGATAATGCCAACGCCCCTTAATTTTGATATAGGTTTCATCCATTTTCCACGAATAGAAGGACTGTTTATTTTTCTTTTTCCAGAGATGATAGAGGATTTTACTGTATTCTTGAACCCACCGATAAATCGTAGTGTGACAAACATTTATTCCACGGTCATAAAGCAATTCCTGAACTTCACGATAGCTCAGATTGTAACGTAGGTAATAACCAACAGCGACAATGATGACGTCTTGTTGGAATTGTTTGCCTTTAAAATGATTCATCTCTCAAGCCTTACTAACCTTTTTTCTGCTCTTTGAGAAGCTGAAGGTCGTGCTAGTAACTACCTATTTGGTTTGATTAATTCCATCATTTATCTGGTGCTTGCCCTTCAAAAAGGCTTCTATGGTGAGGTTTTAACAACTCTCTATTTTACAATTATGCAGCCAATTGGTCTCTTGGTTTGGATTTATCAAGCCCAGTTTAAGAAAGAACAACAAGAGTTTGTCGCGCGTAAACTGGACGGCAAGGGTTGGACCAAGTATCTTTCCATTAGTGTTCTTTGGTGGTTGGCCTTTGGGTTTATTTATCTGTCTATCGGTGCCAATCGTCCCTATCGTGATTCCATCACAGATGCGACCAATGGGGTAGGGCAAATCCTCATGACAGCTGTTTACCGTGAACAGTGGATATTCTGGGCAGCTACCAATGTCTTTTCAATCTATCTCTGGTGGGGAGAAAGCCTGCAAATTCAAGGGAAATACCTGATTTATCTCATTAATAGTCTAGTTGGTTGGTATCAGTGGAGCAAGGCAGCTAAGCAGAATATTGATTTATCTAACTAGGGAAAGATGTTTGAAAGTGCTGTTTTGAGATTTCGATTAAAACAGATAGAGTTGATAATCAAGGATTTTCATTGAGTATCAATTTTTAGGAATGAGAAGGTCTAGATAAAATTGCACAACTTCCTGGTCTGTAAAGTCTTGTCCGTTTTTGAGCCACCAGGTCAATGTCTCGATAAAGTTGGACACGACCAAGTGTTGGAGGTAAGAAATAGGTAGACTCGGGTGAGCTTCTTTTAAATCATCAGCTAGCACGGAATAGACATGGTGTTCTAGCTCTTTATGGAGTTGACGGAGGAAGTAGTCATTTTTGGAAAATAGCAGACTAGTGATATGGTCTTGGTTTTTCTGAAAATGCAGAAAGAGGTGGGCGAGATAATCCTCGGTAGAAACGGATTGTTCTCTTTCAAAGAAGTGATGGAAGAGGTAGCGGCAAAGCTCATCCAGCAGTAGTTCCTTACTCTCATAGTGACAGTAAAAGGTGGAGCGTCCCACATCTGCGAGATCAATGATATCCTGAACTGTAGTGGCTTCGTAACCCTTATCGTTTAAAAGTTGTAGAAAAGCTTGATAGATGGCTTTTTTTGTTTTGCTGATACGGCGGTCAATGTTAGTCATATGGACACTTGAGGCAAATTGTTCAGAACTGAATAAAGCTGACGTTTTGCTTCTATCCTTTCTTTGAGTTTTAGTGGATAATGATAATGAACAAGGTGTTCATAAATCTATTATAACAAAGGAATGAGAAAGATGGAGGCAAAATATACTGTTTGGGTAGCTTTTTTCTTAAATTTAAGCTATGCTATTGTTGAGTTTATCGCTGGAGGAATCTTTGGTTCAAGTGCTGTTCTTGCTGATTCTGTTCATGACTTGGGAGATGCTATAGCCATTGGTATATCGGCCTTTTTGGAAACAATCTCAAATCGAGAAGAAGATAGGCAGTATACTTTGGGTTACAAACGATTTAGTCTTTTAGGGGCCCTGGTGACTGCTGTGATTCTTATCACAGGATCCATCCTAGTGATTTTGGAAAATATAACGAAACTTTTTAATCCACAGCCCGTTAATGATGAAGGCATCCTCTGGTTAGGGATCATTGCAGTAAGTATCAATCTGCTAGCTAGTCTAGTAGTTCGTAAGGGAAAGACAAAGAACGAGTCAATTTTGAGCTTGCACTTTTTGGAAGATACTCTTGGTTGGTTGGCTGTTATTCTAATGGCGATTATCCTCAAATTTACGGATTGGTATATCCTTGATCCACTCTTATCTCTTGTCATTTCTATCTTCATTCTAACAAAAGCCATTCCTCGCTTTTGGAGTGCACTCAAGATTTTCTTGGATGCTGTGCCAGAAGGAGTAGAGACAGGGAATTTGGAGAAGGATTTGGAGGCTCTGGTCAATGTCAAAAGTGTCAATCAACTTAGCATTTGGTCCATGGATGGTTTGGAAAATAATGCCATTATCCATCTCTGTTTAGAGGATTGGGAGCAGATGATGGAAACAAAGAATCAAGTACGTCAGCTCTTAGAAGAAAGAGGAATTCAGAATATTACCATCGAAGTGGACGCCAGTCAAAGCAATCATGCGCAACATAAACGGAGGGTAACAGCCTTAGAGCAACCCCATGAGCATCAACACTAGAAAAGAGGTTGGGGGAAAACTCAATTTTAAGAGAAAATGAAGTAAATCTTCAAGCAAAAAACGCATAGTATCAATGATTTTTAATGCCCGATACTATGCGCTTTTTACTTTTATAGACTTTTTGCCTAGCTGCTTTGATATTTGATTTGAAAGACGCTTTCTCTAAATTTTTTGACTAATGAAAGGGTATGCTAATAAGAGAACTGATAATGAAAAAAATTTTTTTCGTTTAGATGCAAAATGCTTGACTTAGAGTCAACTCAAAGTTATATAATAAGATAAGTGAGTTAGAATAGCGTGAACTCAGTGAATGAAATGAGAGGAGGTTAGCGTATGAATATTAAATCTGCCAGTAATTTGTTGGGAATTTCAGCGGATACGATTCGGTATTATGAACGGGTTGGTCTTGTACCACAGATTACTCGTACTGCAACTGGGATTCGTGATTTTCAAGATCAGGATATCGAAGCGCTGGAATTTATTAAGTGTTTTCGTTCGGCGGGTGTCTCTGTAGATAGTTTAGTTGACTATATGTCGCTCTACCAAAAGGGGGATGAAACGAGAGAGGAAAGACTTGGTATTTTAGAAGAGGAAAAGCAAAAATTAGAGGAACGCTTGTCTCAGTTACAGACGGCTTTAAATCGCTTAAATCTCAAAATTAAACTTTACAAGGAAGGAAAATTTTAAATGAAATCAGCAGTATATACAAAGGCAGGCCAGGTTGGACTTGCTACAATTGAACGTCCGCAAATTATCGAAGCAGATGATGCTATTATCCGCATTGTCCGTACTTGCGTTTGTGGTTCGGACCTTTGGAGTTACCGGAATCCCGAAATCGAAGAAGGACATAGAAATAGCGGTCATGAGGCGATCGGAATTGTCGAAGAAGTTGGTGAGAACGTTACTACAGTAAAACCAGGTGACTTTGTCATTGCCCCTTTCACACATGGTTGTGGTCAGTGTGATGCTTGCCGTGCTGGTTTTGATGGTTCGTGTGATAATCATCCTGGTAACAACTGGTCAGGTGGTGTCCAGGCTGAGTATATCCGTTTCCACTATGCTAACTGGGCGCTGGTTAAAATTCCAGGACAACCTTCTGATTATAGCGAAGGTATGCTAAAATCCCTCTTGACTCTTGCTGATGTCATGCCGACAGGCTATCATGCGGCGCGTGTTGCAAATGTTCAAAAAGGTGACAAGGTTGTTGTTATCGGTGATGGGGCTGTTGGTCAATGTGCTGTTATCGCGGCTAAGATGCGTGGTGCTTCACAAATTATTCTTATGAGCCGTCATGAAGATCGTCAAAAGATGGCTCTGGAGTCAGGTGCGACAGCTGTTGTAGCTGAACGTGGTCAAGAAGGAATTGCCAAGGTGCGTGAAATCCTCGGTGGAGGAGCAGACGCAGCACTTGAATGTGTTGGAACAGAAGCAGCGGTTGATCAAGCTCTTGGTGTTCTCCATAATGGAGGTCGTTTGGGCTTTGTTGGCGTACCGCACTATGAAAATCGTGCCATTGGCTCAACCTTTGGTCAAAATACAATAATCGGTGGTGGTCCAGCTTCTGTCACAACTTATGACAAACAAGTATTACTAAAAGCCGTTCTTGATGGCGATATCAACCCAGGCCGTGTCTTTACTTCAAGCTATAAATTAGAAGATATTGATCAAGCTTATAAAGATATGGATGAACGTAAGACCATTAAGTCTATGATTGTGATGGACTAAAAAGAAAATCCTAATGGAGATTTGAGACTCTCTATTAGGATTTTTTGTCATGTTTAATTTGTGGAGTTATGGCAGAGTACTCTCTCTTAATGTCAGTCTGGTTCCCAGCATAGTCAGGCTAGGTATTTTGCGACCGTGGAGTACTTCCTTGTTAAGAATATCCATACCTGCTCGGCCCATTTCCTCGGTATAGACCGTGATGCTAGAGAGGGGAGGATAGACTTGTTTGGTCAGGCTGGTGTCGTTAAAGGAAATAAGACTGACGCGTTCTGGCAGGCTGATTCCAGCTTCTTGGAGGGCACGGAGGGCACCGATGGCTAAACTATCGCTAGCTGCAAAAAATGCTGGTGGCAGTTGGTCTCCCAAACTCTGAATAGCATCCTTCATTAAGTCATAGCCAGACTGGGCGGTAAAGCTTCCTTGAAAGACCAGTTCATCATGATAGATCCCTTTTGTTTGGCTGTAGTTCCTAAAATTTTCCAGCCGCTTATCCTCAATGATTTCTTCTTGGTCGGTTGTTTCCTCAAGCCCTGTTAGAATCCCGATACGGTTCATCCCTTGACTGAGGAAATAATCGACAACCTGTTTCATGGCAGTGTAAAAGTCCGTAATAATGCAGGTGTGTCCCAGCGAGAGGGTATCGCTGTCTAGAAAGACAAGAGGCTTTTGGTATTCTTCAAAGGCAGAAATCTGAGCTCGGCTAAACTTTCCGATGCAGAGAATCCCGATGACTTCCTCGCTCAGTGTAAAAGGATGGTCATTAAAATAGCGCAAGATATCGTAGTCCAGTTCTTGGGCTCTTTTTTCTATTCCTAGGCGAATCTGGTAGTAGTAGAGGTCGTCTAGCTCCCCTTGTTCGCTGACCCATTGGATAATGGCAATCTTTTGCTTGGGCTTGTGGGACTCGCCTGTCTTGAGGTGCTTGGTGTAGCCCAGCTCTTCAGCAACGGTTAAAATACGGTGTCTTGTTTCTTCTGTAACAGATAGGCTCTGGTCGCGATTGAGAACACGTGATACGGTCGCGATAGAGACAGAGGCTAGCTGTGCGATGTCTTTTAAGGTAGCCATAAAACCTCCTCCTTTTAGGTTAGTATATCATATTTTTCTGCTTTTTACCGATAGTTTAGTAAAATTTTAGTAAAAAGGATTGACCTTGGAAAATCCCTTGGATACAATAGAAGAAAACGATTACACGTTAAGGTGACTTAACGGACAGTCAAAGGAGAAATCATATGACACAACATCTTACTGCTGAAGCTCTTCGCAAAGACTTTCTTGCTGTTTTTGGTCAAGAAGCAGACCAAACCTTCTTTTCACCAGGTCGTATCAACTTGATTGGTGAACACACGGACTACAACGGTGGGCACGTTTTTCCTGCTGCTATTTCCTTGGGAACTTACGGTGCAGCTCGTAAGCGTGACGACCAAGTTTTACGTTTCTACTCAGCCAACTTTGAGGACAAGGGCATCATCGAAGTTCCTCTTGCTGACCTCAAGTTTGAAAAAGAGCACAACTGGACCAACTATCCAAAAGGAGTTCTTCATTTCTTGCAAGAAGCTGGGCATGTGATTGATAAAGGTTTTGATTTTTATGTTTATGGAAATATCCCAAATGGTGCTGGTTTGTCTTCATCAGCATCCTTGGAACTCTTGACAGGGGTCGTTGCAGAGCATCTCTTTGATTTAAAATTAGATCGTTTGGATTTGGTTAAAATCGGTAAACAAACAGAGAATAACTTTATCGGAGTCAACTCAGGCATTATGGACCAGTTTGCTATCGGTATGGGTGCAGACCAACGTGCAATTTACCTAGATACTAATACTTTAGAATACGACTTGGTGCCACTTGATTTGAAGGACAATGTCGTTGTTATCATGAACACTAACAAACGCCGTGAATTGGCCGAATCTAAATATAATGAACGTCGTGCTGAGTGTGAAAAAGCAGTGGAAGAGTTGCAAGTTGCCTTAGATATTCAGACCTTGGGTGAATTGGATGAGTGGGCCTTTGACCAATATAGCTATCTGATTAAAGATGAAAATCGTTTGAAACGTGCTCGTCATGCTGTGCTTGAAAACCAACGTACCCTTAAAGCGCAAGCAGCCCTTCAAGCAGGTGATTTGGAAACATTTGGTCGTTTGATGAATGCGTCACACGTTTCTCTGGAGCATGATTATGAAGTAACTGGCTTGGAATTGGATACTCTTGTTCACACAGCTTGGACACAAGAAGGTGTTCTCGGTGCTCGTATGACAGGAGCTGGTTTTGGTGGCTGTGCCATTGCCTTGGTGCAAAAAGACACTGTTGAGGCCTTTAAGGAAGCTGTAGGCAAACACTACGAGGAAGTAGTTGGCTACGCTCCAAGCTTCTATATCGCTGAAGTTGCAGGTGGCACTCGCGTCCTTGACTAGTCAAAAGGAGGTTGTCTAGTGACCTTAGTAGATAAATTTGTAACACATGTTATTTCTGAAAGTTCATTTGAGGAAATGGATCGAATCTACCTGATCAATCGTGTTTTGGCACGAGTGGGAGAAGGTGTTTTGGAAGTTGAGACCAATCTGGATGAATTGATTGACCTCAAAGACCAGCTTGTCAAGGAGGCGGTTCAATTAGAGACGATTGAGGATAGTCAGACTGCGCGTGAAATCCTTGGTGCTGAATTGATGGACTTGGTAACTCCTTGTCCGAGTCAGGTCAATCGTGACTTTTGGGCAACCTACGCCCACTCTCCTGAGCAAGCGATAGAGGATTTTTACCAACTCAGTCAGAAAAATGACTACATCAAACTCAAGGCCATTGCTAAAAATATTGCTTATCGTGTTCCATCTGATTACGGAGAACTTGAAATTACCATCAATCTCTCTAAGCCTGAAAAGGATCCAAAGGAGATTGCGGCAGCCAAGTTGGTGCAAGCTAGTAATTATCCTCAGTGTCAGCTTTGTCTAGAGAATGAAGGCTACCATGGTCGAGTTAACCACCCAGCTCGCAGCAATCACCGGATTATCCGTTTTGAAATGGTTGGTCAGGAGTGGGGTTTCCAGTATTCGCCCTATGCTTATTTTAATGAGCACTGTATCTTTTTAGATGGCCAGCATCGTCCCATGGTCATTAGTCGTCAGAGTTTTGAGCGTTTGTTGGCTATCGTAGAGCAGTTTCCAGGATATTTTGCTGGCTCTAATGCTGACCTGCCGATTGTGGGAGGGTCTATTCTCACTCATGACCACTACCAGGGAGGCCGTCACATATTTCCTATGGAATTGGCTCCTTTGCAAAAGACCTTCCGATTTGCTGATTTTGAGCAGGTTAAGGCTGGGATTGTCAAGTGGCCAATGTCAGTGTTGCGTTTGACTTCGGATTTCAAAGAGGATTTGATCAACTTAGCTGACAAGATTTTGCAGGAATGGCGTCAGTATTCAGATCCTAGTGTGCAGATTTTGGCAGAGACAGACGGGACACCGCATCACACCATCACACCTATTGCGCGTAAGCGCGACGGTCAGTTTGAGTTGGACTTGGTTTTACGAGATAATCAAACATCACCAGAACATCCTGATGGCATCTATCATCCCCACAAGGATGTCCAACATATCAAGAAGGAAAATATCGGCTTGATTGAGGTCATGGGCTTGGCAATCTTGCCACCACGTCTGAAAGAAGAAGTGGAGCAAGTCGCTAGCTATCTTGTAGGAGAAGCTGATGCAGTTGCCGACTATCATCAGGAATGGGCAGACCAACTCAAAGCCCAACATCCAGATCTAGCGGATAAAGAAAAAGCTCTTGAAATCGTCAAGGACTCTGTGGGTGCTATCTTTGCGCGTGTACTTGAGGATGCAGGAGTCTACAAGCAGACGGAACAAGGGCAGACAGCCTTTATGCGCTTTGTGGAGCAGGTCGGGATTTTGCCAGACTAGGTGCTTTCTCCTTGCACAGTCCTATAAAAAGTAGTATCATAGTGTCGTTTGAAATATCAGGAGGAAACGATGAAAGACTTTCATTTTGACGCTATATCTGCCTTTGAAAATTACGAAATTGAACAAATGAGAGATGGTCACGTTGTGGTGACGACCAAAGTAGTGGACTCGTCGCTCAACTACTATGGCAATGCCCATGGTGGCTATCTCTTTACCCTTTGCGACCAGATCAGTGGTTTGGTGGTCATATCTTTGGGACTTGATGGAGTGACACTCCAATCTTCTATCAACTACCTCAAGGCAGGAAAACTTGATGATGTATTGACAATAAAAGGAGAATGTGTCCATCAAGGTCGCACAACTTGTGTGGTAGATGTCGATATCACCAATCAAGAAGGCAGAAACGTCTGCAAAGCAACCTTTACCATGTTTGTCACAGGACAGCGGTCAGAAGACAGACAGGTGAGGATATAGATAAATAAAAAAGAGGCTCGCACCTCTTTTTCTTATTTCTTTTTATGATTTAATACTGCATTGAGGACAATGGCGAGTAGGCTGGCTACAACGATTCCGTTTGAGAAGAACATTTGGAAGGCTGTCGGCATGCTGACAAAGAGATTGCTGTTATTTAGACCGACACCTGCAGCGATTGAAACAGCTGCGATAAGGAAGTTATGTTCATTGTTAGCAAAGTCAACACGGGCGAGGATTTGCATCCCTTGAATAGATACAAAACCAAACATCACCAGCATGGCACCACCGAGGACAGGACTTGGAATGATTTGGGCAAGGGCACCAAACTTAGGAAGGAGTCCAAGGAGAACCAGAAAACCAGCCGCGTAGTAGATTGGCAGGCGAGTCTTGATACCTGACAATTTAACCAAACCAACGTTTTGTGAAAATCCTGTGTAAGGGAAGGTATTAAAGATTCCTCCGAGAAGTACGGCCAAGCCTTCTGCGCGGTAACCGTTGCGCAGGCGCGTGCTGTCGATTGGGTCTTTCGTGATATCAGACAAGGCTAGGTAAACACCAGTGGATTCAACCATAGAAACCGTTGCGATGATACACATCATGACAATAGATGAGATTTCAAAGGTTGGCATTCCAAAGTAGAGTGGAGTTGGGACATGGACAAGAGGTGCTGCCGCAACAGGCGAGAAGTCAACCAAGCCCATGCTAGCAGCAATGGCAGTTCCAACAACCAGACCAATCAAAATAGAGATAGACTTGATAAATCCTTTGGTAAAGATGTTAATCAAGAGGATAATCAGAACAGTGATAGCGGCAAGCAAGAGACTTTGACCAGTTGGCTCTGGAACGTTATTTCCCATATTTCCAATAGCGACAGGAATCAAGGTTAAACCAATCGTGGTAATAACAGATCCTGTTACGATAGATGGGAAGAGATTGGCTACTTTTGAGGAGATACCTGAAACAAGAACCACGTAAATACCTGATGCGATAAGGGCACCAAACATAGCGCCACTACCATGGCTTTGCCCAATCATAATCAAGGGAGCGACCGACTGAAAGGCAACTCCGAGAACGACTGGGAGTCCAATACCAAAGTATTTGTTGAGTTGGAGTTGGAGGAAAGTTGCCACCCCACACATGAAGATATCTGTAGAAATCAGGTAGGTCAATTGCTCAGTTGAATAGCCAAGGGCTGTCGCAATCATGATGGGAACCAGGATAGATCCTGAGTACATGGCTAGTAAGTGCTGCAAGCCAAGAACGGCTGCTTGTGAATGTTTTTCTTGAGTTTGCATTAGAGATCTGCCTCCTTAAATACGACTTGACCATTTTCAAAACGATCCAAACGAGCGAGTGATAGAACAGGGTAGCCTGCTTTTTCAAGCAAATCACGGCCATCTTGGAAGGATTTTTCAATCACAATACCGATAGCTTCGACTGTGGCACCAGCTTGTTCGATGATTTGAATCAAGCCTTTGGCAGCTTGGCCATTAGCAAGGAAATCGTCGATAATCAAGACCTTGTCCTCTGGTGAGAGGAATTTTCCAGCGATAGAAACGGTGCTGGTCACTTGCTTGGTAAAGGAGTAAACTTCGGCAGTTAAGATACCTTCGTTCATAGTGATGTTCTTAGCCTTTTTAGCAAAAATCATGGGAACGTTTAAGGCTTCGGCTGTAAAAATGGCTGGGGCAATCCCCGATGCTTCAATGGTTACGACTTTGGTAATGCCAGCAGAAGCAAATTTTTCCGCAAAAACCTTACCGATCTCTCGCATCAAGCTAAAGTCAACTTGGTGGGTTAAAAAGGAATCCACCTTGAGGATGTTGTCACCCAAGATATGCCCATCCTTGAGGATACGCTCTTCTAATAATTTCATAAGACCTCCTAAAGTCTAAAAGCCAATCCATTTGCTTGTTTATAGTTTCTAGCAAGAAATAGAAAAAGGACCTACTTAATCTCTAAGTAAGTCCCCAAAATAGGCATGGCAAAAACGACCATACCTCACTTCTGACTTACTTATTGTTAGGTGTTCCGGCACCTTGTAGAAACGTCGTGCCAATTCACGACATAAACAAGTAAAACGATATTCAATTTAAAATAGGCTTGAGCTAATGTTTTTATTTTACACTAAATAACTTTAGAAATCAAATATTTTGTTAGTATTTTTGTTTGAAAAACGAACAAATATAATAAAAATGGGCGAAAATTAAATTATTGGCTAACATTTAGAATGTTTTTCCATCATAAAAGGGCATATTATTAGGTTTTTAAATACCTGACAATATGCCTCTTTCTAACTTTAAAGACTTTTTCCCAATCTTTATTATTCTACTCGCTAAATCTTAAAAAATAACCATCTGGATCCAAAATCGCAAATTCATGGGGATATATAAAGCTATCTCCTACTCGAAATTCTCTTTTTGTCAGAGGACGATAAATAGGATAGTCAGCTTCCAGCAGTTTTTGGTGGAGCTGAGGAACATCTGCAATGCCAAAGGAAATATTGACACCTCGCCCGAAAGGATAGGTCAGCTGAGCTAATTCTTCTGCGCTTCCTTCTTCTAGCATAAGTTGGCAGTCTTCAAGCGAGAGGAAGAGAAATTTCTCCTCTGGACGCTCGTATTCGACAGAGAATCCTAGCAGGTCGCAGTAGAAGTGGCGTGATTTTTCGATGTCAGATACAAGAAACTCGGGAATGACTGCATTGTAGTTCATAAAGAAACTCCTTATAGTTCGATTTCTAGAATAATCGGTGTATGGTCTTGGCGAGCACCTGAGTCAATCATGTCAGACTTGGTCACCTTGTCAGCGATGCGGTTACTTGTGAGCCAGTAGTCGATTCTCCAGCCTGTATTGTTGATTTTAGAAGTCTTGCTGCGTTGTGCCCACCAAGTGTAGCGTTCTGGAACATCGCCATGAATATGGCGGAAGGTGTCGGTAAATCCAGTTGCTAAAAGGTTGGTAAATCCAGCACGTTCCTCGTCGGTAAATCCTGGTGAACGGCGGTTGCTAGCAGGATTTGCAAGGTCGATTTCATTGTGGGCAACGTTGTAATCACCTGTAGCAAGGACTGGTTTCTCTTTGTCTAGTTCAGCCAAGTATTCAGCATATTTGACATCCCAGATTTGACGTTCTTCCAAGCGTTTGAGGCCGTCTCCAGCGTTTGGAGTGTAAACTTGGGTCACGAAAAATTTATCAAATTCTAGAGTGATGATACGACCTTCCAAGTCCATGGTAGAAGGGGCACCGATTTCTGGGAAAGTGACAGTGGGTGTGAGTTCTTTCTTATAGAGGAACATGGTACCAGCGTAGCCTTTACGGGCAGGCTCTTGGGAAGAGCGCCACGTGTTTTCGTAGCCTGGGAAGAGTTCTTCTAAAATTTCCAAGTGTTTCTTTGTAGGCCCTTTGGCAGAAAGCTTGGTTTCTTGGATAGCAATGATATCAGCATTTTCAGCGACCAAGGTTTGTAGAACTTCTTGGGACAATTTGGCACGAGCTGAGTCACTAGTTAGGGCAGCATTGAGGGAATCAATATTCCATGAGATGAGTTTCATAAAGTTACCTTTTTCATTCAGATTATAGATTTTATTATACCAAAAAAAGGTCTATTTCCCCAACGTATGGTTTGAAAAATCACTCTTTAGACTTTATCCTGAGAAAATAAAAATTCCCTAAACTATTTAGAAAAAAATCTAAATAGTTCTTGTGTTTAGAATAGAAAGGTGTATAATGTTATTTAGAAAAATATCTAAATAGAAAGTGAAGTTACATATATGTCAAATAAGAGAACAATCCTTATTTTTGTGGTCTTGGCTTATGCCCTTGCTTGGATAATATGGTTGGCACTATGGCTAAGTGGTGTTGGTCTAAATTCTCCATGGAGTCAACTTGCTAGTATTGTAGCCATGTGGATGCCTGCACTTGCAGTCTTTCTCTTAGGGAAAATCACGAATCAACCTAGTGGAATCAAATCTAAATTAGTCGTGAATCTCAAGAGGAACTGGAGCTTTTACTTACTAGCTATCTGGTTACCAGCAGTTATCAGTTTTTTAGGAGCAGGACTTTATTTTCTTGTATTCCCTAGCAATTTCAGCCTTGGTTTTGAATCTATTCAAGCTATTTTACAAGAAAAAGGAGTCCTTCAATCACCGATTCCCTTATCTTTCTTGGCTTTGATTCAAATCCTATCTAGTTTGACCTACGCTCCTTTTCTTAATAGTTTCTTTGCATTGGGGGAGGAAATTGGTTGGCGTGGCTATCTTTACCCAGTGCTAAGAGGACGCTTTTCACTAGTCCAGACTCATGTCTTACTTGCTCTCATTTGGAGTCTATGGCATTTACCAATCAATTTGCAAGGATATAATTATGGCCTTACTTATTTTGCTTATCCCGTTTTGGGAGTTGTTGCTATGTTTCTATCTTGTTTTAGCCTAGGAATATTGTTAAGCTGGTTGTTGGAAAAGACAGGTTCTATCTGGGCTTCTGCCCTATTTCATGGGGCAATCAATGCAACTGCAGGTATTGGGTTACTCTTTCAATTACCAGGAGAAAAAGTTTCAAGCCTCTTGATTTTAGGCCCATCACCGACAGGAATGCTATCAGTTCTACCTTGCTTAGTCCTAGCCCTACTAATATTACAAAGGGAAAGGAGTCATTATGAGTTTTGCAAATAGTTTTAAAGCCTTATCTCATCCAGTTAGGAGAGAGATTTTAAATTTACTCAAAGCAGGTAGATTATCTGCAGGAGAAATTGCCAGTTATTTCGAGTTGACAGGTGCAACGATTTCACACCATCTCACGATTTTGAAAGCAGCAGATTTGATTCATGAAATGAAAGAAAAAAACTTTATTTATTATGAGTTAAATACATCGGTTTTAGAGGATATAATGGTTTGGCTAGCAGATCTGAAAGGAGATCATTTTGATGAAGATAAAAATCAATAAGAAATTGGTATTATTTACGAGCATTCTCATCCTACTACCTTCCCTTGTAGGTTGTGTTTTCTGGAATCAATTACCAGAGGAGATACCCACTCATTTTAATCTACTGGGTCAAGCAGATGGCTACAATCATAAAATGTCTGCTATCTTTGGATTACCGACTCTCATGCTTTTGATGCATTGGTTGCTTCTATTTACAATGATTAAGGATCCTAAATCTAGCAATATCAGTTCAAAAATACAACTTTTGATTTACTGGATTATTCCTTTTGTATCTTGTCTATTAATGATTTCTATCTTCGGAGAATCTTTGGGTTATTCCATGATGAGTGGGCTACTAGCTCAGATTTTTATGGGAGTCGTGATGATCGTAATTGGAAATTATCTACCAAAAACACACCGAAATTATATAATCGGTATTCGACTACCGTGGACCTTGGAGAATGATAAAAACTGGAGAAAAACGCATCGTCTAGCTGGAAAAATTTGGGTATTAGGAGGATTGTTATTGTTTCTAAATTCCTTTGTTCAACTATATGTTTACTGGGTGTTTTTCTTGACACTTCTACTTGTGGTGTTGATGCCTGGTGTTTATTCATATCAATTATCAAAATCAGAATCTTGAAATAGCTACTGGAGTCATTAGTTTGAGAAGTTGGTCTGATATGTCTATTTCCCCAACGTATGGTTTGAAAAATCACTCTCTTTCGTTTATAATGAAGAATGATTTTATGAAAGGAAGTGAAAATAAATGAAATTTTACTCATATGACTATGTGCTTAGTCAAATCAGTCAGCAAAATGGAATCATGATTGGCTTGGGGATTGTGCTCCTAGCTATCACAGGATTTTTTGCTTTTAAGGCTTATCGAGATAAAAAGGGGACTAAGTTTCGGGAATTGGTCATGATTTTGGCCCTGACTTTAGTGGCCATGCTTTTGGTGACAATTTCAAAATACCAGACCAATCAAGCCTCTAACAATCAATTTCAAACCTCCCTTCATTTCATAGAGGTTGTTTCCAAAGACTTGGGAGTGGATAAATCAGAAGTTTATGTCAATACTTCTGCAACTACTGATGGAGCGCTTGTCAAGGTAGGTCCAAATTTCTACCGTGCCATGAACGGGAGCCAACCAGACAAGTATCTTTTAGAGAAATTAGAATTGCATCAAACAGACGCTATTGAATTGGTGGAGGTAAACAAATGACACTCAATTATATGGAAATTTTAATCAAACTAGCCCTGGGTCTATTCTCGCTTGTTTTTGTTATCAATGTGACAGGAAAAGGAAACCTAGCGCCTAACTCTGCGACAGACCAAATTCAGAACTATGTTCTTGGTGGTATCATCGGTGGGGTGATTTACAATAGTTCAATTAGTATTCTGCAATACGCAGTGATTTTGATGATGTGGACGATTTTGGTCTTGACCCTCAAATGGCTCAACAATAATGTTCGTTTTGTCAAACGCTTGATTGATGGGAAACCAACTCTCCTCATCAAAAATGGGCAGATCGACCCAGAAGCCTGTCGTTCAGTTGGTTTGTCTGCGTCGGATGTTGCTCTCAAACTTCGTAGCCAAGGGATTTTCCAGATGAAGCAAGTTAAACGAGCTGTGCAAGAGCAAAATGGCCAACTCATCGTGGTCCAAATGGGAGATGAAAATCCTAAGTATCCAGTTGTGACTGACGGTGTGATCCAAGTCGATGTTTTGGAATCGATTGGCCGTAGCGAAGAATGGCTGCTTGATAACCTCAGCAAACAAGGGCATGACAATGTAGCCAATATCTTTATCGCTGAGTATGACAAGGGTGCCGTCACAGTTGTAACCTATGAATAAGAAAAACCTGGGGTCTTGTACTCTTCAAAAATCAAATTCAAACTGCGTCAACGTCGCCTTGCCGTATGTAGGTTACTGACTTCGTCAGTTCTATCTACAACCTCAAAGCAGTGCTTTGAGCAGCCTGCGGCTAGTTTCCTAGTTTGCTCTTTGATTTTCATTGAGTCTTGGCCTCAGGTTTCCATTTGCAATCAGAAAGGGATTTTATGTCCATTATTCAAAAACTTTGGTGGTTTTTCAAGTTAGAAAAGCGCCGTTATCTAGTCGGAATTGTGGCCTTGGTCTTAGTTTCCGTCCTCAATCTCATCCCTCCCATGGTCATGGGGCGGGTCATTGATGCCATTACATCGGGACAATTAACCCAGCAGGCCCTCCTTCTTGACCTATTTTATTTGCTACTTGCGGCCTTTGGGATGTACTATCTGCGCTATGTTTGGCGTATATATATCCTCGGGACTTCCTACCGTTTGGGGCAGATTATGCGGTCTCGCTTGTTTGAGCATTTCACAAAAATGTCTCCAGCCTTTTATCAGACTTATCGGACGGGGGACCTGATGGCGCACGCAACCAACGATATCAATGCCCTAACGCGTCTGGCAGGGGGAGGGGTTATGTCAGCGGTGGATGCCTCAATCACAGCTTTAGTGACCTTGTTGACCATGCTTTTTAGCATCTCATGGCAAATGACCCTAGTTGCCATTTTACCCTTACCTTTCATGGCTTATGCGACCAGTCGTCTAGGGAGAAAGACCCACAAGGCCTTTGGTGAATCGCAGGCTGCCTTTTCTGAACTCAATAACAAGGTACAGGAGTCCGTATCAGGTATCAAAGTGACCAAGTCTTTCGGTTATCAGGCGGACGAGTTGAAGTCCTTCCAGGCAGTCAATGAATTGACCTTCCAAAAAAACCTGCAAACCATGAAATACGATAGTCTCTTTGACCCCATGGTTCTTTTGTTTGTTGGTTCATCCTATGTTTTAACCCTCTTGGTCGGCTCCTTGATGGTTCATGAGGGGCAGATTACGGTTGGTAATCTGATCACCTTTATCAGCTACTTGGATATGCTAGTTTGGCCTCTTATGGCCATCGGCTTCCTCTTTAATATCACTCAGCGAGGGAAGGTTTCTTACCAGCGGATTGAGGAACTGTTGTCTCAGGAATCACCTGTACAAGACCCTGAGTTTCCTTTAGATGGCATTGAAAACGGGCGCTTAGAGTACGATATTGACAGCTTTGCCTTTGAAAATGAGGAAACACTGACAAATGTTCACTTTAGTTTGGAAAAAGGGAAAACTCTGAGCTTGGTCGGGCAGACAGGCTCTGGGAAAACGTCTTTGATCAAGCTCCTTTTGCGTGAATACGATGTGGATAAGGGTGCCATTTACCTAAACGGTCATGATATTCGGGACTATCGTCTGACAGACCTTCGTAGTCTCATGGGCTATGTTCCTCAGGACCAGTTCCTCTTTGCGACTTCAATCTTAGACAATATACGCTTTGGGAATCCTAAACTGCCTCTTTCAGCAGTCGAGGAAGCGACTAAGCTAGCTCAAGTTTACCAAGATATTGTAGACATGCCTCAGGGATTTGATACAGTTATCGGTGAAAAAGGAGTCAGTCTTTCTGGTGGTCAAAAGCAGCGTCTAGCCATGAGTCGGGCGATGATTTTAGACCCTGATATCTTGATTTTGGATGATTCTTTGTCGGCCGTGGATGTCAAGACAGAGTATGCGATTATCGACAACCTCAAGGAGACGCGCAAGGACAAGACAACCATTATTACGGCTCATCGCCTGAGTGCAGTTGTCCATGCAGATCTAATCTTGGTTCTGCAAAATGGACAGATTATCGAACGAGGCACGCACGAAGACCTGCTAGCCATGGATGGCTGGTATGCCCAAACCTACCAGTCTCAGCAGCTGGAAATGAAAGGAGAAGAAGATGCAGAATAAACAAGAACAATGGGCTGTATTGAAGCGCTTGATGTCCTATCTCAAGCCTTACGGTCTCCTGACCTTTTTGGCACTCAGTTTTCTCCTAGCGACGACGATCATTAAAAGTGTCATTCCCCTTGTGGCTTCCCACTTTATCGACCAGTATCTCAGCAATCTCAATCAACTCGCTGTGACCGTTTTGCTGGTCTACTATGGTCTCTACATCCTACAAACTCTAGTTCAGTATGTTGGCAATCTTCTCTTTGCGCGCGTGTCTTACAGTATTGTTAGGGATATTCGTCGCGATGCCTTTGCTAATATGGAGAAGCTGGGTATGTCTTATTTTGACAAGACGCCAGCAGGATCTATCGTCTCTCGTTTGACAAATGACACCGAGACTATTAGTGATATGTTTTCGGGGATATTATCCAGCTTTATCTCAGCAGTTTTCATCTTTCTGACAACCCTTTATACCATGTTGGTGTTGGATTTTCGTTTGACAGCTTTGGTCTTGCTCTTTCTCCCCTTGATTTTCCTTTTGGTCAATCTCTATCGGAAAAAATCAGTGAAAATCATTGAGAAAACCAGAAGTCTCTTGTCAGATATCAATAGCAAGCTGGCTGAAAACATCGAGGGAATCAGAATAATCCAGGCCTTTAATCAAGAGAAGCGTCTGCAGGTGGAATTTGATGAGATCAACCGAGAACACTTGGTCTATGCCAACCGTTCTGTAGCCTTGGATGCCCTCTTTTTGCGCCCTGCCATGAGTTTGCTTAAACTCCTAGGATATGCAGTTTTAATGGCCTATTTTGGCTATCGAGGTCTTTCTATCGGGATAACGGCAGGAACTATGTATGCCTTTATCCAGTATATCAATCGTCTCTTTGATCCCCTGATTGAAGTGACGCAAAACTTTTCAACCCTGCAAACGTCTATGGTTTCTGCAGGCCGTGTCTTTGCCTTGATCGACGAGAGGACCTATGAGCCCCTTCAAGAAGATGGGCAAGCCAAAATCCAAGAAGGCAATATTCGTTTTGAACATGTATGTTTCTCTTATGATGGAAAACATCCGATTCTGGATGACATTTCCTTCTCCGTTAACAAGGGGGAAACCATTGCTTTTGTGGGTCATACAGGTTCTGGGAAATCGTCTATTATCAATGTTCTCATGCGCTTTTATGAATTCCAGTCAGGGCGAGTTCTCTTGGATGATGTGGATATCAGGAACTACAGTCAGGAAGAGTTGAGAAAAAACATTGGTCTGGTCTTGCAGGAACCCTTCCTTTATCACGGGACTATCAAGTCCAATATCGCCATGTATCAAGATATCAGTGATGAGCAGGTAAAGGACGCAGCTACTTTTGTCGATGCAGATTCCTTTATTCAGGAACTTCCTTTGGGCTATGATTCCCCTGTTTCCGAGCGTGGCTCCAGTTTTTCAACTGGACAGCGCCAGCTTCTTGCCTTTGCTAGAACCGTCGCTAGTCAGCCTAAAATCTTGATTTTGGATGAAGCGACCGCCAATATTGACTCTGAAACAGAAAGCATGGTTCAAGCTTCTCTGGCGAAGATGAGGCAGGGGCGGACAACCATTGCCATCGCCCATCGCCTTTCTACTATTCAAGACGCCAACTGTATCTATGTTTTGGATAAGGGGCGCATTATCGAGAGTGGAACTCATGAGGAACTCTTGGACTTGGGAGGAACCTATCACAAGATGTATAGTTTGCAGGCGGGTGCCATGTCTTAATACTCTTTGAAAATCTATTCAAGCCATGTCAGCTTTATCTGCAACCTAAAAGATGTACTTTGATTTTCATTGAGCATAAGAAGGAAATCCTTCAAATTACAGATTTCTTTCACCGCCTTTTCCATTTTGTGGTATAATGAAAAATGTTGACAAATAGTATAATAAAAACAAAGGAGAAACAGCATGCTGAAATGGGAAGACTTGCCCGTGGAAATGAAATCAAGCGAGGTTGAGTCTTACTACCAGCTTGTCTCTAAAAGGAAGGGTTCGCTGATTTTCAAGCGTTGTTTGGACTGGGTTTTGGCCTTGGTTGTACTAGTTCTAACCTCTCCCATCTTTCTCATCTTGAGCATTTGGATCAAGTTGGATAGCAAGGGGCCGGTGATTTACAAGCAAGAGCGCGTGACCCAGTATAACCGTCCTTTCAAGATTTGGAAGTTCCGTACCATGGTGACGAATGCGGATAAAAAAGGCAGTCTGGTGACTTCTGCTAACGACAGTCGCATTACCAAGGTTGGGAATGTCATCCGTCGCGTGCGTTTGGACGAACTGCCTCAGCTGGTCAATGTCCTTAAAGGCGAAATGTCCTTTGTCGGTACACGACCTGAAGTGCCACGCTACACAGAGCAGTATAGCCCTGAAATGATGGCAACCTTGCTTTTGCCAGCAGGGATTACCTCTCCAGCCAGCATTCACTACAAGGATGAGGACACTATTATCAGTCAAATGACGGAGAAAGGTCTGTCAGTTGACCAAGCCTATGTTGAACACGTCCTTCCTGAAAAGATGCGCTATAACCTCGCCTATCTCCGAGAGTTTAGTTTCCTTGGAGACATCAAAATCATGTTTCAAACCGTGTTTGAAGTGCTAAAATAAAGTAGTCATTAGAAAATGAGTACAGATAAAAGGAGCAAATCAATGCCAAATTACAATATTCCATTTTCACCACCCGATATTACGGAAGCAGAAATTGCTGAAGTAGCGGATACCCTGCGTTCTGGTTGGATTACAACAGGTCCTAAGACAAAAGAACTGGAGCGTCGCTTGTCTCAATATACACAGACGCCTAAGACTGTCTGCCTCAATTCTGCAACTGCCGCGCTTGAGTTGATTTTGCGCGTCTTGGAAGTTGGACCTGGTGATGAAGTCGTCGTTCCAGCCATGACCTATACAGCTTCATGTAGTGTCATTACTCACGTAGGAGCGACCCCTGTCATGGTGGATATCCAAGCAGATACGTTTGAGATGGACTATGACCTGCTTGAGCAAGCCATTACTGAAAAGACTAAGGTAATTATTCCGGTTGAGCTTGCGGGGATTGTTTGCGACTACGACCGTTTGTTCCAAGTTGTGGAGAAAAAACGTGACCTCTTTACTGCTGAAAGCAAGTGGCAAAAAGTCTTTAACCGTATCGTGATTGTGTCTGATAGTGCCCACGCTTTGGGATCTACTTATAAAGGACAACCAGCTGGTTCTATCGCTGACTTTACTTCCTTCTCATTCCATGCCGTTAAGAATTTTACAACTGCAGAGGGTGGAAGTGCGACTTGGAAGGCTAATCCAGCGATTGATGACGAAGAGATGTACAAGGAATTCCAAATTCTTTCCCTTCATGGTCAAACTAAGGATGCCCTTGCTAAGATGCAACTGGGTTCATGGGAATACGATATCGTCACACCAGCCTACAAGTGCAATATGACCGATATCATGGCGTCACTTGGTTTGGTACAATTGGACCGTTATCCAGCTTTGCTAGAACGTCGTAAGGACATTGTGGACCGCTATGACCGTGGCTTTGCAGGTTCTCGTATCCATCCATTGGCACACAAGACTGATAGTGTCGAATCTTCACGCCACCTCTACATCACCCATGTAGACGGAGCAAGTTTAGAAGAACGTAACCTCATCATCCAAGAATTGGCCAAAGCAGGAATCGCAAGTAATGTACATTATAAACCACTTCCGCTCTTGACAGCCTATAAGAATCTTGGTTTTGATATGGCGAATTATCCTAAGGCCTATGCCTTCTTTGAAAATGAAATTACGCTTCCACTTCATACTAAATTAAGCGATGAAGAAGTGGACTATATCATTGAGACTTTCAAAACAGTTTCTGAAAAAGTGCTAACTTTATCAAAAAAATCGTAAAAAAGTCTTGACAAAGAAAAAACAAAGTATTAAAATAAGTTCAACAAATCAGAAAAGTAACTATTTTTGATCTTCAGGGAGCCTGTGGTGATTGTGAACAGGTGGTTGGAAGTAGTGAAAGTGGGCTGATTTTAAAAATGAATTTGAAACAATGAAAATTCGGTGCGCACACCTTACAGTGCAACTTGTTGTTAGACAAGGCAGAGATGTAAAGGGATAGTCCCTTTATAATTGAGGTGGCACCGCGTTACCAACGCCCTCACACAGAATCCAATCTGTGTGTGGGCTTTTTTCATATCTTGGAACCAATACAGAAAGAGGAAATTTTTATGACAACTAAAGGTTATTTTGGACAATTTGGTGGTAGTTTTGTACCGGAGCCGATTCAGGCTTTGTTGGATGAGTTGGAAGTGACATTTGATAAGTACAAGGATGATCCAGAGTTTTTGGCAGAATTTCGTCATTACTTAAAGGACTATTCAGGTCGCGAAACACCGCTCTATTTTGCAGAAAGTTTGACAGAGCACCTAGGTGGAGCTAAGATTTATCTCAAACGTGAAGACCTTAACCACCTTGGTTCTCACAAACTCAACAACGTTTTAGGACAAATTCTTTTGGCCAAACGTATGGGCAAAAAACGAGTAATCGCAGAAACAGGAGCTGGTCAGCACGGTGTTGCGACAGCAGCGGCTGCAGCCAAGTTTGGTATGGCCTGTGATGTCTACATGGGAGCAGAGGATGTGGAACGTCAACGTCTCAATGTTTTCCGTATGGAGATGATGGGAGCAACTGTTCACGCAGTTGAAACAGGGACTCGTACCCTCAAAGATGCTGTTGATGCAGCCTTTGGAGCATGGATGAATGACCTTGAAGCCTTCTATGTTCTGGGATCTGCTGTGGGTCCTCACCCATATCCAACCATTGTTCATGAGTTCCAAAAGGTCATCAGTGAAGAATCTCGCCGTCAAATCTTAGAAAAAGAAGGTCGTTTACCAGACTACGTTATTGCCTGTGTAGGTGGTGGCTCTAATGCCATCGGTGCTTTTTCTCAGTATGTGGCTGATGAAGAAGTTAAATTGGTTGGGGTCGAAGCTGCTGGTCATGGACTTGACACAGACAAGCACGCAGCTACTATGACAAAAGGTAGTATCGGAATTGTCGATGGCATGAAGACTTATGCAGTCTTTAAGGAAGATGGAGAGCTGGCTCCAGTTTACTCTATCTCAGCTGGATTGGACTATCCAGGGGTTGGCCCAGAACATGCCTACTTTAAAGATTCAGGTCGCGTGGAATATGTTGCAGCGACGGATGAAGAAGCTGTTCAGGCTCTCCTCCTTCTCAGCAAGACTGAAGGAATTATCCCAGCGATTGAAAGTTCGCACGCTATCGCAGAAGCAGTTAAACGTGCACCGAAACTAAGTAAAGACGACATTATCATCATCAATGTCTCTGGTCGTGGAGACAAGGACGTAGCTGCGATTGCAGACTACCTAGAAGCTAAAAAATAATAGATGGAAAAATTACAGTCTTTTCTCTCACAGAGAGCTTGTGGTTGCTGAAAACAAGCAGAGAAAGCTGTAAGGTTGGGTCCATCTGAAACGAGAGAAGAAAACATAATTCTCAAGGGAGTGCCCTTTATCGCACAGCCTGTTACAGGAGATATCTGAGACAGGAATGAGAGATAGGAGAAATCCTATAATTGAGGTGGCACCGCGAATTTCGTCCTCACGCAAGTTATTTTGCGTGGGGATTTTTCATACAGTCACCACGGACTAGAAGTAGAACTGAAAGGGAAATTACAATGGAACGAATCATTCATGGAGATGTCTTATCACCAATCTTGGCTTATATGCGCCTAAAGGGGCAACACAAGGTTATCTTAGAGAGTATTCCGAGAGACAAGGAAACCGCTCGTTTTTCTATCCTAGCCTATAATCCAGTTTTTGAGATTAAGTTTGAAAATGGAGTCCTTTATCAAAATGGTCAAGTGATTGATCGGGATCCTTTGGATTTCCTTTATGAAGTGACTCATAAGAGCCAGCACCATTCAGATCTACCTTTTGGTGGGGGAGCCATTGGCTTTGTCGGTTACGATATGATTTCGCTTTATGAAGAAATTGGTCAAATCCCTCAAGATACAATTGGAACGCCAGACATGCATTTCTTCGTCTATGAGAGCTACATTGTCTTTGACCACAAGAAGGAAAAAATTCATGTCATCGAGGATGCTCTCTATAGTGAGCGTAGTCAAGAAGAATTGGAAAAAGCCTTGAACCAAGTGCTTGAGGAATTGCGCATTCCTGCTCCAAATGAATTTGAAGACTTGGATTTATCTCCGCTGGACTTCAAACCGCACATTGCTCCTCAGAAGTTTGAGGAAATGGTGGAAACCGCTCGCGACTTGATTCGTAACGGAGATATGTTCCAATGCGTGCTCAGTCAGCGCTTCTCAGCAGAAGTTACTGGAAATCCATTTGACTTCTACAGAAATCTTCGCGTGACCAATCCATCAAATTACCTTTATTTCTATGATTTTGGGGATTATCAAATCATCGGGGCTAGTCCTGAAAGTTTGGTTTCAGTTAAAAATGGCATCGTGACAACCAATCCGATTGCCGGTACACGACCAAGAGGAGCGACGGATGAAGAAGATAAGGCCTTGGCGACAGACCTGCTTTCTGATGAGAAGGAAACAGCAGAGCATCGGATGTTGGTAGACTTGGGACGCAATGATATTGGCCGCATCTCTGAAACGGCCAGTGTCCAAGTCACCAAGTATATGGAAGTGGAGCTCTTCCGCTATGTCATGCATTTGACCAGCGTGGTGAAAGGGCGTTTGCTTCCAGAACTCACTGCTATGGATGCCTTGAAATCAACACTTCCTGCTGGAACAGTGTCAGGAGCACCAAAGATTCGTGCTATGAGACGCATCTATGAACTGGAAACAGAAAAACGTGGCGTATACGCAGGAGCAATCGGCTACTTGTCTGCGACGGGTGATATGGATTTCGCTATCGCTATTCGAACTATGATTCTCAAAAACCAAACAGCCTATGTGCAGGCTGGGGCAGGGATTGTCTACGACTCTATCGCCCAAAACGAATACCAAGAAACCATTAACAAGGCAAAATCTATGACTAGAATTGGAGAACTAAGACCATGATTTTATTGATTGACAACTATGATTCTTTTACCTATAACTTGGCGCAATACATTGGGAATTTCGCAGAAGTGCAGGTCTTGAGAAATGATGATTCCAAGCTGTATGAAGAAGCTGAAAAAGCAGATGGTCTGGTCTTTTCTCCGGGTCCTGGTTGGCCAGTTGATGCTGGAAAGATGGAAGACATGATTCGTGACTTTGCAGGCAAGAAACCAATTCTAGGGATTTGTTTGGGTCACCAAGCCATTGCAGAAGTCTTTGGCGGGAAGTTAGGTTTGGCACCAAAAGTCATGCATGGGAAACAGAGCAATATCAGCTTTGAAGCGCCATCTGTTTTGTATCAAGGCATTGAGGACGGCCGTGCGGTCATGCGTTACCACAGTATTTTGATTGAAGAAATGCCAGAAGAGTTTGAAGTGACAGCTCGTTCGACTGATGACCAAGCTATTATGGGAATTCAACACAAATCCCTTCCAATTTATGGCTTCCAGTACCATCCAGAAAGTATCGGAACGCCAGATGGCTTGTCTTCTATTCGGAATTTTATCGAGAATGTTGTAAAGTGAGGAAACTAGTATGAAAGAGATTATTGAAAAACTAGCAAAATTTGAAAATTTATCAGGTGTGGAAATGACGGACGTTATCGAGCGTATCGTAACTGGACGTGTAACAGAGGCGCAGATTGCTTCTCTCCTCTTGGCTCTTAAGATGAAGGGAGAAACACCTGAAGAGCGCACAGCCATTGCTCAAGTCATGAGAGGACATGCCCAACATATTCCAACTGAAATTCATGATGCTATGGACAACTGTGGTACTGGTGGGGATAAGTCCTTCAGCTTTAACATCTCTACAACTGCAGCCTTTGTCTTGGCTGGTGGCGGTGTTCACATGGCCAAGCACGGAAACCGTTCGATTTCTTCTAAATCTGGCTCTGCAGATGTCCTAGAAGCCTTGGGTATCAATCTAGACCTCAAACCAGCTGAACTAGGTAAGGTCTTTGATAAAACTGGCATCGTCTTTCTCTTTGCTAAAAATATGCACCCAGCTATGAAATACATCATGCCAGCTCGTTTGGAATTGGGTATTCCAACGATTATGAACTTGACTGGTCCCCTGATTCACCCAATGGCCTTGGAAACACAGCTTCTTGGTATTAGTCGTCCAGAACTTCTAGAAAGTACAGCTCAGGTTTTGAAAAATATGGGTCGCAAACGTGCCATCGTAGTTGCTGGACCAGAAGGCTTGGATGAAGCTGGCTTGAACGGAACAACTAACATTGCGCTTCTTGAAAATGGCGAAATCATCTTGTCAAGCTTTACTCCAGAAGATTTGGGGATGGAGCGTTACGCTATCGAAGATATCCGTGGAGGAAATGCTCAGGAAAATGCAGAAATTTTGCTTAGTGTTCTTCAAAACGAACCAAGTCCATTCTTGGAAACAACAGTTTTAAATGCGGGTCTTGGTTTCTATGCTAATGGTAAGGTAGATAATATCAAGGATGGGGTTGCCTTGGCCCGTCAAGTGATTGCTAGTGGCAAGGCCCTTGAAAAACTCAGACTGTTACAGGAGTACCAAAAATGAGTCAGGAATTTTTAGCACGAATCTTAGAGCAGAAGGCGCGTGAGGTCGAGCAGATGGAGCTGGAGGAAGTCCAGCCCCTGCGTCAGACCTATCGCTTGGCTGAATTTTTGAAGAATCACCAAGACCGTTTACAGGTAATCGCTGAGGTCAAGAAGGCTAGCCCTAGTCTGGGAGATATCAATCTCGATGTGGATATTGTGCAACAGGCCCAGACTTATGAAGCGAACGGAGCAGTGATGATTTCTGTTCTGACAGATGAAGTTTTCTTTAAAGGACATTTGGATTATCTACGGGAGATTTCCAGTCAGGTACAGATTCCGACGCTTAACAAGGACTTTATTATCGATGAAAAGCAAATTATCCGCGCTCGCAATGCAGGTGCGACAGTCATCTTGCTCATTGTGGCAACCTTGTCAGAAGAACGCCTCAAGGAACTTTACGACTATGCGACAGAGCTTGGTCTGGAAGTCTTGGTGGAGACTCACAATCTAGCTGAACTAGAGGTGGCCCACAGACTTGGTGCGAAGATTATTGGAGTTAATAACCGCAACTTGACCACCTTTGAAGTCGACTTGCAGACCAGTGTAGACTTGGCTCAGCACTTTGAAGAAGGGCGCTATTACATTTCTGAATCTGCCATTTTCACAGGGCAGGATGCAGAACGAGTAGCACCATTCTTTAACGGAATTTTGGTGGGAACAGCTCTCATGCAGGCAGAGGATGTGGCTCAAAGAATCAAGGAGTTGCAAATTGACAAAGGTTAAGATTTGTGGACTATCTACCAAAGAAGCGGTGGCAACAGCCGTTTCAGCAGGGGCCGATTACATCGGTTTTGTCTTCGCACCCAGTAAAAGACAGGTGACTTTGGATCAGGCTGCTGAGCTGGCAAAGCTCATTCCTGCAGATGTGAAAAAGGTTGGAGTATTTGTTTCACCAAGTCGGGCAGAATTGCTAGAAGCGATTGACAAAGTTGGCTTGGACTTGGTTCAAGTTCACGGTCAGGTGGCAGATGATTTGTTTGAGGATTTGCCTTGTGCCAGCATTCAGGCTGTACAGGTGGATGGAGAGGGTCATGTGCCCAATTCTCAGGCAGATTATCTACTCTTTGATGCTCCTGTGGCTGGAAGTGGCCAGACCTTTGACTGGGGCCAACTGGATACGGCAGAACTAGCTCAGCCATTTTTCATCGCAGGTGGGCTTAAGGAAGACAATGTAGCAAAAGCAATTCAACACTTTACTCCCTATGCAGTCGATGTATCGAGCGGAGTGGAGACAGATGGACAAAAAGATCAGGAAAAGATTAGAAGATTTATAGAGAGGGCAAAGAATGGCATATCAAGAACCAAATAAAGATGGATTTTACGGAAAATTCGGCGGACGTTTCGTCCCAGAAACATTGATGACAGCAGTTTTAGAGTTGGAGAAAGCCTACCGTGAAAGTCAGGCAGACCCAAGTTTCCAAGAGGAATTAAACCAACTTTTGCGCCAGTATGTGGGACGTGAAACTCCTCTTTACTACGCAAAAAACTTGACCCAGCATATCGGCGGAGCCAAGATTTACCTCAAACGGGAAGATCTTAACCATACAGGGGCTCACAAGATTAACAATGCCTTGGGACAAGTTCTTCTGGCTAAACGTATGGGTAAAAAGAAAATTATTGCTGAAACTGGTGCTGGTCAGCACGGTGTGGCGACTGCAACGGCTGCGGCCCTCTTTAACATGGAATGTACCATCTACATGGGTGAGGAAGATGTCAAACGCCAAGCCCTCAATGTCTTCCGTATGGAGCTTTTGGGAGCCAAGGTTGAGGCCGTGACAGATGGTTCGCGCGTGCTCAAGGACGCGGTCAATGCAGCCCTTCGTTCATGGGTGGCTAATATCGACGATACTCACTATATCCTTGGTTCTGCCTTGGGACCTCATCCATTCCCAGAAATCGTCCGTGACTTCCAAAGTGTCATCGGTAGGGAAGCCAAACAACAGTACCGTGACTTGACAGGTCAAGATTTACCAGATGCTCTAGTAGCCTGTGTTGGTGGTGGTTCTAATGCTATAGGTCTCTTCCATCCATTTGTAGAAGATGAGTCAGTAGCCATGTATGGAGCTGAGGCAGCAGGACTTGGTGTGGATACAGAGCATCACGCAGCGACCTTGACCAAGGGTCGTCCGGGTGTCCTTCACGGTTCCCTCATGGATGTTCTCCAAGATGCTCATGGTCAAATTCTTGAAGCCTTCTCTATCTCAGCAGGTTTGGACTATCCTGGTATCGGTCCAGAACATTCTCACTACCACGACATCAAGCGTGCCAGCTATGTTCCTGTGACAGACGAGGAAGCCTTGGAAGGATTCCAACTCTTGTCTCGTGTGGAAGGGATTATCCCAGCCTTGGAATCAAGCCACGCCATTGCCTTTGCGGTGAAATTGGCTAAAGAACTTGGACCAGACAAGTCTATGATTGTCTGCCTGTCAGGTCGTGGGGACAAGGATGTGGTTCAAGTCAAAGACCGCTTGGAAGCAGATGCAGCAAAGAAGGGAGAAGCTCATGCCTAAGACACTAACAGAAAAATTGAATGCTATCAAAGCAGCTGGAAAAGGAATTTTTGTTCCTTATATCATGGCTGGAGACCACGAGAAAGGTTTGGATGGTCTCGCTGAAACAATCCACTTTTTAGAAGATTTGGGTGTCTCAGCTATTGAAGTGGGTATTCCCTTTTCAGACCCTGTTGCAGATGGACCTGTTATCGAAGAAGCAGGCTTGCGCAGTCTAGCTCACGGGACTTCTACCAAGGCCTTGGTTGAAACCTTGAAAACCATTGAAACAGAGGTTCCACTTGTTATCATGACCTACTTTAACCCCCTCTTTCAGTACGGTGTGGCGAACTTTGTCAAAGATTTGGCAGATACAGCAGTTAAGGGCTTGATTATTCCAGACCTGCCTCATGAACATGCTAACTTTGTGGAGCCTTGTTTGGCAGATACAGACATGGCCTTGATTCCCCTAGTTAGTTTGACAACAGGGATTGAGCGCCAGAAAGAGTTGATTGAAGGAGCAGAAGGCTTTATCTATGCCGTTGCCATCAATGGGGTGACAGGGAAGTCAGGCAATTACCGAGCAGACTTGGACAAGCACTTGGCGCAATTGCATCAAGTAGCCGACATCCCAGTCTTGACAGGATTTGGCGTGTCTAGTCAAGCCGATGTAGAACGATTCAATGCGGTGTCAGATGGCGTTATCGTCGGTTCGAAAATAGTAAAAGCTCTCCACCAAGGAGAGCCAATTGAGGACTTTATCAAACAAGCAGTAGCTTACCAAAAATAATCAAACAAGCAGCAAGTAAGAGGAAAGGCACGAAAGGAAGTCTTTCCTTTTTCTTTTGCAGGAGAAAGGCTAGGATGCCCGTCGCAGAAGCAAACTGAATCAAGATCAGTAGTTCGGTCATACTAAAGATGAGAGCGCAAGAAGCCAGAAAGAGAAAATCCCCTGCACCCATGTGCATATCGATAAAATGAGCCACAATTCCAAGGACAAGGAAGAAGACCATGACTAGATTCCAGTCAGAGCAGGCCATTAGGAGTAGGTGGAAAGTCATCCAGACTAGTAAGGGATATTCCTGATGGCGAAAGTCGTAGATTCCTAAGGTCAGGCCAGCAGTGATGAGGATGATTTGTCCCAAGGAAAGCAATCCCAAAGACCAGACCAGAAAGAGGAGTCCTAAGCCTAGTTCAAAAAGGGCATACCAGACAGGATAAGTAGCCTTGCAGTAACGACAGCGAAAGCGATTAAAAACCTGCGAGAGAATAGGAATCAAATCTAATAGTCGCAAGCGAGTCTGACAAGAATCGCAGTGACTAGCTGGTCGGATAATAGATTGCTCAGGAAAACGGTCAATGACCAAACCAAGAAAGGAAGCGAGAATGCTCCCGACAAGAAAAAAATAAATATCAATCATACTTATTTATTCGTAAAAAATAGGAGAAGTAGTATAATGGAGAAACATAAACATGATAGTGAGGTCAAGATGACAATTTGTTTTGAAGAAAAGGTGAGCACAGAAAATGCTCAGCTCGTATGCCAATGGTCCAACTCCCTTGGCAAAGCTTTTCAAGAACAATGGATGGGACCAAAGATTCCTTTTCCCTTAACAATTCAAGTCTTGCAAGATTTGGAAGGAGTTTTTTCTATCTTTGATGAACAAGAGTTTGTAGGACTTATCCAGAAAATCAGACTAGAAGATAGAAATCTACATATCGGACGCTTTTTAATCAATCCCCATAAACAGGGGCAAGGCTTAGGTAGCCAGGCTTTAAGGAAATTTGTTAGTTTGGCCTTTGAGAATGAAGACATAGATACTATTTCTCTAAATGTCTTCGAGGCAAACAAAGCAGCTAAGCATCTTTACCAAAAAGAAGGATTTGAAATTGTTCAAACCATTGAGTCACCCGAACGTAAATATATTATGAAGAAGAGTAGATAAAAAGTTTCCAACTATATGAATTGGAAACTTTTACTACTTTTAGCAACTAATACTCTTCGAAAATCTCTTCAAACCGCGTCAACGTCGCCTTGCCGTATGTATGTTACTGACTTCGTCAGTTCTATCCACAACCTCAAAACAGTGTTTTGAGCTGACTTCGTCAGTTCTATCTACAACCTCAAAGCAGTGCTTTGAGCAGCCTGCGGCTAGTTTCTTCTTTGATTTTCATTGAGTATAATTATCTTGCGCTAAAAACTCTGAAATCAAAACTTCTTGACTAATTGTTTCAGCTAAAGCTTGTTTAAAAGCTAATTTTCCTAAAGAATAGGATTTGTGGTCTATGGTTGGGAGTTTCAACAGTTGCCCAACTAATAAATGTTCCTGCCCAATCATATAGGGATATGTTTTCCCACTTTCTTCATATCCTTTTATAAGCCCCGCAGCAACTTCATCGCTTGTAGCTAAAATACCGTCAATACGAGCATCGTTTATCAATTGATAAGATAGGTTCAGGCCATCATTAAAATCATGAATATTTCCAAATACTACATGTGGAGTCGATTGTTGACCATAAACATGGTGATAAGCTAATAGTGCTGATTGATATGTGGCAGATGATTCATTGTTTCTGGAAAATAATAATACTAACCGTTTTAGCCCTCGTGCTTTCATGGCAGAAAAAGCATCCACAAATGAAGAGTAGCGGTCAAGGTAAGCAGAGGACAAGAGATTAGATTCCTGCAATTTTTCACAAACGACTATTCGTCCATATTTTGCATAAGTTTCAATAATCTCAAGGCTAATTGCTCTTGAAGTGAAGATTAGAGCATCAATAGCTTCCATTTTGAGTTGCTTCAGATAGGAAAGCTCTAATTCTTGATTGTAATCTGAAGGCATCATGACAAGTTGATAGTCGCTAGCTTTAGCAGCATCTAGGAGGCCATTTATTAATTGTGTAAAATAAGGGTGGCGTGTATGTGGGATGACGACACCTATTTTTTGTGTTTTTCCTCGACTTAAATCCCGAGCCAGCTGATTAGGCATATAATCCAATTCAGCGATAAGATCCATAACTTTTTGTCGTGTTTCATCAGAAACATAAGGATGGTGATTTATAACACGAGAAACTGTTGATTTAGCCACACCTGCTTTTTTAGCTATATCACTAATACTTGTCATTATTGGGCTCCTACTTTAAAAATTCATGAATCCCATATCCTAACCCATCTTCATCATTAGATTTCGTTATTTTATAAGCTATCTCTTTGATGTCATCAAAGGCATTATCCATCACAATAGGGTAACCAACCATTTCAAGCATAGGCAAATCATTATGTCCGTCACCAAATGCAGCCGTTTCTTCTTTAGCTAACTGCTCTTTTCGAAGGACATGAGCAATTCCCTTAGATTTTTTGGCTAAGAGATGTGTAATTTCAAGATAGGCTTTACCTGAACGTTGAATCGTAATTTGGGGTAAGTATAAACTTTGAAGATACTTCTCTAATTCTCGAATCATTTCCTCATCAAAAGAAATCATCATAATTTTAAAAGTATTTGCTCGGCCTTCTAAAAACTGTTCTTCAGCCTCAATAAGCATTGGATCTTGACGAGTTAAACTCTGTTCGTATAGGATTCCTACATCTATTTTATCACAATACCAGTTATTCATATCGTAATAAGATAAACTAACTTTTGGAAAATGCTGGCGTATTCCTCTTAACAACTGTTTTACTGTTTTATTTTTAATAGTTTGTACATGAATAGGTTGAACTTGCTGATGCTTTCCTATTGTATAAATTAATCCTCCGTTAAAAGCTACTTGAACTCCTTTCAGTTGAAGAGCATCGATGGCATCCTTCATTTCCATTGGTGCTCTAGCAGATACTAAAGTTATAGGAATTCCTGCTTCACGGATCAAGGCTGCGTTACTATCACTGACCTGTCCTTTACTATTTAATAATGTACCATCCATGTCACAAAAAATACGTTTGATGTTCATAATATTTACCTCTCTTTCTTTTGAAAACAGTATAAACCATGGAACGCGTTCCATGTCAAGCTTAATTTCAAAGTTTTTTGAGAAAATAAATCCTAGATGACCAACTTGCTCTGTAGGTTGCTTGCTCATGTAATGGGCCACAAAAATATAAAACAGGTAACAGAAACATATGGTCATCTTTTGAAAGAGAAGAAAGAAAAAGAACATCAGATTATTCGAAACCTTTTAAGTGAGTATCCATTGGTTGACCAAAAGTAGAACAGAAAATAAAAAAAGCCTTGATTTTAAGGCTTTTCCTGTTGTATTAGATGCCCCCTACAGGGATCGAACCTGTGACCCACGGATTAAGAGTCCGCTGCTCTGCCAGCTGAGCTAAGGAGGCGAAGAAAAAAGCTGTATTGGTGCCGAAACTTCACGGTTTGTATTGAACCCGCGCAATTAAGCAGGTGGGCAACTCGCTCTAACTGAAGCTGTTTCCGTGTGAGACGGCCTACATGCTGTTAGAAGACTTTTGTTTCCCTAATAATACAAAAAATAGTCGGTCAACACTTAAGTGTGAAGTCGTACACCACAGCGTTTCTATGTTTATATGATACCACTTTTTCAAAAAAAATCAAGAGGAAAGTGCAATTTTTTGAAAAGGATTTCAGATTTTTCGCAAACGGTCGATGGCTTCCTTTCTTTGAGCCAAAGCCCGTTCATACTTACCAGTGTCTTCTGCTTGGAAATAGTGATGATTGCGAATTTTTTCTGGCAGATAGTCTTGTTTAACCCAATTTCCTGGATAGTTATGTGGATAGAGATAGTCTTGGGCATTCCCTAGTTCCTTGCTTCCACTGTAGTGACCATCACGCAGGTGTCGCGGAATAGGCAAGTGACCTGATGTTCTGAGATCAGCAAGTGCCTTATCCATAGCTACATAGGCTGAGTTGGATTTTGGAGAAAGTGCCAAATCAATCACGACATTGGCAATGAGAATGCGGGCTTCTGGAAAACCAATTTTTTGAGCGGCATCCAGAGCAGTCACGGTGTGAATCTGGGCTTCAGGATTGGCCAAGCCGATATCTTCATAGGCGATAACGGTCAAGCGACGCGCGAGACTAGGCAAATCACCTGCCTCAATCAAGCGGGCAGCATAGTGAAGACTGGCATCCACATCCGAGCCACGGATGGATTTTTGCAGTGCTGAGAGGACGTCGTAGTGACCATCCCCATCCTTATCCATGGTAATGTAGCTCCGCTGCAGGCTATTTTCCATGATGTCTAGAGTGATATGGCGGATGCCCTTGTCATTTTCGGGAGTAGAGAGAACAGCCAAATCCAGCGAGTTAAAGGCAGAACGTAGATCTCCATTTGTAGAGGTCGCTATGAAATCCAGAGCATCCTCATCTAGTTCCACTGGAAAATCAAAACCACGCTCAGGGTTGCTTAAAGCTATCTGAAGAGCCTCTTTGACGTCTTGGTTAGACAGAGGTTCCAATTCGAAAATCTGAACACGGCTACGAATGGCTGGAGTGACAGAAAAGAAGGGATTTTCAGTCGTAGCCCCAATCATGATGACCAGACCGCTTTCCAAGAGGGGAAGGAGAAAGTCTTGCTTGGTCTTGTCAAGACGATGAATCTCATCTAGTAATAGGACGAGACCACCAGAAAATTTAGCCTCTTCGGCAATTTCTTGTAGTCGTTTTTTACTATCAACAGTGGCATTAAAGGTACGAAAGGCATACTTAGTAGTTCCAGCGATGGCAGAGGCAATACTGGTCTTGCCGATTCCTGGAGGTCCGTAGAGAATCATGGAGGACAGGCGATTGGCTTCCACCATGCGACGAATGATTTTTCCAGTTCCGACCAGATGCTCCTGACCGATGACTTGGTCTATGGTTTTAGGGCGCATGCGAAGCGCGAGATTGTCTGGCATAGCAGTCCTTTCTAACGTGGATTTTCTGATACATATGTGGTAAGATGGTAGTATCTATTTTAGCATATTTCCGAGCAATCGGGGCGATTAAGAGTCGCATAGAAAGAGGACAAGATGGCAACATACGGATTTTTAGATGTTTTAGAGGAAGAGTTGGAGAAGAATTTTCCTTTTGACTTTGAGATTAGTTGGGATAAGCGCAATCACGCGGTAGAAGTGAGTTTTCTATTGGAAGCGCAAAATGCTGCAGGTGTGGAGATGGTGGATGAAGATGGAGAAGTTTCGTCAGATGATATCCTCTTTGAGGAGGCAGTCCTTTTTTACAATCCTACCAAGTCAACAGTCAATGAGGAAGACTATTTGACTGTCATTCCTTACCTGCCTAAAAAGGGATTTTCTCGTGAATTTTTAGCTTATTTTGCGCTATTCCTTAAAGATACTGCCGAGGTTGGGCTAGATGCCCTCATGGACTTTTTGGAAGACCCAGAAGCAGAAGAATTCGTCATGGAATGGAACCAAGAAGTCTTTGAAGAAGGAAAAGTTGGCTTGGAAGAGGGAGAATTTTATCCTTATCCGAGATATTAGGAGTTTGACATGGAACTAGAAATTTCTGATTTCACAGGCTGCAAGATTGCTTTGTTTTGTGGGGATGAACTCTTGACTATTTTACGCGATGATAAGGCAAGCATTCCTTGGCCCAATATGTGGGAACTGCCCGGTGGTGGCCGTGAAGGTAATGAAAGTCCTTTTGAGTGCGCGGTGCGTGAAGTTTATGAAGAACTGGGAATTCATCTGACTGAGGATTGTCTGCTTTGGGCGAAGGTTTATCCAAGTATGCTCTATGAAGGTCGGCACTCTGTCTTCATGGTTGGTCAGCTAAGTCAAGAACAGTTTGATAATATCACCTTTGGTGATGAAGGACAGGGTTATCAGCTGATGAATGTTGAGGAATTTCTTAGTTCCAGTCAAGTTGTACCTCAGTTGCAGGAGAGATTAAAAGATTATTTAAAAGTAAGTGATTAGAAAGGATGGTTCAGTTAAATTTCTAAACTGAACCCGCCCTAAACACTGTGCCAAAAAGATAAACTTCTCTTAGACACAAGCGTCTTCAGAGAATTTCCTATTTTGGTTTTGTGTTTTACGGGCTTGGTATCTTAATGATGGAAACATGGCAAGAGTTAAAAGTTACAGTTAAGCGTGAGGGGGAGGAGTTAGTTTCCAATCTCTTGATTGAGCTGGGAGCGCAAGGTGTTGCGATTGAAGATAGCATGGACTATGTGGGAAATGTGGATCGCTTCGGCGAGATTTTCCCAGAGGTCGAGCAGCAAGAAGAAATCGTAGTGACAGCCTATTACCCTGATACGGTGGATGTAGCAGTGGTTGAGGCGGACTTGCAAGCTCGCCTAGCAGAATTGACAGATTTTATGGATTTGGGAGAGGTAAAAATGGGGACGACTTCCTTGGCTGAGGAAGACTGGGCAGACAACTGGAAGAAATACTATGAACCAGCTCGTATCACTCATGATTTGACCATCGTGCCGTCTTGGACAGACTATGAGGCGACTGCGGGAGAAAAGATTATCAAGCTGGATCCAGGAATGGCTTTTGGGACTGGGACGCATCCAACGACCAAAATGAGCCTTTTTGCCTTGGAACAGATTCTTCGTGGTGGTGAAACAGTGCTAGATGTGGGGACTGGATCAGGCGTCCTCTCCATTGCTAGCTCGCTACTTGGTGCTAAGGAAATTTTCGCCTACGACCTGGATGATGTAGCAGTTCGTGTTGCTCAGGAAAATATTGAGCTAAACCCTGGTATGGAAAACATCCATGTAGCAGCAGGAGACTTGCTTAAGGGAGTTGAGATTGAGGCAGATGTAATTGTAGCTAATATCTTGGCGGATATCCTCGTTCATCTGACGGATGATGCTTATCGCTTGGTCAAGGATGAAGGCTACCTCATCATGAGTGGCATTATCAAGGACAAGTGGGACATGGTGCGTGAGTCGGCTGAGTCAGCTGGATTTTTCCTTGAAACCCACATGATTCAAGGGGAATGGAATGCCTGTGTCTTTAAGAAAACCAAGGATATCTCTGGTGTGATTGGAGGCTAGCATGCAGCAGTATTTTGTCAAGGGGAGTGCAATCTCTCCTGTCACCATCGAGGACAAGGAAACCAGCAAGCATATGTTTCAGGTTATGCGCTTGAAAGAAGATGATGAGGTTACTTTGGTCTTTGATGATGGAATTAAGCGCTTGGCGCGTGTACTGGATGTGGAAGCCCGTCAGTTTGAATTGGTAAAAGAACTAGATGACAATGTGGAATTGCCCGTTCAAGTGACCATTGCCTCAGGATTTCCCAAGGGGGATAAGCTGGAGTTTATCACTCAAAAAGTAACCGAGCTGGGTGCCAGCCAAATCTGGGCCTTTCCTGCCGATTGGTCCGTTGCTAAGTGGGATGGCAAGAAATTGGGTAAAAAGGTTGAAAAACTAGAAAAAATTGCCCTTGGAGCGGCTGAGCAAAGCAAGCGTAATGTTGTTCCAAGTATCAAGCTTTTTGAGAAAAAAGCAGATTTTCTAGCCCAACTGGACCAGTTTGACTGCATCGTAGTGGCTTATGAAGAGTCGGCCAAAGAAGGAGAAAGCGCTGCGCTCTTACAAGCAGTTACTGGACTCGAGAAAGGAGACAAATTGCTCTTTATATTTGGTCCAGAAGGAGGTCTCTCACCTGCAGAAATCGAGAGTTTTGAAGCTAAAGGAGCAGTATTGGCGGGACTTGGTCCTCGCATCTTGCGAGCAGAAACAGCACCACTTTACGCTTTATCAGCCCTTAGTGTTTTATTAGAATTAGAGAAATAAGAGGAAGAAAATGGAACAAAAACACCGTTCAGAATTTCCAGAGAAGGAACTTTGGGATTTAACAGCCCTATACCAAGACCGTGAGGATTTCTTGCGTGCAATCGAGAAAGCTCGCGAAGACATCAACCAATTTCGCCGTGATTACAAGGGCAATCTTCATACTTTTGAGGATTTCGAGAAGGCCTTTGCGGAATTGGAACAAATTTACATTCAGATGAGCCATATTGGCAACTATGGTTTTATGCCGCAGACGACAGACTATAGCAATGAAGAGTTTGCTAATATCGCCCAAGCTGGGATGGAATTTGAAACAGATGCCAGCGTAGCTCTGACCTTCTTTGACGACGCCTTGGTGGCTGCAGACGAGGAAGTCTTAGAACGTTTGGGTGAATTGCCTCACTTGACGGCAGCCATTCGTCAGGCCAAAATCAAAAAAGCCCACTATCTAGGGGCAGATGTGGAGAAGGCCTTGACCAATCTGGGTGAAGTTTTCTACAGTCCACAGGATATCTACACTAAGATGCGAGCTGGGGATTTTGAAATGGCAGACTTTGAAGTCAATGGCAAGACCTACAAAAACAGCTTTGTGACCTATGAGAATTTCTACCAAAATCATGAGGACGCTGAGGTTCGTGAGAAATCTTTCCGTTCCTTCTCAGAAGGTCTTCGTAAGCACCAAAATACGGCAGCAGCAGCCTATCTAGCCCAAGTCAAGTCTGAAAAACTCTTGGCAGATATGAAGGGCTACGACTCAGTCTTTGATTATCTTCTAGCTGAGCAGGAAGTGGACCGTGCTATGTTTGACCGCCAGATTGACCTCATCATGAAGGATTTTGCGCCGGTTGCTCAGAGATACCTCAAGCATGTTGCCAAGGTTAATGGTCTTGAAAAGATGACCTTTGCAGACTGGAAATTGGACTTGGACAGCGCCCTTAATCCTCAAGTGACTATTGACGACGCCTATGATTTGGTCATGAAGTCGGTAGAACCTCTGGGTCAAGAATATTGTCAGGAAGTTGCTCGCTATCAAGAAGAGCGCTGGGTGGACTTTGCTGCTAACAGTGGCAAGGATTCCGGAGGTTATGCGGCGGATCCATATCGCGTGCACCCTTATGTCCTCATGAGCTGGACAGGTCGTTTGAGCGATGTCTATACCTTGATTCATGAAATCGGGCATTCTGGTCAATTCATCTTTTCAGACAATCATCAGAGTTACTTCAATGCTCACATGTCGACCTACTATGTCGAAGCGCCGTCAACTTTCAATGAATTGCTACTCAGTGACTACTTGGAGCACCAATCTGACGACCCTCGTCAAAAACGCTTCGCCCTTGCTCACCGTTTGACAGACACCTACTTCCATAACTTTATCACTCACCTTTTGGAAGCAGCCTTCCAGCGTAAAGTGTATACATTGATTGAAGAAGGAGAAACTTTCGGAGCAAGCAAACTCAACAGCATTATGAAGGAAGTTTTGGCCGATTTCTGGGGAGATGACATTGAAATTGACGATGATGCAGCTTTGACTTGGATGCGCCAAGCTCACTACTACATGGGCTTGTATAGTTACACTTACTCAGCAGGACTCGTCATCTCGACTGCGGGTTACCTTCATCTGAAACATTCAGAAACTGGAGCTGAAGATTGGCTCAATCTCCTCAAATCAGGTGGTAGCAAGACACCGCTTGAGTCAGCTATGATTATCGGAGCAGATATCTCTACAGATAAACCACTCCGTGATACCATCCAGTTCTTGTCAGACACAGTTGACCAGATCATCGCCTACAGTGCCCAGTTGGGAGAGTAAATTAAAAGAGTCTGGGACAAAAGTTTAACCTTAAATATAAAAAGCGAACAAAACGAGTTATCTGACACTCAGAATTCTGTCTTGTTCGCTTTTTTTCTAATCTATCGATTTTAAAAATTTATAATAAAGAATTCCTAAAATCAAAATTTTTTGTCCTGGCCTCTTTAATTATCCCCAAAAGCTATCTTCTTCAGCTTGATCTGAAGAGAAGAGCCAAACTTCTTTGATTTTTCCGTCTTCAATACGGAAGAGGTCAATCCCGTTCATATTGAGTTCAGTACCATCAGCACGTGTCCCAAGAAAAGTAACATTGGCTGCGATTAAATCCTTATTGTCAGAAACCCAATTTGTTATCACCTTAAAGGTTCCATTAGTTTTCTCAGTAAATGTAGCCAGGTGAGTTCCTAGCTTGTCCTTACCAACAACTGTACCAGATATACTATGATTACCAGGTTGATGCCAGATAATATCGTCTGCCATTGTTTCAAAGACACCAGGAAAGTCACCAGCAATTAAAGCTTGGTTATAAGCATTGAAAATTTCTAAGTTTGTTGACATATATATTCTCCATTTCTTTTTTATGATATAATTGTAACAGTTACAAATAAAAAAACAAGTAGACACTTTTTTGATAGCTAGTATCAAAAGTAGTACTATTATTGATACTAAAAGATAAATTTGTTTTAAAAAATAGAAAGAAGATATTTTATGACAAATAAAGTGAGTGAGTATGGTATTTGTCCATTTGCGACAACGCAGAGGGTTTTAACGGGGAAATGGGCACTGGTAATCATTTATCAGTTGAGTACGGGTACTAAACGATTTAAAGAATTGCAAAGATTATTGCCTGGGATTACTCAAACTATTTTGACCCGTCATCTCCGTCAATTAGAAAAGGATAAGATTGTTCAACGAAAGGTCTATGCCGAAGTTCCACCACGAGTTGAGTACAGCTTAACCGAAATGGGGCAGGAATTCAGAGTTGTTTTAGATGCTGTCGAGAAATGGGGTCTAGATTATATCAAGTTGCTAAATGCTAGTGAGATAAGCAACGGATAAGTCTTATAGAGGAAATGTATTTTCTGTTTAATTCCTTAATTAAAAGATAGTGAGGCAAACCAGTATATTTCCAGTCAATTTTCTTGAAACCCTTTCCCTCTTTTGATAGACTAGTATCTAGTTTTTGAAAAAAGGAGAAAGAAAATGAAAAAATTTGTCGCTGAATTAATCGGTACGTTCATGCTTGTGTTCGTCGGAACAGGAGCTGTTGTTTTTGGAAATGGTCTTGATGGCCTTGGTCACCTTGGAATCGCCTTTGCCTTTGGTTTAGCCATCGTGGTTGCAGCTTACTCAATCGGAACTGTTTCAGGTGCTCACTTGAACCCAGCTGTTTCGATCGCTATGTTTGTAAACAAACGTTTGTCATCAAAAGACCTTGTCAACTACATCCTTGGTCAGGTTGTTGGAGCTTTTATTGCTTCTGGCGCTGTCTTCTTCCTCTTGGCTAACTCAGGGATGTCAACTGCTAGTCTTGGTGAAAATGCCTTGGCAAACGGTGTCACTGTCTTTGGTGGTTTCTTGTTTGAAGTCATTGCAACCTTCTTGTTTGTTTTGGTTATCATGACTGTTACTTCAGAAAGCAAGGGAAATGGCGCGATTGCTGGTTTGGTAATAGGTTTGTCCTTGATGGCGATGATTCTTGTGGGGTTGAATATTACTGGACTTTCAGTAAACCCAGCTCGTAGTTTGGCACCAGCTGTCTTGGTAGGTGGCGCAGCCCTTCAACAAGTATGGATTTTCATCCTTGCACCAATTGTTGGTGGAGTTCTTGCAGCCCTCGTTGCAAAAAACTTCCTTGGAACAGAAGAATAATTGAAACTCAAAAAGCCTTGCTCCTCAGCTTGAGGAACAGGGCTTTTTCGTATGATACTCTTCGAAAATCTCTTCAAACCAGGTCAGCTTCACCTTGGATTATATATGTGACGGACTTCGTCAGTCTTATCTACAACCTCAAAGCAGTGCTTTGAGCAGCCTGCGGCTAGCTTCCTAGTTTGCTTTTTGATTTTCATTGAGTATGAGTTTAACGATTGTCAATTTTCTCTGGATAAAGGTCGTGTTGGAAAAGGCGTTGTTCTGCCAAGCCTTCATACTTAGTTCCAGGTCTACCGTAGTTGTAGTAAGGGTCGATTGAAATGCCACCGCGCGGAGTGAATTTTCCCCAGACTTCTAAATAGCGAGGGTCGAGCAAGTTGACCAAGTCTTTCCCGATGGTGTTGATACAGTTTTCGTGGAAATCTCCATGGTTTCGGTAGCTAAAGAGGTAGAGTTTGAGGGATTTTGACTCAACACAGAGCTTGTCAGGGATGTAGGAAATATAAATCGTCGCAAAGTCTGGTTGAGCAGTGATTGGGCAAAGTGAGGTAAATTCAGGGCAGTTAAATTTGATAAAATAGTCATTTTCCACATGACGATTGTCAAAGGATTCGAGGACTTCTGGTTGATATTCGAAAATGTAGTTGGTTTCTTTGTTGCCTAGTAGGCTTAGGTTTTTCATTTCTTCTTGATGTGACATGATTTTTTCTTTCTAATCTTAAACACCACGTTGATTATCGTAGAGGAGGGTATGCAGTTGAGGAAGGACGCGGACATTGCCCCAGCTGTCGTCAGCAGCAATACGTTCCCAAAGTTCTTTGAGACGGTCCAGTTGGTCTTGGACAATATTGCCTCTAGCCTTGGGCTCAGGATTTCCTGCTGATAAGAAGAGAACATCTGGTTGGTAGCGTTCTTGTATGCCTCTGGCAAAGGCCAAATCTGCATCATCAAAGACAGGAATTTTAAAGGTGACCTTGTCTGGATCAAGTTGGGAAACGATAAAGTCCAAGGTCTCAAAGTTGACTTCCATCTTGGATGAAGGAGGTTTTGGACTCAGAGTAACCTGGTCGATGTCTTTTAACCAATTTTGCCAGCGAGAGCCTTGAGTTTCAACAGCCAGAGTGACACCACGTTCCTTGAGTTTAGTGACCAATTCGGCCATGTTGGCTGCTAGGATAGCAGGATTTCCCCCAGATAGGGTTACATAGTCGTAGTTCCCTAATTTATCCAAGGCAGCAATGACCTCGTCAGCAGTCATACGAGTTGGCTTTTCAGAGCCATCCCAAGTAAAGGCAGAGTCGCACCAGTCGCAGTGGTAGTCGCAACCAGCAGTGCGGACAAACATGGTTTTCTGGCCAATAGCACGACCTTCACCTTGAAAGGTTGGACCGAAAATTTCCAGAACAGGTAGTTTGAGGACACGTTCCTTAGTCATCTAACCACTCCCGTCTAAACTCCGCAAAGGCAGTCGGAGTCTCATAGAGGCGAACGTATTCCAAACGGAGACCGCGTTCGTCGGGCAACTCTTGACTCATAGTTTGGAAAATCCAGTAAACCATGTTTTCAGCGGTCGTGTTCATATAGGGTAGAGTTTCGTTGAGATAGCGATGATCCAAATGGGGCTCTAAGTAGTCCTTGTAGATGGCTTTGATGTCTCCGAAATCGTAGGTCATACCACGCTCATCTAAAAACCCACTGACAGCGATTTGCAGATGATAAGTGTGGCCGTGCAGGGACTTGCATTTTCCTTCATAGTGAAAGAGATGGTGGGCAGCATCGAAGGTAAACTCTTTTGATACCAAGGTTCTGTGAGGATTGTAGACAAGAGACTCCCCAGTTTCCTGTTTGATTTCTTTGGGTGCAAAAAACATTAGCCCTCTCCTTTCTGTGAGAGATAAACATCAAGCCCATGCTGACGCAGGTGGCAGGCTGGGCAATCACCGCAGCCACTTCCGATAATCCCATTGTAGCAGGTCAAGGTTTTTTCACGAACGTAGTCAAAGGCACCGAGTTGGTCGGCTAATTCCCAAGTTTCAGCCTTGTCTAGCCACATGAGAGGTGTTTGGATAACAAAGTCATAATCCATGGCAAGGTTGAGGGTAACATTAAGGGATTTGACAAAGACATCCCGGCAGTCAGGGTAGCCAGAAAAATCTGTCTCGCAGACACCTGTCACGATATCTTTAATGCCTCGTTGCTTGGCAAGAACTGCTGCAATGGAAAGAAAGAGGTGGTTGCGACCATCAACGAAGGTATTGGGAACCTCTCCCTCTTTTTGCTCAATCTCCATATCAGAGGTCAGGGCATTTTCAGTGATTTGTCCCAGCAGAGACATATCTAGGATATGATGACGAATCCCCTGTTCCTTGGCGATTTCTCTAGCGACTTGAATTTCGAGATGATGGCGTTGGCCGTAGGCAAAGGTAACGGCTTCGACCGTTTCATAGTGTTCTTTAGCCCAAAAGAGGCAGGTTGTAGAATCTTGACCGCCACTAAAGACGACCAAGGCTGATTGACGTTTCATAGTACTCCTTCCAAAATGGGAAATGTTCAGAGCACGCAAAAAGCTCCCTTGAGGGAGCTAAAAAATACCAAGTAGAGGTTTTTTTTAGCGATGGCATGTCCCAAACATCGTAATATTCTACATACAGTCTAGCATATTTTTTGAAAAATGGCAAAGGGCAAGAAAAAAGAGACCAAAGAAATTACTGAGCCTACTGAAAAAGTCATCAAATTGATGGCTTTTTTGTTATACTAGAGATGAGGTGAAATAATGCTTGATAATCAGTTAACTATGGATGTCAGTCCTTATTCTAGTTTGTATGATATCGTGGTTCCTAAAACCCACTTTTT
>CAJNBX010000012.1 GCA_905221115.1 bacterium
TAATTCCACCATAAAAATCCGTTTTAGACTAATTTCCACTTTGGTCAGGTGAGTGGAAGTTACTTTGAGAAGTTACCTTCTTTTTTCATGAAAAGAGGAGTAGAGCAAAAGATGGAAAGAAATGATAAAATATGCTATAATGAAATGATGTAAAAAAGGAGTATTTATGGACATTTCAGTAATCCGTCAGAAAATTGACGCAAATCGTGAAAAATTAGCTTCTTTCAGGGGGTCTCTTTGACCTAGAAGGTCTAGAGGAAGAGATTGCCATCTTGGAAAATAAGATGACAGAACCTGATTTTTGGAACGATAATATCGCGGCCCAAAAAACGTCGCAAGAATTAAATGAATTAAAAAACACTTACAATACCTTCCATAAGATGGAAGAGTTGCAGGATGAAGTCGAAATTTTATTAGACTTTTTGGTTGAAGACGAGTCAGTGCATGATGAACTGGTCGAACAGTTATCAGAACTTGATAAGATGATGACCAGCTACGAGATGACTCTACTCTTGTCAGAACCTTATGACCATAATAATGCGATTTTGGAAATCCATCCAGGATCCGGTGGTACTGAGGCTCAGGACTGGGGCGATATGTTACTTCGTATGTACACTCGTTATGGTAATGCTAAAGGCTTTAAAGTGGAAGTCTTGGATTATCAAGCAGGTGATGAGGCTGGTATCAAGTCAGTAACCTTATCATTTGAAGGGCCTAATGCCTACGGCCTTCTCAAGTCAGAAATGGGTGTGCACCGTTTGGTGCGAATCTCGCCGTTTGACTCTGCTAAACGTCGCCATACCTCTTTCACATCTGTAGAAGTGATGCCTGAGTTGGACGATACTATTGAAGTGGAAATCCGGGAAGATAACATCAAGATGGATACCTTCCGTTCAGGTGGTGCCGGTGGACAAAACGTCAACAAGGTTTCAACAGGTGTACGTTTAACCCACATTCCAACTGGAATTGTTGTCCAATCAACGGTCGATCGTACCCAGTATGGAAATAGAGATCGAGCTATGAAGATGTTGCAGGCTAAGCTCTATCAAATGGAGCAAGAAAAGAAAGCTGCGGAGGTAGATTCCCTCAAGGGTGAGAAAAAAGAAATCACATGGGGAAGCCAAATCCGTTCTTATGTCTTCACGCCTTATACTATGGTAAAAGATCATCGAACTAGCTTTGAAGTTGCTCAGGTAGATAAGGTTATGGACGGAGACCTAGATGGTTTTATCGATGCTTATCTCAAGTGGCGAATCAGCTAAGATAGAAAGGAACTCACATGTCAATCATTGAAATGAGAGATGTCGTCAAAAAATACGACAACGGAACGACTGCCCTACGCGGTGTTTCGGTCAGCGTTCAACCGGGAGAATTTGCTTACATTGTAGGACCTTCAGGAGCAGGGAAGTCAACCTTCATTCGTTCTCTATATCGTGAAGTAAAAATCGATAAAGGAAGCCTATCAGTTGCTGGTTTTAATCTGGTTAAGATTAAAAAGAAAGATGTCCCGCTTCTACGTCGTAGTGTTGGAGTTGTCTTCCAGGATTATAAATTGTTGCCAAAGAAAACGGTCTATGAAAATATTGCTTACGCTATGGAAGTAATCGGGGAAAATCGCCGTAATATCAAAAAACGTGTGATGGAAGTTTTAGACTTGGTTGGGTTGAAGCACAAGGTTCGTTCTTTCCCAAATGAGCTCTCAGGTGGAGAGCAACAGCGGATTGCGATTGCACGTGCCATTGTAAATAATCCCAAAGTATTGATAGCCGATGAACCAACAGGAAACCTGGACCCGGATAATTCATGGGAAATTATGAATCTCTTGGAACGGATTAACCTACAAGGGACAACTATTTTGATGGCGACTCATAATAGCCAGATTGTAAATACCTTGCGCCACCGTGTCATTGCCATTGAAAATGGCCGTGTCGTTCGTGACGAATCAAAAGGAGAGTATGGATACGATGATTAGTAGATTTTTTCGCCATTTATTTGAATCACTAAAAAGTTTGAAACGAAATGGTTGGATGACAGTGGCAGCTGTCAGCTCAGTCATGATTACTTTGACCTTGGTTGCCATATTTGCTTCTGTTATTTTCAATACAGCGAAACTAGCTACAGATATTGAAAATAATGTACGAGTGATGGTTTATATTCGAAAGGATGTAGCTGATAATAGCGAGACTATTGAAAAAGAAGGTCAAACTGTTACAAATAATGACTACCACAAGGTATACAATGCTTTGAAGGGGATGTCTACTGTTAAGAGTGTTACTTTTTCAAGTAAAGAAGAACAATATGAAAAATTAACCGAGACAATGGGTGATAACTGGAAAATTTTTGAAGGAGATGCCAACCCCCTCTATGATGCTTATATAGTAGATACCAATACGCCAAGTGATGTAAAAACTGTAGCTGAAGATGCTAAAAAAATTGAAGGTGTGTCTGAGGTTCAGGATGGTGGTGCCAATACAGAACGCCTATTCCAACTAGCATCATTTATTCGTGTTTGGGGATTAGTTATTGCAGGACTTTTGATTTTCATTGCAGTTTTCTTGATTTCAAATACCATTCGTATTACCATTATTTCTCGCAGTCGCGAAATTCAAATCATGCGCTTGGTTGGTGCTAAGAACAGTTATATCCGTGGACCTTTCTTACTTGAAGGTGCCTTCATTGGTTTGCTTGGAGCAACTGCACCATCAGTGTTGGTCTTTATTGTTTATCGAATGGTTTACCAATCTGTCAATAAGTCGTTGGTCGGACAAAATCTTTCTATGATCGCGCCAGAGGTATTTACTCCTCTGATGATTGCCCTATTATTTGTGATTGGAATTTTCATTGGTTCACTGGGATCAGGAATTTCCATGCGCCGATTCTTGAAGATTTAGATAAAATAGCTACTTTTATTAGGAGATTAAATGATCTCCTTTTTTACTACAAAAATTTTAGAAAAAAGTGTAATTTTTTTTGTAAAAGCCTTTACAAAAAAAATTAAAGTGGTATAATTAAATCATAAAAGGTGCAAACGTTTTCGTAAAACGTTTGCCTAAATAAAAATAAAGGAGATTTGAATGATGAAAGATACATTCAAAAATGTCTTGTCTTTCGAATTTTGGCAAAAATTCGGTAAGGCTTTGATGGTAGTTATCGCGGTTATGCCGGCTGCCGGTTTGATGATTTCAATCGGTAAGTCTATCGTGATGATTAACCCAACCTTTGCACCACTCGTTATTACTGGTGGTGTACTAGAGCAAATCGGTTGGGGGGTTATCGTTAACCTTCATATCTTGTTCGCCCTCGCTATTGGAGGAAGCTGGGCTAAGGAACGTGCTGGTGGTGCTTTCGCCGCTGGTCTTGCCTTCATCTTGATTAACCGTATCACTGGTACAATCTTTGGCGTATCAGGAGACATGTTGAAGAATCCAGAAGCTATGGTAACAACTCTCTTTGGTGGATCAATCAAAGTTGCTGATTACTTCATTAGTGTAATGGAAGCCCCAGCACTTAACATGGGTGTATTCGTAGGGATTATTTCTGGTTTTATTGGAGCAACTGCTTACAATAAATACTATAACTTCCGTAAGCTTCCTGATGCACTTTCATTCTTTAACGGAAAACGTTTTGTACCATTTGTAGTTATTCTTCGTTCAATAATTGCTGCAATTGTACTTGCTGCTTTCTGGCCAGTAGTTCAAACAGGTATCAATAGCTTTGGTATCTGGATTGCCAACTCACAAGAAACTGCTCCAATCCTTGCACCATTCTTGTATGGTACATTGGAACGTTTGCTCTTGCCATTTGGTCTTCACCACATGTTGACTATCCCAATGAACTACACAGCTCTTGGTGGTACTTATGATGTCTTAACTGGTGCAGCTAAAGGTAGTCAAGTATTTGGTCAAGATCCACTTTGGCTTGCATGGGTAACAGACCTTGTAAACCTTAAAGGTACTGATGCTAGTCAATACCAACACTTGTTAGATACAGTACATCCAGCTCGTTTCAAAGTTGGACAAATGATCGGTTCATTCGGTATCTTGATGGGTGTAGTTGTGGCTATCTACCGTAATGTTGATGCTGACAAGAAACATAAATACAAAGGTATGATGATTGCAACAGCTCTTGCAACATTCTTGACAGGGGTTACTGAACCAATCGAATACATGTTCATGTTTGTAGCAACACCTATGTATCTTGTTTACTCACTTGTTCAAGGTGCTGCCTTCGCTATGGCTGACGTTGTAAACCTACGTATGCACTCATTCGGTTCAATCGAGTTCTTGACTCGTACACCTATTGCAATCAGTGCTGGTATCGGTATGGATATCATTAACTTCATTTGGGTAACTGTTCTCTTTGCTGTAATCATGTACTTTATCGCAAACTTCATGATTCAAAAATTCAACTACGCAACTCCAGGGCGTAACGGAAACTACGAAACTGCTGAAGGTTCAGAAGAATCTAGCAGCGAAGTGAAAGTTGCAGCAGGTTCTCAAGCTGTAAACATTATTAACCTTCTTGGTGGACGTGCAAACATCGTTGATGTTGACGCATGTATGACGCGTCTTCGTGTAACTGTTAAAGATGCAGATAAAGTAGGAAATGCAGAGCAATGGAAAGCAGAAGGAGCTATGGGTCTTGTCATGAAAGGACAAGGGGTTCAAGCTATCTACGGACCAAAAGCTGACGTATTGAAATCTGATATCCAAGATATCCTTGATTCAGGTGAAATCATTCCTGAAACTCTTCCAAGCCAAATGACTGAAGCACAACAAAACACTGTTCACTTCAAAGGTCTTACTGAGGAAGTTTACTCAGTAGCAGACGGTCAAGTTGTTGCTTTGGAACAAGTAAAAGATCCAGTATTTGCTCAAAAAATGATGGGTGATGGATTTGCAGTAGAACCTGCAAATGGAAACATTGTATCTCCAGTTTCAGGTACTGTATCAAGCATCTTCCCAACAAAACATGCTCTTGGTATTGTGACTGAAGCAGGTCTTGAAGTATTGGTTCACATTGGTTTGGACACAGTAAGTCTTGAAGGTAAACCATTTACAGTTCATGTTGCTGAAGGACAAAAAGTTGCAGCAGGTGATCTCCTTGTCACAGCTGACTTGGATGCTATCCGTGCAGCAGGACGTGAAATTTCAACAGTAGTTGTCTTCACAAATGGTGATGCAATTAAATCAGTTAAATTAGAAAAAACAGGTTCTCTTGCAGCTAAAACAGCAGTTGCTAAAGTAGAATTGTAATATACTTGAGGTTGGAAGCTGTATTCCAACCTCTTATTTTGGGAGAAAAGCATGAAATTTTTAACACTCAATACTCATAGCTGGATGGAAAAAGAAGCTGAGAAAAAATTCCAGATTTTGCTTGAGGATATTCTTGAAAAGGACTATGATTTGATTTGTTTCCAAGAAATCAATCAGGAAATCACCTCGCAAGAGGTGGAGGTTAATGACCTTTATCAAGCTTTGCCAGCAGCTGAGCCTATTCACCAAGATCACTATGTTAGACTCTTGGTTGAAAAGTTGTCTGAGCAAGGGAAAAATTACTACTGGACTTGGGCTTATAATCATATCGGTTATGACCGCTACCATGAAGGTGTGGCTATCTTGTCTAAAACACCTATTGAAGCCAGAGAAATTTTGGTTTCAGATGTGGATGATCCAACAGACTATCATACTCGCCGTGTTGCCTTGGCTGAAACTGTAGTTGATGGTAAGGAGCTTGCAGTTGCAAGTGTCCACCTTTCTTGGTGGGATAAAGGTTTCCAAGAAGAATGGGCACGATTTGAGGCTGTCTTGAAAGAATTGAACAAGCCACTTTTGCTAGCTGGAGATTTCAACAACCCAGCTGGACAGGAAGGCTACCAAGCTATTTTAGCTAGTCCATTAGGCTTACAAGATGCATTTGAAGTTGCTCAAGAGAAAAGCGGTAGCTATACCGTTCCACCAGAAATTGATGGCTGGAAAGGGAATACTGAACCCCTTCGGATCGACTATGTTTTTACTACCAAAGAGTTAGCGGTGGAAAATTTACATGTCGTATTTGATGGTAACAAGAGTCCACAAGTCAGTGATCACTATGGCTTGAATGCTCTTTTAAATTGGAAATAATAACTGAAAAGAGGTTGGAATCATGAAGTTCCAGCCTTTTTCTGATTAGAAAAGCTACTGGAAATAGCTTAATACTCTTCGAAAATCAAATTCAAACCACGTCAGCTTCACCTTGCTGTACTCAAGTACAGCCTGCGGCTAGCTTCCTAGTTTGCTCTTTGATTTTCATTGAGTATAAATGAGTGAGGCTACTGAAATGGAATAAAATATGGTATAATTGGTAAGATAGATAGAATCGAGGATATTATGTCATTTACGAAATTTCAATTTAAAAACTATATTAGAGAAGCCTTGGAGGAGTTGAAATTTACAACTCCAACAGAGGTACAAGATAAGTTGATTCCCATTGTCTTGGCAGGCCGAGATTTGGTTGGAGAATCAAAAACAGGTTCAGGTAAGACTCACACTTTCTTGTTACCGATTTTCCAGCAATTAGATGAAGCTAGCGATAGTGTACAAGCAGTGATTACTGCACCGAGTCGTGAGTTGGCTACTCAAATTTACCAAGCAGCCCGTCAGATTGCTGCCCACTCAGACGTGGAAGTTCGTGTGGTTAATTATGTGGGTGGTACGGATAAGGCTCGCCAGATTGAGAAATTGGCAAGCAATCAGCCTCATATTGTTATTGGAACACCAGGCCGTATTTACGACTTGGTTAAATCCGGTGATTTGGCTATTCACAAGGCCAAGACCTTTGTGGTCGATGAGGCAGACATGACCTTGGATATGGGATTCTTGGAAACTGTTGATAAGATTGCTGGCAGTCTTCCAAAAGACCTGCAATTCATGGTCTTCTCAGCGACTATTCCACAAAAGTTGCAACCATTCTTGAAAAAATACTTGTCAAATCCTGTCATGGAGAAAATCAAGACCAAAACGGTCATTTCTGACACTATTGATAATTGGTTGATTTCAACTAAGGGACGTGACAAGAACGCTCAAATTTATCAGTTGACTCAGTTGATGCAGCCTTATTTGGCAATGATTTTTGTCAACACTAAGACACGTGCTGATGAATTGCATTCATATCTGACTGCTCAAGGATTGAAGGTAGCGAAGATTCATGGAGATATTGCCCCTCGCGAACGCAAGCGAATCATGAATCAGGTGAAAAATCTGGATTTTGAGTACATTGTCGCAACAGATTTGGCGGCGCGTGGAATTGACATTGAAGGTGTCAGCCATGTCATCAATGATGCCATTCCGCAAGATTTGTCCTTTTTTGTTCATCGAGTTGGTCGTACTGGACGAAATGGCCTACCAGGTACAGCTATTACCCTTTACCAACCAAGTGATGACTCGGATATCCGTGAGTTAGAGAAATTAGGGATTAAGTTTACTCCGAAGATGGTAAAAGATGGAGAATTCCAAGATACCTATGACCGTGATCGTCGTGCTAATCGTGAGAAGAAGCAAGATAAGCTTGATATTGAAATGATTGGTCTGGTCAAAAAGAAAAAGAAAAAAGTCAAACCAGGCTATAAGAAAAAAATCCAGTGGGCGGTTGATGAAAAACGTCGTAAAACCAAGCGTGCTGAAAATCGCGCGCGAGGTCGTGCAGAGCGTAAAGCTAAACGCCAAACATTTTAATAGTAATTGTTGGAGTACTGAGCTCCAACTTTTTTATTATGTGACTTTTAGTCTGTCTCGCTCCGTTAGGTGCGAGACAAAAAAACCACCCGCTATGCGGGTGTGCGTCGAAAGTTATACCAAAAAAACTCCAAACGCGATACAATAAAGGTGTTCAAGCCAATTGTAAAGCGAAAGGAGAAAAATATGGCACAAAAGGCTCATAGTTTATCGCACATAAAGTATCACTTTGTGTTCACCCCTAAGTATAGACGAAAAGTTATCTAAAATCAATATCAAAGTAGTTTATCACATTCGAATCACAAAAAATTTTAAAATGGCAATATTTGTTAGCAACGCTTTTATAGTTTGTTAGAATGTAGTTGTAAATGATTAAGATTGGTAATCAAAAATATATAGGGAGGAATGTTTTGAATAAGAAATATAACATAGTTCTATTTTTGTTGTTTATAGTTTATTTATTTGGATATTTTTCAATTTCAAAAACGTTAATTCCTATAATGTGTCTTTTTCAAGTATTTTTGATAGAAAATATATTTAGAGTTCGAAATAGGATTATGCAAATAGGTAAAATTATAATTATTGTTGCTTCTATGATATTATTTATTGATAGTATATTGAGTTTGTAACAAAAGGCTTCTCTATAAAATCAAATTTTCCAGATACCTGCTTAAGGTGATTTATCTTCTCTCTATGCCTTCTCATCTTTATTCTACTATCTACACCACTAAACTTGATAGACATATATTGCAGTTACAACCTCTCTACCTACAATCTCAGAGTTGACCTGAGGCTAGTTTCCTAGTTTGTTCTTTGATTTTGTTGAATTTTATTTTATAAAAAGAAATGCTCCTACACGATGGAAGAGCATCTTTTATTGTGATTTTGATTCGGTTTCTGCCGACTCTGGATGGAGTTCTTGGTAACTTGGAGCTTTGAAAAGGTCAGTACTGGTCTTACCTTGTCGTTGGCTAAAGAGACTGGTTGATTGACTACCTTTTTCCTGCTCAATCTTTTGCAGAATTGGTAAAGAATTGAGGTAAGAAATACTTTCTGTATCAACTTTTCCAAGATGATCTGCTTGGTAGAAACGTATCAAATCGCCAGTTTGAATCTGATCGCTGATTTTTAGCTGTTGACTAGCTGCTTGACGAACAATTTCTAGTTCAGTCTGAGCTTGTTCATCAAGATTGCTGATTTCAAGACCGCTCTCAGTATAGTAGGTTCGTCCGTCGTAGCTGGTATATTTTGGTGTGACAAAGGAATTGGCAGTTCGGAAGGTAACGATTTCTTGATGGTCTGGAGATAGGAGGTCTTGTCCGACTTGAAGGAAGGAATTGGACTCAATACCAAGGAGGTGTTCGAGAGTCGGTAAGATATCGATTTGCCCACCGTAGGTATTGATGATTTGTCCTTTTTCATAGCCGGGCATGACCACCATAAAAGGCACTCGTTGCAACATGGCATTATCGTAATTCGACCAGTTTTCAGAAGTCTTGCCAATCAAAGGAGCCAGGTCAGGATTGCGGGAGTTGGAAATGCCATAATGGTCTCCGTAGATGACGATGATGGATTTCTCATAGAGGCCACTTTCTTTGAGATAGTCAAAGAAGGCCTTGATGGCACTATCCAGATAGTTGGCGGTTTGAAAGTAGCCATTGATAGTTTCATCTTTGGTTTTGGCCAAAGGGAAACCAAGCTCATCGCCCGTCAGATTGCTAGCATAAGGATAGTGATTGGATACCGTGATATACTTGACATAAAAAGGCTGCTGCAAATGCTCCAGATATTGGATAGAATCTTTCATCATGATTTTATCATTTAAACCATATTGGAAAGAATTGCTACTGTCTTGCTTGGTGAAATAGGATGCATCAAAGAAGTATTGGTAGCCCCATTGTTTGTAGGTCGTATTTCGGTTCCAGAAGGTCCCGATATTACCGTGAAAGACAGCACTTGATTGATAGCCGTTTTTTGATAGGATAAAAGGCGCTGCCTGCTGGGTATTGGTGCCACCGTAATTGACCATAAAGGAACCTTGGTCAAGGCCAAATAAACCGGTTTCTAGCATGGTTTCCGCATCGGATGTCTTACCAGCCTTGACTTGGTTAAAGATATTCGAAAAGGCTAGGGTTGATTGCGAATGGTAGAGGGAATTAAGGAAGGGAGTGACTTCATGCTCGGTTCCATCTAGGTTGAGTTTATAGTCAAGTAGGAACTGCTGGAAACTCTCCAAGTGGAGATAAATTACATTTTTCCCTTTAGCCAAGCCAAAATAGTCTGGATTGGGCTTAGCAGAATGTTCTTGAATATAATCTGTAATAGGTTGAAGGTCAGTCTCAGAGGCCTTAGCACGTTCTTTGTTGGCGCTATAGGATTGGTTGGCACTATAACCTAGAAAGGCTGGCAAACTGAGGGCTCGGACAACATAATAATTCGAAAATCCTCGTGACAGGAGATCGGGACGCTCAATTTCAGCCAAGAAAAGATTAGCTGAAAAAAGTAGGGCTGAGAGTGCAGTGATGGCAACGCTCGAGCGGAATTTGAAGGGTCTCCTATCTAAATGGATGAATTTTTTAAAGAAAAGAAAAGCCATCAGTGGGAAATCCATAAAATAGATGAAATCCCAAGGACGCAGTAACTCTAGTTCTGCAGTGCCGACAGACACCTTGCTGACCACTTTCATGGTATTAGCCGTGATAAAGTCGCTAAATTCTCGATAGTAAAAGACATTGGAATAGAGCCAAATAAACAAAAGGCTGTAAATAGCAATACTCAGACCATAAAAGATCTTGGTTGACCGAGCGTAGAGGGCTAGAGCCAGCAGGAGTAACCCCAAGGGAAGGGGATTGAAAAAGGCGATAAAGGCAAGGTAATTTCCCTGCAATTTGCCTACTTGAATATCTAAATTAAAGTCAACGGTATAGGCTAATAAGGTTTTGAGCCAATAGAGGATTAAAAGGGTTAGGACAAAACCCAGTCTGGTACCGATGGCTTTTTGGATTTTGTTAAAATTGCTTTTCACACATTTTACTTCCTAATTTTTTATTAGTATTAGTATACCATTTTTTAAAAGAAGAGTAAAAAAGCAAGGGTAGTTTCTTTTTTGAGAATTGTCTAAAAGTTTGATATAATGGTAGTTATGAATAGAATAAGAGTTAGCAAAAGGGTTGAAAAGAAGCTCGCTAAGGGGCTGGTTTTACTAGAAGCCAGTGATCTTGAGAATGTCAATCTTAAGGATCAGGAAGTAGAAGTGCAGAGTCAGGAAGGAACCTTTCTTGGGACTGCCTACCTTTCTCAGCAAAACAAGGGCTTGGGTTGGTTTATCAGTAAAGACAAGATCACCTTCAATCAAGCTTTCTTTGAAATGCTGTTTAGACAAGCTAAAGAAAAGAGACGCGCCTACTATCAAGATGATTTGACAACTGCCTTTCGTCTCTTCAACCAAGAGGGAGATGGCTTTGGCGGTCTGACAGCGGACCTTTATGGCGACTATGCTGTCTTTTCTTGGTATAACTCTTATGTTTATCAGATTCGCAAGGTTATCTCAGAAGCCTTTAGACAGGTTTTTCCTGAGCTTTTAGGGACCTATGAGAAGATCCGCTTTAAGGGTTTGAACTATGAATCTGCCCATGTGTATGGTCAAGAAGCACCTGACTTTTTCACTGTTTTAGAAAATGGTGTCTTGTATCAGGTCTTTATGAATGAGGGTTTGATGACAGGAATTTTCCTAGACCAGCATGAAGTTCGAGGTAGCTTAGTTGACGGTTTGGCTATGGGCAAATCCTTGCTCAATATGTTTTCCTACACAGCAGCCTTTTCAGTAGCTGCGGCCATGGGAGGAGCAAGCCAGACTACTTCTGTTGACCTAGCCAAACGTTCACTAGAATTGTCTCAAGCGCATTTTCAGGCAAATGGGCTCAGCACAGACGACCACCGTTTTGTGGTCATGGATGTCTTTGAATATTTCAAGTATGCCAAACGCAAAGGCTTGACCTATGATGTGATTGTCCTAGATCCTCCTAGCTTTGCTCGGAACAAAAAACAAACGTTCTCTGTGGCCAAGGATTACCACAAGTTGATTTCCCAGAGTCTTGAGATTTTAAATCCGGAAGGGATTATCATTGCCAGTACCAATGCTGCCAATGTTTCTCGCCAGAAATTTACAGATCAAATTGATAAAGGCTTTGCAGGAAGAAGTTACCAGATTTTAAATAAATACGTCCTTCCAGCAGATTTTGCCTATAATAAAAAAGATGAAAGTAGTAATTACCTCAAGGTGATTAGTATGAAGGTTAGTAAATGAAATTAATCGTTTCAGTAATGCCAAGAAGTTTAGAGGAGGCTCAGGCTCTGGATGCCACAAGGTATCAAGATGCTGATATTATTGAATGGCGTGCCGACTATCTGCCTAAAGAAGCGATTTTGCAGGTAGCTCCAGCTATTTTTGAAAAATTTGCAGGTCGTGAATTGGTTTTCACCTTGAGAACTCGCTCTGAAGGGGGAGAAATCGACCTTTCTCTAGAAGAATATATCCATCTAATCAAGGAAGTGGCGCAACTCTATCAACCAGACTATATTGATTTTGAGTACTATACCTACAAGGATGTTTTTGAGGAAATGCTGGACTTCCCAAATCTCGTTTTGAGTTACCACAATTTCCAAGAAACACCTGAAAATATGATGGAAATCTTGTCAGAGTTGACGAGCCTAAATCCAAAACTTGTCAAGGTTGCAGTGATGGCTCACACGGAGCAGGATGTCTTAGACTTGATGAACTATACACGAGGCTTTAAAACTCTCAATCCTGAGCAGGAGTATGTAACTATTTCTATGGGCAAGGTGGGCAAGGTCTCTCGTATCACTGCGGATGTGACAGGTTCTAGCTGGTCCTTTGCTAGTCTAGATGAGGCCAGTGCCCCAGGGCAGATTTCCCTAGCTAACATGAAAAAAATTCGGGAGATTTTGGATGAAGCTTGATGGCTATACACGTTTAGCTGCCGTTGTTGCCAATCCTATTAAGCATTCTATTTCCCCCTTCATCCACAACAGCGCCTTTGAGGCGACAGCTACCAACGGTGCTTATGTAGCTTGGGAGATTGAAGCGGGTGATTTGGCAGAAACAGTGGCCAATATTCGTCGCTACCAGATGTTTGGTATCAACCTGTCCATGCCCTATAAGGAGCAGGTGATTCCATATTTGGATGAACTGAGTGACGAAGCGCGCTTGATTGGTGCGGTCAATACGGTTGTCAATGAGAATGGCAATTTAATTGGATATAATACAGATGGCAAGGGATTTTTTAAGAGCTTGCCTTCTTTTACAATTACAGGTAAGAAGATGACCCTGCTGGGTGCAGGTGGTGCGGCCAAGTCCATTTTGGCACAAGCTATTTTGGACGGCGTCAGTCAGATTTCGGTCTTTGTTCGTTCAGTTTCCATGGAAAAAACAAGACCTTATCTAGACAAGTTACAGGAGCAAACAGGCTTTAAAGTGGACTTGTATGCTTTAGAAGATGTTTCTGAACTGCAAGAAAGGATTGCCGAGTCGGATTTACTGGTCAATGCTACCAGTGTGGGCATGGATGGTCAATCATCCCCAGTTCCTGAAAGCATCAATTTGCCAGAAACTATCTTGGTGGCAGATATTATTTACCAACCCTTTGAAACACCATTTTTGAAATGGGCTAGAAATCAGGGCAATCCAGCCGTCAATGGTCTGGGGATGTTGCTCTATCAGGCTGCAGAAGCTTTTCAACTGTGGACAGGCAAGGAAATGCCGACAGAAGAGATTTGGCAGTCCTTAACAGAAAAATACCAATAAAGAAAGGGAGATTCTCCTATGAAAATCAGAATCGATATTCCTCATCATCCTTATGATATTCAGATTGAAAAAGGCTGTCTGGCTCAGGCTGGTCAATGGTTGCGAGAACTCTGGCAACCACAAAAGGTAGTCATTGTGACAGACAACCATGTAGCTTCTCTTTATGCAGAGAAGGTCAAGCTCAGCTTAGAAGATGCTGGTTTTCAGGTAGCTGTTTTTGACTTTTTAGAAGGGGAAGAAAGAAAGAATTTAACCACTGTCCAGAAAGTCTATGAATTTTTAGTCAAGCAAGGTCTGACTCGTAGCGATGGAATCGTGGCTCTTGGTGGCGGTGTCGTTGGGGACTTGGCTGGTTTTGTAGCCTCTACCTATATGCGGGGCATTCACTTTGTTCAGATTCCGACTAGTTTGACTGCCCAGGTGGATTCTTCAATCGGTGGAAAGACGGGCGTCAATACTCCATTTGCTAAGAATATGGTGGGGACCTTTGCCCAACCAGATGGGGTTCTGATTGACCCACTTGTTCTTGAAACCCTCGGAAAAAGAGAGTTGATTGAAGGAATGGGTGAAGTTATCAAGTATGGCTTGATTGAGGATCCAGAACTTTGGGCTCTCTTGACGGAGCTGGATGGTTCTGTTGAGAGCATTCTGGAATATGCAGAGACCTTGATTGAACATTCTTGTCAGGTCAAGCGTAAGATGGTAGTTGAGGATGAGCTGGACAATGGTGTACGCCTTTACCTCAATTTTGGCCACACTATTGGTCATGCCATTGAAGCGACGGCCGGCTATGGCAAGGTCATGCATGGAGAGGCTGTGGCCATGGGAATGGTTCAGATTTCCAAGGTTGCTGAGGAAAAAGGTCTCATGCCAGTTGGCATAACTCAGTCCATTACAGCTATGTGTCAGAAATTTGGCTTGCCTGTTGACTATGAAAACTGGGATGTTGACAAGCTTTATCAGGCTTTGACTCATGACAAGAAAGCGCGTGGTAATACCTTGAAATTGGTCTTGGTGCCAGAGCTTGGTTCTGCAACCATCCACCCAGTTTCTCTGGAAGAGATGAAAGACTACTTGGTAAAATAAGGAGAGCGTATGAGATATTTAACTGCAGGAGAATCACACGGCCCTCGTCTGACAGCTATTATTGAGGGAATTCCAGCTGGACTTCCTTTGACAGCTGAGGATATTAATGGAGACCTTAAACGCCGTCAGGGTGGCTACGGTCGTGGTGGTCGTATGAAGATTGAAAGTGACCAGGTTGTCTTTACTTCGGGCGTTCGTCACGGGAAGACGACAGGGGCTCCTATTACAATGGATGTCATCAATAAGGACCACCAAAAATGGCTGGATATCATGTCTGCGGAAGACATTGAAGACCGCCTTAAAAGCAAACGAAAAATCACCCATCCTCGTCCAGGTCATGCCGACTTGGTAGGGGGCATCAAGTACCGTTTTGACGATTTGCGAAATTCTTTAGAACGTTCATCAGCTCGTGAAACAACCATGCGAGTGGCAGTCGGGGCTGTAGCCAAACGCCTTTTGGTTGAACTGGATATGGAGATTGCCAACCATGTCGTTGTCTTTGGTGGCAAGGAAATCGATGTTCCTGAAGATCTAACAGTCGCTGAGATTAAGAAACGAGCTGCCCAGTCAGAAGTTTCTATTGTCAACCAAGAAAGGGAACAGGAAATCAAGGACTACATTGACCAAATCAAGCGTGATGGAGATACCATCGGTGGGGTTGTGGAGACAGTCGTTGGAGGTGTTCCAGTTGGTCTTGGTTCCTATGTCCAATGGGACAGAAAATTAGATGCCAGACTTGCCCAAGCTGTTGTCTCTATCAATGCCTTTAAAGGGGTGGAATTTGGTCTCGGCTTTGAAGCTGGTTATCGTAAGGGCAGCCAGGTCATGGATGAAATTCTCTGGTCTAAAGAAGACGGCTATACTCGCCGTACTAACAATCTTGGCGGCTTTGAAGGTGGTATGACCAATGGGCAACCGATCGTTGTTCGTGGCGTCATGAAACCCATTCCTACTCTTTATAAACCTCTTATGAGTGTGGATATCGAAACCCATGAACCTTACAAGGCAACTGTGGAAAGAAGTGATCCGACCGCCCTTCCAGCTGCAGGAGTGGTCATGGAAGCCGTTGTGGCAACGGTTCTGGCACAAGAAATCCTCGAAAAATTCTCATCAGACAATCTAGAGGAATTAAAAGAAGCGGTAGCCCAACACCGAGACTATACAAAGAACTATTAAGGAGTTCCTATGGCAAAAACAATCTATATCGCAGGTCTTGGTTTGATTGGTGCCTCGATGGCACTTGGTATCAAACGCGATCATCCAGATTATGAAATTCTAGGTTATAATCGCAGTCAAGCTTCGAGAGATATCGCCTTGAAAGAAGGCATGATTGACCGTGCAACGGATGATTTTGCCAGTTTTGCTCCTTTGGCAGATATCATCATTCTCAGCTTGCCAATAAAGCAAACCATTTCCTTTATTAAGGAGTTGGCCAACTTGGACTTGAAAGAAGGTGTCATTATTTCAGATGCTGGTTCGACCAAGTCAGCTATTGTAGATGCAGCGGAGAACTATTTGGCTGGCAAACCAGTTCGCTTTGTCGGAGCCCATCCCATGGCTGGTAGCCACAAGACAGGGGCTGCTTCTGCAGATGTTAATCTCTTTGAAAATGCCTATTATATCTTCACACCTTCTAGCTTGACAAATCATGATACGCTTGAGGAAATGAAGAACTTGCTTTCAGGTCTTCATGCTCGTTTTATCGAGATTGATGCCAAGGAGCATGACCGTGTCACTTCTCAGATTAGCCATTTTCCTCATATTCTGGCTTCTAGTCTCATGGAACAGACCGCGGTCTATGCTCAAGAACATGAGATGGCAAGGCGCTTTGCGGCAGGTGGTTTTCGAGATATGACTCGGATTGCGGAAAGCGAGCCAGGTATGTGGACATCCATTCTCTTGTCCAATCGTGAGACTATTCTAGACCGCATTGAGGATTTCAAGGAACGTTTGGACGAGATTGGACAAGCTATCAGTAAGGAAGATGAGGAGCAAATCTGGAACTTTTTCAACCAAGCGCGTGAGCAACGTCAGGCCATGGAAATTCATAAACGTGGCGGTGTAGACAGCTCTTATGACCTTTATGTCGATGTTCCCGATGAAGAAGATGTCATCTTGAGGATTTTGGAATTGCTACGAGGAACTTCCTTGGTCAATATTCATATCAACGAGGAAAATCGTGAAGACATTCACGGGATTCTACAAATTTCATTTAAAAATGCTCAAGACTTGGAAAGAGCTGAGCATCTCATAACAGAAAACACAGACTACACAGTCGTTGTCAAATAAGGAGAAAATTATGCCTAAAATAGAGCTTAGATTTATATTTGGTGTTATCTTTATTTCTTTTATCTTACTTAGAGCTTACGCTGTTAAAAAAGATGTGAAAACTACTTCAGAAGAAAGTGTTGAGACAAAAAATGAACGATCCAACAAGGAAATAAGTTAAGAGAAAACCAATTCAAAGTATGTAGACGATAGAATTATTAATGGGTTTATCAATAGCTATAATCAAAATTCTAATAGCCCATGAGAAAATATCAAAAAAGGAAATATAAAAATAAAATATTTCGCATTAAGCTACGGATATTACTTGGAGCTTTTACATGCAAATGATACTGATAAAATCAATGTAACAATAAATCAGACAAATGAAAATAGTGAATCTGGTGTTGCAGGAATGAAAGAAGTATTTCATGATATTGTTAAATCGATTGAATCATCCTTATCTGATGATGAGATAGATAACTATTTTGATAATCTTATGTCAAATGAAATAAAAACAGGTTCTAATTTAGGAACTTTGAAGATAGAGTATATACCAGATAAGGAATTAAGCAATGGACATTCAAGAGGTCATATAAAAGTGATTGCACAATAATAAAGACCACAGAGTGATTAGTAATTTTAAAAGAAATAAATAAGGAGAAAATTATGTCAAATATTTACGATAGTGCAAACGAACTCAGTCGCGGTCTACGCGAATTACCAGAATACAAGGCTGTCAAAGCAGCTAAAGATGCGATTTCAGCAGATGCTGAGGCAAGCAAAATCTTTACAGAGTACGTTGCCTTCCAAGAGGAAATTCAAAGACTAGCGCAGACAGGTCAAATGCCAGATGCGTCCTTCCAAGCTAAGATGGAAGGCTTTGGCAAGCAGATTCAGGGGAACAGCCTCTTGTCAGAATTCTTTACCAAGCAACAACAATTGGCAATTTACCTTTCTGACATTGAAAAAATTGTTTTCGAACCAGTTTCAGAATTGCTAAAATAAGAAAATAACTATCCTAAAGTCAGGAATTTTTAAGGAATTTCTGGCTTTTTATGATAAAATAAGTAAAAGTATTGCAAGTATGAGGTCCAGTATGAAACTAAAAACAAACATTAGCCACTTATATGGCAGTATCCGCGTTCCAGGTGACAAGTCTATCAGTCACCGTTCCATTATCTTTGGAAGTTTGGCTGAGGGTGAGACCAAGGTTTATGATATTTTAAGGGGCGAGGACGTGCTCTCAACTATTAAAGTTTTTCGTGACCTTGGTGTTGAGATTGAGGATAAAGATGGGGTTATTACCATTCAAGGTGTCGGTATGGACGGCCTAAAAGCTCCGCAAAATGCCCTTGATATGGGAAATTCTGGCACCTCTATTCGCCTGATTTCAGGTGTCCTTGCTGGGGCCGACTTCGAAGTAGAAATGTTTGGAGATGATAGTCTTTCCAAACGTCCTATGGACCGTGTGACGATTCCGCTGAAAAAAATGGGCGTTAGCATTTCAGGGCAAACTGAGCGAGACCTTCCTCCCCTTCATTTAAAAGGGACGAAAAACCTAAAACCTATTCAGTATGAGTTGCCAATTGCTTCTGCTCAAGTCAAGTCTGCCTTGATGTTTGCGGCCTTGCAGGCTCAGGGGGAGTCTGTTATTATCGAAAAAGAGTGCACCCGTAATCATACTGAAGATATGTTGCAACAATTTGGTGGCCATTTAAGTGTGGACGGCAAGAAAATCACAGTCCAAGGACCTCAAAAACTGACTGGACAAAAGGTGGTTGTTCCAGGAGATATTTCCAGTGCAGCCTTTTGGCTGGTAGCAGGTTTGATTGTTCCAAATTCTCGTCTAGTGCTGCAGAATGTGGGCATCAACGAAACGCGCACCGGTATTATCGATGTCATTCGTGCCATGGGTGGAAAATTGGAAATGACTGAAATTGACCCAGTTGCTAAATCTGCTACCTTAACTGTTGAGTCTTCAGACCTCAAAGGAACAGAGATTAGTGGCGCTTTGATTCCACGTTTGATTGATGAATTGCCAGTTATCGCTCTGCTTGCGACTCAAGCCCAAGGTGTAACAGTTATTAAGGATGCTGAGGAACTCAAGGTTAAGGAAACAGACCGTATTCAGGTTGTGGCAGACGCTTTAAATAGCATGGGAGCAGATATTACTTCTACAGCTGATGGAATGATTATCAAAGGGAAACCAGGCCTTCACGGTGCTAGAGTCAATACGTTTGGTGACCATCGTATCGGTATGATGACGGCTATCGCAGCCCTCTTGGTTGCTGATGGGGAAGTGGAGCTTGATCGTGCAGAAGCCATCAATACCAGTTATCCTAGCTTCTTTGATGATTTGGAGAGCTTGATTCATGGCTAAGGTATTACTAGGATTTATGGGTGCTGGTAAGTCAACAATCGCTAGAGGCTTGGACCCTAATTACCTTGATATGGATGCCTTGATTGAGAAGCACTTAGGTATGTCCATTGTAAATTTTTTCACTGAAAAGGGAGAAGCGGCCTTTCGTCAGGTAGAATCAGAAGTCCTAGCTGATTTACTACAAACAAACCAAGTTGTGTCAACTGGTGGGGGAGTAGTCATTTCTCAGCGAAATCGTGACTTGCTCAAGACAAATTCTGATAATATCTACCTGAAAGCAGACTTTGAAACCCTCTACCAACGCATATCAGCTGATAAGGACAATCAGCGTCCGCTTTTTCTAAATAATAGCAAGGAAAAACTAGCAGCTATTTTCCAAGAAAGACAGGCTTGGTATGAGGAAGTAGCCAGTCGGGTTTTAGATGTGACCAAGTTAAGCCCAGAGGAAATTATAGAGGAACTAAGATGAAAATTGCTTATCTAGGTCCCAAGGGATCATTTTCACACCACGTTGTGCAGACAGCTTTTCCTCATGAGGAATTGCAGGCCTTTGCCAATATTACAGATGTCATCAAGGCCTATGAGCAAGGCTTGGTGGACTATTCTGTGGTGCCAGTTGAAAATTCTATTGAGGGTAGTGTTCATGAAACCTTGGACTACCTTTTTCATCAGGCTCGCATTCAAGCAGTTGCAGAAATCGTTCAGCCTATTCATCAGCAGTTGATGGTGGTTCCAGGTCATACTAAGATTGAAAAGATTTTTTCACATCCACAGGCCTTGGCTCAAGGAAAGAAATTCATCGATGAACAGTATCCAGAGGCTCAAATCGAGGTAACAGCTAGTACAGCTTATGCGGCCCGCTTTATTTCCGAACATCCAGACCAGCCTTTTGCGGCTATTGCGCCTAGAAGTTCTGCTGAAGAATATGGCTTGGAACTGATTGCTGAGGATATTCAGGAAATGGAAGCCAATTTCACACGTTTCTGGGTTTTGGGAGCTGAAAAGCCTAGTATTCCCTTGCAAGCACAAACTGAGAAAATGACTTTGGCCTTGACCTTACCTGACAACCTTCCAGGTGCACTTTATAAGGCCCTGTCGACCTTTGCTTGGAGAGGAATTGACTTAACAAAAATTGAAAGTCGTCCACTCAAGACAGCGCTAGGCGAATACTTTTTCATTATCGATGTGGACTATACTGATAAGGACTTGGTTCACTTTGCCCAAAAAGAATTAGAAGCTATTGGAATCCAGTATAAAATTCTGGGTGCCTATCCTATTTATCCAATATCAGACCATGGAAAGGAGAGAAGATGAGTAAAGAAAATCCCTTAAGCCATCATGAGCAGTTGCGTTATGACTATCTACTTAAGAATATTCACTACCTCAATGAGCGAGAGAAAAAGGAATTTGCTTATTTGCAAGACAAATTAAATAGGGCAAGTAGTGACGCTCCCTCAGAAAGTCAGGAATTGACAGAGGATTATAGAAAGACAAGTGCTAACACTTCGATTCCTTCTTATAATAGCCGTAGTCGTTCTGAGAGATACCAGAAAATCAATTCTCTTCCAAAGAAAAAAACTAAAAAGCGGAAGCTACGTTGGGGGCGCATTTTCGCAGGTTTACTGGCTATCTTAGTTTGTCTAGCCTTAGGTATGATTTTTATGTTTTTAAAAGGTTACACCAATGCTAATCCAGATAAAAATGTCAATGCCAGGGCAGCTCAAGTAGAAGTTTTTAATGGTCAAGATACCAGAGATGGAGTTAATATTTTGATCATGGGTACAGATGGGCGAATCGGTCAAAATAGTGCTGAGACGCGAACGGACTCTATTATGGTATTAAATGTTGGCGGCTCAGATAAGAAAATTAAGCTGGTCAGCTTCATGCGTGACAATTTGGTCTATATAGATGGTTACAGTCAAGTCATTAACGGTAGAAAACAGACGGATAACAAGTTAAACGTAGCCTATGAGTTAGGAGAACAAGAGGGGCAAAAAGGGGCAGAAATGGTTCGCCAAGTCTTGAAAGATAATTTTGATTTGGACATTAAGTACTATGCCTTGGTCGATTTTCAGGCCTTCGCTACAGCGATTGACACACTTTTCCCTGATGGGGTGACAATTGATGCTCAATTTTCAACATTGAATGGGCGTCCACTAACAGAAGCTACAGTCGGAGATGATTTACACGCTACTGAGACTGAGTCTCCAACCCAAACCATCAAAGTCGGAAAACAGCAGATGAATGGCTCGACCCTGCTCAATTATGCTCGTTTCCGTGATGATGATGAGGCGGATTACGGTCGTACCAAAAGACAGCAACAAGTACTGACAGCAGTTCTTCAGCAAATCAAAGATCCAACCAAGCTCTTTACAGGCTCAGAGGCACTGGGCAAGGTATTCGCAATGACCTCAACGAATGTTCCTTATACCTTCCTGTTAACAAATGGCTTGTCTTTCCTAGACGGAGTTCAAAATGGTATTGAAAAATTGACGATTCCAGAACTGGGTGACTGGGTAGATGCCTATGATGTTTATGGAGGTTTGGGCTTGCTGGTCGATCAAAACAAATATCAGAATAAATTGTCTCAGATGGGTTTGAGATAAGATAAGACAGAAAAATCAAAGTTTGAAGGCTATTTGGATAGCAGTCAGGTTTTGATTTTTTACAGTCTGCAATAGATTTTCATCCCTTATTTGTGGTATAATGGAACGATACGATAGAAAGAATAATGAACAATATGACTGATTTAAAAGCAATTCAGGCTCGTAGTCTGGAGATGGCTGAATATTTTGTGGGCTTTTGCAAGGAACATGATTTACTTTGTTATCTCTGTGGAGGAGGTGCTATTGGTGCCCTTCGAAACAAGGGATTTATTCCTTGGGACGACGACCTAGACTTTTTTATGCCCCGTAAAGATTATGAGAAATTAGCAGAATTATGGCCTCGTTATGCAGATGAGCGTTATTTCTTGTCGAAGAGTAACAAGGATTTTGTCGACCGCAATCTTTTTATTACCATTCGTGACAAGGAAACGACCTGTATCAAACCTTATCAGCAGGATTTAGAATTGCCACATGGTTTGGCCTTGGATGTGTTGCCTTTGGATTATTATCCGAAAAATCCAGCTGAGCGGAAGAAACAGGTTCGCTGGGCCTTGATTTATTCACTCTTTTGTGCGCAAACTATTCCAGAAAAACATGGCGCACTTATGAAGTGGGGAAGCCGTATTTTACTGGGGTTGACTCCAAAATCTCTCCGTTATCGCATTTGGAAAAAAGCTGAGAAAGAAATGACCAAGTATAGTCTGGATGAGAGCGATGGAATCACGGAATTATGCTCGGGTCCTGGCTATATGAGAAACAAGTACCTAATCGCATCCTTTGAAGATAATCTCTTCTTGCCATTTGAAGTAACAGAGATGCCTATTCCAGTTGGCTACGATGCCTATCTCAGCACAGCTTTTGGCGATTATATGACTCCTCCGCCAGCAGATAAACAGCTACCGCATCATGATGCTGTCATCGCTGATATGGATAAGTCTTATACAGAATACAAGGGAGAATATGGTGGCTAAGAAAAAAATCTTATTTTTTATGTGGTCTTTTTCTCTCGGGGGTGGAGCAGAGAAGATTCTGTCGACAATTGTTTCAAATCTAGATCCAGAAAAGTATGATATTGATATTCTTGAAATGGAACATTTTGATAAGGGATACGAATCTGTTCCCAAGCATGTACGCATTTTAAAATTCCTTCAGGATTATCGCCAAGCCAGATGGATTCGAGCTCTTTTGTGGAGAATGAGAATTTATTTTCCAAGATTGACTCGTCGCTTACTTATAAAAGATAACTATGATGTTGAAGTTTCCTTTACCATTATGAATCCCCCACTTTTGTTCTCTAAAAGAAAAGAAGTCAAGAAAATCTCTTGGATTCATGGCAGTATCGAAGAATTTCTTAAGGATAGTTCAAAAAGAGAATCACATAGACGCCAGTTGGATGCTGCGGATACCATTGTAGGGATTTCAAAAAAGACCAGCAATTCTATCAAGGAAGTCTATCCAGACTATGCTTCGAAATTACGGACAGTTTACAATGGATATGACTTTAAGACTATTTTAGAAAAATCTCAAGAGAAGATCGATATCGAGATTGCGCCTCAAAGTATCTGTACTATCGGACGGATTGAGGAAAATAAGGGTTCTGACCGTGTGGTGGAAGTGATACGATTATTACACCAAGAGGGAAAAAACTATCATCTCTATTTTATCGGGGCTGGGGATATGGAAGAGGAACTGAAAAAACGCGTCAAAGAGTATGGGCTTGAGGACTATGTACATTTCCTTGGTTATCAAAAAAATCCTTATCAGTATTTATCTCAGATGAAAGTTCTCTTGTCTATGTCTAAGCAAGAAGGTTTTCCTGGTGTTTATGTGGAATCTTTGAGCCTTGGAATCCCTTTTGTCTCTACGGATGTTGGAGGGGCTGAGGAATTATCCCAAGAAGGAAGATTTGGACAAATCATTGAGAGCAATCAAGAGGCAGCTCAGGCAATTTCGAACTACATGACTTCTGCTTCAAACTTCGATGTCAATGAGGCTAGCCAATTTGTTCAACAATTTACAATTGCCAAACAAATCGAACAAGTAGAAAAACTATTAGAGGAGTAGCATGGAAACTGCATTAATTAGTGTCATTGTGCCAGTCTATAATGTGGCGCAGTACCTAGAAAAATCGATAGCTTCCATTCAGAAGCAGACCTATCAGAATCTGGAAATCATTCTTGTTGATGATGGTGCAACAGATGAAAGTGGTCGCTTGTGTGATGCAATCGCTGAACAAGATGATAGGGTGTCAGTGCTTCATAAAAAGAATGAAGGTTTGTCGCAAGCACGAAACGATGGAATGAAGCAGGCTCACGGAGATTATCTGATTTTTATTGACTCAGATGATTATATCCATCCAGAAATGATTCAGAGCTTATATGAGCAATTAATTCAAGAAGATGCGGATGTTTCGAGCTGTGGTGTCATGAATGTCTATGCTAATGATGAAAGCCCACAGTCAGCCAATCAGGATGTCTATTTTGTCTGTGATTCCCAAACATTTCTGAGGGAATACCTCATAGGTGAAAAAATACCTGGAACGATCTGCAATAAGCTAATCAAGAGAGAGATTGCAACTGCCCTATCCTTTCCAAAGGGATTGATTTACGAAGATGCCTATTATCATTTTGATTTAATCAAGTTGGCTAATAAGTACGTTGTTAATACCAAACCCTATTATTACTATTTCCATAGAGGGGATAGTATTACGACTAAACCCTATGCAGAGAAGGATTTAGCCTATATTGATATCTACCAAAAGTTTTACAATGAAGTTGTGAAAAACTATCCGGATTTGAAAGAGGTTGCTTTTTTCAGATTGGCCTATGCATACTTTTTTATTCTGGATAAGATGTTACTAGATGATCAGTATAAACAGTTTGAAGCCTATTCTCAGATTCATCGTTTTTTAAAAGGCCATGCCTTTACTATTGCTAGGAATCCAATTTTCCGTAAGGGGAGAAGAATTAGTGCTTTGACTCTATTCATAAATATTTCCTTATACCGATTCTTATTACTAAAAAATATTGAAAAATCTAAAAAATTACATTAGAACGGGGGTGAGCAAGTGATTGATGGAAAACGATTATTATTTAGTTTGACCATAGTCAGTTATGCCTTGACGCTAGTAAGTGGAATTGTGTATCTGTTTAATAATAACAATGTTAGCTTGCTTTCTACTTTATTGTTCTTACTGGTTAGTAGCTTAATTGCTTGTTGGAATGATATCAAGTATTACTTAATCCATTTTATTTTCTTTTTAACTATTTTTGTATTTCTGGTATCAAGGCCGACCATTGATTACTTTAGGGATGGTGCTTTGGATACCTATCATCCCATAGCCTATCGTTTTGCCTTTATAGTCGTCATGGTTTCGATATTGGGATTGACCACAGGAGGACTCCTAGCTCGCTATTTTATAGCTAGAAAGAAAATACAAGTACCGAAGATAGGAAGTTCTCTAAAAGATGTTTATATCAAGCGATTACGCTTTGTATCGCTAGGAGTTTTTCTTCTAACCTATCCTTTCTATTTCATTCGGTTATTTGAACGGCTCTTGTATCGCTTGCAGACTTCCTATTATGCCTACTATGCAAATTTTGAAAGTAAACTGCCTTATTTTACCTACATTTTGTCTACCTTTACGGTCTATGCAATGTGTATGTATCTGGCAACCAAGCCAAAGAAATTGCAGGCAACAGCAGTGCTTGTTTCCTTTATTGCAGCTAATACCATTCATTTGGCAATCGGGACACGAAATCCCTTTATTTTAAGTATTTTATTTGCTTTTGTTTATTACTTTATGCGCGAGCAAACAGAAAAGGGAAAATGGATTGGATTTAAAGAAAAGTTAGCGATTTTTGTAGGTTCTCCTATTCTCATGTTAGCGATGGGAATACTCAATTATGTACGAGATAATGTCCAGGTTTCCCATACAGGTTTCTGGGATATCCTGCTTGATTTTATCTATAAACAAGGAACCAGTTTTGGTGTTTTGGCTAGAGGCTTTCTATTTAACAGTAGCCTCCCTTACCGAGATTTACGCAATTTTACTTTTGGTCCTGTTATTGATTATTTTGCAAGGGGAAGTTTAGGGGCCATTTTCGGAGGAAAAGCCTTTGAACATACAACCAATAGTGTGGAACTAGCTATTGATAGTAATAGTTATGCCCACAATCTATCCTATCTTGTCTTGAACAAGGAATACTTGAAAGGACATGGTATTGGAAGTAGCTATATTATGGAGTTGTATACCGACTATGGTATGATAGGAGTCTTTCTACTTAGTCTCTTGCTAGGTATGTTATTCATAGCCATGCTGCAAGTAGCCTATCGTTCAAGAACAATCCTATTTGCCTTGTCCCTACTCATCTTGAATAATTTATTCTTTATGCCAAGAAGTAGCTTTTCAGAAAGTTTCTTCAATTTATTTACAATGCAATTCTGGGGAATTGTTCTTGTGATTATATTCGTAGCGAAAATGCTTACAAAGGAAAACCAGTATCTACTAAACAAAGGAGAAAAAAATCATGTTTGAACATTATTCAGTAGCTGATTTGTTTGCAAATCTATACAAAAAACGAAAAGCAAATATTCTAGCTCTTATCGCTTTATTTGCTATCATTGCTGTACCATTTACAATTAAAGCAGTTAAGAATAAAAATACTGTCAAAGACACAACAAGTTATTCAACTTATATCAGCTATAAAATTACACCTCCGGAAGATTCAGCCAAAACGATTTTGAATCATCAAATTGGTGGGTATAGTGATTTCTATGGGAAATTAATTGAAGGGAATTTAAATGGAGCTTATCTTTTCAATGATGTAGAACCGAGTGAGTTGAAAAAAATTGCCAGTGAATTGGATACGACAGAGTCAACCTTGAAAAATTCTACAAGCGACTATTGGTGGAAAAAATTGACCGTCTATTATATGATTGACGATGCAGGGGTTGGTGTGAAAATTTTGACACCAAGTAAAGATGCTAATGACTTGTTGGAGCGAAAAATTGATGGATTGATTGAGAAATTTAAACACACTTATGCAAATGTAAAAATTGAAAAATTGGAAACCATCAATTCTAAAGAATTGAATGCAAATGGTGAGACAGCGCTTGGATTAAACGTCAAGAATTTGATTCTTCGTTTAGCTGTTATTGGAGTAGTCTGTGTGATTTTGGTTGTGATGGGAAATGTATTGATTTATCTCTTTAATCCAACAATCAATAGAGCAGGTGATTTTTCTCAGTATCAAATTGATTTTGTAACAGAGATTACAACAATTGCTAATCTAGCAGATATTCTATCATACAAAAATGCTGGACAAGAATTGACTATTGTTAGCTCAAATAAAGCTATTCTAGATAAATTAAAACAAAATCAAGAGACTTTGAAAGGAATGCATTTTGTAGATTTACAAGATGTACCATCTCTTTTAGAAAGAGATACAGTCCTTCTTGTTGAAGAATACGGAGTGACTCGTTATAAGAAATTTGAACAAAGTCTTCAAATTCTTCGAAACTTAAATCGTTCTATCCTCGGTGTAGCAACCTTTAAATTATAAGCATCCTGATACATTGTGTCTTTAAAGTTGGCGAAGAGTCGATTTTGAGGCTCTATAATATTTGTAGTGGGTACCCTACCTATAATATTATGGAGTCTATTTTGTTGTCTTGTTAGAAGATGGTAGTCACGGAGAGTCCTCTAGTAAAGAATATCAACAAATCCGTTAGATTCTCAATTCAAAGATTACTTAAAAGTTAATTGAAAAGACTTCTATGAAAGATATAAATCATAAACTTTCAATCTTATTATAATTATCGTACTGTAACTAAATAATTAAGACTTAATAATTTTTGTATTTTCAATCCCAATTGGAGTTTTTGCTTTTTAAACGATATATTTGTCCTTGGTTAAAGTTCAATAAATTTTATTTGAAATCCTCAAAAAATTAGTTTTTAATCTTAAGTTTTTGAGGATTTGAGTTCCTAAAAATTTTTTAAAATAATTAAAGACTAGTTGTTGAAAACAAAAGAGTTATTTTAACTAACTTTATGATATAATGAAAAACGAGGTAAATTGAATGAAAAGTATAAAATTAAATGCTCTATCTTACATGGGAATTCGTGTCTTGAATATTATTTTTCCCATCTTAACTGGTACCTACGTCGCGCGTCTCTTGGACCGAACTGACTATGGTTACTTCAACTCAGTTGACACTATTTTGTCATTTTTCTTGCCCTTTGCGACTTATGGGGTCTATAACTACGGTTTACGGGCCATCAGTAATGTCAAGGATAACAAAAAAGATCTGAATAGAACCTTCTCTAGTCTTTTTTATTTGTGCATAGCTTGTACAATTTTGACTACTGCTGTCTATATCCTAGCTTATCCTCTCTTCTTTACTGATAATCCAATCGTCAAAAAAGTCTACCTTGTTATGGGGATTCAGCTCATTGCCCAGATTTTTTCAATCGAGTGGGTCAATGAAGCTCTGGAAAATTACAGTTTTCTCTTTTACAAGACTGCCTTCATCCGTATCCTGATGCTGGTCTCTATTTTCCTGTTTGTCAAAAATGAACACGATATTGTTGTCTATACACTTGTGATGAGTTTATCGACACTGATTAACTATCTGATTAGTTATTTTTGGATTAAAAGAGACATTAAGCTTGTTAAGATTCACATAAGTGATTTTAAACCGCTCTTTCTCCCTCTAACAGCCATGTTAGTCTTTGCAAATGCCAATATGCTCTTCACTTTTTTGGATCGTCTCTTCCTCGTTAAAACAGGGATTGATGTCAACGTTAGTTACTATACCATGGCTCAACGAATTGTGACCGTTATAGCTGGGGTTGTAACAGGAGCTATCGGAGTGAGTGTGCCTCGTCTCAGTTACTATTTGGGTAAAGGAGACAAAGAAGCCTATGTTTCTCTGGTTAACAGAGGAAGTCGAATCTTTAACTTCTTTATCATTCCACTCAGTTTCGGACTCATGGTTTTAGGACCAAATGCTATCCTACTTTATGGTAGTGAAAAATATATCGGAGGCGGTATCTTAACCTCTCTCTTCGCTTTTCGTACGATCATCCTGGCACTTGATACCATTCTTGGTTCCCAAATTCTCTTTACAAATGGCTATGAAAAACGAATCACAGTCTACACAGTCTTTGCAGGATTGCTCAATTTGGGCTTAAATAGTCTCCTCTTTTTCAACCATATCGTGGCTCCTGAATACTACTTACTGACAACTATGCTATCAGAGGCCTCTCTGCTTGTTTTCTATATCATTTTCATCCATAGAAAACAGCTCATCCACTTAGGACATATCTTTAGCTATACTGTTCGATACTCGCTCTTTTCACTTTCCTTTGTAGGAATTTATTTCCTGATTAATTTCTTGTATCCTGTGGATATGGTCATTAATTTGCCATTTTTGATTAATACTGGTTTGATTGTCTTGCTATCAGCCATCTCTTATATTGGTCTACTTGTCTTCACCAAAGATAGCATTTTCTATGAATTTTTAAACCATGTCCTAGCCTTAAAAAATAAATTCAAAAGATCATAGGAGTTTAGAATGAAACAACTAACCATTGAAGATGCCAAACAGATTGAATTAGAAATTTTGGATTATATTGATACTCTCTGTAAAAAGCACAATATCAACTATATTATTAACTACGGTACTCTGATTGGGGCAGTTCGACATCAGGGCTTTATTCCTTGGGACGACGATATTGATCTGTCCATGCCTCGAGAAGACTACCAACGATTTATAAACATTTTTCAAAAGGAAAAAAGTAAATACAAACTTTTATCCTTAGAAACAGATAAGAACTACTTTAACAACTTTATCAAAATAACAGATAGTACAACTAAAATTATTGATACTCGGAATACAAAAACCTATGAGTCTGGTGTTTTTATCGATATTTTCCCTATGGATCGCTTTGATGATCCTAAGGTCATTGATATTTGTTATAAGCTGGAAAGCTTCAAACTTCTGTCTTTCAGCAAACATAAAAATATTGTCTATAAAGATAGCCTTTTAAAAGATTGGATACGAACAGCCTTTTGGTTGCTCCTTCGACCTGTTTCTCCTCGTTATTTTGCAAATAAAATCGAGAAAGAAATTCAAAAATATAGTCGTGATAATGGGCAGTATATGGCTTTTATCCCTTCTAAATCTAAGGAAAAGGAAGTCTTCCCAAGTGGTACCTTTGATAAAACAATCGATCTCCCATTTGAGAATTTAAGCCTTCCAGCACCTGAAAAATTTGATACTATTTTGACACAATTTTATGGAGATTATATGACCCTACCACCAGAAGAAAAACGCTTCTACAGTCATGAATTTCACGCTTATAAATTGGAGGATTAGGATGCAATATTTAGAAAAAGAAGAAATTAAAGAAATTCAACTAGCCCTGCTAGACTATATTGATGAGACTTGTAAGAAACATGATATTCCTTATTTTCTAAGTTATGGAACTATGCTTGGAGCTATCCGCCACGAAGGTATGATTCCCTGGGACGATGATATTGATATTTCCCTTTATCGTGAAGATTATGAGCGCTTATTGAAGATTATTGAGGAAGAAAATCACCCTCGCTACAAGGTTCTTTCCTACGATACCTCTTCTTGGTACTTCCATAATTTCGCATCGATTTTGGACACTTCTACTGTTATCGAAGACCATGTTAAGTACAAGCGCCATGACACCAGTCTCTTTATCGATGTCTTCCCAATTGATCGCTTTACAGATTTGAGCATTGTCGACAAGAGCTATAAGTATGTGGCTCTTCGTCAACTGGCTTATATCAAAAAATCACGCGCAGTTCACGGTGACAGCAAACTAAAAGATTTTCTTAGATTATGTAGCTGGTACGCTCTCAGATTTGTCAATCCGAGATACTTCTATAAGAAAATAGATAAGTTAGTTAAGAATAGTGTTGTAGAACAGCCGAAATATGAGGGAATGGTTGGAGTTGATAAAGAGGGAATGAAGGGTGTTTTCCAAATAAATACTTTCAAAGAGTTAATCTTAACAGAGTTTGAGGGAAGAATGTTACCAATTCCTAAAAATTATGATGTCTTTTTAACCCAGATGTATGGCGATTACATGACTTTTCCTTCAAAAAAAATGCAGGAGTGGTATAGTCATAGTATAAAAGCTTTTCGCAAGGTGGAGAAGTAATTCTGTTTTATGAGAGAACAAATCTTGTGAGTGTCTATTGAGGAGATTAGGACATTGATATTCTTATACAAGCTTGGACACAAAAAGGAGTTCTAGTTTACTAAGACCAATTTTTTATACATCAGCAGAAAATATTGCAAATTGTAGTCTGTAGAGATGGTGAAGGAAAGTGTGATATACATGAGGAACATAATAATAAGAAATTTAGTATTATTTAGTTTTCTTGTATGTCCTTTAAATATGGCTGCCAAATTATCCGCATCCACTTTATTAATGTAAAATCTAAGTCAGGGAGTTATACTATTCTTTTAGAAAGCTAAGGGTACTTTGTTTTAATTATGTGACTATTGATCCTTCTCGCTCCGTTAGGTGCGCGTCGAAGGTTATAGCCTAAAAACTTCAAATGGGATACAATAAAGTTGTTTCTGTAAATCGAAAAGTGAAAAAATATGGTACAAAAGTCTCATAGTTTATCGTACACAAAGTGGCGCTGTAAGTATCACATCTTATATAGACGAAAAGTAGTCTATAATCAATATCGAAGTAGTTTAAGCGAAGTATTTCATCGCTTGTGTAGTTATAAGGAAGTTGAAATTATCAGTTAGATTATGTACATATGTCAACTCTTTGTAAACTGTAGTGGATTTAAGAAAAGCTAAGATCGAGAAAGGACACATTTTGTCCTTTCTTTTTTAAGTACGACGGGCATGTCGTGCATCTGAGGTGTAAGTCCTCCGTGGGCACTCGCTACTGGTGAACCCAATAGCGATTCCCAAGCCTGACTATCGTGAGGTAGCGGATTAAAACGGTCTGGGGATAGAACGTTTTAAGTCTGACGCTAGAAATAAGAATCGTCAGAGGAAGGGATAGCGACATCGTGGCTCTACGAACAGGAACGTGATAGTAAGGCGTATATAGTGGATAAGGGGGCTTAAAACTCTAAAGTACAAAAAGGTAGTCGTAATCTATATGCGTAAATCACGAGAGTAATTGAATTCGGACTAAGGTTTGTGTGAAAAAGATAAATCTTCCTAGAGTCTAAAGACTCTGCGTCAGATTTCCTATTTTCACTGTAACCTTTTAACGTCCTCGTATCTTGTATAAACGAGGAAAGATGTACGACTTATCCCGTGAGGTCTCATGAGCGCTGAAAGCGTAGTAACAACGAATTATGAGAAGTCAGCCGAGCCCATAGTAGTGAGGAAGCTTCTGTAATGGAAGTGGAGCGAAGGGGTGACCAACTAATCGAAGTAATCCTACTTCACTTGTGTCTGTAAAACGAGCAGTTTTATAGAACTGGACTCTGTCACGTATTGACTGGGTGAAGGTTCACCAATATAAGATGTCCCTCAGGCATCAAAACAAGAAAGGAATACGCACATGTCAAAATTGCTAGATAAGATTTTATCACGCGAAAATATGCTGGAAGCCCACAATCAAGTAAAATCCAATAAGGGTTCAGCTGGGATTGATAGAATTACTATCGAAGAGATGGATGACTATCTCAGACACAACTGGCGCCTGACTAAGGAACTGATAAAACAGAGAAAATATAAGCCTCAACCAGTTCTTAGAGTTGAGATTCCCAAACCAAACGAAGGCATCCGTCAACTAGGAATTCCAACAGTTATGGATAGAATGATTCAACAGGTCATTGTCCAAGTCATTAGCCCCATTTGTGACCCCCCATTTCTCAGATACGAGTTATGGCTTCAGACCAAATAGGTCATGTGAAAAATCTATCATGAAGCTCTTAGAGTACTTAAATGACGGCTATGAGTGGATAGTGGATATAGACCTAGAGAAATTTTTCGATACGGTTCCTCAAGATAGATTGATGTCCTTAGTACATAATATTATCGAAGACGGAGATACGGAATCCTTGATTCGTAAGTATCTTCATTCAGGTGTTATCATTAACGGTCAGCGTCATAAAACGCTAGTTGGTACACCACAGGGAGGAAATTTATCTCCTCTCTTATCCAATGTCATGCTTAATGAATTGGACAAGGAATTAGAAAAGAGGGGACTTCGATTTGTGCGCTACGCAGATGATTGTGTAATTACGGTCGGAAGCGAGGCAGCCGCTAAGCGTGTGATATATTCAGTCAGTCGTTTTATTGAGAAACGGCTAGGTTTGAAAGTAAACATGACCAAGACTAAGATTACCAGACCAAGCGAGTTGAAATACTTAGGCTTTGGGTTCTGGAAATCATCATCTGGTTGGAAAAGCCACCCCCATCAAGATAGTGTTCGGAGATTTAAGCTTAAATTGAAGAAACTAACACAGAGGAAATGGAGTATAGACTTAACAAGACGTATTGAGCAACTGAATTTGTCCATTCGAGGATGGATAAACTATTTCTCATTGGGAAATATGAAAGTATAGTCACCAGCATAGATGAGCGCTTACGTACTCGCCTACGAGTGATTATCTGGAAGCAATGGAAGAAGAAATCTAGACGACTATGGGGATTGCTTAAGTTAGGGGTTCCTAAATGGATAGCAGATAAGGTATCTGGCTGGGGCGACCACTATCAATTAGTAGCTCAGAAATCGGTACTTAAACGTGCGATATCAAAACCAGTCCTTAAAAAACGTGGACTGGTTTCGTGTTTGGATTATTACCTTGAACGACATGCGTTAAAATTTAGTTGAACCGCCGTATGCCGAACGGCACGTACGGTGGTGTGAGAGGAGCTAGAGATTATCTCCTACTCGATTGTTGAGAGCGATAAAAATCCGTTTTTTGAAGTTTTCAAAGTTCCGAAATCCAAATGCATTTCGTTTGATAAGCTTGATGAGATTATTGGTCGCTTCTAATTTGGCGTTGGAATAGGGTAATTGAAGGGCATTGACGATTTTCTCTTTGTTCTTTAGAAAGATTTTAAAGACAGTTTGACAAAGAGGATGAACTTTCTTTAGATTGTCCTCGATAAGTCCGAAAAATTTGTCTGGCTTCTTATTCTGAAAGTGAAAAAGCAAGAGCTGATAGACATTGTAGTGGTGTCTCAAGTCTTCTGAATAGCTCAAAAGCTTATCTAGAATCTCTTTGTTGGTTAGATGCATACGAAAAGTAGGGCGATAAAATCGCTTATCGCTCAGTTTACGACTATCCTGTTGTATAAGCTTACAGTAACGTTTGATAGCTTTGTATTTATGGGATTTTCGCTCGAATTGGTTCATGATTTGAACACGGACACGACTCATAGCACGGCTGAGATGTTGTACAATATGAAAACGATCTAGAACGATTTTAGTACATGGAAAAAAGCAGTTTAGCCAAGTCATAGTAAGGACTAAACATATCCATAGTAATGATTTTCACCTGACAACAAACGGCTCTATCGTAGCGCAGAAAATGATTACTTATGATAGCTTGTGTTCCACTTTCAAGAACAGTGATGATATTGAGATTGTCAAAACCTTACGCAATGAAACTCATATTTCCCTTAGTGAAGGCATACTCGTCCCAAGACATAATCTCAGGAAGACGAGAAAAATCATGATTAAAGTGAAAGTCATTGAGTTTTCGAATGACAGTTGAAGTTGAAATGGACAGCTGATGTGCAATATCAGTCATAGAAGTCTTTTCAATCAACTTTTGCTCAATTTTTATTGATGAGAGAAGTTTTGGAGAGGGTCATTTTCGAGCAATGATAGCACTTGAAACAGCTTTTCTAAGAAGGGGTTCTATTGGGGATACCAATTGTTTCAAGGTAAGGAATTTTAGACAATTTTTGAAACTCATATTTCTTAATTTGGCTAGCGCAATTAGGACGAGATAGAGCATCATTATCCAGTTTAGCGATGATTTCCTTGTGGGTATCCCTGTTAATTTAATTGTTCCATACGATTCTTTCTAATGATGGTTTGGTCATTTTTCATTCTAGATATTACGGAACTTTTTCTACAACAAATAGGCTTCATAATATCTATAGGGAATTTACCCACTGCAAATATTATAGTTCCCTATTTTCTTAATATAGAATCTAACTTGACAAAAACAAATGTTCATTGTATAATTGAATGGATAGAAATATTGAACGAAAGAGGTTAAGGATATGCTATCAGAAAAACAATTTAAACTTTTACGTTTTTTGTTGATTCACAAAGACGAAAACTTTACGCAGAGACAATTGGCTGAACAGCTAGATTTATCTTTAGGAACAGTCAATGCATTGGTTGGAAAACTTAAAGAAGAGAAGTGGATTGATGAGGAACATCACTTAAATGAACTAGGCAAGAACGTTTTAGAACCCTATCGAGTAGAAAATGCTATTATAATGGCTGCTGGAATGAGTAGTCGTTTTGCTCCTTTGTCTTATGAAATTCCCAAAGGATTGCTTCAAGTCAAGGGGGAACGCTTGATAGAGAGGCAAATCAGACAACTGCAAGAAGCAGGAATAGAAGATATAACCGTTATTGTAGGTTATCTACAAGAAAAAATGTTCTATCTGGAAGAAAAGTTTGGCGTTAAAATCGTTGTGAATAATGATTACTACAAATACAATAACTGTTCTTCTCTCATGCTAGTCAGAGATCAACTTTCCAACACTTATATCTGCTCTTCGGATAATTATTTTGTAGAAAATCCGTTTGAACGATACATTTACAGAGGTTATTATTCGACTATATTTGCAGAAGGGGACACAGACGAATACTGCTCTAAGGAAGATTCCAATCACACGATTATCGATATTCAAATCGGTGGGACGAATACTTGGGCTATGGTGGGGCACGTTTATTTTGATCGTGCATTTAGTGAAAAATTCGTAGATATTTTGGAAACTGAATTTAAACATGAGCCGTATCGCGAACAGCTCTGGGAAGATTATTATAGTCGTCACGTCAAAGAACTTCCTTTGGAAGCTCGGCATTATTCAGCAGACATTGTTAAGGAGTTTGATTCACTAGATGAGTTGCGTCAGTTTGATGAACACTATTTGGTGAATACTAATTCGGAAATCATTGATAACATCTGTAAGACATTAGGATGTATAGCTTCAGATATTGTCAATATTAAACCCCTAAAAGACGGTTTAACCAACACTTCGTTTTCATTTGACTGCCTAGGAAAGAAATATGTTTACCGTCATCCAGGTAGAGGAACGGAGAATTATATCGATCGTGCTAGCGAGGCAGCTTCCATGGAAATTGCTACAAAATTGAAGATTGACCGTACTTTTGTTGCTATGAACAAGGATGAGGGCTGGAAAATTTCAGAATTTATTCCTAACGCCAAGCAACTAGATTATGATAATTGGGATGATGTAGCAAAAGCAATGGAGCTCTTGAGACGCTTGCACCAATCTGGAGAAAAAACGGATCATTCTTTTGATCAATTTGAGGGAATTGATGATTTTAGACAAAAATTAAAAGCCAGCAATCGTTTTGAATTTGATGGGCTTGAAGAGTTGGATAAGAATGTCTCAGTTCTCGAGAAGCTTTTACAAGAAGATCAAGCGAAAAAGGTTCTCTGCCATGGAGATTCTTATAGCCCAAATTTCTTGTTGAATGAAGATGGCGAAATGAGCTTGATTGATTGGGAATATTCTGGTATGGGAGATCCAGCGGGAGATTTAGGGACCTTTATTGGATGTTCAAATTATACAGTGGAAGAAGCTGAAAAGGTACTTGAAATCTATCTACAAGAAGTTCCAGACAAGAAAACCAAACGTCACTATTTTGCCTATGTATCAGTGACTTCATATTATTGGTTCTTGTGGGCCCTGTTCCAAGAAAGCGTTGGAAAACCAGTAGGTGAATTTCTTTATATCTGGTATCGTTATACCAAGCAGTATGGAAAACTTGCATTAGATTTATACTTAGAGGATAATTAAGATGAAACCGACATCAGAAATTGAAGAATTAATAGCAAATGAAACGAAAAGAAGGCTAGAAGAAATGGAATCACCAAACTATGTGTTTGCCCAGCCATTTCTAAAAAGTGATTTTACTATAGTCATCGTCTTAGTTCTAATTAACCTTATTCTGATTATCCTAGCCATGACAGGAGGTATTCAATAAAATGTCCAAGATGAATGACTTCATTCAACAGGAGACCATAACGGGAATCGTTCCCATGACCAACAAGGATCGTCAGTATTCTTTCTGGGATCTCTTCCTATCGACAAGTGGTTTTGCCATCGCAACCTGGTGTTATACCCAAGGAGCCTATGTGGCTCAATATTTGACCTTTAATCAAATGTTGATTAATATTTTTAGTTTTAACATTATCTGGGTCTTTATTGAATGTCTCCCAATCTTGTTTGCAGTTAAATATGGAATTGATTTATGGATTTGGTTGAGAGCCGTTCTAGGTAAAAAAGGGGTGGCCATTCTATCAACCGTGATTAGTCTGGCGAATTTTGGTTGGTACGCCGTTACCGCTAATCTTTTTGCCAGCTCCATGATTCATTTGGCAAATAATTTTGGGCTTGGTTTAGACAAGGGAGTATGGGCACCGATTCTAGGCACCCTCTGTGTTCTCCTTGGAACGCTGATTGCTCTTGGGGGCCCAGATGTGATTAAAGGTACTAATCGCTTTCTGGTGGTTGCCTTGTTATTTGTTGGGCTAATCATCGTTGGAATCTGTTTTGTTGCGGTTCCGATTAGGGATATTATGAATGTCCAACCTGCCATCCAAGAAAATTTGACACCGATTGAACGTTTTATGATGTCAGGGGAAGGAAATGTGGCCGTAGCCTTTTCTTGGTCTACACAAGCCTTTGTCTTACCACGTTTGGCAAAATCAGAACGCAGTGGCTATTGGGCTACAGCCTTGTCATATGGGGTTGTTGCTCCATTCTTTGCTGCGACAGGTGGAGTTATGGCTCTAGCCATGTTTGTCAAAACAGGTGTTTATGAAAGTGATCCAACAACCATGCTATCAACTCTAAGCACACCTGCCTTTGCCCTTTTAAGTTTACTACTAGTAGCCTTTGCCAATATTGGAACCCAAGGGACAGGATCATACGTGAACTGTATGATTGTAAAAAGCGGGATGCCCAAAGTAAGCTATAAACTAATGGTTTGGATTGCCATGGTATACGTGAGCCTACTTACAATTTGGGGAGGAGTGGAAGAGTACTTCGGTTCCTTCATCTCACTAGCCGCTTATATTCAAGGACCCATTATCGGAATGATCGTTGTCGACTACTTTATCTTGAGAAAACGAAAAGTCGATTTGCGTTCAGCCTATTTCCTTGAGGGACATAAAGCTTATGAGTTTACAAATGGCTTTAATCTGGTAGGATTATCTTGTGTAATCATTTCCTTGTTAGTTGCGGTACTATTTGTTTATAACCCTGTAACAAAGCACATCCAGAGTCCTATGTTCCTGCTCACAACTGGTAGTGGCTTCACTGCAATTTTTGGAGGTCTATTGTACTGGTTAGCTAGCTTAACTCGTTTAAAACGCTATATACTCAAGGATAAAGATTCTGTTACGATTTAAGTTTAAGAGAGAACGTTGTGTACTACCCCAAAAAGTTGGAAAAATAATTATTGAAAGGATTTAGTTCTATATTGCACAGGACTAAGTCCTTTTAGTTTGGCTCTTTGTCAACTGTAGTGGGTTGAAGAAAAGCTAATATCTAGAAAGGACAAATTTCGTCCTTTCTTTTTTGATATTTAGGGCGATAAAAATCCGTTTTTTGAAGTTTTCAAAATTCCGAAATCCAAAGGCATTGCGCTTGATAAGTTTGATGAGATTATTGGTGGCTTCCAGTTTGGCGTTGGAATAGAGTAGTTGAAGGGCGTTGGCAATCTTCTCTTTATCCTTGAGGAAGGTTTTAAAGACAGTCTGAAAAAGAGGATGAACCAGCTTAAGATTGTCCTCAATAAGTCCGAAAAATTTGTCTGCCTCCTTGTTCTGAAAGTGAAAAAGCAAGAGTTGATAGAGATGGTAGTGGTGTTTCAAGTCCTCTGAATAGCTCAAAAGCTTGTCTAAAATCTCTTTATTCGTCAAGTGCATGCGAAAAGTAGGGCGCTAAAAACGTTTATCGCTGAGTTTACGACTATCCTGTTGAATGAGCTTCCAGTAACGCTTGATAGCCTTGTATTCATGGGATTTTCGATGAAACTGATTCATGATTTGGACACGCACACGACTCATAGCACGGCTCATATGTTGGACAATATGGAAACGATCCAACACGATTTTAGCGTTTGGAAAAAGCTGTTTAGCCAAGGTATAGTAAGGGCTAAACATATCCATAGTAATGATTTTCACTCGACATCGGACGACTCTATCGTAACGAAGAAAGTGATTTCGAATAATAGCTTGTGTTCTTCCCTCAAGAACAATGATGATATTGAGATTGTCAAAATCTTGCGCAATGAAACTCATCTTTCCCTTTGTAAAGGCGTACTCGTCCCAGGACATAATCTCAGGGAGGTAAGAAAAATCAGACTTAAAACGGAAGTCATTGAGCTTGCGGATGACAGTTGAAGTTGAGATGGAAAGCTGATGGGCAATATCGGTCATAGAAGTCTTTTCAATTAGCTTCTGGGCAATCTTTTGGTTGATGATACGAGGAATTTGATGATTTTTCTTTACTAGAGGAGTCTCAGCGACCGCCATTTTTAAGCACTGATAGCACTTAAAACGACGCTTTCTAAGGAGAATTCTAGTAGCCATACCAGTTGTTTCAAGGTAAGGAATTTTAGACGGTTTTTGAAAGTCATATTTCTTCATTTGACTTCTGCAATTAGGGCGAGATGGGGCGTCGTAGTCCAGTTTAGCGATAATTTCTTTGTGGTTATCCCTATTGATGATATCTATAATTTGGATATTTGGGTCTTTAATGTCTAGTAATTTTATGATAAAATGTAATTGTTCCATATGAATCTTTCTAATGAGTTGTTTTGTCGCTTTTCATTATAGGTCATATGGGACTTTTTTTCTACAACAAAATAGGCTCCATAAGATCCATAGGGGATTTACCCACTACGAATATTATAGAGACATTTTTATATTAGTAAGTACAAGATTGAGTGCATAGTGGAATGTTTTATCTTTTGTGATAAAAAGTATCAAGAGATAGTAGATTCCACAAGTTGCAATAGTCGAGAGAACCATGAGGATTATATTGAGGTTGACTGTATAAGAGTTGATTTGGAAAAGGAATTTAAATGTGAAATAGATGGGAATGAATCCGAGCGATACAATAGTATAGCGTGTTAAAGTAGTAAAGATTTCTTTTAAGTCAAGTAGATGATGTTTCTTGATAAAGTAAATTTCTAGTAGAACAACTACGGTTTCTGCAATAATAGTAGTAGCAATGTAATACTCTGGTGCAAAAATATTATTGAAATACAAGAGACTGTTGAGTAGGATATTGGCACCGCCACCAATAAAGTAAAAGGCTGTTAAACGATTTTCGTGGTCGTTGATGAAGATAATTTGTTTACCAAGGATTAACTCAATGGCCCAAATGATAGTCCGAAAAGCGAAGACACTAGTCACAATACCAGCTTCAAGGTATTTTTCAGAAGAGTAGATGACAGTTGCGTAGTTCCCTAATACCATAATCCCAATACTGGTTTGAATGATGAGGAAGTAAAAGAGGGCAGCGCCTTGATTTAGAAGATTCTTATAGGACTCGTAGTCTTTCTTACCGAGATAGTAGCCGAGACGTGGAATACTGACATTGATAGCTCCACTCAGGACACTGGCAATCAACATGACGATGCTGGAAGCAATGGTGTAATAAGAAATATAGTTTTCATCAGGCCCTTTGGTGATAAACATTCTATCAAGCAATGTGTAGAGCATATTGCTTGATAGAAGCAACATGGTCAAGAGCGGTTTAGATGCTTTGACTAATTCGACAAGACCAATCTTAACAAAGGAAACTTCTCGCTTAATCCAGAGAAAGCTGAGTAGATAGTTGAGAATCGTCGTTGCACTCATAATGATTGCATAAGGTACGATATCATTTGGAGTTTTTACAAAGGTGAAGATAGCGACCAACATGGCAATACGAATAACCAATGTTTTGTATAAGATGAATGCATAATTTTCATAAGCTTCATTCATCCACTCGATATAAAGGAATTGGAAGAGAGCCTGGACACCAAGTATATAGTAGAGTTCTTTCAAATTTTCAATACTATTATCCAGATAAATAAATAGGAAATAGATACTTGTTGTTAGAACAGATGTAATAATGGAGATATAGAATAACTTAGAGAAAACATAGTTGATTTTATTTTTATCATCCTTGACCTTACTGATAGCACGAATCCCGTAGTTGTATATTCCAAAGGCGGCTAAAGGAATGACAAAGCTAGCCTAGGTATTTGCGGTATTGAAATAATCGTAGATGGATTTGCTGAGAATCCGCGTCAGATAAGGATTGGTTATCAGAGGAAAAACGATATTGAGAACATTGACTAGTAAGCTAGCCAGTGCATTAACTTTTATATTTTTCATTGTACTTTCTTTCTTGTATTGTAAAATGGTCTCTAGTATTATATCACATTCTCGCTCCATTCTTTTGATAAAATCGTAAAAATCTAGTATAATAGATAGAACTGAAAGTATGAGGTTACTAGCAATGAAAATGAAACAAATTAGTGATACAACTTTGAAAATCACGATGTCTTTAGAGGATTTGATGGATCGTGGCATGGAGATTGCTGACTTTCTCGTTCCTCAAGAAAAAACAGAAGAGTTCTTTTATGCTATCTTGGATGAGTTAGAGATGCCTGATAGCTTTCTGGATACAGGCATGTTGAGCTTCCGTGTGACTCCAAAACCTGATAAGGTAGATGTCTTTGTAACCAAATCAAAGATTGACCAAAATCTAGATTTTGAAGACTTATCGGATTTACCAGATATGGAAGAATTGGCTCAAATGTCGCCAGATGAATTTATCAAAACCTTGGAAAAAAGCATCGCAGATAAAACCAAGGATGATATCGAAGCGATTCAATCTCTTGAGCAAGTCGAAGCCAAGGAAGAAGAGCAGGAGCAGGATCAACAAGAAGTTGAGAACAAGAAAGAGCCCTACATCTATTACATCCTTTCTTTTACTAAGTTGGCTGACTTGGTGTCTTTTGCTAAGACAGTGACTTTTGAGATGGAAACTTCTGAACTCTACAAGATGAATGAGCGCTATTATTTGACCATTTTAGTGGATATTGAAAATCATCCAAGTCCATATCCAGCTTGGCTGTTGGCTCGTATGCGCGAGTTTGCGGACGATAGTGATATCAGTCGTTCAGTCTTGCAAGAGTATGGCCAAGTCTTGATGAATCACGATGCAGTGCCTAATCTGAAAAAAATCGACTAATCATTTCTGGAAAGATATTTTCAGATTTTAAGAAGAGCGAATCGTCTGATTCGTTTTTTCTTTTTATACTGAAATAGTGATTTACTATAATAGGAATTTTCACAAAATTCTGTTATAATGGCTATATTAGAAAATTTCGAGGAGACAAACATGACAGTTAAAATTGCTTTACTAGGATTTGGTACCGTTGCAAGCGGCGTGCCTTTCCTCCTAAAGGAAAATGGAGAAAAAATCAATCAATCAGCACATTCAGAGATTGAAGTTGCTAAGGTATTGGTCAAGGATGAAGATGAAAAGAATCGCTTACTTGCAGCAGGAAATGACTTTAACTTTGTAACCAATGTGGATGACATTTTATCAGACCAAGACATTACCATCGTAGTGGAATTGATGGGACGTATCGAACCTGCTAAAACCTTTATCACTCGTGCCTTGGAAGCTGGGAAACACGTTGTTACTGCAAACAAGGACCTTTTGGCTGTCCATGGTGCAGAATTGTTAGAAATTGCTAAAGCCAACAATGTAGCACTTTACTACGAAGCAGCAGTAGCTGGTGGTATTCCAATTCTTCGCACTCTAGCAAATTCCTTGGCTTCTGATAAAATCACGCGCGTGCTTGGAGTAGTCAACGGAACTTCCAACTTCATGATGACCAAGATGGTGGAAGAAGGCTGGTCTTACGATGATGCTCTTGCGGAAGCGCAAAGACTAGGTTTTGCAGAAAGTGACCCGACAAATGACGTGGATGGGATCGATGCAGCCTACAAGATGGTCATTTTGAGCCAATTTGCCTTTGGAATGAAGGTTGCCTTTGATGATGTAGCTCACAAGGGAATCCGCAACATCACACCAGAAGACGTAGCTGTAGCTCAAGAACTTGGATATGTAGTGAAATTGGTTGGTTCTATTGAGGAAACTCCTTCAGGTATTGCTGCAGAAGTGACTCCAACCTTCCTTCCTAAAGCGCACCCACTTGCCAGTGTGAATGGCGTCATGAACGCTGTCTTTGTAGAATCTATCGGTATTGGTGAGTCTATGTACTATGGGCCAGGTGCTGGTCAAAAACCAACAGCAACAAGTGTTGTGGCGGATATTGTCCGTATTGTTCGTCGCTTGAATGATGGAACAATTGGTAAAGACTTCAACGAGTATAGCCGTGACTTGGTCTTGGCTAATCCAGAAGATGTCAAAGCTAATTACTACTTCTCAATCTTGGCTCCAGACTCAAAAGGTCAGGTCTTGAAATTGGCTGAAATCTTCAATGCCCAAGATATTTCCTTTAAGCAAATCCTCCAAGACGGAAAAGAAGGTGACAAGGCGCGTGTTGTGATCATTACACATAAGATCAATAAAGCCCAGCTTGAAAATGTCTCAGCTGAATTGAAGAAGGTTTCAGAATTCGACCTCTTGAATACCTTCAAAGTGCTAGGAGAATAAGATGAAAATTATTGTACCTGCAACCAGTGCCAATATCGGGCCAGGTTTTGACTCGGTCGGTGTAGCTGTAACCAAGTATCTTCAAATTGAGGTCTGCGAAGAACGAGATGAGTGGCTGATTGAACACCAGATTGGCAAATGGATTCCACATGACGAGCGCAATCTCTTGCTCAAAATTGCTTTGCAAATTGTGCCAGATTTGCAACCAAGACGTTTGAAAATGACAAGTGATGTTCCCTTGGCGCGTGGTTTGGGTTCTTCTAGCTCGGTTATTGTTGCTGGGATTGAACTAGCCAACCAACTGGGCCAACTCAACTTGTCAGACCATGAAAAATTGCAGTTAGCGACTAAGATTGAAGGACACCCTGATAATGTGGCTCCAGCCATTTATGGTAATCTCGTTATTGCAAGTTCCGTTGAAGGGCAAGTCTCTGCTATCGTGGCAGACTTCCCAGAGTGTGATTTCCTAGCCTACATTCCAAACTATGAATTGCGTACTCGAGATAGCCGTGGTGTCTTGCCTAAGAAATTGTCTTACAAGGAAGCTGTTGCTGCCAGTTCTATCGCCAATGTAGCTGTTGCTGCCTTGTTGGCAGGAGATATGGTGACAGCTGGTCAAGCAATCGAGGGAGACCTCTTCCATGAACGCTATCGTCAGGACTTGGTGAGAGAATTTGCGACGATTAAGCAAGTAGCCAAAGAAAATGGTGCCTATGCAACCTACCTCTCTGGTGCTGGGCCGACAGTTATGATCTTGGCTTCTCATGGCAAGATGCCAAGGATTAAGGCAGAATTGGAAAAGCAACCTTTCAAAGGAAAACTTCATGATTTGAAAGTTGATACCCAAGGCGTCCGTGTTGAAGCAAAATAAAGAATAGAAGATAGGATGGGGAAACTCTCGACCAGAGGGCTTCCTATCCTTTTTTTGAAAAGAATTCGAGTTAAAAACTTGATAAAGGAGAAATAAAGATGGCAGAAATTTATCTAGCAGGTGGTTGTTTTTGGGGCCTAGAGGAATATTTTTCACGCATTTCTGGAGTGCTAGCAACCAGTGTTGGCTACGCTAATGGCAAAGTCGAAACGACCAATTACCAGCTGCTCAAGGAAACAGACCATGCAGAAACGGTTCAAGTGATTTATGATGAGAATGCAGTGTCACTTAGAGAGATTTTACTTTATTATTTCCGTGTCATTGATCCATTATCCATCAATCAACAAGGGAATGACCGTGGGCGTCAGTATCGGACCGGTATATATTACCAGGATGAAGCAGACTTGCCAGCTATCTACACAGTGGTGCGGGAGCAGGAACGCATGCTTGGTCGAAAGATTGCAGTAGAAGTGGAGAAACTTCGCCACTATATTCTGGCTGAAGATTACCACCAAGACTATCTTAAGAAGAATCCTTCAGGTTATTGTCATATCGATGTGACCGATGCTGATAAACCATTGATTGATGCCTCTAACTATGAAAAGCCTAGTCAAGAAGTGTTAAAGGAAAGCTTATCAGAAGAATCCTATCGTGTTACCCAAGAAGCTGCTACAGAGGCTCCATTTACCAATGCCTATGACCAAACCTTTGAAGAAGGGATTTATGTAGACATCACGACGGGTGAGCCACTCTTTTTCGCCAAGGATAAGTTTGCCTCAGGATGTGGTTGGCCAAGTTTTAGCCGTCCGATTTCCAAGGAATTGATTCACTACTACAAGGGTTTGAGCCATGGAATGGAGCGAATAGAAGTTCGTTCTCGGTCAGGTAATGCTCACTTGGGGCATGTTTTCACAGATGGACCGCGTGAGTTTGGTGGCCTCCGTTACTGTATCAATTCTGCTTCCTTGCGCTTTGTGGCCAAGGATGAGATGGAAGAGGCAGGATATGGCTATTTATTGCCTTACTTAAACAAATAAAACAGAGATGGTGGGCGCTTCCCACTTTCTTCATTTCCAGAATAAGAATAGAAGGGATTTATGAAACACCTATTATCTTACTTCAAACCCTACATCAAGGAATCCATTTTAGCACCTTTGTTCAAGCTGTTAGAAGCTGTTTTTGAGCTCTTGGTTCCCATGGTGATTGCTGGGATTGTTGACCAATCCTTGCCTCAGAGAAATCAAGGACATCTCTGGATGCAGATTGGTCTGCTCCTTATCTTTGCAGTGATTGGAGTTGTAGTGGCCTTGATAGCCCAGTTTTACTCAGCCAAGGCAGCGGTAGGATTTGCCAAAGGACTGACAGATGACCTTTATCGTCATATTCTATCTTTATCTAAGGACAGCAGAGACCGTTTGACAACTTCTAGCTTGGTCACTCGCTTGACTTCGGATACCTACCAGATTCAGACTGGGATCAATCAATTCCTGCGTCTCTTTTTACGAGCGCCTATTATCGTTTTTGGTGCCATTTTTATGGCTTATCGAATCTCAGCTGAGCTGACTTTCTGGTTCTTGGTCATGGTTGTCATTTTGACCATTGCTATTGTAGGGCTCTCTAGACTGGTTAATCCTCTCTACAGCAGTCTCAGAAAGAAAACGGACCAACTGGTTCAGGAAACACGTCAGCAATTACAAGGGATGCGGGTTATCCGTGCTTTTGGTCAAGAAAAACGAGAGTTACAGATTTTTCAAACCCTTAACCAAGTTTATGCTAGATTACAAGAAAAGACAGGTTTCTGGTCTAGTTTATTAACACCTTTGACCTATCTGATTGTTAATGGAACTCTCCTCGTCATTATCTGGCAAGGCTATATTTCAATTCAAGGAGGATTACTCAGTCAAGGTGCCTTAATTGCTCTCATAAACTATCTCCTACAGATTTTGGTGGAATTGGTCAAGTTAGCCATGCTGATCAACTCCCTAAACCAATCCTATATCTCTGCCAAGCGAATCGAGGAAGTTTTTGCTGAGGCTACAGAAGATATTCATTTAGAATTAGAGAAAAAGCAAGTTACCAGCAATCAGGTTTTACAAGTTCAAGAACTGACCTTTACCTATCCTGATGCGGCCCAGCCTTCTCTGAGAGACATTTCCTTTGATATGCAGCAAGGGCAAATCCTTGGTATCATTGGGGGAACAGGTTATGGTAAATCAAGTTTGGTGCAACTCATTCTTGGACTTTATCCAGTAGACAAGGGGAGCATTGACCTTTATCGAGATGGATCTGGTCCTCTTAATTTGGAGCAGTGGCGGTCTTGGATTGCCTATGTGCCCCAAAAAGTCGAACTCTTTAAAGGAACCATTCGTTCCAACTTGACTCTAGGTTTACATAAAGAAGTAAGAGACCAAGAGCTTTGGCAGGCCTTGGAAATTGCACAAGCCAAGGATTTTGTCAGTGATAAGGAAGGACTCTTGGATGCTCTAGTTGAGGCAGGAGGACGAAATTTTTCAGCTGGACAAAAACAAAGGCTGTCTATCGCACGAGCAGTCTTGCGCCAGGCTCCGTTTCTCATCTTAGATGATGCTACCTCGGCACTGGACATTATCACTGAGTCCAAGCTCTTGAAAGCTATTCGAGAAGATCTGCCAAATACGAGTTTAATTTTGATTTCTCAACGAACCTCGACTTTACAGATGGCTGACCAGATTCTCCTCTTAGAAAAAGGAGAGCTCCAAGCTATCGGCAAGCACGAGGACTTGATGAAATCTAGTCAAGTTTATCGCGAAATCAATGCATCCCAACATGGTAAGGAGGACTAGTATGAGACGACAAACTGCAAACCAGACTCTCAAACGTTTGGCAAAAGATTTAGCAAGCCATCCCTTCCTCCTTTTCTTAGCCTTTCTAGGAACTATTGCCCAAGTTGGCTTATCAATTTACCTACCTATCCTGATTGGTCAGGTCGTTGACCAAGTCATGGTGGCTGGTTCTTCACCAGTTTTTTGGCAGATTTTTCTCCAAATGATCTTGGTGGTCATAGGAAATACCCTTGTGCAGTGGGTCAATCCTCTCCTCTATAATCGCCTAATCTTCTCTTATACCAGAGACTTGCGAGAGAGGATAATCAACAAGCTCCATCGGTTACCGATTGCCTTTGTGGATCGACAAGGCAGTGGGGAGATGGTTAGTCGTGTAACCACGGACATTGAACAGTTAGCAGCTGGTTTGACCATGATTTTTAACCAATTTTTCATTGGCATCTTGATGATTTTGGTTAGTATTCTAGCCATGCTGCAAATTCACCTCCTCATGACCCTCTTGGTCTTGCTGTTGACGCCACTGTCTATGGTGATTTCACGCTTTATTGCCAAACGCTCCTATCATCTCTTCCAAAAGCAAACGGAGACGAGGGGAATTCAGACTCAGTTGATTGAAGAATCGCTTAGTCAGCAGACTATTATCCAGTCCTTTAATGCTCAAACAGAGTTTATCCAAAGATTGCGTGAAGCTAATGACAACTACTCAGGATATTCTCAGTCAGCCATCTTTTATTCTTCAACGGTCAATCCTTCGACTCGCTTTGTAAATGCGCTCATTTATGCGCTTCTAGCTGGAGTGGGAGCTTATCGTATCATGATGGGCTCTACCTTGACCATTGGACGCTTAGTGACTTTTTTGAACTATGTTCAACAGTATACCAAGCCCTTTAACGATATTTCTTCAGTTCTAGCCGAATTGCAAAGTGCCTTGGCTTGTGCAGAACGTGTTTATGGAGTCTTAGAGAGTCCTGAGGTGGCTGAAAGTGGCAAGGCGGTCTTGACTAGTGACCAAGTTAAGGGAGCTATTTCCTTTAAACATGTATCTTTTGGCTACCATCCTGAAAAGATTTTGATTAAGGATTTATCTATTGATATTCCAGCTGGTAGCAAGGTTGCTATTGTTGGTCCGACAGGTGCTGGTAAATCAACCCTTATCAATCTTCTCATGCGTTTTTATCCCATTAACTCAGGAGATATCTTGCTGGATGGGAAATCCATTTATGACTGTAGTCGTGCCTCCTTACGTCAGCAGTTTGGCATGGTGCTCCAAGAAACCTGGCTCAAGCAAGGAACTATTCATGATAATATTGCCTTTGGAAATCCTGAAGCCAGTCGGGAACAAGTGATTGCTGCTGCAAAAGCAGCTAATGCAGACTTTTTCATCCAACAGTTGCCACAGGGATACGATACCAAGTTGGAAAATGCGGGAGAATCTCTCTCTGTTGGTCAAGCTCAGCTCTTGACCATCGCCCGAGTCTTTCTAGCTATCCCTAAGATTCTTATCTTAGACGAGGCAACTTCCTCCATCGATACACGGACAGAAGTGCTAGTTCAGGATGCATTTGCTAAACTCATGAAGGGGCGTACAAGCTTTATCATTGCTCACCGTTTGTCAACTATTCAGGATGCAGATTTGATTCTTGTCTTGGTGGATGGCGATATTGTGGAGCATGGGAGCCATCAGGACCTTGTGGCTAGGAAGGGCAAGTATTACCAAATGCAGCAAGCTACATCTTTTAGCTCTGAATAATCCTTTCTACTTTGAAATCTTATGGACGAAAAAAGTTGCCTTCGGGTGACTTTTTTGTTACAATAGCTAGAAAAATTATTCACTTTAAATTGTCTTTTAGAAAAGGAGCCTATAATGAAAGTCTATCAGCATGTAAATATCGTGACTTGTGATCAAGATTTCCATGTTTATCTGAATGGAATCTTAGCAGTTAAGGATTCTCAAATCGTCTATGTCGGTCAAGAGAAGTCAGAGATTTTAGAGCAAGCTGAGCAGATTATAGACTATCAGGGAGCCTGGATTATGCCTGGTTTGGTTAATTGCCATACCCATTCTGCTATGACAGGTCTGAGAGGAATTCGAGATGATAGCAATCTCCATGAATGGCTCAATGACTATATCTGGCCAGCAGAAGCTGAGTTTACTCCCGACATGACTACTAAGGCGGTCAAAGAAGCTCTGACAGAGATGCTCCAGTCAGGAACAACAACCTTTAACGATATGTATAATCCCAATGGAGTGGAGATTGAGCAGATTTATCAGGCAGTCAAGGCTTCCAAGATGCGTTGTTATTTCTCACCGACCCTTTTTTCTTCAGAGGCAGAAACAACTGCCGAGACTATAAGCAGAACACGAGCTATTATCGAGATAATCTTAGGATATGAAAATCCAAATTTCAAGGTGATGGTAGCCCCACATTCTCCCTACAGCTGTAGTAGGGAATTGTTGGAAGAGAGCTTGGGAATGGCAAAAGAGCTAGACATTCCCATCCATATCCATGTGGCGGAGACCAAGGAGGAGTCAGGAATTATCCTGAAACGATACGGCAAACGTCCCCTCGCCTTTCTAGAAGAACTGGGTTACTTAGACTATCCGTCTGTCTTTGCTCACGGGGTAGAATTAAACGCGCGAGAAATTGAGCGCTTGGTATCCTCTCAAGTGGCTATTGCCCACAATCCTATCAGTAACCTCAAACTGGCATCAGGAATTGCTCCAATTATCCAGCTCCAAAAAGCGGGAGTGGCTGTGGGAATTGCGACAGATTCAGTTGCTTCCAACAACAACCTTGATATGTTTGAGGAAGGACGAACAGCAGCTCTCTTACAGAAAATGAAGAGTGGAGATGCCAGCCAGTTTCCAATCGAAACAGCTCTCAAGGCACTGACAATCGAAGGGGCTAAGGTCCTAGGAATGGAAAATCAGATAGGAAGTCTGGAAGTTGGTAAACAGGCAGATTTTCTCGTTATTCAACCACAAGGGAAAATTCATCTCCAACCTCAGGAAAATATGCTTTCTCATCTCGTCTATGCTGTTAAATCCAGTGATGTTGATGATGTTTATATCGCTGGAGAACAGGTTGTTAAGCAAGGTCAAGTTTTGACAATAGAACTTTAGAAGAAAAATCACGAAAAATTTTAAAAAAGGTAAATTCCCAAACTAAGTTCCACCGCTAATCCAAGTGGAAGTTAGTCTGATAAAAATTCTAAAAACCAGTGGAAA
>CAJNBX010000013.1 GCA_905221115.1 bacterium
TCGGTTCTTGTTTTTCTTTCGTTACGATTGGTGTCGCACTTTCTACCAATTTCGCTGGTACTTCTACTGTGTTTCCAACTTTTGGTAGTTTACCTTTTTCTTGCGCACTAGTTGGGGCATCGTTAATGACAGTTGTTGGTAAGTCATTATTTGGTACTGTGACTTTTCCTTCGGCTCCGACTGTATAGTCTTTTCCGTTAATCGTTACGGTTGATCCTTCTGGATAATCTCCGCTTGGTGTCGTTACTTTATATGTAACGTCTCCTGTTTTCGGTTCTTGTTTTTCTTTCGTTACGATTGGTGTCGCACTTTCTACCAATTTCGCTGGAATCTGCTTATCATCAATTGTTTCTGCTGGAAGTTTTGTTCCTTCTGTCACAGTAACTTTTCCTGTTTGTACTTTATCTTTCAGTTGATCATTCTTAATTGTAATTGTGCCATCTTTTACTTTAAACGTTCCGTCAATTCCAGGTACAGCAACTACTGAATCATTTGGATAATTAGAATTATCATGACGTTTAATCGTTAAAGTCACGTCACCTGTTTTTTCATCTTGTTTGTTAACCGTAACATTAGGTGCTGCTGGTGCAACTTTAAGTGTTACATCAACAGTTTCTTTTGAACCATCATTGTAAGTAATCGTTACTGGTACATTTTGTTCGCTGTCTGGTGTTAAAGTTGGCGTTCCATTCGTAAATCCTACTGAAGTGATTCCTGCGTTTGAATAGGTTTTATTAACATTATTATCTGTAATACCTGTAATACCTGTTGTTCCTGATAAATCAGTTGTTGCAATTGTGTCTGTCGGTTTCTTAATGATTTCTGCTTTACTAACAGTATGAGATAATAAAGTATATGGTCTTGCATTTTCAGAATCTACTGCTGAATCACCTGTACCTTTTGTTCCTTGAGCTGTTATTGTTGTTCCTAATAACTCTTTAGGAATTTCTACTGAATCACCTCGTACGATTACACCTTCTTTTGGTGTTTCAACTTCCCATCCAGTAGCTTTTTTCACTAGTGTTACAGAACCATCTTTTAATGGAATTGTAACTTTGTCATGGTCTGTTGTTGGAGTTACCTTCAAGTTACCATTTTGCCATTGTGAAATAGTCGGTGCTATCGGCTGAACCTTAAATGTTACTTCTCGTTCAATCTTATCTGGCGCATAGATTTTAATGTTATTTCCAATACCTTCAACAGTTTTAGTATATACTCCACCTGCACCGTAGAAATCTGCTACAGCTTTATATTTTACGATTCCTGATGTGTCAAATGTAGTTGTATTTTCTACAATGTTACCATCTTTAGACCACTTGAATGACATATTTGTTGGATAATACTTATCGTTTCCTGTCGAATTAGATTCCACTACTGCTTTTACATAGCCATGAGCATCTTTTCCATTGCGTGAATTTGCAGTATCAACCAATTTCGTGCCTAAAGTCACGGTTTCTGGAGTATTTTTCGCTTCTACATCTACAACTGTATATTTGAATTGATACTCTTGTTCATTACCTGATGCGTCTTTTACAAGTACTTTTCCGATATGATCCCCTAAGGAAGCATTTGAAGTAGCGGTGATATCATTTCCTGTAATTTGAACATTTCCGTTTGGTGTATCTGTGTTTTTAACAAATTCTCTTCCACTTGGAAGACCAGAAGCTTTAACCTCAGTTACCTTTCCAGAATTATCACTTACTGTAAAGGTTGGATTAAAAGTTGCGCCACGGAAAATAACAAATTTGCTATTTTCATTGCTAGCATCTTTAGATAATTCGCTACCGTTAAATGATACTTTTGGCTTTTCGCTTTCGTTTATAGTAACTCTTACAATCTTAGATGATCTATGTTGAGTAGCTGCTGGTCCATCTTCCGCTGTTTTTGGTAACGTTACTTTTACATAGCGAACAGCTTCACCCTTCTCTGTTACAGTCTTATTCGTAAGTGGTGTGCCATTTTGATTTACCCATTCATATGTTGTGCCATTTGGTAAAGCTGCTGAGCCATTAACAGCCATTACAGCATCCTTAGCTTGAGAATCTGCCAAAGCTGTTCCGCTTTTCACCATAACACGAGTTGTATTGGCTCCTACATCAAACACTTCATGAACAACAGTTTCAGTATACTCTAAATTGCCTGTTGTGGTTGGACGATTTGTATTTCTACTATAGTCATACTTACCACCAAATTTATAATTCGTAGTTCCTACCGGATCTTTTGCAAGAGCTTCTGTAAATTTATCTCCAGGTTGAGCCACATTATCACTTACTTTATAAATCCAAGTCATTCCATCAGGAATAGTTCCTCCATTATGATAGTATACAGATGAACCTCCACTACGTGCTGTATCTGGATTTTTAAAATCATAAAGTTTACGAGCAATTGGGAATGTATTTAAAACTTTATAAGTTAAAGTAACTTTTTGAGTTCTATTTTCTCCGAAATTAACAGTCGCTTCTACCGTTTTTGTCTCTTCTTTTCCGCTTCTGATGCTAGCAGTTTCAAGCGCTGCTGTGACAGTTGCGCCTTGTGGTAAATCTTGAAGTGTATTACCTTCTCGAACTTGAACCAGTTTATTCAATTCAGCCTGTGTCAGAGTTTCCCCACGCACAACATTAATTGTCTGACGTGCCACCAAGTTATATCCAACTTTAAAGAAACCAAGGCTTGCACCATCGCTAGTATCCTCATGACTCTTGTTACCAGAAGCGTCTGTTGTTTTTGCAAATACTTCATAAGTCGCTGGTGTAACTTCTTTTTTCAGACGTGTAATGACATCTGTTTTTTCAACTCCATTTTCTACAATGAGCGTTTTAGTGTTACCCGTTTTAACCCACATATTTAATTTGCTACGAACAGTATTAGTAGTAGCATTCGTCGTATCATCTTTATCGTAATTATCTGTTACTTTAACCAGACTAGTAAACGATGTATTTTCAGCTAAACGTGTCGCTTGATTACTTGAAGTTGCTAAAGTATTCGAATTCGAACGGGCTACCTCTGGCTTAATTGGATCAACAGGTACAAAATACAAATTGATAACATTAGTATTATTTTCTAACGTTGTATTGCGTTCCGCTAACAATGCTGCATCTGTCCATTTCGGCATCAAATACAATTTACGTTTTACAATTAACGACGATCCATCTTTCGCTTTCACAACAGGAGTGTTAATGGTAACTGTTCCTGCACCGTTGGATACTGGAATTGTTGTAGTTCCTTTTTCTAAGTTAGTTCCGACGATATTTCTGTCGTTAACATCACTACGATTTGTCTCTACTAGTTTATTTGCTGAATTATCGACAGTTCCTCCACCGGCAAAATTATCACGAACAATATCTAATACGTTCACCGGTTTATTGTTGTGATAGAAGAAACCACCTTCATGTTTATAACCGTTTTCTGTTCTTTCACCTGCAACTTTATCACTACCATTCACAACTGTTAAAGAAGGTTGCCCACTAGCATCAGGATTTTTCGGATTTGCTGTAATAGTGTTCAAAATGTCATTAATTGGTAATGGAGTTCCTTTTGTTGCATCGAATTTATAAATTAAACTCTTGCCATCTTGGCTCCATTCAAAACCTTTGTCAGTAGGACGATTAGCTAGGATTCCATTATTCTTAAATGTCAAATTATAATCATCACGAATATGAGCATAACGAGTCACTACTCCAGTTGTAGGATTTACTTCTAGCTCTGCTACTTTATTATCTTTATCCACCGCACGAATAACACCAGCGTCGGTAATCGTAACGTCATTTACTGTTTTACCTCTTAAGATACCATTTTTATTAGCTTCAAAAATCGCATTCTTAATGGCTGTTTTTTCTTCTTCGGATAAATTACCTTTTTTTATTTGAACAATTTTATTAGCCGGTTGAGCAAATTCACTTCTTCCTGTAACGTTTCTATTTGCACTATTATCCGAAGTTACAGAATAAGCTGTAGCATTTTGCCCTCCGCTAACTTTTACTACTGCGTGAACTGGTTGCCCTTCTCTCAAGTTAGCAGTAAAGTCTCCTGCAGATAAAGTGGTTGTACCATTTCTATCTGTCACAGTCTTGCTGGCGATCTTAGTTGTACCTTGATAAAGTTCTACCGTTACATTCGATCCATTTTGCAATTGATCACTCGTTGGCAGATTTCCTACTGTTACACTTGGTCGTGAACTTGCCGTACCATAAAATTGTTCTTGAGCTAGCGTCGGAGTATTTGGCTTAACATTAAACTCGATTGTTTTTTCTAAAAATCCTCTACCAGCTACAGAAGCAGTATCTCCTGTTAATCCTGTTGTAGGATTTGTTGGTAATCCTTTTGTAGAAGTTTTACTATTAGGGAAATAAGCTCTTGCTTTAACATCGTATTTTCCAATCTTGTCAAAAGAAACATGTTCGCTGATTTCATTTCCTTTTAGGTAACGGAATTTCATGTCTGCTCCAAAATTTCCGTCTCCTTTATTCGTTCCATCTGTTGTTGTTAAGTAATGATTTGGATCTGCACTTCTCTGCTTAAGTCCTAATACATCAGAACGAGTGTTATCATTAATTGGTGTACCTCGATCTTCAAACGCTAAATCATATGTTTTAACTTTAAATTTCAGTATAGATTGATTTCCTTTATCAACATTTCCTGTTGCATCATCTGAAGCTTTCAAGGTAACAACATTAGTTCCTAAATGAGCATCAGTTGCCACTCTTCCTGAAATAGTTGCAGTTGCAGGTTTGGTTTCTGAACCACTATTGGTTGTAAGAGTATTTCCATTATTTAAGTTAACACCTTTAGGTAATCCACTAATATGTTTGATATTAATTTTCCCATTGGCATTGTTGTCGTGCATTTTTAACGGGATATCTAAAGTAGCCCCTCTGAACACTTCAACTTCTGGAGAATTATTTTCAGAACTTCCTAGTACAAACTCTCTGTTATTTGTTGGGTTTGTCATTTTCACAGTTGGAGGCTGTGTATCACGTTCAGGCGTCGGAGTTACAGGTGCACTAAGTTCTGACTCAACTTTACCATTACTGTTTTGTACACTTGTTCTAGCTGTAATGGCTGTTGACGGCAATGCTTTTGATACCTTAATTGTAGCAGTTGTTCCATTAGTTTTCCCAGTCCCAATAACCGTATTACCACTATATAATGTCACTATTGAATCCTTAGGTACTCCATTTCCTACATTTACAGTAACCGTTTGTTCAGTCTTCCCTGCTTTTTCATTTACAGAATTTTGGTCAATCACAGGTTGCTTTGGAACCACTTTCAATGTTGCATCAGTAGTATTTGAAGTATTATCAGAGTACTGTGCTTTCACTTTATAACGGAATACCCCTGCTGTAGTCGTACTTGGTTTCCCACTTGGCCAACTCCAATGGACATCTGCAGGGAAGTTATTATTTCGTGTTATAAAACCAGCATCCACCGGCCTATCTAGATTTCCAAGAGGTTCATCGACTTTCTTTGTAACCTCTTTACCGCTAATAGGGTATTTTGTACTTTGTTTAACAGTCGGTTCTACATGCTCTCTAGCTTCTTTCCCGGATCCGAAAACATAGGATTGGTTTGTTGTCAGACCAAAAGTGCTTGCAACAGCTATAGTAAATGCTTGTCTAACATCTTCTTCTGTTACACCAGATCTTAATTTTGCTTTTAAATGCATATGAACAGCAGCTGTTTTATCCTCAGTTTTCAGCCCTAATCCATAACTATACTTGCTGTGATTTCCTTCTAATTTTACAGCCTTTTCTAAATAGGGATCAGTGTTATTCTTTTTAAAGATATCCTTCATATCTTCGGCATGAGAACGTCCTGCACGGACACCTACAGTGTTTAAATAGGTAAATCCATTCTGAGTTTTTTCATTATCATTTATAAAGTGTGCATTCCATACTCTTTCACGATGAAATTTTTCTGGATTTTGAGAGAGTGTTCCCCCTTCATTTGGATTATTTCTACGATAGATTTCAAAGGATAAATCTCTTATGGTATCTGGATTATATAAACCACTACTTGCTAAATCTAAGATTTTAGGTTGCAACATGAATCTATACGTCTGATACTTACTTTGATGAGCCATTGCTTTTCCATCATTGTTAAAGAAAATATCATAAACTGCATATTTTACGCCACCAATTGTCTCAATTCGACCAGTCATATCTACTTTATTTTCTGTAAATCGTCTGTCGTCATTTCTAACAGTTCCGTTTCCGTCAACTGCACGGAAACGTTGATAGATTAACTGGTTATCCTGGGTGGTCCAAGTTGAAGATACCGTTGCTGCCCTTTCTCCTGTACCTCGAGCCATTCTCTTACCATTACGAGGGTCATGAGAACCTGAACTCAAACGTGTTGTAGCGTTTTTAACAGAAATAAACATTTGCTTCACAAGTTTGTTCATTTGTTCAACATCGGTTAGAGAAACTGTAGTATTCTGAAGAACCCCTTGAGCTAATACCATGACTTCATTGGCTTTTTCAAGAACTTTTTTCGTAGTATCATGTTCAGGAACTTCTGAAATTGCTACCTTCAATTGATCAACAGATACTTTCAAAGAATCTTTTTTAGCTGATACAGTTTGATTCTCTTCGCTTGCTCTTACTTCAGAAGAAGATTGGCTCGCTGGTTTTTCAGCCTCAGTTCCAGTATTACTTTCTCGAACCTCACTTGATTCTTTTACCGCATTAGATAAAGTAGCTAAATCAGTAGACAAAAGCTCTTTTAGTTCATTAATATCTTTTTGAACTGCATCAGCTTTATCTAGTAATGCCTGAGCTCTCTGAACTCTTTCTTTTACAGAAGAAAGAACTGAGTCGTCAAGGTTTAATTTAGTTGAAAGAAGAGAATTTAATTCTTCAACTACTGTTCTTAACTGACTTTTATCAACCGTATTACTACTATTTTCAACAAGTGCAGTTTCTTTATTTTCTAAAGAACTATTGACTACTTCTGATTTATTTTCAGTAGGTTCCTTAATACCCACAGGCGAGTTGCCCTTATCGTTAGGTTGTACTACACCCGCCGTAGATTGTGAATTGCTTCCGCTTACGGTATCTGCGCTAACAACGCGCGCACCTAAAAACATCAGTGCTGCAACAGCAACTGAAGCGGCACCGAAACTATATTTACGAATAGAAAAGCGCAACACCTTTTCACGTTGATGACGCTTTATTCTATTGAGTGAATTTGATTTATTTTCCATTGTCCCTCCTGATGTTAAAACACAAAATCAAATTTAAAAGCAATATTCCCACTGGGAATAAAACAATAAAAACTACTATGATGGATATTTGACATCACAGCTATTACAGCTATTACAGCTATTACAGCTATTACAGCTATTACAGCTATTACAGCTATTACAGCTATTACAGCTCAATTATAGCATTTTTAACATATTCAATCAAACAAAATAATGTAAATGTGGATAATTTCAAAAATTTTCAGTAAGTTTCAAGAAAGCGCAATCAAGTTGTTTATAATAATTAAAAATAAATATCCATAACAATAGATATCCGACCCTTAATTTTAAGATATTCTTCAAATAACTACTATGAATATAAATTTATATTATTTTAAGTCAAATTCATAAACTTACGTCTTAGAAACAAACATATGATAGTTTTAATTGAAAATCCAATCATTGATTCACTATACCTATCATTTCAAAGTATATCCTTATACAACGATATTCCTTGAATAGGCTATCACCAAATAGGGGACTTTGATTTCAAATGAGTATAGCCGATTGAAGTTGGAATAGTCCAACACGACTCCTAATTCATTTTAAAAATTGACCAATCGATTTGCGTACATTTTATTTCAATCCACTATATCTTAGTACGATTATTGATGTCTACTTTTTCGAGAATATAACAATAGCCTTGCACCTCTTGAAATGAGGAACAAGGCTGTTTCTTAATCTTTTGCATTCATTGTCCACTTAACAATGATCCGTTCATATTTGACTAAATGTTTATTTTAGTCTTCTTTTTTCCTTCCAAGAGCAAGTCCGAGACCGCCTAGCATACCAAGAAGTCCTAGAGATGCAAGAGTCACATTTGATTCTGTTCCTGTATTTGGCAATACATTTTGAGAATCATTTGATTTAGCTCCATTATCATTAGTAGTCTTAGTATCTACCTGATCTGCATTCGGAGCAACTGCATCTGGAACTGGAGTTGTTGGTGCAGGTGTATCGTAACCAGAATTTCCATTAGCATCAGGCATTACTGGCACAACTGGAATTGGAGTTGGAGTTGTTAGATCAGGTGTATCGTGACCAGAATTTACATTAGTATCAGGTGTTACTGGAATTGTATTTGTGTTTGAACTTACTTTTCTGAAAATGTGGGTCATTACTGGTTCATTTTCAGCTATCACAGTTCGTACAAATTCATATCCTGGAATTGATCCATGTTCAGCATCCTTTTCACTACCTGTCTTAACGGATGATTTCAATACATTTCCATCTTCATCAATCCAGCGAACCTCAATCATTAGCTCTGGCAATTCAATTGAAGCCGGTAATACACCATTTTCAAAAATTGTTACCTTAGGTGGATTTTCTACTGGAACTTCCACAGCTGGTTTACCTGGTTCAGTAATCTTACCTGTACCTGGAACTTTACCTTCTAGTAATTCACTGTTTGGTACTTTACCTTTACCGTCTTCACCGATTGTGACTGTGATTGGCTTGTCACCTTTACCTGGGATTTCTACCGTAGTTCCTGGTGGGTATGTTGAGCCATCTGGTTTCTTCGGTGTTACTGTAACGTCACCTGTCTTAGGATCTTGTTCTAACTCTACTTTTGGTTCTTTCCTTGTTCCATAAGTTCGAACTGTTGTTGGAGTTACCTGACCTGTTTTTGGATCAACTTCATAGGTAGTGGTATCAATCACATCATGGCCTTCAGAATCTTTAGATTGTTCAACCTTAGTTTTCGCACCAACTTTAACGATTGTCTTGCCTGCTGGGGTGATTACTGGATTTCCAACGTGTTCTGTGATATGACCGTCGTTTGGATCTACATCGTAAGTGGTTGTAGTAACTGTTTTACCTTTTTCACCCTCAGTACGCTGAACTGGTGTACCGAAGTCTTTTTCAACATCTTTAACGTATTCCACTTCTGGTTCAATCGGGGTTTCTACTACTTTATCCTTCGCTGCGACTTTAACAATAGTATTAGTTGGTTCTTTCGTACGAACTGGTTGACCTTCACTTGCTGTAATCTTTCCAGTATTAGGATCCACAGTGTAAGTTGTTGTGATAGTGTCTTCACCATCTTCACCTTTAACAGTAGTTGGGGCTGTACCTTTTTCTTTCGTATCATCTTTTTCATAGACAACAGGTGATGGTACTACTCTCTTCTCAACTGTTGGTTCTTTCGTTTTCCCATAAGTTCGAACAGTTGTTGGAGTTACCTTACCTGTTTTTGGATCAACTTCATAGGTAGTGGTATCAATTACATCGAGACCTTCAGAATCTTTAGATTGTTCAACCTTAGTTTTCGCACCAACTTTAACGATTGTCTTACCTGCTGGGATGACGACTGGGGTACCTACGTGTTCTGTGATACGACCGTCGTGTGGATCTATATCGTAAGTAGTTGTAGTAACTGTTTTACCTTTAGCTCCTTCAACGCGTTCATTAGATGTGCCAACTTCTCGTTCATTATCTCTAACATACTCAACTTCTGGTTCAATCGGGGTTTCTACTACTTTGTCCTTCGCTGCGACTTTGACAATAGTTGCTGTTGGATTTACTACTACTGGTTCTCCTACTCTTTCTGTAATAGCACCTGTAGTAGAATCAACACTATATGTTGTTGTGGTAGTGCTTGAACCTGCTTGTCCTGCTTCTTCCACATTCGGTTGGTCTTTGTCGCGTGTATCATCTTTCACATATTTCTTAGGTGATGGGATTGCTGTTGTTTCTACTTTATCCTTCGCTGGAACTTTAACAATAGTATTCGTTGGTTCTTTCGTACGAACTGGTTGACCTTCACTTGCTATAATCTTTCCAGTATTAGGATCCACAGTGTAAGTTGTTGTGATAGTGTCTTCACCATCTTCACCTTTAACAGTAATTGGGGCTGTACCTTTTTCTTTCGTATCATCTTTTTCATAGACAACAGGGGATGGTACAGGTCTTGTCTCAGTCGTTGGTTCTTTCGTTTTCCCATAAGTTCGAACCGTTGTAGGAGTTACCTTACCTGTTTTTGGATCAACTTCATAGGTAGTGGTATCAATTACATCGAGACCTTCAGAATCTTTAGATTGTTCAACCTTAGTTTTCGCACCAACTTTAACAATTGTTTTGCCTGCTGGGGTGACGACTGGATTACCAACGTGTTCTGTGATATGACCGTCGTTTGGATCTACATCGTAAGTGGTTGTAGTAACTGTTTTACCTTTTTCACCCTCAGTACGCTGAGCTGGTGTACCGAAGTCTTTTTCAACATCTTTAACGTATTCCACTTCTGGTTCAATCGGGGTTTCTACGACTTTATCTTTGGCACCAACTTTAACGACTTTTGGTACCATTTCTGTTCTACTAACGATCGGTGTTCCATCCGTTACCGTACCATTAGTTTCATTAACAAGTGTTGAGGTTGTTGTTACTACCTTACCTTCAGATCCATTATTAGTAACCGTATTAGTTCCTACATCTTTGGTTTTATCTGCTTCATACCGTGTTGTTACAGGAATTATTTTGGTTACGACTTTGGATTTAACGCCATTTGGACTGGCAATGTCTTTCCTTACTGTTGGAGTAAGGGCACCGGTACTTGCATTGACTTCGTAGCTTGTTGTCTTCTTAACAACATTATCGCCTTCTTTAAGATATTCAACCTCATCTTTAGCTGGAACTTTGACCACTGTAGGGGTTGAAGGTTTGATAACTGGTTGACCTTCATGTGGAATGAGGCTGCCATCTGTAGGTTTAACTGTATAGGTTGTGGTTACTGTTCTAGTTCCTGGAGTACCAGCTACTGTGATTTTTGCTTCACCTTTAGCTTTTGTCGCGTCTTTTTCATAACGAACACTTGACTCTATTGACGTAACCACAACCTTAGATTTAGCTCCATTTTGTTTGAAGATTTCCTTTTTCTCTGTTGGAGTAAGGGCATCGGTACTTGCATTGACTTCGTAGCTGGTAGTCTTCTTAACAACATCATCGCCTTCTTTAAGATATTCAACCTCATCTTTAGCTGGGACCTTGACCACTGTCGGTTTTGATGGGACTACTACTGCCGGTTCTTCATGTGGAATGAGGCTGCCATCTATCAAATTCACAGCATAAGTGGTAGTTACTGTTTTAGTTCCTGGAGTACCAGCTGTTGTTACATTTGCTTCACCTTTGTCTCTTGTGTCATCTTTCTCATAACGCACACTTGGCTCTATTGGCGTAACGACAACCTTAGCCTTGGCTCCATTTCTATTGAAGATTTCTGTTGTCTCTGTTGGAGTTAAGGCACCGGTACTTGCATTGACCGCGTAAGTTGTTGTCTTCTTAACAACATCATCGCCTTCTTTGAGGTATTCAACCTCATCTTTAGCTGGCACTTTAACCACTGTCGGTTTTGATGGGACTACTACTGCCGGTTCTTCATGTGGAATGAGGCTGCCATCTGTCGAATTCACAGTATAAGTGGTAGTTACTGTTCTAGTGCCTGGAGTACCAGCTACTGTGATTTTTGCTTCACCTTTAGCTTTTGTCGCGTCTTTTTCATAACGAACACTTGGCTCTATTGACGTAACCACAACCTTAGATTTAGCTCCATTTTGTTTGAAGATTTCCTTTTTCTCTGTTGGGGTAAGAACACCTGTACTTGCATTGACTGCGTAAGTTGTAGTCTTCTTAACAACATTATCGCCTTCTTTGAGGTATTCAACCTCATCTTTAGCTGGGACCTTGACCACTGTAGAGGTTGAAGGTTTGATAACTGGTTGACCTTCATGTGGAATGAGGCTGCCATCTGTAGGTTTAACTGTATAGGTTGTGGTTACTGTTCTAGTTCCTGGAGTACCAGCTTCTGTGATTTTAGATTCATCTTTGGCTCTTGTAGTGTCTTTCTCGTAACGAATACTTGGTTGTATTGGCGTAACCACAACCTTAGATTTAGATCCATTTTGTTTGAAGATTTCCTTTTTTTCTGTTGGAGTAAGGGCACCGGTACTTGCATTGACCGCATAAGTTGTTGTCTTCTTAACAACATCATCACCTTCTTTGAGATATTCAACCTCATCTTTAGCTGGCACTTTAACCACTGTAGGAGTTGAAGGTTTGATAACTGGTTTTCCTTCATGTGGAATGAGGCTACCATCTGTCGGATTCACAGTATAAGTTGTAGTTACTGTGTTTGTCCCTGGAGTACCAGATACTGTGACTTTTGATCCTCCTTTAGCCTTCGTGGAGTCTTTCTCATAACGTACACTTGGCTCTATTGGCGTAACCACAACCTTAGATTTAGCTCCATCTTTCTTGAACACTTCGTCAAGTGTATTTTTAGTAATCTGTCCTGTATCAGGATCTTTCATACTCACAGTTGTTGACTTAATGATGTCATCTCCGCGTTTACTATATACAGCAGTTTCTCCAACTTTTTCTACAGATTTAACTGTTGTTATTTTTTTATCTTGATAACCTGTCCCATCTAGAGAAATTCGTTTCCCAGATATAAACTCTGATCGTCTATTAATCATATCGGCTTCAAAATAAGAACGTGAACTATGACCTCCACTGGTTCGTCCAACATTTATAACAACATCACTATCATTGCTGACACCTTTTCTTATCGTCGAATCATTATCAACAATATAATGAGTCAATTTCCCTGACTTAGCTATTTTTTTGCTATCTAAACCTTTCTGCCAAAAGTCACGACCAGAAACCAAACTTGTCACTACTTTTGGGGCATTAAATGTTGTTCCTTTTTTTAATACATTATTATAAAAGTTTCTATAAGTCTGCTGTTCTTTAGGAGACATGACTCTGCTGTCAGAATATGCCAACTGATAGGCTTCAACCATTGCCCGTTGTACTAAATATCCTCCTAAAGAATGGCCTGTCAAATAAAGATTGGTAATACTCTTATCTTTGGCTAGTTCACGCATGATATTTTCTGCATCTTTCCCTTGCTGAGGATTGCTTCCTGTTCCAAGTCTTATATCAGCTCCTATATCTTTCGCATCACTTGTTCCACGAAACGCTAATACTTGTGCAGTTCCATTTGGTAAATATGAGAAATCACTCTTAGTTTCATACAAGACAGCATCTAGTCCGCTAGATGTATGATAACTTTTCTTCCTTTCCCAATAAGGTCCCAATTCCTTATTCATCATCATATATTCGTAACGTGGTTTACTGTCACCATTCTTTTTATATAACTCTGATTCTGTTAAGGGTTTCTTATGATTCAGCACTCTATCAATATAATTATCATCACGGTAGGACAATTCCATGAACATAATCATATCGCGCTCACTTACATTCCATTTTAATTTTTCATCTGGCTTTTCTTTACTGTCAATAATACCATCACCATCAGTATCTTCTAATAAGGGATGACTATTATAGCCTACATACTTTTTCCCGCCTTTTTCATAAATGTAAAGTTCTTCTTTATCCTTCAAGTAATCATCATCTGTATAAGCTTCTGGACTTAACTGAGGGCCGTTTAATAACAAACTGTCAAGCTTATCACCTTCTGAACCGATTACTCCTGCTTTTATTTGCTTAGCATACTCATCAGTTAATTCATACTTTTTAACCTCGGAAGGATTTGATGTTGCTCTCACCGCTGGAGTGCTTGATCTGTCTTCACCCGCCACGAAATCCCTTGTGGTCAAGCTATTATTTCCCTTATCCCCAGATGTGACGGTTTCTGTAGTCCTTGTAGATCCTATTGGAACATCTCTGGTATCTAACTCAGAAGAAGGATTATTTTGATTATCTGATATAGGTTGCACTGCTTCTCTTTTCTCCACAGAAGGTAGAGAATTTTCCGTAGAAGCAAGCACTCCCTGAGATGGTGTAAACAAGGCAATTCCTATTAATACAGAAGCCACTCCAACAGAAAACTTTCGAATCGAAAAACGTTGACGTTTATTAAAAATATCTTTCATTTTACCAACTTTCTTTCTAACTATTTTTTACAAAATAGAGGGTTCTAATATTTTGCCTTGACAGAATACTAGATCATTTCTTGCCTAAAATTTTAGAACTTTTCCTCTACTTGGTTATAAGCTACTACATTGATTTCTAATCATAGAAAAAATAGATCGCTTAATATTACTAAAATATCAGTAAAATATAAAAAAATGTAATACTCAATGAAAATCAAAGAGCAAACTAGGAAACTAGCCGCAGGCTGTACTTGAGTACGGCAAGGCGACGTTGACGCGGTTTGAAGAGATTTTCGAAGAGTATAAATATTTCACTTCCAACACTGCCATTATACCATAAAAAATCATAACACTCATGTGTTTTAAAAAAGGTTTGTCAAAAAGTCTTCAAAATCAAAAAACGCATAATATCAGTACAAAACCTTGATACTATGCGTTTTATTGTGGGAAAATCTACTTCATTTTCTCCGAGAACTGAGTTTTTGCCCAGTCTCATCAAATCTAGATTTTTTCTTCTTTGATATCAATCACAATTTCTTCTGATTGGTCAAGAGTTTCGGCCTTTTCTTGCCATTGCTCCTTGAGATTATTGAATTGATTTTTTGATGCTTCTGTTGCTTGACGAGCACATGATTTGGCTTGAGCAAGGACACTGTCCACAGTGATTTCACCTGACTCAACCTGTTCTTTGGTTTTCAGAACAAAATCTGTAGCCTGCTCCTTAACTTCTGTCAGTTTTTCACAGACCTGCTCCTTGGCATACTCAGGATCTTCTCTCAAATCATCTAGAAAATCTTGAGCCTGACTGCAAACTTGTTTGCCCTTATCGCTTGTTAAAAACAAGGCAAGAGCTGCACCTGAAACGGTTCCTAAAAGGATTGAGGATAGTTTACCCATAAGGATTCTCCTTTTTTATTTTTTGAAAAATTTACTTGCAAGACGAAGAGCTGACAAACTTGCACCAGTCTTGAGTGTTTTTGAACCAGCTGATGAAGCTTTCTTGCTCAAGACACGCGCATGGTCATTGAGGTCTGAAACAGTTAGAGATAAATCTGCAACAGCATTAAAGAGTGGATCAATCGTTGCCACTTTGACATTGATATCATCTGCCAAGACATTGACCTTAGACAGCAATTCATTGGTGTGATGCAAGGTCACATCCACATCTGAAGTCAAGGTTTTAATCGTCTTCTCTGTTTCATCGATAACACGGCCAAGCTTTTGTACAGTAATGATTAGATAGACTAAAAAGACAATCAAAGCTAGGGCAACAAGAATATATGCAACTTCTAACATTTAGTTTTCCTCCTCTGTAACATAGTAAGGGGCCTTCTTTCGATTTTGATAAAGAATGATAAAAATACCGAGACCGATAAGGACAACTGATAGCCATTGAGACACTCGAAGGCCAAAGAACATGAGGCTATCTGTTCGCATGCCTTCGATGACCATACGACCGAAACCATACCAAATCAAGTAGAAAGCAGTGATATGACCTCGTCTGAGACTCTTCCATTTTCGTCTGAATATCAAAATCAAGGCAAATCCAAGTAGATTCCATAGAGACTCATAAAGGAAGGTCGGTTGACGGTAGCTCCCATCAATATACATCTGGTCACGAATAAAGCCAGGTAGATAATCCAGATTATCCACTGCTGCACCATAGGCTTCTTGGTTAAAGAAATTACCCCAGCGACCTAAACTTTGGGCAATCATGACGCTAGGCGCCGCAATATCTAGAAAATCCCAAGTATTGATAAGTTTACGATCAGCAAAGATATAGAGCACAACAGCCCCAGTTATCAAACCACCGTAAATGGCCAAACCACCATTCCAAATGGCAAAAATCTCTCCTACATTCTGACTATAGTAATCAAAACGGAAAATGACATAGTAGAGACGAGCTCCTAAAATAGACAAGGGAAAGGCTACTAAGATAAAATCTAAAATATCGTCTGGTATGATCTTCTTTCTAGGCGCTTCTTTCATGGTCAAATAAACCGCAAGAATCAAACCTGTAACAATACACAAGGCATACCAACGAATAGCTAGAGGACCTAGATGAATAGCAATTGGATCAAGCATTAGGCACCTCGTTTTGAGCAATAAGATTTGTCAAGCGTTCTTCGAACAAACGCGTCGCATCAAAGCCCATTTCCTTGGCACGATAATTCATGGCAGCAGCCTCAATCACGACAGAGATATTACGACCTGTTTTAACTGGAATACGAATACGAGGAATGGCTACGCCAGAAATTTCTATTTCCTCTGCATTGTTTCCCAGACGATCAAAAGTCTTATGTGTATCATAGTTTTCCAAATAGACAGCAAGTTGAACCTGTGAAGAATCCTTGACGGCACTGGCACCGTAGAGGCTCATAACATCGATAATCCCAACCCCACGAATTTCAATCAGGTGTCTCAAGATTTCAGCCGGTTCACCCCAAAGAGTAATCTCATCCTTGGCAAAGATATCGACCCGGTCATCAGCTACCAAGCGGTGACCACGTTTGACAAGCTCTAAACCTGTCTCACTCTTACCGATACCACTATCGCCTTGAATCAAGACACCCATCCCATAGATATCCATCAAAACACCATGAACACTGGTACGTTCTGCTAAACGTGAATCCAGATAGCTAGATAACTCTCCAGACAAACGACTAGTAGCCGTACGGCTGGTTAAAATGGCAATCTTACATTCTCTAGCAGCTTTTAACATCTCCTCTGGAACCACCAAACCACGGGCAACAATGACCGCTGGTGTCTCAGGTAGAAACATTTTTTTCAAAACTTCATAACGGCTGTTGGAAGGCATGCTGATCAGATAAGACCACTCCTTCATCCCCAAGAGCTGGATCCGCTCTGGCGTGTAGTAGTCAAAATAACCTGTCATTTCAAGACCAGGTCGCGTAATATCCGCTGTATTGATTTCCTTTTCAAGTAATTCTGGTTCTCCATAGACAATGTCTAGTCTAAGCTTTTCAATCACTTCTTTTACTAAAACCGACATCATTTCCTCCTTCAATCGAGTTCTTTTTACTATTATATCAAATTGTGGGAGGAAGTTTCAGATTTTTGCAGGCTTTGGAGTATTTATTTATACTCAATGAAAATCAAAGAGCAAACTAGGAAACTAGCCGCAGGTTGCTCAAAACACTGCTTTGAGGCTGTAGATAAGACTGACGAAGTCAGCTCAAAACACGGTTTTGAGGTTGTGGATAGAACTGACGAAGTCAGTAACCATATATACGGCAAGGCGACGTTGACGAGATTTGAAGAGATTTTCGAAGAGTATTAAAAGAAAAAGACTAGATTTCTCTAGCCTTTCATTTCTAATTAGAATTTTTTACGTTTACGAGCTGCTTCTGATTTACGTTTACGTTTTACAGAAGGTTTTTCATAGAATTCACGTTTGCGTGTTTCTTGAAGAGTACCAGCTTTAGTAACCGCACGTTTGAAACGACGAAGTGCGTCGTCAAGAGATTCATTCTTACGTACTACTGTTTTAGACATTTTTTTCACTCCCTTCAAGTTCAAGATCTATTCTATTTTACACGTAAAAGGAATAATTGTCAAGAAAAAATCCGGTTTAATTTTGATTTTTTCTTCCATTTATACAAGTCTTGAAAGCATTCAATAGAAGAACTGAAGGGTGCTGCTTTTTTATTTTTCTAACAAGCTGAGCGCTTCAGCATCTGCAATGATGGTCACATCAGGGTGATTTTGGAGGCTACTTGCTGGGAGATTCTCAGTCACTGGGCCAGACACTGTTCCAGCAATGGCTTCTGCTTTCGACTCACCATAAGCAAAGAGAAGGATTGACTTGGCATCCAAAATGTTTTTAATCCCCATTGAAATGGCTTGGGTTGGGACGTCTTCAATCTTGTCAAAAAAGCGCGCATTGGCTTCAATAGTAGACTGGTCAAGTTCTACAAGATGTGTTTGGCTATCAAATGGTGTTCCTGGTTCATTAAATCCGATATGTCCATTGCGACCGATTCCCAAGATTTGCAAATCAACTGGATGATCAGCCAAAATTTGATTGTAGCGTTCTACTTCAGCTTCAGCATTGTCCTTAACTCCACGAGGCAAGAAACTCTCTTTAAATGGTTTTTGGTTAAACAAGTTTTCTTGCATGAAGTAACGATAAGACTGTGGGTTGTCCCCATCAAGGCCTACATACTCATCAAGGTTGACACTAGTTAGATTTGAAAAGTCAAGGTCACTCTCAACAATTTCCTTGTAAAATTCAAGTGGGCTACTTCCTGTCGCAAGTCCCAATGTTTGTGCACCACTATCCAACTTTTCCTTCAGAATCTCAAAAGCAACTTTTCCACCTTCGATTTGGTTTTCAACTTTAATAACTTTCATCTTTTCATCCTCCATTTCTGTCTATATTTATTATATGGTATAGACCAATTTTTGTCAAGTGAAAACGATTTAATTTCTAAAAAAAGAGCGTCCAAACTTGAAACATGTTATAATGGATAGGATTAGAACTTAGAAAGAATGAACAGATATATGAATACAGCTGATTTTGATTTCCACTTACCCGAGGAATTGATTGCCCAAACGCCCCTTGAAAAACGGGATGCCTCCAAACTCCTCATCGTCAACCGTGAGACTGGAGAAATGCAGGACAAACACTTCCACTCTATTATTGATATGCTGGAACCTGGTGATGCCCTTGTCATGAACGACACCCGCGTTCTCCCTGCCCGCCTCTATGGTCAAAAGGAAGAAACTGGAGGTCATGTGGAACTTCTCCTGCTTAAAAATACTAGTGGAGATGAGTGGGAAGTTCTGGCTAAACCTGCCAAACGCCTCAAGGTCGGGACTCGTGTTAGCTTTGGTGATGGCCGTCTCAGCGCTGTTGTTACGGAAGAATTGACTCACGGGGGCCGCATTGTCCGCTTTGAATACCAAGGAATTTTCCTAGAAGTTTTGGAAAGTCTGGGTGAAATGCCGCTACCACCTTATATCCACGAAAAACTGGATGATCGTGAACGTTATCAAACCGTCTACGCCAAAGAAAGTGGCTCTGCTGCAGCACCAACTGCTGGTCTTCACTTCACCAAAGAGCTGCTGGCAGAAATCCAAGCTAAAGGAGTTCATCTAGTCTATCTGACTCTTCATGTCGGACTCGGAACCTTTAGACCTGTCTCTGTGGACAATTTGGACGAACATGAAATGCACTCAGAATTCTACCAACTTTCTGAGGAGGCAGCTGCCACCCTCCGCTCCGTTAAGGAAAATGGTGGCCGTGTCATTGCTGTCGGAACCACTTCTATCCGCACCTTGGAGACTATTGGTTCCAAGTTTGATGGGCAAATCCAAGCAGATTCTGGCTGGACCAATATCTTTATCAAACCTGGCTATGAATGGAAGGTTGTAGATGCCTTCTCAACCAACTTCCACCTGCCAAAATCGACTCTGGTCATGTTGGTTTCTGCCTTTGCAGGCCGTGAATTAGTCTTAGATGCCTACCACCATGCCATCCAAGAACACTATCGCTTCTTTAGTTTTGGCGATGCCATGTTTATCTATTAATTTACATAATCAAAAAAAGCGCATATTATCAAGGTTTTATAAAGCCTGATAGTATGCGTTTTGTAATGGATAAATAGTTAATCTTTTTTAAAGGCCGGATCTTTCAAACTCTGAACACTGGCATTGATAACCGCGCCTAGGATAACAATTTTAGCAATCAAGATAAACCAAAACATCATAACAACAAGAAGAACAGAACCTAAAATTCGGACGTCCACTAAATGATGGACATAGTAATTGAGATAACTAGAGAACAGAGTTAGTAAACCTAAAATCACTAAGAGAACAAAGGCACTGCCTGGTAGGGTATAACTAAGTTTCCTGTTAGATAGATTGGGAAGAAAATAATAAAGCATGACCAAGATAGCAAAGAGGAGGGCGTAAGTCAGAGGACCTGCCAACCCTTGTAAAGCCTGATAGATAATGCCATCTTTTGTCCAATAATGAGCAAGTAAATCCAAAATCATCTGCCCAAATAAGCTCAAAAACAAGGCAAACGCAAAGAGGAGCTGCAAGCCAAAACTGACTAGGAGACTTACCATCTGATGGGAAATAAGTCCACGACTCTTTTCGACTCCATAAGCCTTGTTAAAAGCTTTTTGCAAGAAATTCATAGATTTTGAAAAACTCCATAACGCCGATAAAACAGAAAAACTCAATAAACCTGTTGAAGGTTGCGTCAAGACTTCTCTGGCTATTTTTTCCACACCTTCATAGAGGCTTGGGGGCAGGACGTCTTTCACAAAGCCCAGAAATTCTCCCACTGGAATCTGAAAATAAGGGAGGATATTGACCACCACCAAAAGTAGGGGAAAAATCGAAATCAACCAATAGTAGGCTACTGCGACACTGGTCAACTCACTATCTGATGCTTGATAATAATGCAAAAAAGCTTTTACTAAAGGCTTGTCTATCAGCTCTTTCCACCACTTCTTCATGTCACACTCCTTCACTTACAATTTTGATTAATTTCTTCTTACCAATTCCACCATATCATAAGGCAGGGTATTGGCAGCTTCCTTCAGAGAATAGTTCTCTAAGTTATTGACATTTTGTCGCAATTTCTTGGCATACTTGGTCGTAATCAATCGTTTTTCTTCATATTCGAATATCAACTTGCGCTCTAGATAATAGCCTCTCAGCATTTCATCGATATTGTTGGGCTTGACGCGATTGATAACCCGTTCGACAAAGGCACCACTGGTGATGATAGCTGTTTCTCGGAGACGAGAATCCTGCATGAAGCTGATTAAAGAACTCTTGTAAACCCCTTTTAGATTCTCCAGACTTTCGATAATCATCTCTGTATTTTCTAGATAGAGCTCTGCAATTTGGTCATAGTCAAGGGCTCTAAGTTTCTGTGATTCTTCATTTTTCCAACTACGGAAGGTCTTACCTAAGGTAAAAACTTCATGCAGGAGAAAACGTAAAATCCGCAAGGAAACAAGGAAATAATAGGTCAATCGTGACGCGAACTTACGATTGATACTTTGTTCCATGTTTTTCAAATAACGTTGGTAAACTCGATAGGCACGCTCACTCATCTTTTCCTCTTCGTAAGCCTGTTCTAAACCATCACTTTCAATACTGAGGATGAGAAGTTTTAAGGCCTCCCAGTCTTCTTGAGCCCCCTTATTTTCTTGACTCAGGATGAGATTTTCAATACGTCCATGATAATTGTCAATAGCTGCATAGAGGGGAAGTTTATTTTTGGTATCTTCCAACTCTTTTTCCAACTCAATCGTCACTTCATTCAAAATGGCGATATGCATAAGATAATCCTTGCTTTCTTCCTGTTCGTCCGAAAGATGAGGCAAGACCACGAGGCCTGTTAAAAAGCTGACAAGCGTCACACCTGCGACAAGGAAAAGCAAGAGAGGATACTCCTGTTCTAGATTACTTGGTATCAGAAGAATCGTAGCAATCGACACCGTTCCCTTGACACCTGAGAAGGTCAAAAGAAGCATGTCCTTCATATACTTATTTAGCTTTTTCTTGAGACGTCTAGTCCTATAGGCATAATAGCCATAGATCATGACAAAACGAATGGCAAAGAGGACAAAGGTAAGGGCGACAAGAGATACCAATAACAGTAAGGGATTATAGATTGGATTGGTCAAGATAGGCTCTGCTATCATTTCCAACTCCATCCCTAAAATCACAAAGACAGAACCGTTCAGCATAAAGTTCACTGTATGCCAGACCGTCTCGGTCACCGTATCCACTTGGGCTTCGAGGAGCGTGATTTTCTTGAAGCGACTTGCCTTTAAAATCCCAGCAACTACAACAGCAATAATCCCTGAAACGTGGACTTCTTCTGCCAGGAAGAAGGTTACCAAGGGCAAACTCAATTCCAGAAGGAGCTCACTAGCAATATCCGTTGCTCTCACACTCAGCAAGAAGCTATGGAGGAACCGGTTGGTCATAGCTGTTAAAAAGCCAATCAAAAAACCGCCTAGGATTGAAAAGATGAGCGAACTACTCGCTTGCCCAAGGGAAAAAGCTCCTGTTGTCCAAGCTGTCAAAGCTACCTGAAAGGCAACCAAACCTGATGCATCATTCAAGAGTCCTTCACCCTTAAGGATATTGGACACGCGCTTAGGAAAGCTAAAGCGCTCCGAAAGAGAGGCAAAGGCCACCAAGTCCGTAGGCCCAAGAGCCGCCCCAACAGCCAAGCAAGCTGCCAAGGGAAGGCTGAGCCAAAGAAGATGGGCCAAGCCACCTAAACTCAGGGTCGAGATAAAAATTACTGGAAATATGAGATAGATAATGATTCGCCAGTGTTTTAAAATAGCCGTAATATCTGCTTCCTCCGACTCTCGGAAAAGCAAGGGCCCGATAACCAGCGCCAAAAACAACTCTGTATTGAGGTGAAAGTCGGTATTGGGTAAAAAGAGACCAATCACAATTCCCAAAAGAATCTGCACCAAAGGGAGAGGCAAAAAGGGCAGGAGCTTATTGGTGGTACTCGAGACAATCAAAACCAGTAAAAATAGGATGAGGTAAATCAGTAATTCCACGCACGTTCTCCTTAATCTTTTTTACAACAGGATTCAAATATCTCCTTCTGCTCTTTGATTTTTTGGTCAATCTTGGAACAATCCTTGTGCTCAATTTTTCTCTGGCACCGTTCCATTTCAAGAGCAACTAATTTTTTCTTGATTTTAAGCATTTTTTTGCTCATATGTGCTTGGTCTAGCACGCCCACCGCTCGTTCATGGTGGGTTGACTCAACAAAATTCTGGCGCATGGCATCCAGCTTTTCACGTAGGTATTGTTTATCCATGTCTATATCTCTCTAATTTTTCAATCATTACTAAAAATGGTGGGTTGTTGACTTGGTTTAAAGTTCGGTAAATGACAGCTGTGTACTCTTGTTGGTTCAACTGGCTAACAAAATCCAAGACAGCATCCCTCTCTAGGTCGCCTCCTTCATGACCATAATAGATCATGATAGCAATCCGTCCCCCTTTGACAAGCAAATGACACAGCTTTTCTAATGCTTCAATCGTTGTCTGAGGTTGGGTGATGACAGACTTATCAGCTGATGGCAAATAGCCCAGATTAAAAATCCCTGCCTTGGCTTCTGTCACAAACTGGTCCAGTGTCTCATGACCTTGCAAGATCAACTGAGCATTTGTCAGGCCAGCCTGATGCAAACGCTCTTGGGTCTTTTCCAAGGCTTGTTCCTGAATATCAAAGGCATAGACTTGCTTGGCTAGCTTGGCCAGAAAAAGCGTGTCATGGCCATTTCCCATGGTCGCATCCACTACGATATCCTCTTTTGTCACTACCTCAGCCAAAAAATCATGTGCCATTTCAAGTGGTCTTTTCATTTTCAAACTCCTGTTTTACAGCCTTGCATCCTTGAACACTTCCACGACGTCGCATTTCCATCTCAATGCTGTTGAGGACTTCCCATTTATTGAGACTCCACATAGGACCAATCAGCATATCTCTAGGTGCATCTCCTGTGATTCGATGGATGACAATATGTTTAGGAATGATTTCCAGTTGATCACAGATGACCTTAACATATTCGTCCTGGCTCATCAACTGCAAGCGTCCTTCGTGGTAATCTCGTTGCATACGCGTATTGGTCATTAGGTGAAGCAAGTGCAGTTTAATCCCTTGAATATCATTATCCGTAACACAGCGACGGACATTTTCAACCATCATCTCATGGGTTTCACCAGGCAAGCCATTGATCAGATGGGAAACAATCTCAATCTTGGGATACTTTCTCAAACGTTTGACCGTTTCCACGTACAATTCATAAGAATGGGCGCGGTTAATCAGGTCAGAGGTTGTTTCATAAGTGGTCTGCAAGCCCAATTCAACCGTCACATGCATGCGTTCCGACAACTCAGCCAAATACTCGATAGTTTCATCTGGTAAACAGTCTGGGCGCGTTCCGATATTGATTCCTACTACACCTGGCTCATTGATAGCCTGCTCATAGCGCTCTCGGATGACTTCCACCTTTTCATGGGTGTTGGTAAAATTTTGAAAATAAACCAGATACTTCTGCACATCTGGCCACTTACGATGCATGAAGTCAATTTCCTTATAAAATTGCTCACGGATAGGCGCATCCGGTGCCACAATGGCATCTCCAGAACCAGAAACCGTACAAAAAGTACAGCCCCCATGAGCCACAGTTCCATCACGATTGGGACAGTCAAATCCCGCATCAATAGGGACTTTAAAGGTCTTTTCTCCAAAGAGTTTTCGATAATAATCATTCAAGGTATTATAAGATTTCATAACTTTCATTATAACAAAAAACACCCACAATCTCAAAAGCCTGACTTTCCTATAAATTCCTCTGTTTCTCGTTTCCATTAGCGATTTTTTATGATACAATATGGTTATGATTTTAATGAAATTAGCATCTATTTTATTATTGATACTGACCTTAGTCGTCTGCATCATCATAACCAAACTTTTTAGATTAAAAAAACTAGGACGAAACTTTGCGGATTTGGCTTTTCCAGTCTTGGTATTTGAATATTACCTGATCACAGCTAAAACCTTTACCCATAATTTCCTCCCTAGACTAGGCCTAGCCCTCTCAGTCCTAGCCATTATTCTTGTTTTTTTCTTTCTTTTGAAAAAACGTAGCTTTTACTATCCTAAATTCATCAAATTCTTCTGGCGTGCAGGATTCTTATTAACCCTTGTCATGTATATCGAGATGATTACTGAGCTGATCTTAGTTAAATAATTGAATATACTAGAAAAAAGTCTTTAAAATTAAAAACGCATATTACCAAGCTTGTTCAACACCTGATACTATGCGTTTTATTGTGGGAAGATTTACTTCATTTTCTCCTGAAATTGAGTTTTCCCCAGCCCCTTTAATAGATTGTTTGAACTTTCATCAAAACAAAGAAACTTTTAAAGGTTTCTAATATTCTTTTTTACCTTTAGTAGCTACTAATCCTGCGCCTACACCAAGAAGAACTAAACCTGCCGCTACTACTGCCTGTTCTGTCTCCGTTCCGGTGTTTGGCAAGTGGTTCTTTTCATCTTGATGGGCTTCAACTGAACCTGATTTCACTTGTTTTACATCCATTCTATCAGCTGCCACTTGTTGTTTCGTAGTTTCTTGTGCTTCTGGTTTTTGAACCTCTTGATCTTGTAGCAAAGACTTGCTGGCTTCTTGAGGAGCTGATTTTGTATCCTTTATAGCTGTACCAACCTCTACAATACGGTCCTGAGCTATAACTTTATCATAACTTTCCTTTTCAGTTTGCTTGCCATTTTCTACTTCAATCAAGTGAACACGAATACCTTGTCTTCCTTCTTGGAGGATACGAGTTTCACCTAGATATAACTTGTCAGACTTACGCTCTTCAACCTTGAAATCAATTGTTTCTTCTTCGATTACAAGTTCTGGTCTGTTAAGGACTAGGTTCTTCACTTCATCTTCTGGAAGGGAGGTTCCTGGTTTGGTTCCAACCAAAACGATGCGGTCTGTTGGAGTCTGTATTACTTCACGGAATTTTTCTTCCTTACTTCCACTAGGATTAACCGCTGTGAAGATACGTTCCTTACCAACTTGTCCTTCTTGTTCTAAACGAGTTTCACCAAGATAAAGCCTTGAATCTTTTTTCTCAATTGTCTTGTAGGCCAAATCTTGTTCAAGAACTTCTAATTTTGGTAAATCCTCCTGTACTGCAGCAACTGTCTTCTCAGAAACTGGTTTCTCCTTAGTCAATTTAATCCGGTATTCTTTAACATTCTTACCACTCTCTGATACCAGACGGACTAATACAGGAAGATTTTCATTTCCACTATCCACAATTGTAGATGTGACTTGATCTTTCCCTTCTACAGTGATTTTTGGACGTTCCCCTTTATAAATCAATTCATAGTCCAAACGATTTTCAGAGAAGTCAGGAAGCTCTTTACCATCTACTAAAACTCTTCCCTCTGTGCTCTCTTTTGCAAGCTCACTTGGTGCTCGGAAACTTAATTCAGTTAAAGCAACTCCATTTTTATCTGCTTTTCTATCCATGCGCCATCTCATAGCTTTGGTAGTCACAGGTTTAAATGTCACATTGATCTCGTCTCCAGCTTGAATTTCTTTGTCTGCGTAATAAGGAACAAGTTCCCAATTATCAGGGTTATTGAATGGATGATTTGATTCGTAGCTGTAGTTTGAATAGTAAACCGGAACATCAAAGTCAGGACCGATGTATCGTTCCAATACAAGTTTAGCTGGGGCATCTGTTCCACTATCTGCAAAGAAGTTTAGTTTAGCTTGTGAAATCTTTCTATCCACAATTTTACCATTCTTTTTAAAGATAACACCAACTGATACTTCTGGATTAGCGGATGGAGTAGCGGACCAGTTTGTCCAACGGTTGTCTTGATTTCGGTCATTATCATTTAAATAGTCTACACGGTCGTTCGAATTATCATCCAAATCATTAGTGGCTGAAGCAAAAGCCTGACTATGAGTAGCAAGATAACCTGGATTATCAGAAAGTGATCTACCGACCTTGTCCGTTACTCGAACAGATAATTCTACTGGGACTTCACTACCAACTACATGTCCTTTAATTGTATATTCTCCAGCCTTTCTTAGGGTAGAAGCAGGAATTGTTTCCCATTCAACTGCCAAATCTTTTACGTCATAACCGCTCTTACCTGCGAAATAAACAGGAACCTTATTTGGCAATTCCAAAGGTTGACCTAACTGCAACAATTGAGACTGTTTAGCAGCAGCAATTGGTTTACGAGCCAACAAGTCTTTATCTTTTGTAAAGTGAAGGTTGTATTCTCCAAGAATATCGCCATTTTCTGCTTTCACAATAACACGTACAGGATCTCCCTCTTTCACACTAGGAACCACTGTAGCTAATCCATTATTTGTGATACTAGCTGTTACCTCTGGAATTTTTCCATCACTATAGTCTAAATAGTAATCTGTCAAGTCTGGATTAAAGTGAGGAAGGTCTTTTCCAGCTACCTTAATATTAGTAGTTGCTTCTTTCGCTGAGGTTACTTTTTTAGAGAACACTTGTAATTCTGTAATTGAAGTTCCAAGTTTATCATCAGCTCTTGTCATGCGAATACGTACCGCGTAGGTATCCACCTTGTCAAAACTGAAATGATTCATTTCTCCAGCTTTTAACTGATCTGGAGCCTTAAGATTTGTAACTTGTTTCCAATTTTTACTGTCATTAAATACGTGGTTTTCACCCTCTACATAACCAGGATTCTTCGGTGCAGTTGGAGCTTTTTCACCAACATAATACTCAATGACGTAAGATTTTGGAGCACCTACACCACTATCTTCATAAAAGGCTACATTCAAGTTATCAACCGAACGTTTTGTCAAAATACCTGAATCTCCAAATAGTACTCCTACTGAAGCTTCTTCAGAACGTTTCCAGTTTGACCAACGATTTGCAGGCTGATCACCGTAAGAAATCACTTTATCATTTACATTAGATACTGGCTCATAAGAATGAGAATCTGATGCAAAGGCAAGTGGTAATTCTGAACCTGTCCATTGATCTGAAATATTCTTCCCAATTTCTGTTTGACTCGATACACGAACATGTAATTTCGTTGTCAGTTGTGTTCCTTCTACATGACCTGTTACAGTAAAGATTCCTTCTTTTGCATACTGGCTTGCATCAATAGTATCCCAATCCACCTTAGCTGAAGATACTTGGCCATTTGAATAATAAGTTCGGACACTTTCTGGCAAGGTTGGTGCCTCAGAAATTGGTGTTGTGATGCTCACATCTTCAACTTTTACAATTCCTTCTACTGATACTGTCGCATGCGCTTCTTGATTCAATCCTTCAACCTTACCAAGAACTTCAAAAGTATGATATTGATTTAATTTTTCAGATGGAATCGAATCCCAAACTACCTTATGAACTTTTGGAAATCCTTTATCGTACTCAACTGTTACTGTAGATGGAAGATTTGGTGTTTGGTGCAAATCTGTCACAAGGCTAACTGGGCGAATGGCCTGAACAACTTTATCTTCAGTATTTGCTGCGATCGTTAGAGGAAGTTCTCCTTTTGCACCTTCATATTGAGCTTGTAAAGTGAGACTACCCGGTTTATGCAACTCTAGCATTCCCTTATTAACAGAGACTCCTCCCTCACCTTGGCTTGAGAAAGTCACTTTATCAGTTGGTAAAATAGCTTCAGTTCCATCCTGATAACGGGCTAAAACTGTCACTTTAACAGTTTGATCTTCTTTTAGGCTAGATGCTTGATCCACTCTGAGACTCAAGCTTTCAATTTGTGGAGAATCAACAAGGAACTGAACAGCATAGGTTTGTAACTGTCCCCCATCTTTAGGCTGAATGTAGATACTAGCACGCATTCCATTGGATTCATTTGCCTGAATCACGTTCACATCGGCATTTTCAGCACTAGCACTGACTTCTGGAATTTTTGCACCATAAGAAAGTTTGTGATAATGTACAGGATGATCTTTTGAAAGTTCCGTAACACTTTCACCACCTACTGCTATAGTTGGGGTAACTTGAGACAATTCCTTACCATCATCAACTATCAAAGTAGCGTGGATGGTTCTATCTCCTAATTGGCTAGTCATCTGAATATGTGCCCCTGGAGTAGATAACTTCTCTTTATCTTCTGGTGAAATTTCCCAATTTTCAACTTCATAATTGTGAATACGACCATCTGTTGAAACAAGTGAAACAAGTTTATCCACAGAACTCAAGTCTGTTCCAGGTGTGATGCGTTTAACAGCTGGAAGTTCATTCGCAACTGTAAGTACTTCAACTCGAGCCTCAACTTCACGTCCATCAGACATACCTTTTACAGTTACAATTCCAGCTTGACTGACATCTGCTTGAGACCAGGTTACAGGACGTTTTTCACGACTACCATCACTATATACAAATGGCACTGTCTGAGGCATTTTAAGTTTTTGTCCTAAAACTGTACGTACTTTTGGTATTTCTGTGCCTAAAACAGTTTTTTCTGACTGCTCTGACTTACCTGTAAAAATCGTAACTTGATCTGATTTCAACAATCCCGAATAAGCTGTAAGGGTAAATTTACCTGCTTGATCAGTCGATTTAACAATCGCTACCCCTTTACCATTAAAGGCTCTACGAATCCAAGAACCATCTGCTTGTTCTTTATAACGTTCACGACTAGCTTGTTCACCATTATCCACACCAACCAATTGACCTTGCCCATGAAGTTGGAAGTGAACGAGATTGTTAGCAGTTGGCACAACATTGCCCTTACTATCTACAATTTCATAATAGATATAAGTCAAATCTTTTCCATCTGCAGCGATAGCGTTCTCTTCCTTAACCAGACGAACACCAGCAGGCTCACCAGCAGTCACTATCTTATCTCGAGCAATTTCCTTACCAGACTCATCTCGAGCAACTGCTTCTAAAGTTCCTGGTTTATAAGCAACTTTCCACTCCAAATATAGTTCGTTAGGATTTTCACCTTCTTGGTATGTACGACCGTCACTAGTTTGTTTTTTGTTGAATTTTTTAAGACCTAGTGACTCATTATTTAAAAACAACTCAACACTAGCAGCATTGGAATAAGCTCTAACTGGGATTCGATTTTCAGCATCTGCAACATTGTCTGCTAATTCAGTCTTTTCCCAATTCCAGTGAGGAAGTAAATGAACCATTGGTTTTTTCTTAGCAGAAACCCACTGACTTTGGTAGAGATAATAGTCATTTTTTGGAATACCAGCGGTATCAACAATACCAAAGTAGGAACTTTTTACCGGTGTACTATTTTGATTGTGCCATGGTGTTGGTTCACCAATATAATCCGTACCTGTCCAAATGAATTGTCCAGCATATCCTGGATGATCTCTATCGAAAGTCCATGATGCTGTAGCAGTTTTACCCCAACCAACACGATCATTACCATAATCGGATTGTTCGTAATTACGCCAATATTGGTTACTTCCTACCCACTCACTCTCTGGATGGAAATAACTTCCTCTTGTACGAGTTGCTGAAGATGTTTCTGAACCATAAATCAGCCATTTCGGATGTTTTGCATGAAGAGTTTGATAATTTTCTTCAGAGTAATTCAAGCCAACTGCATCCAGTTCATCTGCAATCTTTTCATGGTCACCAGTTCCATCTCCAAAACGGAATTTATCAGCTCCCATGGTTACATAACGTGTATTATCAACAGATTTAATCACTTTCACCAAGCGTTTGACAGTTGCTAGTGAATGGGCTTTCCCATCTGCTTCACCGATTTCGTTACCAATAGACCACATGACAACAGCAGGATTGTTTTTATCTCTTTCTACCATTGTTCGAAGATCGTAATCAGACCATTTTTCACCTTTTCTTGCTTCAGGGTGGGTAGCATCTTTTTCAAAGAAACGACCATAGTCGTATGGTTTCTTACCACCATACCAAGTATCAAATGCTTCTTCTTGAACAAGCAAACCGAGCTCAGCTGCAATCTGCAAGGTCTGAGGACTTGCTGGGTTGTGAGTCGTACGAATCGAATTCACTCCCATTTCCTTCATTTGTTTCAGACGACGATATTCTGCCTTATAGTTTTCTTCTGCTCCTAACGCTCCATGATCATGGTGCAATGAAACACCGTGGAACTTGATATGTTCACCATTTAAAGAGAACCCTTGGTCTGGAGTCCAGTTATAGTAGCGATAACCAAATAAATCTTTCTTTGCATCTACAAGCTGACCATCTTTGTAAACACGAGTTACCATCTCATATAAAGCAGGTTTGTCAGATGACACTGTCCACAATTTTGGTTTTTCAACCTCTAATGCTGAATCCAAATGAATGGTTTCCTTAGCTTTTAGAGTTTTACTCTCAGTTCGAACAAGTTCTGTAACTGCCTTACCACCTCGTTCAAAAATTTGATACTCTGCTACAATTTCATGGTCTTTATTGTCTGTATTAACAATTTTACTGCTTACTTGGGTTTCAACTTTTCCTCCTTGTTGACTTTCTAGTTTTGGAGTTAAAATAGTTGTTCCATTTTTTTCAACATGAATCTTGTCTGTTACCTGTAATGATACGTCTCGATAGATACCACTTCCTGAATACCATCTACTACTTGGTTGCTTATTAACTGCATGAACAGAAATGACATTTTCTCGCCCATCTTTATGGAGATAGTTACTAATATCATATGAAAATTGATTGTAACCATTTGGATAGTGACCAACTAGTTGGCCATTGACGAATACTTGTGAATCCATGTAAACACCATCAAAGGTTACACGAACATCTTTATTCAAGTCCTTTTCGTCTAACTTAAAGGTTTTCCGATACCAGCCATCTCCACCATTCAATTGACCACCTTCGTTTTGAGCTGGTGAATCATGGTCAAAATCAAAATGAATACTCCAGTCATGAGGAAGATCCATTTTTTTCCATGAAGAAATATCTGCGTCTGGTTTTACTGCTTCCTTTGCATCGGCATTTAATTTAAAGTGCCAATTCTGATTGAAGGAAATGTTTCTATCTTCAATTAACTTATCAACTACTTCATTCGTAGCAGATTTGAATTCTTGCTTATCTTTTAAAACAGAACGATCTTGTGATTCAGCTTTATTTGTTTCTTCAGATTTCTTCTTATCCTCAGATTTATCCGTTACCTCAGTCTTATTTGTTTCTTCAAGCTTATTGCTATCCTCAGGCTTGTTCGTTTCTTCTGTTTTGTTTTCGACTTCAGCTTTACCTTCTACTAAAGGAACTGATTGATTATTAGCAACTGAAACCAAAGGTTGATCTGCATGAGGTTTTACTACAGCATCACTACCATCCGCATTTTCCTTTAAAGATACATTTTCAGCTTTAGCAGGTTGCTCACTTGCTTTTTCAGTCGTAACACCTTCAGCTTTATGTTCACTTAAGAGTCCAGTAGTTTCTAGATTTTCAGGCTGGTGCTCAGTCCTGTTTGTTGACACAATTTCTTCAGCATTTTCGTTGGCATATACCGAAGAAGATAGACTAACGCTTGCCCCTAATAATAGAGCACATGTCCCTATAAGCACCGAGCAAGCACCGACTGAAAATTTTCGAATACTATACACTCTTTTTTTGTTCCAATTACCTTTTTGCATGTAATCCTCCTTTTAGTAACCGCTTTCATTTTATCTGAGAGTAATCTACTTATTATAATTATCTTATAATACGATTTTATAACCAATAAAAAATTTGTCAACCTTATACATATAAAAACAATAGTTTTGATTGTTTTTTATAAAAATTGGAGAGTTTTTAAAAAGTATTGAAGTAGAATTTATTATAATGAAAATGATATCCGACTTTCTTTAAAATTTTAAGACGGAATAGTTTTTTATTATCCCAAACAGAAAAAATCTTTCTTAAAGATTTAAACATACAAAAAGAGCAAACGAATATTTCAGTTTTTTCCTGATTTCGTTAACTCTTAATTCTTAGTTTATTAATATTAATTAAATTTATCCTATTCCTAAACGTTAATATCCAGCTATATTATGTCACATCGCTATTTGAAAAATCTTATTTTCCTTCTTTATCAGGAAATAAATAACCAATACCTACACAAGCCAGCACACCTGCTCCAATCACCAAGCCACTTGAAATTGGCAACAGATCCAAAATTGCATTCGCAATGATAAAGGCAATAATCAAACACATCAGACTAGCCTTGTAGTCTTTTTTCAAAAGATTCTCTAGAGTGAAAAAGAGGAACAGACCTACCGGAATGAGTGACCAGAGGTTGACATCCAAACTTGGCCAGCCAACAGAACCAAAATACACTACTGTCGCTGCTGCTACTAAAAGTACAATCCCCAATAATTTTTTCATTTCTTTATCTCCAATTTCTTTTTAGAAACTTGAACCATCTGGTATCGACGCCTCACGTCCCTTACAACAATCATTATAGCAGAGGGCAGTTCCAAGAACAAGGTCTTTTGCCTATCTGGTTTCTATCTTGGTCTAAGTGGTTGAATAGTTAAGATAAAATAAGGAAACAGGGAAAACTATCTTCCAAATAAAAAGGAATTAAGCAACCAAACGCTACTTAATTCCTTAAAATTATCTCATCACCACACTATCTCATCTCAGTACACAAACCATTTTGCTATATCTTTTCTATAGCTTTTGTCCTAATCTTAATCTTTTTTCTTCAATCCAAGAAGTGCTCCTACTATAAACAATATTCCAGCAATGAACGGTGTAAGAACTGCTCTAACTGTTCCGGTTTTTGGCAACCTATCATTGTTAGTAGTTGATTTACTATCAATATTGGTATGTTTATTATCTATGTTCTCTGGTTCATTAAGATAAACTTCCTTCTTATTTTCAAAGTTTTTATCATTTTTATCAGGAACTGGAGCTTTAACATCCTCAATTGAATCAGATCTTTGACTTTCATCTAATTGACTATAATTTACTTGTACAGGAACTGTAGTTTTGACATCTTTAGTTGAATCAGATTTGTGTGAATGATTTTCTCTTTGTAAATCCTCTTTTCTATTACTTTGATTTAATTGACTAGGATTTGCCTGTGGGTTATCTTTCTTTTTGGATACATCAAAAGTAGGTTTATTTTCCTCTTCCTTTTTCTCCTCTATTTTCTTGAATACAGGTTTTATAAGGGTATCTTTTGATAGATTAATAACATAACCAGCATCTTTTTTCCCTTCGACACCAGAAATTTCCCAGCCATCAAATTGATATCCTTTTTCTAATTCACCCTCATAGACAGGTAAAATGAAATCTTCTTCCGACACTATCGTTGAACTCATTTCTTTTCCATTTTGAATGGTCACAGTCACCGTATGAGGTTTTAATTCGCTTACCTCTCCCGTATCTTTGTTTAAAATGAATTCTTTTACAGTTGTATTTCTTGCAAAATCTTTTACAACGATCTTAATGTTTAGTGTCTTATCTGTTAGTTGTTTAATATCATCAAATGATTTGTATTCTTTTCCATTTACATAAATATGTTTGTTTTGAATCTCACCATCGAATCCATTATTTCTTTTATCATTGATGTTAAAGACTACAGATTTTCCGTCAGCATATTCAATACTAGTATTTCCCTTAGGATCAACGTTTACTTCTGGTTTAACATTATCATATAAAAATTGATAGTGTACTCCAACCGCTTTCGCATTCAAATCGCTATAGCCAGTTTTAAGATAAACATTTCCAGCCATATCTGTTACCTTATCTGGGAATCCGTTTGCTTTATAGTCTTTCATTCCCCAGTCCATGATGTCACCGTCTTTAACATTAAGCTTAACGTTAAAATCTCTAGTGTTATCAATGTGTAAATCTCCGTAGATTAAATAATTATCTACAACAGATTCATTAACTCTCAACTCCCAGTTAAAACCACCCTTATCAGAAATCTTACCTCTTAAATAAAATTCTGGATTTCGTACATAAATTTTATTAGATTTAGATGGATTAAAGTAGTTCTTGTCCATTGAAAGGTTTACTGGTTTTGCATCAATAAATAACGTAGAGCCATCTTCTTTTATAGCTTCTACATTGGACTTATCCTCTCCAGTGTACTCTTTATCATCTTTACCAAATAATACAAGTTTAGAAGGATCTGTTACAAGATTTCCATCTTTATCGATTGCCTCCCCTTTATCGTTCATTTTAAATCTAAACACTTGATACCTTACAATGTTAAAGCCGTCCAAAGCCGACATTAATACGGATTGAGTACTTCTTCCATCTTCAACATTTCTACTATCAGCATAAATTATTTTTTCTGAAAGGACTCTTAGATTAGGATTGGCCTTTTGTATTTTTGCTATATCTTCCTTGCTATAGACTCCATTTCCTTCTAACATATCCGTTTTTCCAGGATTGTAGGTAGTCACTTTTAGTGCATAGCCTTTTCTCAGAATGATATTATCCTTTAATAGATATTGTTGTTTTTCTGAATCAGAATAGATTTTACCAGATTCCATTTCAGTTAAATTGTTTGGTTTATTTTTTGAAAGATCTCCTTCTCCTAATTCTATTACATTCCCATAACTTGATGCATACGGATATTCTGTCTTAGTTTCCTTATTTTTTTCAGGCATTCTAATCTTCGTTTCAGCTTTTCTCTGACCATCATCTGTAACAAATAATCTCATATCTCCTGCAAAAGCTAATCCATCCACAATATCATTAATATTAGCGTATAAATCAAATGTCATCGTTTTTGAGTGGGAATCATACTTGGTCGTTTTGATTTCTATAGATTTATAGTTATTTCCATAGTATACCTTGGCATTTTTAGAAACATTACTTATCTTTCCAAGAATTTCAAAGTGTCCATCTTTAGACGGGCTTAGAACACCATAAATTTTTGATTTGATTTCGTCAAGTTTTTCAATTTCATATTCTAAGGCACTACCATCGTCATAAGCAATGATGTTTCCCTTATCATCGTATTTATAATCGTATTCTTCTGTCCTCTTACCAGTTTCACTTGTAAAGTCATCAACTTCTCTAAATTTCTTTTTAATGAGTTTCTTCAAGTCTTTACTTTCAAACTCTCTAATTGTTGAAATAGTTTTATGAATAGTCAAGCTAGATTTTTCTTCGATAGACTCTTCATTGTCTTGATGATTTTCTTCCTCAGTTGTATCTTTTTTAAGACTATCCTCTTTTCTATTTTCTAAATTTTTAAATTTAGATTCGGCAATCTCTCCAAGCTTTTGGTATTTAGATGAATCTTGATCAGGATCTACTAGATAATAGGAAATCATCCCCTTTTCATCAGCATGATCAGCAAATTTAATTCTATGAATCTTTGTGAAATTGCTAGAACCATCTAATGCAATGACTTCAATGATTTTTCCTCTTAAATCTCCTGCACCATTAATTTCATAAATGGTATTTCCGTCTTTGTCAAGTTTCCTATTTCTTCCTTGACCCTCACCTGCATAAGTTACTTCAAGATTTTTCTCAACCTCTCCGTCTTCATTAACCAGAGCGGCACCAGCATACCAAACTTCGTTTGCAATCTCGTCAAATTTTTCAGGATGTTCTTTTTGATCTCTCGCAAATAGGGTTTCATTCTTGTATTGATCTTTTACCTTGTGATAAGTATCTTTTGTGATCAGCTTAATTTTTTCAGGATTTGAAAAATCAACCGAAACAATCTTAGGGGCTGTGTTATCAATTTTTACTGGAATATAGGAAACCTGCCATGGGTAATCTTTAGTTAATCTATATTTAAATTTATAGAAATATTGACCTTCCGCAATCGGTTCAAATTGACCTCTTATCTTAGTAGCAGGATCTTGGTTATCCTTACTCTCTGGTGCATTTTCTTCTCTACCTCTAGGGTTATAGATGAGTCCATCCCACTTCAAGTCACCCCAAACTTTTAGCTTAGAAGATTTGATTCCCTTTGCATCATTTCTCTTAGAGTTTAAAATTCCTTTAATAAAGTGTTCTCTCGAAATGACTTTTAAGTCTCTTTGATTTTCTCCCTCTTTATTTGTATTTACTATTGAAATCAATCCTTCTTCTGCACTTCTTAATACAAGTGGAGAAGGTGTTAATCCTCTCTCAAGTTGAGCATCTTGAGGATTTCCATTTGAATCTAAAGGATAAATTTTAGCAATGTTAGAACCACTTGATGATGGTGCGTTGATCCCTTCGTTATTGAAAGCAAATAATTCTGGATTTTGATCTAGAGATGTTGTATTTTTATCTTTTCTATTTTGTATAACTCCTGCTGGATTAAATTTATCTATACCATGTTCTCCACCAATTCCCTTATTTAAGGTTCCTGGAATTTTTGGTTTACCATCATCATCATAACCTTCCATTGTTTTTGATTTTGAACCTTCTTCCCAGGCCCATTTATCAAGGATTGGTTCATGGTTCCAATTCCCAGCAAATCCCATTAGAGGCATCGATAAAGAAGGTTGGAAGTTTGTTTTCTTCCCGTTAGAGTTTAGAGCTTCCATTTCTTCCACTGACTCAAAATGAATAAATGATTCTACAAATTTATTTTTGTTTTTAGCCTCTCCAACATTTATAACCGCATTTAAATCAAAGCTAGAATTTGGGGCTATAGTGAAAGTGTCATGCTCAAATGTGATATTTGCATCTTTTACTTTCTCTGGGTGAATTTCTGGAACAATTTGCTTCCCATCTGGAGATTTTTCATCTTTGTATGTTTCATCCAGTTTTAGTCTATCAGTTAGAGCGTCTGTAGTTACCGCTGATGCTGAAACTTTAAAGGTTAAAGGTCTGTTTGATGTATTGTGAAGCTTAATTGTAAAGTATTTTTTATCTCCTTTTATTTCTTTAAGAGAAATAGAACCATAAGAGTTTACCAAACCTTTAGAATCCGTGTTTTTAAAAGTAGCTACAACTTCATTTCTCAAAGCATTAGCAACATTAATTAAGCCTGCTCCCTGTTGTCTAGGTGATGCAAAGTATTGACTTTTTTCTTTCCAAGACGTTGCATCCATCATAGGCCGTGCAGTATTTTGTAGGGCAATTTTTGTAAGACTTGTAAGGTCTATTTTGTCATCTCCCTTAAGATTTTTCAACACAGGTCTTTCAAGCATTTCCTTTAACTTCGGTCTAATCAAAACAGTAGAAGCTGCTACGATTGGAGTTGCCATACTAGTCCCTGACATATAGCCATAAGTTGATTTCCCATTAATGACATTAAGAGTAGATTTAATATTTTTACCAGGTGCTGAGACATCAGGCTTTAAAAGTAAATCTGTTCTCGGTCCCCAAGATGTGGATCCTGCTGGAACTATGATATCTTCTTTATACAATTCTTTGTCTGTGTCAGGTGCAAACTTAAAGTCAATCTCTTTTTCGTCACCTACATTCGGTTTATTAGAATTATAGCTTGCCATATCAATTGGATAGTATTGCTCCAATTTATCTTTGAAATCTTTCTTACTATTTCTTTTTACCTCAGTTTTTTTATCAGGATTAATCATGTTCCATAACTTTACACCATCATCTCCTGAAATTGAAAAAACTTGACTAGTAGTTCCTTCATCCTCCTCATATCCCATAGCTGGAAGCTCTGTCCAATTATCTCTATTGTAGTAATTTACAGTATTTACAACCATAATGCCACGTGCGCCCTTATCCGTAGCTCTTTTAAAAGAATTTTTTAAATCCTTGGTATAAATTCGATCCATTACTGCAATTTTGCCTCTAAGATCCAATCCTATCAAATCTTGGTCTTGACCCTTGCCTATATATACAAATTTCAATTTATCAGGAGCTTTTGATCCATCTTCATTTGTTGTGATTTTATTCTTATCGAAAAAGGCCCCTATATTTCTGTATTTAAAATTTTCTCCACCTATGTTAACTTTATCAAACTCAACTGTTTGATTTTTAGCAGATGCGACTGCTATCGCATCTTCATGTGCTGCAGTTCGTGTTACATTTCCAGTGTCGGTCATTTTCAGATTATTATTTGCCACTAAATCCCATGAAGAACTTGAAGCAGAAGTCGCATAGTTACCCGTAGCTACAACCATTGGAATGCCTGCTTTTCTTAACGCTCTAATAGCTTCCCAATATTTCTCACCTACAAGACCTGTTCCTGTAAAGCCAGATGATACCGAAACAACATCGACATTGTGTTTGATCGAATCTTCAATCGCATGAAACATTGTTTCATCTCCTGCGAAGCCAGATCCTGCGTCAGAGTACATTTTATAAGAGAAGATCTGTGCATTAGGAGCAATTCCATCTATTCCGTTAAAGTTTTTAATATCTTTTTCAGTATCATTTCCCGCAAGAATCCCTGCAATATGCATTCCATGTGGATCAAAATAATCGCTTCCATCATCAGCTTTTTCTACAGTGATTTTACCACCATTATAATAATTGAAAGCATGAGGGATTTTATCACTCAACCAGAAATTTTTATCAGTACCTTTTAAGTCTTCTTTTTTGAATCTCATTGAGCCTTTAGCATCATCATCAATCCTCATGGCCTTATGCCTATAATCTGTCCCGGTATCGATATTTGAAATGACCATACCTCTACCATCAAAATTTTTACCAAATGGAGCATTGATAGATTTTAGGTAATCAATTGCCTCTTCAACTCCAATTTCCTTTCTAGCATGATTCATCATTGGCTGGACTTTTTGTGATCGTTCAACCGATGAGATACCTTCTATTAGTTTAATTTTGTCCAGATTATCTGGAGTTGTTTCTATTGCAACACCATTAAAAACTGTATCATAAGTATATAAAACTTTTGTATCCTTAAGATTGGATAATTCCTTGATTGCTTTTTCTCCAGATTCTTTATCTTTAAATTCAGCAATATAGACAAGTTTATCCTCTTTTTTGGGACTTTCTGGGTCTTTACTTGCAGACGAGTCCGCTTTATCTCCTTGGGATTGATTGGAATTTTCTTCTTTGATTTTTGCTTCTTCATTGCTAGTGTTATTGTCTATTACAGGATTTTTACTAACAACTTCTTTTTCCTCAATAATTGTTGTTTTCTTTTCTTCAGTATCCTTTGAAGTTTCTATAGCATTATGAATATCTTCAAGTTTTTCTTTGTTTTCTTTTTGTTTACCTACTACTTTTTCTTTATCAGATATTTTTAAAGAATCTTCAGAACTAGGTGTATCTGCTAGGATTACCTCGTTAGGGACATATGCTGCTAAAATAACTGCAGCTGTGGTTAATGACAATACTGTACTTTTTTTCATTTTAATTCCTTACATATTTATTTAACTTCCAATAGATAGAAAACTTTAACTTTGCTAGCCTTTGTTATAAAAAGTTTTACTAAGTATTATCTAGGAAATAGAGTAGTGCATTTATATATAATTGTTAACTCTCTGAAAATAGTATATCAATTAAAAAAATTTAAGTCAAGAAAAATTAATATGCGTTAATTTATTTTTTAACATACATTAAAAATATAGAGTCGAAAACTTTCGTAGTTAGCTCGGGGACATTATCAGAACATTCACACCATCAAAAATAGTAGCAATCAACTTAAAGAACTAGCAACATCACAAAGTCAAACATCATTGATGAAATATCAGCGCTATTAAACAATATAAATAACCGCTAAGAATAAGGCTTAACGGTTATTTCTACATATCTATTTTTTTCAAATCCTCAGTCGTTTATCTACCTATAACCTAGGCTTTACGAGTGCCTTGCTCTAGCAACTAATACTCAATGAAAATCAAAAAGCAAACTAGGAAGCTAGCCGCAGTCTGCTCAAAACACTGTTTTGAGGTTGCAGATAAGACTGACGAAGTCAGTCACATATATACGGCAAGGCGAAGCTGACGTGGGTTGAAGAGATTTTCGAAGAGTATGAGCTAAATTGGCTATTACACTTAAAGTATAGCACTCTGAGAATAGATGTCAAGGAATTTTCATCTTTATTAGAAAAAGCCTGTCCTGAGACAAGGCTTTGAGTTTCTTCATCTTAGGACCCAGCGCTTTCATAAGAATCCAAGCCCCTGTCCCAGAGTTTAAGGGAAATACCAAAAAAGACAAGGGAAATCAACATCAAACCTCCGATGTTAAAGATTACATCCTTGTCCTGCAAGAAATAGCTGGCAGGATAGTAGGCCGTAAAGGCAAAAGGTACGATAAAGCTAATCAACCAACGAAGAAATGAATTGTAAATGGAAATGGGATACTTGGCAAAATCATTAAACATATAAAAAATGTAAATCATGGCGCCTGACTGTTTGGTCCAAAAAGCGATACTAGCTGTCGCAATTTTTAAAGAAGTATAAATCAAGGTCGCAAATGGTATGCAAACTAGGAAAAGCAGGAATTTTGGAAGAGTCCAAGCAATGCTAGTCACTGTTGTTCCCAGTAGGATACCACCGACCAAGAGTTCTCCCAAGGCATCAATCTGAAAAGTCTCAACTAGAATATGAAAGAGAGGATTGATAGGACGAGTCAGATACTTGTCAAACTCTCCCTTTCTCACCAAGCGTTGTCCCAATGCCCAGAGATTATCAAAAAAGAGATGGTCCAATCCCTTAGGAATCAAGGAAAAACCATAGATAAAGGCAATTTCTTGAAAAGTCCAACCTTCTAGGGATGGGATGTGTTGAAAGATGACATTGAGAAACAAGAGGTTCAAGCCTTGGGTCAGAAAAACTCCCAGTACTCCAACCACAAAATCCACCTTGTATTCCATGATTTGCTTGATGTATTGTCTGATAAAAATCAGATGCATACGTTGATATTTTTTCATACTAACCTCCTTGAATGGTGATAAAGGACTGGACTCGTTTCCAAATCAACTGAGACAAGCCCACCATCACTAAGAGCCAGAAAAACTGCAAAGCGAGCGCCTGAAGAATCTGATTGGCATCGTATTTCCCAACGATAATCATGACCGGAGTGTAAATCAAGGATGAAAAAGGCAGGAAGGACAGAATATCTGAAACAACCTTTGGAAAGAAAGCCAAGGGAATCAAACTTCCAGACATAAAAGCCACTATGGAAGTCTTGAGTAGATTAGAACCCCATAGATTTTTAAACACAAAGGCAGAAAATCCAAAGCAGATATTAAAGAAAAAGTTAATCAGATAGGCCAGCGTTAAGCTAAAAAGATAAAGGACAGTTAATCCCAGCACTTCTACAATACCTTGTCCAGATACGATTTTCATCAAAACAATGACGCTTAAAAATGGAAGGCCAACAGAGATAAAAATCAACCACTTGGAACCAAGCTCAGTGAAAAGATAGGAGGCTGCAAAATGCACTGGTCTCAACAAGCGCATGATAATGGAACCATTCTTGACTTCCTCCCCAATCATAAAGGACGAATCTGACCTAGTCAGAAGATTTGTCACAAAACTCATGATGATGTAGAGGGTGATATCTGCCATACTGAAGCCCTGAATCAAAGACTCTTTCGAGGAATCAAAGACAGCCTTCCAGAGATAAAAGGCCACAAAAGCACCCATGACATCGCCAATCCGATAGAGAATGAAGTTAACTCGATAGGTGATCAACTCCTGAACACCTGCATTGATAAAGGGTTTATAACGTCTCCACAATTTGACCATCTTAGAGCTCCTTTCGGTAGAAGCGACGGATTATATCCTCAATATCCGTATCCACCATCTTCAAATCGCGGATTTCAAAATCAGACAGGGTTTGCTTGATAATATCAGCTGACTGGTAGCGAGAACTATCGAATTCAATGTTGAGGCTGTTCCCTTGTCTATCAATGGTCATATCCGAAAAGCCTTCATAGTGAGAAACGATATGACTTTGACCTGGTAGCAGTTCAAAGGAGAGAGTCTTCATCTTACCAAATGTTTCCTTGAGCTGGCTCACCGTTCCATCAAAAATTTCCTGCCCCTTGTCAATCATGAAAATCCGATCACAAAGTTGCTCAATATCACTCAAATCGTGAGTGGTCAAGAGGATTGTTGTTTCTTCCTCCTGATTGATCTGGGTGATGGCCCGACGAATGTTATCCTTGACCGATACATCCAAACCAATGGTTGGCTCATCTAAAAAGAGAACCTTGGGATTGTGAAGCAAGGAAGCCGCGATGTCCGCCCGCATTCGTTGACCCAGTGAAAGAGTTCGCACGGGATCCTTGATAAAGTCCTTCAAATCCAAGACTTCATTTAAAAAATCCATGCGCTTATGAAAGAGCGAATCTGGCACATCGTAAATCTCTTTTAAGACCGTGTAGGTCTCTTGCAGAGCCAAATCCCACCATAGCTGAGTACGTTGTCCAAAGACCACCCCAATATCCTTAACATAGTCTTGGCGATTGTCCTGTGGAATCTTGCCATTAATCCGGCAAAATCCAGATGTCGGTTTCAAAATCCCTGTCAGCATTTTGATGGTTGTCGACTTCCCAGCACCATTGGCCCCGATAAAGCCTAAAATTTGTCCTTTTGGAACCTCAAAGGTCAAATCCTTGACCGCTTCAAAAGTCTGCTTTTCAGAATGAATAAAGGAGCGCAATGCCCCCTTCAAGCCCGGTTCCTTAACAGTCTTCACAAAATTTTTCTGAAGATGTTCCACTTCTATCATTGCCATATCTATCTCCCTATGGTAAGGAATTGCAACATTGTATTTTTGACTACAAATATTCTAAATCCTTAGTTTCTATACCTTCTACATTTTATTACAGAAGGCTTTATACCAACCTATTATAGTCCAATAAAAACTAGAATGCAAGCGTTTGCCTAAAATTTGTGAAATTGAAAATTTTTCTCTTAAAGCGGTATTTTTATACTCAATGAAAATCAAAGAGCAAACTAGGGAGCTAGCCGTAGGTTGCTCAAAACACTGCTTTGAGGTTGTAGATAGAACTGACGAAGTCAGCTCAAAACACTGTTTTGAGGTTGTGGATAGAACTGACGAATTCAGTAACCATACCTACGGCTAGGCGAAACTGACGTGGTTTAAAGAGATTTTCGAAGAGTATTAGTCCAAAATTCTGGCTTAATAGCCTCTTTAAAACACCAAAAAACCCACCCAATGGGCAGGTTCTGTATGTATTGTTCAGCTAGATTAAGCTTTACCTTCTGAACCAAATACGTCGATACGTTCTTCAACTGATGCTTGGATAGCTTTTACACCGTCTGCCAAGAATTTACGTGGGTCGAAGAGTTTTTTCTTGTCGTATTCTGCTTCGTTTGCTTCGTAGTCACGAGCAAATTTACGAGTTGCGTTAGCGAATGCAATTTGGCATTCTGTGTTAACGTTAACTTTCGCAACACCAAGTTTGATAGCTGCTTGGATTTGCTCATCAGGAATACCTGATCCACCGTGCAATACGATTGGGAATCCTGGAAGAGCTTCTGTCAATTTTTGCAAGTGATCAAGGTCAAGACCTTCCCAGTTTGCTGGGTAAGGACCGTGGATGTTACCGATACCAGCTGCCAAGAAGTCGATACCAGTTTCAACCATTGCTTTAGCGTCTTCGATTGGAGCCAATTCACCTTTACCGATGATTCCGTCTTCTTCACCACCGATAGTACCAACTTCAGCTTCTACTGAGATACCTTTAGCGTGTGCCTTTTCAACAACTTCTTTAGCCAATTTAAGGTTTTCTTCAACTGGAAGGTGTGAACCGTCAAACATGATTGAAGTGTAACCAACTTCGATACACTCAAGTGCATCTTCGTAGTGACCATGGTCAAGGTGGATAGCTACTGGTACAGTGATACCCATTGATTCAACAAGGTTAGCGATCAAGTTGCGAGCAACTGTGTAACCACCCATGTATTTAGCAGCACCCATTGAAGTTTGGATCAAAACTGGAGCTTTTTTAGCTTCTGCTGCGCGCAAGATAGCTTGAGTCCACTCAAGGTTGTTTGTGTTAAATCCACCAACTGCATAACCGTTGTCACGAGCTGCTTGGACAAATTTTTCTGCTGAAACGATTGCCATTTTATCAGGCCTCCTGTATATTTTTATGGGTCATCCCATTTACATTGTTCATTTTATCACTTTTTGACAAAAAAATCTAGTTTTTCCCGCAGTTTCGATTGAATTTCTTCTAGCTTCATCTATGTAAACCCTTTCTCTCCCTAGGCTTGGGCGACTTTTGGAAAAGCTATAAAGAAGGTTAAACGATTCTCCCCTATCTCAAAACGATAAGCTAATTTTTCATGTTCTAATAGACTCTTGACCACAAAGAGCCCCATCCCAGAACCCTTGGCCTTGCGACTAGCATTGTCAGAAAAAGACTGGGCTAGTTTTTCTTGTTCTTCTGGGCTACAACTATTCTCGATAAAGAGTTCTCCTTCTCTCTCCCCGATGCGGACCAAGCCACCTAGAGTGGAGTGCTTGATGGCATTACTGATGAGATTAGATAGGATCAACTTCATAACTGATGGGTTTAGATAAGCCTGCTGATGGGTCAAACTATTATCTATCTGGAGCTCTCTCTCCTTTGCGAGCAAGGCATAATCCTTAACCAGACTTTGCGTCATCTGGTGTAGGTCAATTTCTTCCCTATCATCTCGCAATTCCTGCACAGACGAGAGAGAAAGTATCTGGAGAACGTGGTGATTAAGCTCATCCACAATTCCTAAGGCAACTCCCAGATAGTGGTCTCTATCCTGATAACGTCCGACATTTTCTTTCATGTTTTCGATCAGGATTTTCAAACTAGTCAGAGGTGTTTTCAATTCATGAGAAGCTCCTCGTAGGAATTCGACCTTCATCTTTTCCAGCTGGAGAATGGCTTCATTCTTGTCATGCAAGTCCGCAATGACAGTCAAAAGATGCTGGTAGAGGCTATTGATCTGTTCCTTGAGATCACCAATCTCATCCTTAGAATCCACGCGCAATCGTACTTGGACATCCAGATCCATCATCCGTCGGGTCACCCGCTTGATTTCCAAAATCGGGGCAACAATGGTCCGAGCATAGATATAGGCTACCAAAAGGGAAATTAGAAAGGATGCCAGCAAGGTATAGGGAAGAAACTGGAGACTGATTTGCTCTGCTTCCTTTTGCAAATCCATGGAAGCTAGAAACTGGAGAGTCATGGTACCACCGTCCTGCGTTTTCACCTCCCGTTCCTCAATAAAAAGCGAAGTAGTCTGGCGGTCTGTGTCCAGAGGAAGGCTGTCCTTGACTTCTAACTTATCCTCGGTCATCTCGCCCTTAACGGCCCCCTTGATCTCACTGGTCTGGGAATACAGCTCTAACACTTGCTCGATACTCTGCCTGTCTTTCCCTTCTAGGGACTGGGCAATGGCTGTTGCCTTCTGACCAATGGTTTCCTGACGGTGGCTCAGATAAGTCGAAGGAAAAAGAAAATAAATAGCCAAATGAAGGCAGATAACCAGAACACTAAATATCGAGAAGGTATAGATAAATATCTTTGTAAATAAACCTGTTCGTTTCATTTTCGCTCCAATTTATAACCAACATTTCGCACAGTGAGGATACAATCCAAGTCTAGCTTTTTTCGCAGTTCCTTGATATAAACATCAATGACACGGTCAAAGGGAACCTCATCTGTCGCTTTCCAGACGGCATCGATTATCTGAGATCGAGTCAAGGCTCTTCCTTCATTTTTTACCAGATAGTCCAGAATTTCCAACTCTTTGGCATTGATGGCCACCTCTTGACCTGCAAGGCTGGCACTGTAGCTCTCAAAATCCACCTTGGCATCCTTATAGGAGAAGACTCGTCCCATATCATAATAGCGCTTGAAAATCGCGTCCACCCTCACTTTTAAGAGGGAGAGGGAGAAGGGCTTTTCCAGATAGCCATCTGCCAGAGAGGCAAAGGCACTCATCTTGTATTCCTCATCCTGAAAAGCGGTCAACATCAGGACAGGAACCTGACTGGTTTTACGAATCTCAGCTAGGACTTCTAGGCCGTTAAGCTTGGGCATCTGGATATCCAGTAAAACCAAGGCTACTTCATAGCTGGAAAATTGCTCTAAGGCTTCTTGACCATCCGCCGCCTCAATGGTTTCATAACCACAATCCGTCAAATAGTCACTGACCCCCTCACGGATCATCTCTTCATCTTCTACAATTAAAATTTTCATACTTTAACTGCTCTCTATTTTTTATTTTTCTTATACTCAATGAAAATCAAAAAGCAAACTAGGAAGCTAGCCGCAGGTTGCTCAAAGCACTGCTTTGAGGTTGTAGATAGAACTGACAAAGTCAGTAACATATATACGGTAAGGCGACGCTGACGTGGTTTGAAGAGATTTTCGAAGAGTATTAGAATAAATACCTGCTCTATTTTCTATTATAGCCTCTTACTGGCCTTTTGTCTGTAATTAACTGACCACTAGATAAAACAAAGAGAGCCTATCGCTCTCTCTGCTTGCATTTCACTCTCTATAGAATGAAAATTATTTAGCTGCTTTTGAAAATGTTACAACGTAGTTATAATCTTTCCCATTAGATTGATAGATATAGTCCTCTTTGAAAGTGTAGCCGCGTTTGCTTAACTCTTCTTTCTTAGCTTCAACTTGGCTCTTGACAGCTGCTTTAACCTCTTCATTTGATAAACCTTCCGCGATTTCAAAAGGAGTTCCATTGATATCTCCTAGGAAACCTGCAATATCCTTCATTTTATCAAAGTTATAAAAAACATTGACTTTGACCTTTTGAGGAGTTGGCTGTTCTAGACTTCTACGATTTCTGCTAGCGCGTGGTTGAACTGCTGGAGCCATTCTGAAACCTGAAGTTCCTGTAGCCTCCTTAGTGAATGTGACAACGTAGTTATAATTTTTCACAGTAGTATCTTGTTCAAAAATAATGTCATTTTTCACATGATACCCTCTAGCAGCTAAGTCTTTTATCTTGGCTTGAATTTTTTCTTTTACTAGCTCTTTTGCCTGTGCTTCACTCGTTTCAGCAGGAATTGTGACAGTGTTATCTTCTCCCGGGTCAGATAGGAAACCATGAATATCTGGCATTTCAGCGAAGTTATAGCTAATATTTACAGTTCCATCTGGTTCTGATGTTGAACGTGCCACTCTTCTTGCTCTTGCTTGAACTGATGGGGCATTTCTAAAACTTGAACCTCTTTCTGAAGTTGAAGAAGGTTGTGTTGGAGATGCTACTGCTGATCTGGAAGTCCCACTTGCACCATGACCAATCGCTGTGCTTCCATTGTCAATAGTAGTTCCACCAGGACCATTATTGGTCAAGCCTTCTCTACCATAATTCGGACTTGAAACTTCTTCACCTGGAACATCCAATGCATTGATTTCATTTTGATATTTTTCTGTAACAGTAGCTACTTCTTCATCGTCTTTTGCTTTGTTAATTTCTTCTATCGCTTTATCTTGTAACGCCTTTAATGCTTCTTTTAATCTTGCCTTTTCATCTGCATCAGTAACTTTTTCAATCGCATCTGCTTTTATTTTAACAACTTCACCGATATTATCATCTATGCTCTCCTTTTTAGCTGACTTCAAGGCTTCTTCCTTCTTAAGTTCTTCTTCTGATTTTGGCTCTGAAGTTGATGCTTCTGGAGTCGGAGTTGATGTTGCTGCATTCCCTGAATCATTTGTAGCTTCCGCAGATGGAGTATTGGAAGATTCTGACGTTGTTTCAGAGCTACCTGATTCTCCAGCTGGCTGTGTAGTGGAATTGGTATCGCCTGATGTGACCGGTGCTTCTTCACTTGGGGTTACCGGTGACGATGTTGAATCACTTGGTTGGGTAGCTGTTGAGTCACCTGTAGGAGTTGTAGATGGCGCTCCTGACTCGTCTGAATAATTACCTGTTGATGGAGATGTAACTGAAGAACCTGATTCACCGTCTTTTGGTGCCGGTGTCACTGGTTCTTCCACTTTTGGTGCGGGGGGCGCTGGCTCGTCTGATTTTGGTGCTGGGGTCGCCGGTGATTCAGAACTTGGATTTGAAGCTACAGGTTGATCTATAGTTTCCACATTTGAAGTAGTATCATCTGTTACTGAACTTGATGACTCTGAATTCCCTGAATCATTTGTAGCTTCCGCAGATGGAGTATTGGAAGATTCTGACGTTGTTTCAGAGCTACCTGATTCTCCAGCTGGCTGTGTAGTGGAATTGGTATCGCCTGATGTGACCGGTGCTTCTTCACTTGGGGTTACCTGTGACGATGTTGAATCACTTGGTTGGGTAGCTGTTGAGTCACCTGTAGGAGTTTCAGATGGTGTTCCTGACTCGTCTGAATGATTGCCTGTTGATGGAGATTCAACTGAAGAACCTGATTCATCTGCTTTCGGTGCGGACGCTGCTGGTTCTTCTGCTTTTGGCGCTGGTGCCACTGGCTCATCCACCTTTGGCGCTGGAACTTCAGAACTTGGATTTGAAGCTACAGGTTGTTCTGTAGTCCCTGTGTTTGAAGTAGTATCATCTGTTACCGGACTTGATGTTGCTGCATTACCTGAATCATTTGTAGCATCTGTAGATGGAGTATTGGAAGGTTCTGCAGTTGTTTCAGAGTTACCTGTTTCTCCAGCTGGCTGTGCAGTGGAATTGGTATCGCCTGATGTGACCGGTGCTTCTTCGCTTGGGGTTACCGGTGCTGGTGTCGATGGTTCTTCCACTTTTGGCGCTGGAGTCGCTGGTTCCTCTACTTTTGGCGTGGTAGACGATGGTTCTTCCACTTTTGGTGCCGGTGTCGATGGTTCTTCTGCTTTCGGTGCTGGAGCCGCTGGTTCTTCCGCTTTTGGCGTTGTTGC
>CAJNBX010000014.1 GCA_905221115.1 bacterium
TTTCCACTGGTTTTTAGAATTTTTATCAGACTAACTTCCACTTGGATTAGCGGTGGAACTTAGTTTGGGAATTTACCCATGAAAAAAGAAGCCTTCCGGCTTCCTTTCTTACAAGACTTTTGCTGAAGTACGAGTAATTTCTTCTACTTGAATATTCTCTGATTCAAATTTTTCTTTCAAGGCTGGTAAATCAATTGATCCATCGATTTGAACTTCTATAATCACCTTACCATCTTTACGCGGAATATTGACTGTATGCGAGATATTCAAATTTTCTTCTACAATCAAAGAAATAATTTTTCCAAGAACGCCAATTTCGTTTTCCGTAACAAAGCGCACACGAATTCCTTCCTCACCATAACCAGCAATTTCAAGAAAGGCTTGGAAAACATCACGATCCGTAATAACCCCATAGACTTGATGGTTATCTACTACAGGAAGAATACCAATCTTATTTTTCAACATCAGATAAGTTGCATCCTCTAGACTCGCATAGCCTGAAACAGTGACAACTTCGCGAATCATCACATCTTTTACTTTTGTCTTATTTAGCAGATAATTCATCTCATAGATAGAAAGACTGGTCGCTTTTGATGGACTTGCTTGTGCAATGGTTCCCTCAGTCACCAAACCAACCAATTGATCATTTTCGATAACAGGCAAGCGGTGCAACCCTTGCTCTCTCATTAAATCTGCTGCATGAGATACTGTTGTATCTGGACTAATATAAACTACCTTGCGGGTCATAAAATCTTTAACTGCCATGAGACTTCTCCTTTTCTATTCTTATCCCTATTATACAATCTTTTTGCAAATCTATCAAACGCTTACATTTCTTTTTCAAAATTCAGAAAAGTATGAATAAGCGGCTAGCAAAAAGAGCTCTGAAATCGAGCTCCCTGAATGAAGGGTAGATACGCTTCATTCGATTTTTTCAATTATTAGAAATTCATCTTTCAGTGTAGATGTAGATTTATTTGCAATCTAAATATGCCAACTAAAATAATCTACTGGATCGGATGATTGCTTCGCAATCTCTATTCACCGACTAAAAAGGTCCCCCGGACTATAATGATGATTACTTCGTAATCCTCATCCACCGACTAAAACAATCCACTGGATTGTTTTAGCCACCTAGATATGCTTTTCTGACTTCTTCTGATGAGGCGAGTTCTTTTCCTGTTCCTGATAGGACGATTTTTCCTGTTTCCAGTACATAGCCTCGGTCAGAGATTGCAAGTGCTTTATTGGCATTTTGTTCAATCAAGAGGACAGTTGTTCCTTGTTTCTGGATGTCTTGAATGATATCAAAAATCTCTTGGATAAAGATTGGGGCAAGTCCCATTGATGGTTCATCTAAAAGAAGAAGTTTTGGTGTTGACATAAGAGCGCGTCCCATGGCAAGCATTTGTTGTTCCCCTCCTGAAAGAGTAGCTGCATCTTGGTTCTTGCGTTCTTCAAGACGTGGAAAGCGTGAGAAAACTTTCTTTAAGTTAGCTTGATTTTCTTCACGGTTTTTCTTCAAGAAAGCTCCCATTTCTAGATTTTCCATAACAGTCAAGCCAGGGAAGACGTGGCGTCCTTCTGGAACTTGCGAAAGACCACCTGCCACGATTTTCTGAGCCGGCATTTTTTGGATTTCTTGACCTAAAAATTCAATCTTTCCTGAACTCGGTCTAACCAAACCAGACAAGGTACGGAGAATGGTTGTCTTACCTGCACCATTGGCACCGATAAGGGAAACTACCTCTCCTTCATTCACTTCAAAGCTTACATCACGGACTGCTTGGATCATACCGTAATGCACAGAAAGATTATCAACTTTTAACATAGACATTAGGCTTCACCTCCTAGATAAGCTTCGATAACGCGTTTATTGGTCTTAATTTCGTCTGGAGTCCCCTGAGCAATCAAACGACCATATTCAAGTACGTAGATACGTTCTGTTACTTCCATGACCAGATTCATATCGTGTTCAATCAGCATGATCGTAATCTTAAATTCATCTTTGATACGACGAATTAACTCAGTTAATTCTGCTGTTTCCTGCGGATTCATACCTGCAGCTGGCTCATCTAAAAAGAGAATTTTAGGTTCCGTAGCAAGGGCACGAACAATTTCCAAACGACGTTGTTGTCCATAGGCGAGGTTTTTAGCAAGAGTTTCTGCATCACCATCTAAATCAAAGATTTTAAGCAATTCCAAGGCTTTAGCCTTTAATTCTTTTTCACTCTTGTAAAAAGCTGGTAAGCGTAAGAAACTAGCAAAAACATGTTGTTTGTGATGGTTGCCAAAAGCAATCAAAACATTGTCCAAAACTGTTAAATCTTTAAAGAGACGGATATTTTGGAATGTACGTCCAAGTCCCAAAGAAGCAATCTTATAAGGTGACTTTCCATTCAAAAGGTGACCATCAAGGGTTACTGTTCCCTCGCTTGGTTCATAAACACCCGTCAAGAGGTTGAAAAGAGTGGTTTTCCCAGCTCCGTTGGGACCAATTAGTCCAACCAGTTCCCCTTCGTTCAATTCAAGAGTCACATCTCCAACAGCTGTTAGACCGCCAAAATGTTTGGTTAACTGTTTTACTTCAAGTAATGCCATTAGTTTTGTTCCTCCTTCTTAGATTTTTTAAAGAAACGTGATAGGCTCAATTCCCATGTTCCAAGAAGTCCACCTGGTCTGAAAATCATTACTAATACCAAGGCCAAAGCGTAAATAATCATACGCACACTAGCAACATCTTGGAGAAGCATATTCAAAATTCCCAGAACAATAGCTGAAACAATGGCACCTGTAATGGAACCAAGCCCACCAAATACAACAATGATCAAAACGTTGATTGAGTTGATAAAGGTGTAATCTTTCGGTACGACAGATCCAATAAATCCTGCCTGAAGTGACCCTGCAATACTTGCAGTAATAGCACCAAAGACAAAGGCGATGATTTTAATTTTAGTCGTATTAACCCCAACTGACTCAGCTGCGATTTCATCCTCACGAACAGAGAGGGTTGAACGACCAATTGGACTACGCAAGAAGTTCAAGGTTGCAATGGTTGTAATCACGACAAAGAAGTAAACCATTTGCCAAGTTGTAAAGTTAGGAATTCCCAAGATACCTGCCGCACCATTTGTAAGGCTTCCGCCATTGATGATAAAGATACGGATAATTTCAGAAACACCGAGAGTTGCTACCGCAAGATAGTCCCCCTTCAAGCGCAAGGTTGGAATTCCGACAAGTAAGGCAACTGCTCCTGAAAGCAAAGCACCTACAAGCATGGCTCCAAAGAAGGCACCGTAGGTTGGTGATTTAGAACCAATAATAGCTGCTGCATAGGCACCAATCGCCATGAAACCAGCATGTCCAAGTGAAAATTGTCCTGAAAAACCAACGATTAAGTTAAGGCCAACAGCCAGAATAATATTAATTCCAATTTGTTGTAAAATCTGTACATAGAATAGGTTAAGTACTCCGACTGAAACCAGTACACTAATCAAGCCATAACCAGCTAACAAAAGGAGTAACCATAGAATATTAACTTTTAAATTTTCCTTCATCGCTTACACCTTCTCTTTCACATTTTTACCAAGGATACCAGCTGGGCGGACAATCAAGATCAACAACAAAATTCCATAAACAATGGCATCACGGAAGTCTGACATCCCAAAGGCTGTCGCAAAGGTTTCTAATAGACCAATCACAAAACCACCAAGAGCCGCACCAGGAATAATTCCGATACCACCAAGTACAGCGGCAACGAAAGACTTAAGACCTGGAGTAACCCCCATCAAAGGCTCAAGAGAGTTATAATAGAGGGCAATCAGAACACCAGCCGCACCCGCAAGAGCAGAACCCAAAGCGAAGGTAAAGCTGATAGTACGGTTTACATTGATCCCCATCAATTGTGCCGCATCGCTATCTACGGATACCGCACGCATGGCTTTCCCCATCTTAGTCTTTTGGACAATGACTTGTAACAAAATCATCAAAATCAAGGAAATGGCCAAAATCATTAACTGCACATTTGTTAAGCTAATTGGTCCCAAATCATAGCGAACTGTTTGAATTGCTTGAGGGAAGGCACGAGTATTGGCTCCAACCAGATAAACCATCCCATACTCCAATAGGAAAGAAACCCCAATAGCCGTAATCAAAACAGCAATTCGCGTAGAGTGGCGCAAAGGTCTGTAAGCAAGGAACTCAATCACGACACCAAGAATAGCTGTCGCTAACATAGCTACAATAAGAGCTACAAAGAAATTCATTTGGAAAGAATTAATCAAGAAATAACCGATAAAGGCTCCCATCATATAAATATCACCGTGGGCGAAGTTGATGAGCTTGATAATTCCATAAACCATGGTATATCCTAGGGCTAACAGTGCATATACACTACCTAGAATCAAACCATTTACAAGTTGTTGGAGCATAAGATTCACTCTTTCTATATAATTTCGAGGGTTTTCCCTCACTTTTTGATAGGTTCTTAAACATCGAAACAGGGAGTGAGTCAAAGGCTCATTCCCTATTTCAACATTTTCTATTATGGTTTTACAACTTCTGCTGCTTCAACCTTACCATTGTTCATGGTCATCATGTAAGCAGTTTTGACTGTGTTGTGGTCTGCATCAAAGCTTGTTTGACCAGTTACACCTTCAAAATCTTTTGTTTTAGCAAGGTTATCCTTGATTTCACCTGAGTTTTTAGCACCTTTTGCTGCATTTGCTACAAGGTGAACTGAGTCATAAGCCAAGGCTGCAAATGTTGAAGGCTCTTCATTGTACTTAGCACGGTATGCGTCAAGGAAGGCTTTTGCTTTAGCTGAAACTTCCACAGTAGTTGAGAAGCCTGAGATAAAGTAGATGTTTGATGCTTTTTCAGCAGTTGCTTGTTGTACAAACTCTTCACCGTTGAATCCATCACCACCAACGATTGGTTTGTCAATTCCCATACCACGCGCTTGGTTTACAATTTTACCAGCTTCAGTGTAGTAACCTGGGACGATGATAGCATCAAAGTCTTTCCCTTTCATTTTTGTAAGGGCTGCTTGGAAGTCTGTGTCACCTGCTACGAAAGTTTCATCTGCAACGATTTCACCTTTGTAAGCTTCACGGAAGGCTTTGGCAATACCTTTAGCATAGTCGCTGGCATTGTCAGTGTAAAGAACAACTTTCTTAGCTTGCAATTTTTCAGAAACATAGTTTGAGATAATTTTTCCTTGGAAGCTATCTTGGAAAGTTCCGATAAAGAGGTAATCTTGACCTTTAGTCAATCCATCTTGAGTCGCACTTGGCGAAATCAATGGAACACCTGCTTTTGTAGCGTTCGCTACCGCAGCTGCAGTTGCACCAGATGTCGCAGGTCCTACGATCGCTGATACCTTAGATTGGGTTACAAGGTTGGTTGTAACAGAAGCTGCCTCAGCTGTTTCAGACTTGTTATCTTTATCAACTACTTCGATTTGTTTTCCATCGATACCACCTGCTGCATTGATTTCATCAACGGCCAATTGGGCACCTTTTTGTTCAGATGTACCGTAGGCTGCTACGGCACCAGTTTCCTCGAAGTTAAATCCAATTTTGATTGTCTTTTCCTCTACTGAGTTACCAGCAGCGTTTGACGCTCCAGACTTCACTTCTCCACAGGCTGCAAGAAGTGCTACACTTGCAAACGCCACAAACGATAGGGCAAATTTTTTCTTCATTTTTTGTCTCCTTATTTCTTAAATAAATAGCATGTTAAGAATATACCGAATTATCAGAAAATTGTCAACACTTTTCTTAAACTTTTTCTATGATAACGTTTTCCTCTCGATGAAGATTGCCCACAAAGGGTGTTTCCAGCTCTTGGATATGACAAACTCTGACTTTTTTTATAAACTTTTCCTTGCCCAAGCGCCCGACCAATTGCTCCACTTCTTGAGTTGGAACATAGAGTTGTAAGTAACGATGTTTCTTGGAATGATAGGTAATATCTCCATAATCCTGCAGTTTTTTGGCATCACGATTATAGTAAAGATAGATAATCAAGCCAGAGCGATTGACTTTTTCAAACATGATGAATCCTCTTTCTAAGAAATCTCTCCCTATTATACCAAAAAAAGCAAACCCAGTCGAGTTTGCCTTCTTTGATCATTAATTCAATGAATTGTTGGCCATGATTTCATCAATAAAGCCATATTCAAGTGTTTCTTGGGCACTCATCCAGTTATCACGTTCTGCATCTGCATGGACTTTTTCGATTGACTGACCTGAATTTTCAGACAAGATTTTTTCCAAGGTGTTACGAGTTTTAAGCAAGTGTTCTGCAGCGATCGCCATATCAGTTTGTTGGGTACCACCACCTGTACCACCCATTGGTTGGTGGATCATATACTCTGCATTTGGAAGCATGAAACGTTTGCCTTTTGCTCCACTTGATGCAATGACCGTCCCCATAGATGCTGCCATACCCATAACGATAGTTTGGACATCAGCCTTGATAAAGTTCATAGTATCAACGATTGCCAAACCAGCTGAAACGGAACCACCAGGTGTATTGACATAAAGGTAAATATCTTTTGTACTATCTTGGGCATCCAAGAAAAGCAACTGGGCAATAACAGAGTTAGCCATATTGTCTTCAACTGGACCTGTCAGCATAATGATGCGGTCTTTGAGAAGACGTGAGTAAATATCGTAGGAACGTTCTCCACGGCTTGTTTGTTCAATAACTACAGGAATCATTCATTTCTCCTTTTGAGTTTTAATTTTGTTGGTCAAATGACTGAAGATAAGACTATTATAATATCTAGGTCAAAAAAGGTCAAATTTTTGCTCTGTTTTCATTAGACAGAAACAAAAATTCAACCTCCTTTCGTGACTGGAAATCCTTTTCCAAGTCAATCTCTTTTTAATTTTATTTTGTACCGAACAAGCGGTCTCCAGCATCTCCAAGACCTGGAACGATATAACCGTGTTCGTTCAAACGTTCATCCAAGGCTGCTGTAAAGATTTCTACATCTGGATGAGCTTCTTGAAGGGCTTTTACACCTTCTGGTGCTGATACAAGGCAGACAAATTTAATATTTGATGCGCCACGTTTTTTAAGCGAGTCAACAGCCAAGATCGCTGAGCCACCTGTTGCTAACATTGGGTCTACGACAAAAATTTGACGTTGGTCAATGTCCTCAGGCAATTTCACCAAGTACTCAACTGGTTGAAGCGTTTCTTCATTACGGTACATACCGATGTGGCCAACCTTAGCAGCTGGAACCAAGCTCAAGAGCCCATCGACCATCCCGATACCTGCACGCAAGATTGGAACGATGGCCAATTTCTTACCTGCCAATTGTTTTTGAACTGTTTTTGTGATTGGTGTTTCGATTTCCACATCTTCTAGTGGAAGATCACGAAGTACTTCATACCCCATCAACATTGCAATCTCATCTACTAGCTCACGGAAAGCTTTTGTAGAAGTATCTGTACGACGCAAGATTGACAATTTGTGTTGAATCAGTGGGTGATTAATAACTTCAATTTTTCCCATTTTTGGAGTTCCTTCTTTCAATTTATTCTTCTTATTATACCAAAAAATGGGGTAAAAATCTTTCTAAACCATTTATTTTTGATAATTTTTACATCAAATCTGCCTCTTTAAGAGCTTCCTGTACTGTCTCAAGTGGTAGATGGGTCAATTCTGTCCCTTTTTCTTGATAGAGGTATTGGGCATAGTCATCCATTCGGTACTGGTTGATATAAACCACGCGCTTGCAACCAACCTGAAGTAATTGTTTGGTACAGTTGAGACAAGGAAAATGGGTTACATAGGCTGTAAAACCTTTAGGAACACCACGCTCAGCTCCTTGGAGAATGGCATTAACCTCAGCGTGAAGAGTGCGAACACAGTGGCCTTCAATGACCAGACATTCGTGGTCAATACAATGCTCAGTCCCTGACACCGAACCATTGTAACCAGTGGAAATTACCTTATTATCCTTAACCAGAATCGCACCCACTTTGGCACGTTTACAAGTGGAACGATTGGCAATTAGTAAGGCTTGGGCTGCAAAATACTCATCCCATGCCAGTCTTTTTTCAGTCATATCTCTTCTCCTTTTTCTCTATTTTTTAAAAAATGGTAACCGTAAATCCGCTATCTTTTCAGCAGGTACCTTCATGCCATCCTTGATCCATTTTAGAAGGACTGAGACGATGGCTGAACTCCAGAAGGAATGAAGATAAGAGCTGACACCTTTTGATTTCCCATGGTATTTTTCTAGAAATTCCTGCATGGCTTGGACAAAGATTTTTTCCAGATGGTAATCTAAAGCCAGTTGAATCACTCTGGCTTCCTTTCTTGCTTCTCGGAAAAGGTGAACCCATACCAGATAAAGGTCTGTCTTTAAATCATAATGATGCAAATGTTCCATAATATTGTGGACAGTTCGTTTAAATACGCTTTCTAAAATCTCCTCTTTGGAATCATAATTGCGATAAAAGGCCGCACGAGAAACGCCTGCACGTTTGACCAATTCAGAAATACTAATCTTGGTCAAGTCCTTTTTTTCCAAGAGTTGCAAGAGGGCTGTTTCGATGGCTTCTCTAGTTAATAAATTGGATTCTTGGTTTGATTTTCTGAGATTTTCAAGAGACTTTTCAGAGATTCTACGTTCAGACATAACATTTTCTTTCTACTTGTCACAACAGACGGATGAGGCTTTTGTTTCAAGGGTTTTCATGATATAATTGTAAAAAAAGACAGAACCTTTGTCAATGTATAACTGACAAAGATGGAGAATTTCTATGACTTGGAAGATTATTGCTGACTCTGGTTGTGATTATCGTCAGCTGGCAACACCAGCTATTGACACGACCTTTGTAAGTGTCCCCTTAACCATTCAAGTAGCTGATCAGGTCTTTGTTGATGATGCCAGTCTTGACATTGACCAAATGATGGAAACCATGTATGCAACTGCAGAAGCTTCAAAATCAGCTTGTCCAAGCCCAGATGATTATTTGCGAGCATTTGAAGGAGCCAAAAACATTTTCCTAGTAACTATCACTGGTACTCTCTCTGGCAGTCACAATAGTGCTCAACTAGCTAAGAATATTTATCTGGAAGAACATCCTGACACTAAGATTCATGTAATTGATAGTTTGTCTGCTGGTGGGGAAGTTGACTTGCTCGTAGAAAAATTAAATGATTTGATTGACCAGGGCTTATCTTTTGAAGAAGTGGTTGAAGCTATCACCGCCTATCAAGAAAAAACCAAGTTGCTCTTTGTCCTAGCTAAAGTTGATAACTTGGTGAAAAACGGCCGTTTGAGCAAGATTATCGGTACGGTCGTTGGTCTTCTCAACATCCGTATGGTCGGGGAAGCTAGTGAAACTGGAACCCTTGAATTGCTACAAAAAGCAAGAGGACCAAAGAAATCGATTCAGGCAGCCTATGAAGAGTTAGTCAAGGCTGGATATGCTGGTGGCCGTATTGTCATGGCCCAACGCAATAACGAAAAATGTTGTCTACAGCTCTCAGAGCGAATTCGTGAAACCTTCCCACAAGCGGATATCAAGATTCTCCCAACCTCTGGTCTCTGCAGTTTCTATGCAGAAGATGGTGGTTTGCTGATGGGATATGAAATTGATTAATTGCATTCTTGACAAGAGGTGACCATCATCTCTTGTTTTTTTGTGGTACAATAGAGCTATGAAACATTTTGATACTATTGTCATCGGTGGAGGTCCTGCTGGCATGATGGCTACGATTTCCAGTAGCTTTTATGGACAGAAAACCCTCCTCATCGAAAAAAATCGGAAACTTGGAAAAAAATTAGCTGGGACTGGTGGGGGACGTTGCAATGTGACCAACAATGGTAGCTTGGACGACCTGCTAGCTGGCATCCCTGGAAATGGGCGCTTTCTCTACAGTGTCTTCTCCCAGTTTGATAACCATGATATCATTAACTTTTTTACAGAAAATGGTGTTAAACTTAAGGTCGAAGACCACGGACGCGTCTTTCCGGCCAGTGACAAATCACGAACCATTATCGAGGCTTTAGAAAAGAAAATCACTGAGCTAGGCGGCCAAGTTGCCACTCAAACAGAGATCGTTTCTGTTAAAAAAGTAGATGATCAGTTTGTCCTTAAATCCGCAGACCAAAGCTTCACTTGTGAGAAACTCATTGTCACAACAGGTGGTAAATCCTATCCTTCTACTGGTTCGACTGGTTTTGGTCACGAGATTGCCCGCCATTTCAAACATGCCATTACAGAACTTGAAGCCGCTGAAAGTCCTTTGCTGACAGATTTTCCACATAAGGTCTTGCAGGGTATTTCGCTGGACGATGTGACCCTAAGCTATGGTAAGCATGTCATCACTCACGATTTGCTCTTTACCCACTTTGGTTTGTCAGGCCCTGCTGCCCTGCGTATGTCTAGTTTTGTCAAGGGTGGCGAAATCCTTTCACTGGATGTCTTGCCTCAACTTTCTGAGAAGGACTTAGCTACATTTCTAGAAGAAAATCGGGAAAAATCTCTAAAAAATGCCTTAAAAAACTTGTTACCAGAACGTTTGGCAGAATTTTTTGTACAAGGATATCCTGACAAAGTCAAACAATTGACTGAAAAAGAAAGGGAGCAACTGCTCCAATCTATCAAGACCCTTAAAATCCCTGTGACTGGCAAAATGTCCCTTGCCAAATCCTTTGTTACCAAAGGAGGTGTCAGTCTTAAGGAAATCAATCCTAAAACTCTGGAAAGTAAGCTGGTCCCTAGACTCCATTTCGCTGGCGAGGTACTGGATATCAATGCCCACACGGGTGGCTTTAACATCACTTCTGCCCTCTGCACTGGCTGGGTTGCGGGATCAAATCCAATCTAAATCTAAATCTAAATTATTCAATGGCTAAATCAGCCCCAAAAGAAAGGAACTACTTTGGAACATATTATCTTGTTAAGGGGAGTTACTCCTAATGGAAAAAATGCTATCCCTAAAATGTCTTATCTAGTAGATATCTTGACAGAAGCTGGTTTTCAACAAGTTCGAACCTATATTCAAAGTGGGAATATCATTCTTGAAAGTGACTTAGATTTAGAAAAAATACGAGAACGTGTCCATACTCTAATAAATGAAAATATTGGTGCTGACTTAAAAATGGTAATCAAGAACAAAAGTGATTTTAAAAAAATTGTCCAAGAAAACCCGTTTGGAGAACACTATCTTTATGACCGTATACACGTGATTTTTTATCAAGAAGCTATTCAAAGTCTCCCTTTAGAAAAATTGAAAATTGATTACGGTGAAGAAGAAATTTGTGTCGGTAACCACTGTCTCTACCTCTATCTCCCTAGAACTGCAAAACGAAAAAAGCTCCATACCAACTATCTTGAAAAGCTTTTCAATGTAGATTTGACCATGCGAAAACTAAATGTAGTAGAAAAATTATTAAGCAAGTAGTGCTTGAATTTAGCAAAAATCGGAAGAATACTCCTCCGATTTTATTTTGTCTGAGTTTGGACATAGTGAGCAATCACATCTGATGTGTACTGGGCTGTTCCAGGTCCAAATTTGTCAATATTTTCCTTAAACTCTGGGTTATAGACATAGCCTTTTCCGATATGACCGAAGACTTCAATAGTACAATCAAATCCATAAGTACGGATGGCTTGCAAGAGTTTAGCAGCTTCTTCTTGGTTTTCTGTTGCTGTTACAGGTAGACCAGCTTGAAGATTTTGTGCCAAGGCTCGAAAGACTTGATTGAAGGCAGCCGTAGCTTCGTCTTCGTGACCTTTTTGGCGCTCGAGCGCTTGGTCCATCACTTCTTGTCCATATTTCTCTACCGCCTCTTGATGGTATTTTTGATGGTCTTGGTAGTTAAATCCAGCAAATTTCTCTTTAATGCTCATTTCTCTTTCTCCTTTTTGTTCTTGAATGGTTTTTTGCAAGGTTGAAATCAAGGTATCCAGATGTTCCCTTTCTCGAGTCAAATAGTCCAACTGCCTAGTCAAATGAGGCAATAAATCTGTCCTTTCTTCCTTTAATAGCTCTGCTATTTTTTCTAAAGAAAAGCCTAGATATTTATAGTAAAGAATGACCTGAAGGCGTTCCAAATCCTTCTGACTGTAGGTTCGATAGCCATTTTCCGACTTTAAAGGAACCAAAAGTCCTATCTTATCGTAGTGGTGCAGAGTCTTGACAGAGACACCCGAAAGCTGCGCAGCTTCTTTTATATGGTACATGATTTCCTCCTTACATTGATAGTATAAGCCCTCACCTTAGGTCAGAGTCAAGCGTTTTTGCGAAATTTTTAAACTTTTTGAGAAGGGGCTAAAAGCTTGAAAATGGTTTTCTTGACAGACCTTAGAAAACATGATAGGATAGTCAAGTCTATCGATTAAAAGAAACGCTCATTTTGAGCACTTATGAGGCTATTTGCCAAGGGCAGTAGCTTTTTCTTTTGTAATACTAATTTTAGGAGTTTAACTATGTCTGAAAAATCGCAATGGGGTTCTAAACTGGGCTTTATTCTAGCATCTGCTGGTTCAGCCATCGGACTTGGTGCCGTTTGGAAATTTCCCTATATGACTGCTGCTAACGGTGGAGGTGGCTTTTTACTGGTCTTTCTCGTTTCCACTATTTTAATAGGTTTCCCTCTTTTGCTTGCAGAATTTGCCCTCGGACGAAGTGCTGGTGTTTCTGCTATCAAAACCTTTGGAAAACTAGGCAAGAATAGTAAGTACAACTTTATCGGTTGGATTGGTGCCTTTGCCCTTTTTATCCTTTTATCGTTTTACAGTGTTATTGGGGGCTGGATTTTAGTCTATCTAGGCATTGAGTTTGGAAAATTGTTCCAACTTGGTGGAACGGGGGATTACGCTCAGTTATTTACTTCAATCATTTCAAATCCAGCCATTGCCCTAGGAGCTCAAGCAGCCTTTATCTTATTGAATATCTTTATTGTATCACGTGGGGTTCAAAAAGGGATTGAAAGAGCTTCGAAAGTCATGATGCCTCTTCTCTTTATCATCTTTGTTGTCATCATTGGGCGCTCTCTCAGTTTGCCAAATGCCATGGAAGGGGTTCTTTACTTCCTCAAACCAGACTTCTCTAAGCTGACAAGTGCTGGTCTCCTCTATGCTCTGGGACAATCTTTCTTTGCCCTCTCACTAGGGGTTACAGCTATGTTGACCTATGCTTCTTATTTGGATAAGAAAACAAATCTAGTCCAGTCAGGGATTTCCATCGTAGCCATGAATATTTCAGTATCCATCATGGCAGGTCTAGCCATTTTCCCTGCTATGTCAGCCTTCAATATCCAGTCTGAAGGGGGACCGAGCCTGCTCTTTATCGTCTTGCCTCAACTCTTTGACAAGATGCCTTTTGGAACCATTTTCTACATCCTCTTCCTCTTGCTCTTCCTCTTTGCGACGGTAACTTCCTCTGTCGTTATGCTGGAAATCAATGTGGGCAATATCACCAATCAGGACAACAGCAAGCGTGCTAAATGGAGTGTGATTTTAGGAATTTTGACCTTTTTCTTTGGAATTCCTTCAGCCCTTTCTTACGGTGTTATGGCGGATGTTCACATCTTTGGGAAGACCTTCTTTGACGCTATGGACTTCTTGGTTTCCAATCTCCTCATGCCATTTGGAGCACTCTGCCTTTCACTTTTTACAGGCTATATCTTTAAAAAGGCTCTTGCAATGGAGGAACTGCATCTTGATGAAACCGCATGGAAACAAGGACTGTTCCAAGTCTGGCTCTTCCTTCTTCGTTTCATCATTCCAATCATCATCATCGTGGTCTTTATCGCCCAATTTATGTAATCAAAAAGGACTTGAGTAATGAACTCAGGCCCTTTCTTTTTTATGGATGACTAACAATCAATTCCAAACCTTGCCCTTCCAGAGTCCAAGCTTCAACATCACTTGGTAGGATAAAGTGGCTACCTTTTTGGATTGGATAGTTTTTTCCGTCAACAGTCAGTTGACCTTGACCAGCTAAGACACTAAACAAGCTGTAATCAGCTGTCTTCTCAAAATCAACTTTTCCAGTAATTTCCCACTTGTAAACTGCAAAAAAATCATTGGATACAAGGAGAGTGGAACGCAAATCATCTGCTTTAACAGTTACAGGACGGCTATTTGCAGGCTCACCAATATTCAAAACATCGATTGATTTTTCGAGGTGAAGTTCACGCAAGTTACCATTATCATCCTTACGATCAAAGTCATAGACGCGATAGGTGGTGTCACTAGATTGTTGGGTTTCAAGAATCAAGATACCTGCACCGATAGCATGCATGGTGCCACTTGGCACATAGAAGAAATCTCCAGCTTTAACTGATACTTTTGTCAACAAGTCATCCCAATTCTTGTCCTCGATTTGCTGGCGGAGCTCTTCTTTTGACTTAGCATTGTGACCATAGATAATTTCTGAACCTTCATCCGCAGCGATGATATACCAGCACTCTGTTTTACCTAGCTCACCTTCATGTTCTAACCCATATGCATCGTCTGGATGGACTTGGACGCTGAGCCAGTCGTTGGCATCGAGGATTTTGGTCAAAAGCGGAAATACAGGCTCAGGACGATTGCCAAACAATTCACGGTGCTCTGCATATAAAGTAGCTAGATCTGTTCCTTCAAAGCGACCATTGGCAACTTTAGAGACACCATTTGGATGGGCTGAGATAGCCCAATATTCTCCGATTTTTTCACTTGGAATGTCGTAGCCAAACTCATCACGTAGCTTGGTTCCACCCCAGATTTTTTCTTGCATAACTGATTGTAAAAATAATGGTTCTGACATCATATTCTCCTGTCTGATTTTTCTCCCCTCATTATAGCAAAAAAAGAGTTCCAGTTGAACTCTTTTTCACATCTTATAAAGTAGGGAGAAGATTTTATAAAAATAGTAAACAAATGTGCTCTACTTAATGCTTGCACCATTGCTAGCAATGACATCCTTGTACCAATAGAAGGACTTTTTCTTGCTCCGTTTGAGAGTCCCATTTCCTGCATTATCTCGATCTACATAGATAAAGCCATAGCGCTTATTCATTTCGCCTGTTCCAGCCGAAACCAGATCGATACAACCCCAAGTCGTATAACCAAGCAAATCAACGCCATCTTGGTAAATGGCATCTCGCATAGCCTTGATATGAGCCTCTAAGTAAGCAATCCGATAGTCATCTGCTACATAACCATTCTCATCCGGTGTATCCATAGCGCCAAGTCCATTTTCTACGATGAACATAGGCTTTTGATAACGATCCCAGATGGCATTGAGGGTGATACGAAGCCCCAGTGGGTCAATCTGCCAACCCCATTCAGAGGATTCTAGATAAGGATTTTTGATAGAGGCAAAGACATTTCCAGCAGTCAGATCCGTCACTTCTGGATCGCCTGAGGCCACTCGACTCGCATAGTAAGAGAAGGAAACAAAATCAACAGTGTGATTCTTCAACAAATCCAAATCCTCTGCCGTCATTTCAATCTCAATTCCCTTACGTTCCCACTGCTTCTTGGCGTAATTTGGGTATTCCCCACGCGCTTGGACATCAATGAAAAAGTAACTCTTGCGGTCTTCCTCCATGGCTGCCCAGTAGTCTCTCGGATGGGCAGTGTTGGGATAGTACTGCCCTGCTGCCAACATACATCCCACCTTGTATTCTGGGTCAATTTCGTGAGCAATTTTAGTCGCAAGGGCTGAGGCTACTAACTCATGGTGGGCTGCTTGGTATTTGACCTGTTCTTGATTTTCTCCTTCTTCAAAACAAATCCCAGCTCCTAAAAAGGGTGCATGCAGAATCATGTTGATTTCGTTAAAGGTTAGCCAGTATTTGACCAAGCCCTTATATCTGGTAAAGAGGGTGTGGCAGAGATTTACGTAAAAGTCCAACATGCGGCGATTGCGCCAACCACCATACTTCCTAATTAAGTGCATGGGGCAGTCAAAATGCGTAATGGTCACCAAAGGCTCAATCCCATACTTGTGGCATTCCTTAAACAAATCCTCATAAAAGACTAGACCAGCTTCATTTGGCTCTGCTTCATCTCCCTTAGGAAAAATCCGAGTCCAAGCAATAGAAAGTCTATAAGTCTTAAAGCCCATTTCTGCAAAAAGAGCGATATCTTCCTTATAATGATGGTACATATCAATAGCTTCCTTAGCTGGGTAAAAATAGCCCTCCTCAAACGAAAACATCTTTTTCTGACCTGTGATTATTGCTTCACGGTCAGGTCCAATGGGTACCACATCAACGTTAGCAAGACCTCGACCATCTAGATTATAAGCCCCCTCACATTGATTAGCTGCCGTTGCACCACCCCAGAGGAACCCATCTGGAAATTGTAGTATTTCTGTCATCACTTTACCTCGATTGATTTATTTCTTCTATTGTACTAAAAAGGAGGCAAAAAGTTTAGAACTATCTGGGTAATGATGGGGCTGAGCTTGCTGACATGTACGAAAAAAGACTGAAATCAGTCTCCTTTTTAAATCAAAGCTGTGATAGCTGTTACTAAACCAAAAACAATACCAGGTGCATTGGCAGCAGCAAGGGGAATATCTCTTTCCTTTTTGAAAAGACCGTAATAAGCCCATAGACAACAGTTAATAGATGCAACCAAGGGCTGGATAAAATTCCCTTTTTGACCGGCAAGATTATTCATGATTTGTGGGAAGTAAGACACATACATCATAACGGACATGAAGGTCGCTAGCCAACCTAAAACTTTCATTTGTTTTTCAGACATTTTCAAAACCTCTTTTATTCTTTTATGCTTTCTATTTTATAATTTGATGCAAAAACAAGCAAGAGTTTGGAAATTTTGTTATAAAAATGTAAACTATCACAATCTTGTTATAAGAAAAAGACCGGATTGCTCCGATCTGTTTGATCCATAAAATGTAAAAATGAATAGCTATTGTCAATCAATGGATGGACTGATTGATTGTCAGCAAGCCATGGTTAATTATTTCTGCAATAACTTCAAGACCATGCAAAATAAAACTGCCTATAATCAATCCTATAATAACTGAACAAATAATCATGGTAATGCAGATTAGATAAACATCCTTTTTTTGCATCTCTTTCCTCCTAATGAAATAAGAAAATCCACTTACTACAGCTGTTAAAAAAATCTTTCTCCTTTCCATATCAGTTTTATTTTCTACTGTTATATTTTTATTATAAGATTTTAGGAAAGCGCCGTCAATTAATTGTATGTAATCTCTTTATATTAAAAAGACCGGATTGCTCCGATCTTTCAATAGTTCATATTATCACATACTGTTTTAAGAATAATTAAGGTAATCTTCAAATAACTAAGCACCTTATTTCATACGATAAAAATCAATCACTAGACCAGCAGGGCCTTTAACTAGTAGCGATTCCGTTCCCCAATCAGTTACAGCTGGACCGTGTAAAATCTCGACACCGATCTCTTTTAAACGTTGGTAATTCTGATTTAGATCCTCAACCTCGATGTGAAGAATGATTCCTGACTGAAAATTGTTCAAAGGAATCAAATGATTTTGAGACAACATGAGACAATGACTGCCAATAGTGAACTGAGCAAAACTGTTATCAACATAGTCCGCCTTTTTATCCAAAATACGCTCCAAGTCAGCACAGACTTGGAGAACATCTGAAACGATAATATCTAATTGATTTAAATCCATTTACTATCCTCCATAAAAAGACCGGATTGCTCCGATCTTTTTAAGTTCCACGAAGAAATTATTTAATTGCGCGTGATTGCAACCCTTCTTCTTCCAAGAAGAGACGGAATGGTACGAGTTCTTCTGCTTCGTATTTTTCCTTGAAGGCTTTGATTGCTTCTTCTGAGTGAAGTTTTGGATCCAATTCAAGTACTTCTACTGGAAGTGGACGGTGTGGAGTGATGCGAGCATCGATTACAACAGTTTTACCTTCTTTGTTCAATTTAACAGCTTCTGCAACAACTGCATCGATGTCTTCGATACGGTCAACTGTAAATCCAACAGCTCCTTGAGCTTCAGCGATTTTCGCATAGTCAGCATTAGGGAAGTCACAACCAAACAAGTGTTTGTTTGTGTCTTCGTATTTGTCCTTGATGAAGGCATATTTACCATTTGAGAAGACAACGTTGATAACTGGAAGGTCGTATTGAACGTTTGTGATAACGTCTGGGTAGCACATGTTGAATGCACCGTCACCCATGATGTTCCATACTTGGCGATCTGGATTATCTTTCTTAGCAGCGATACCACCAGGAAGGGCAATACCCATTGTCGCAAAGAGTGGAGATGTACGCCACATGTTCTTAGGTGTCATGTGAAGGTGACGAGTAGATGTTTGAGTAGTGTCACCTACGTCGATTGAGTAGATAGCGTCTTGATCAGCATGTTTGTTGATTGCATTGTAAACTTGATACAATTGCAATTCACCCTCAGTTTTACCTTCGATTTTGTTCATGTAATCACGCCAGTTTTGGTTGTTCTTAACGTTTGCACGCCACCATGGAGTAGATTCAACTGGATTCACTTTGTCAAGGATAGCTTTAGCTGCTTGACCTGCATCACCAAGGATTGAAGCGTCTAGGGCATGACGTTTACCAAGTTTGTAAGGGTCGATATCGACTTGGATGAATTTTTCAGTATTCTTGAATGCTTCGTAAACTTCAGCAAATGGGAAGTTTGAACCAAGGAAAAGAACTGTGTCTGCTTCAAAGACCACTTCGTTGGCTGGTTTCCAACCAACACGGTAAGCAGAACCTGTCAAACCTTCATAGTTCCATTCGAAAGCTTCAAAGTTTTTACCAGTTGTGATGATTGGTGCTTTGATTTTACGTGACAATTCAGTGATCACTTCACCAGCTTTAACACCACCGTAACCAGCATAGATAACTGGACGTTCAGCATTGTTCAAGATTTCAACAGCTTTGTCGATTTCAACTTCGTTCAAAGCAGGAGCGATGAATGAACGCTCGTATGAACCTGAACCGTAGTATGAGTTTTCGTCAATTTCTTGGAAACCGAAGTTTACTGGGATTTCAACAACAGCTGGACCTTTTTTAGAAACTGCAGCACGGCAAGCTTCGTCAATAACTTTTGGCAATTGCTCAGCGTAAGCTACACGTTTGTTATATACAGCGATACCGTTGTACATTGGGTTTTGGTTCAATTCTTGGAAAGCATCCATGTTGAGTTCGTTAACTGGACGTGATCCAAGGATTGCTAGGAATGGAGTGTTATCCATAGCTGCATCGTAAACACCGTTAATCAAGTGAGTCGCACCTGGACCACCTGAACCAACTGCAACCCCGATTGAGCCGCCGAATTTAGCTTGCATAACCGCTGCAAGAGCACCTGTTTCTTCGTGGCGAACTTGCAAGAAGCGGATATCTTTGTCTTCAGCCAAAGCGTCCATCAATGAGCTGAGTGTTCCTGATGGGATACCGTAGATTGTGTCTACACCCCATGTTTTCAATACATTAAGCATTGCTGCAGATGCAGTAATTTTCCCTTGAGTCATAATGATAACTCTCCTTCAAATATTTTTAAATCTACTAAAAAAGGTTTCATATAGTTTTTGAAAACGTTTCAGTAAATTTTTACAATACTAATTTATCACATTTATTTTAACTTTACTAAGAATCTGCTCAGAAGTTTTTATTCTCTATTACAGTACAGTTTGAAAACGTTTTTAGTTTCTGTTTTATAATACTCAATGAAAATCAAAGAGCAAACTGGGAAGCTAGCCGCAGGTTACTCAAAGCACAGCTTTGAGGTTGCAGACAAAGCTGACGTGGTTTGAAGAGATTTTCGAAGAGCATAAAAAGCGAGCAAGCCCGCTTTTAGTCTATTTTACTAAAGTTTAGTAAGAGTGAACTAGTCAGAACGGATACAGAACTAAAGGCCATAGCTAGACCTGCCAGTTCTGGATTGAGGGCCAGTCCAACACCAGAAAAGACTCCTGCTGCAATCGGAATTCCGGCGACATTGTAGATAAAGGCCCAGAAAAGATTGAGCAGAATTCGATTAAAGGTTTTCTTACTCATGTCAAAGGCACGAACCACGCCTAGGAGGTTATTGGTTGTCAACACTAAATCTGCTGACTCGATAGCGATATCCGTTCCAGCTCCCATAGCAATCCCCACATCTGCTACACTAAGGGCAGGAGCGTCATTGATACCGTCCCCAACAAAGGCTACTTTGCCAGCCGCTTGTAGTTTATGGATTTCATGAGCTTTTTCTTCTGGCAAGACACCTGCAATGACCTCTTCGATTCCGATTTGATCTGCAATAGCACGCGCCACACCAGCATTGTCTCCTGTCAGCATGACTGTTTTAAGACCTCGTTTTTTCAACTGACTGATGGCAAGCTTGGCATTTTCCTTTGGAATATCTTGCAAAGCAAGCAAGCCTTTGATTTCATTGTCCACAGCCAAAAACACAACTGTCTTAGCTTCTTTTTCCAGTTCTTCTAGTTTTTCTTGATAAGTGCTAGAAATGTTCATGCCATCCAGCATTTTAGCATTTCCAAGCAGAACTTGTTTTCCATTGATTTGCCCTGAGACACCTTTTCCGTGCAAGGCTTGGAAATTTTCAACAGTTTGAAGCTCAAGTCCAGCTTCACTCGCTCGTTTCACAACGGCTTCAGCCAGTGGGTGTTGAGAAGCTTCTTCCAAGGAAGCTGCCAATCCAAGCACTTCTACTTCGTCGCCGATGATATCTGTGACCACAGGTTTCCCTTCCGTCAAAGTCCCGGTCTTATCAAAAACAATAGTTTGGACTTTCTGGATTTCCTGTAGAACCGTTCCATTTTTGAGGAGAACTCCCATCTTGGCACTGCGACCTGTCCCCACCATAAGGGCTGTCGGTGTTGCAAGTCCCAGTGCACAAGGGCAGGCGATAATTAAAACTGCCACTCCGTAGAGAAGAGAAGAGACAAAGCTAGCTCCAAGCACAACTACACTATCCCTGAGCAAGACGAACCAAACCCAAAAGGTCACAATCCCTAAAATGACAACTGCTGGAACAAAAATCCCTGAAATCTTATCCGTCAAGTCCTGAATCGGCGCACGACTTGTCTGAGCTTTCTTCACAAAATCCACAATCTGAGCCAAAACAGTCTCTGAACCAACTTTTTCTGCTCTAAAAACAAGTGTTCCACTATTATTGATGGTTGAACCAATGACGGTATCTCCAACTGTCTTGTCCACAGGCAGACTCTCACCTGTCACCATAGACTCATCAATACTAGAGATACCTTCTACTACGACACCATCAACCGCAATCTTTTCACCGGGACGCACTCGAATCAGGTCACCTACCTTGACTTGCTCCAAAGGGACTTGAACATAGTTATCCTCACGCAAGACTTCTGCAGTTTTAGCCTGCAAGTCAAGTAATTTCTCCACAGCTTGGGAAGTATTTTTCCGCATTTTCTCCTCAAAAACGGCTCCCATAAGAACGAAGAAGAAGATAAATGCAGCACTTTCAAAGTAAACGGGGAGGCCAGCGAAGAGGGCAACTAAGCTATAGAAATAGGCCACTAGGGTTCCCAGAGCAACCAAGGTATCCATGTTGGCATTGTGCTTTTTAAAACTAGCCCAAGCACTTTGGATATAAGGACCACCTGCTACTAGCATAATCGGTGTTGTGGCTAAAAAGGTGCCCCAACGCATGACTTGGTGACTAATTCCTCCTGTCGACATCCCAATCATGAGGATCACAAGAGGCACAGTAAAGATACTAGTAATCCAAAAACGCTGTAAAAGTGATAGAGATTTCCTAGTCTTCTCAACGACTGTATAGCTTCCTTTTTGCATCTTCATGCCACAAGAAAATTCATGTTGGCCTAATTCTTGAGGTGTAAAACGAATGACTTTCTCCTCATCTACGCCAATTGGTTCCAAGATGCCTTCTTCTTCAAACAGAATTTCCTTGTAACAGTTTGAAGGAGTTGCTCGATGAAAGGTAATCTCAGCTGGAATCCCTTTTTGAAGCTGTATATGAGCTGGATGGTAGCCTTTGTCTGCCGTGATACGGATTTTTTGAATGCCATTTTCTAGGCTTGCTTTCACAATTTCTGTCATATCATTCTCCTATTCTACAATCATCTTACCGTGCATCATGTTCATACCACAAGCAAAGCCAAATTCTCCAGCCTGCTCAGGTGTGATTTCCACTATATACTCTTCCCCCATAGGCAGGTCCGCATGTACACCAAAGTCTGGAAAAACAATCTGATCCAGACAGGGTGAAGGATCCTTGCGGTCAAAAACAATGCGGGCTGGCACTGATTTCTTGAGGATAATCAACTCAGGCGTATAGCCCCCCATGACTTCCACTCGAATCTCTTGGTAGCCGTTTTTTTGCTGGGCCTTTTGTCCAGATTTTTCAGGCTTTTTGAAAAACCAAAACAAGATAAACGCGATAAGGGCAATACAAATAATGGTTACAATACTATTTAACATGACGTCTCCTTTACATACAATTACATTTTACTTCTGTCACAGCGCTTGATTTCTTCTCAGAAATCACAGCTTCCAAGTCTTCCAAGTCAGCCTGAGTAAAATCACATTCAGCAATCAAATCAGCCAACAAGTTCTTAATCCTACGGGAACAAACCTTGTCCTTGATATCTTGGACAAGTAAATCCCGACTTTGGTCCAAAGTTAAAAGGGCTGAATAGACAAAGAACTTGCCTTCTTTTTTCCTTGTCAGACACTCTTTCTCAACCAAACGAGCCAAAAGAGTTTGAATGGTTGACTTGGACCAGTCGAATCGCTCAGCCAGAACCCTAATCAAATCCGTACTGGTCTGTTCCCCCTGCATCCAAATAATCTTCATGACCTGCCATTCTGCATCTGAAATCTGCATAATCACACCTCCAAAATCTACATTTGTCGATTACAGTTATTAGTATACTTTAAAAATCTACATTTGTCAATTTTGAAATTAATCTTTTCTTTGAAAAATTGAATTTTAACCATATGATACAGGATTTTCAGTCAAATCTTACTATATAAACTATAAAAATATGCTATACTAAAGAAAAAAGAAAACAACCACTAGGGGTGCGTAAAGCTGAGATTAACGACTGTTTGACCCTTTGACTCAATCTAGGTAATGCTAGCTGATGGAAGTGGAAATGATAATGTGGACTAGCAGTCTTCTATTACCTTTCTAAAACAGACCAGCTTGTTCTTAAGAATACAAACTTCAGTTGGTTGGGAGGTTTTAGATGACTTATTTACCCGTTGCTTTGACCATTGCAGGGACTGACCCTAGCGGTGGTGCTGGCATTATGGCTGACTTGAAGTCATTCCAAGCTAGAGATGTCTATGGAATGGCTGTTGTGACAAGTCTTGTCGCTCAAAATACCCGAGGCGTTCAATTGATCGAGCACGTTTCTCCTCAAATGTTGAAAGCCCAATTGGAGAGCGTCTTTTCGGATATCAAGCCTCAGGCTGTAAAAACTGGGATGTTGGCAACTACCGAAATTATGGAAATCATCCAGCCCTATCTTAAAAAGCTGGATTGTCCCTACGTTCTTGACCCTGTTATGGTCGCTACGAGCGGAGACACCCTGATTGATACCAGTGCCAGAACCTACCTAAAAACAAATCTGCTTCCACTTGCAACCATTATCACACCCAATCTTCCTGAGGCAGAAGAGATTGTTAGTTTTTCAATCCATGATTCCGAAGACATGCAACGTGCCGGTCGCCTGATTTTAAAAGAATTTGGTCCTCAGTCTGTTGTCATCAAAGGTGGTCATCTCGAAGGCGGTGCCAAAGATTTCCTCTTTACCAAGGATGACCAATTTGTCTGGGAAAGTCCACGAATTCAAACCTGTCATACACATGGTACTGGATGTACCTTTGCTGCAGTGATTACTGCTGAACTAGCCAAGGGGAAAACCCTCTATCAAGCAGTCGATAAAGCCAAGGCCTTTATCACGAAAGCCATCCAAGACGCCCCTCAACTCGGTCATGGTTCTGGCCCAGTCAACCATACAAGCTTTAAAGATTAAAAAAACTCTCTAGTTCCCACTTTAAGGGAATTAGAGAGTTTTTATAGTCTTCGAAAATCTCTTCAAACTACGTCAGCTTTATCTGTAACCTCAAAGCTGTGCTTTGAGCAACCTGCAACTAGCTTCCTAGTTTGCTCTTTGATTTTCATTTAGTATTAATTAGAAAATAATGTCATCCAACTTTGTCAAAAAGGCTTGCGTCTTTTCCTCTATATCTTCTGCTTGCATTAGATCACGTACTACAGCTACACCAGCTATACCAGTGCCGATAAGTTGATCAATATTCTCTGACGTCAAGCCTCCAATAGCAACTACTGGAATGGCGACCCTTTGACAAATTGTTTTCAAGGTTGAAATCAAGGTGATAGGCACATTTTCCTTGGTGGTTGTTGGGAAAATGGCTCCTGTTCCCAAGTAATCTGCACCTGATTCTTCTGCCTCAAGGGCTCTTTTTACAGTTTTAGCAGTGACACCGAGAATTTTTTCAGGGCCCAAGACTTGTCGGGCAACCGAAACTGGTAGTTCATCGTCTCCGATATGCAAACCAGCAGCATCAACCGCAAGACAAACATCCAAACGATCATCGATTATCAAGGGTACCTGATAGGCATCTGTTATTTCCTTGACTTCTTTTGCCAGTTGATAATATTGATTGGTTGTGAGATTTTTTTCTCGTAATTGGACTATGGTAACCCCTGAACGGCAAGCCGTCTCAATCTTTTCAAGAAAACTTTCCAAGGAATCTTGGTAACGATTGGTTACCAAATATAGTCTTAGTGCTTTTCTATTCATAAATATCTCCTTTGATAGCTTCTAGCCAGTTTCCGTCTCTTTTTAGAAGAGAGAGCTGATTGAGAACTTGGTAACGAAAATCTTCCAATCCCATTCCTTGAACAACTATTATCTCAGCGGAGATATTAAGATAAGAGACCGCTAGACACGAAGCTACAAAGCCAGTCTTTCCTTGGCTGAGAAAAACGGCTGTCAAGGCTCCAACCAAGTCTCCTGTCCCTGTTATCCAGTCTAATTCTGCACAGCCATTTTCCAGTACAGCGACCTGATTCTTCGAAACGATGAGGTCCTTGGGACCAGTGACTAAGAATGACATACCTGGATAGGTCTGACACCAGTCTTTCAAGACTTGAAGTAAATCTTCAGTTTCTTGATCTTTATCACTCGCATCGACCCCAACACCGTGGTGTTTTAAGCCAACAAGACTTCGGATTTCCGACATATTTCCTTTAAGGATCGTAGGTCTATAGTCTAAAAGGTCTTTAACTAAGTTCTTACGAATGGATGAAGCTGTTACTCCAACCGCATCTACTACCATTGGAAGAGAAACTTGAGCTGCATAAGAAGCTGCTATACGGATTGCTTTTTCCTTCTCAGCTGACAAATGCCCCAAATTGATGAAGAGTGCCTGGCTTTGCTTAGTAAAATCAAGAACCTCACGGGGATCATCTGCCATGACAGGTTTGCATCCCAGAGCCAAAATCCCATTTGCCAGCATCTCACAAGAAATCTCATTGGTGATACAGTGAATTAGGGAACTTGAGCCTAGAGGGAAGGGATTTGTAAATGCCTGCATCAGTCTATCCTTTCACTGAAAAAATATCCTTGCACTTTTTTAAAGAATTCCTGCTTGATTAAAAATCGAAAGGCAATAAAGGAAATCGCTGTACCAATCAAGGTTGCTCCGAAAAATCGAGGAGTGTAGATAAACCAGCTAAGCTTAGCAGCTGATCCTGTAAAGAGTACCATAACAGGATAGGAAACAATAGAACCAATAACACCTGTTCCCAAAATTTCTCCCAAGGCAGAAAAGTAAAATTTTCGACCATACTTATAAAAGAGACCTGCTAGAAGGGCTCCAAAAGTCGCTCCTGTGAGAGCTAAAGGTGGAATCCCTTGAGTCGTCATACGGATAAAGGCTGTCACTGTAGCCATAACCAAGGCATAAACAGGTCCCATCATGATTCCTGCTAGAATATTGACTACACTGGACATCGGTGCCATTCCCTCAATCCGAAAGATAGGCGTAAGGACTACATCAAGGGCAATCATCATGGATAAAATGGTTAATTTGTGAACTTGTAATTGGTGCTTTCTCATGTTTCTATTCTTCTCCTGTTTCTAAAGACTGTAAATCGCTCTTCCATGTCTGGTGTTGGTAGGCCATTTCCCAAAACTTGGCTTCCATATGAACACTGATGTGGAAGGCATCTAGCATTTTTTTCTTGTCTGTCTCGTCACTTTCGCGATAGAGTTGATTGACCAGGGCTTCTTCCTCTCTGATCTGCTGCTCTAGCTCATCCGTAATATAAGTTTCAATCCATTGTTGGTAGAGAGGATTTGGGGAAGGTTTAAGATTAAGTGATTTGCCTATATCATGGTATAGCCAGGGACAAGGTAGCAAACTTGCAAAGGCAATACCCAAGTTTGGCTCTGCAAATTGACGATAAATGTGAGAGATATAATGATAGCAGGTTGGAGCGATTGGATGTTGCTCCATTTCCTGGTCGCTGATTTCCAATTCCTTGAAAAATTGTTGGCGGATAAATAGCTCACCCTCCACTAGACTCTGAGCATTTTGTTTCAAGAGTCTTTTCATCTCTTGGTTTGAAGTCTTATCAGCCAAGAGGTGATAGGCTTCTGAGAAGGCCTTCAAATAGTAGGCATCCTGAATCAAGTAATAGCGAAAGATGGACGGGTCTAAATTTCCCTCTTGCAACTGTAAAACAAAGGGGTGATGAAAGGAAGCCTGCCAAGCTTCCTTGGATAATTCCATCGCAATATCTGTAAATTCCATAATAACTCCTTTATAAAAATAGACTGGTTTGAAGCAATAAAAAGAACAGCAGGTAGATGAATAGTGTCCTTTGAGGAATATAAAAAGTCCGGTAGCGATTCTCCACCTGTGCATGTTCGTCATATCCATGCGCCGATAGAGCTCTCAGGTAAAGATGGCGCCATCTAAAGACCGTCATCAAAACCTTACTGTAAATCAAGGGCGACCAAAAATGTAGTTCTTGACCGCGTAATAAGCAAGCTTCCTTGAGGGACTTGATTTCTTGCTGAATAAGGGGGAAGGAATTGAATACCACAATCAAGGCATAGGCCCAAGAGCGTGATAACCCCTTTTGAGCCAAGTACAAAAGAAGCTCTTTTAGGGAAATAGAGGAAACAAAGACAAGACCAATACAAACGGTCACAAAGGCCCTCGTTCCAAGCATAACTGCCTGCGAAGCATCTCCATGTAATTGAACTGCCCAGTAGTTGGCAAAGGATGGCAAAATGGCGAGTAGAATCATCCAAGCCAACATCTTAAATCGACGGTAATAGAGCATAAAGAGAATGCAAAATGTGGCTACCGAAAGATTCAGAGTAATCGAAGGAATGAAAGATATTTCCAAGGATAAAATCAGCAAGAAGATACTGATAATCGGTGTCTGGGTTGCTACTTTGACCATACTATCTCACCTCCCCTTGAGTATTGCTACTCTGAGATGTGAGTGGTTTGGTAATTGTCACTTCTTTCACATGACTGAGACCCTGACTAGTCATCTCAATCCAATAATCAACCACAGAGATCAAGGGATCTAAACGATGGCTAATGATCAGAAAACTTCTTCCCTGATTTCTCTCCTCCACAATCCACTGACAAAAATAAGAGCAGGCTCTATCATCCAAACCAGCAAAAGGTTCATCTAGCAAGATCACAGAAGCCTTACTAGTCAAGGTGGTCAAGAGCTGAAGAATCTTTTGCTGGCCACCACTTAATTGATAAGGACTCTTATCAAGTGCCTGCTCCAGATCAAAATATTGTAAAGCTTGGAGTATCCGCTGATTTCTTTCAGAATCAGGTCCATCTAATTGCAGCTCTTCTCGCAGACTGGCTCTGATAAACTGCTTCTCAGCTTCCTGAACAACACCCGTCAGGTCACGGTACAAACTCTTTTTCTTTTTTAGAACCGAACCCTTCCAAGTAATGCGCCCCTTATACTTTTGAAATTGAAGAATGGAGCGAAAGAGGGTTGATTTCCCGACACCATTGTCACCCAAGATACAGGAAATTCCTTGATAGAATGTAAAATCTGCAATTGAAAAGAGGGGGCGCTTATCCAGCTCACAAGTTGCTCTATCCATGTGGAATAGTTCTGGGCTAGAAGCAACTTCCTTTGAAGTAACCTGGGTCATATCAGAGGTAGGGATTTGAAACACTTCCCTTAGTTGCCCATCTCTTAGCTCCACCATATGGTCGATATAGGCTTCATAGTCCGTTAAATCATGGTCGCACAAAATAACTGTCTTCCCATTAGAAGCTAACTCTTTTAGAATCTCCAATATCTCTATCCTACTCTTGCGGTCAATGGAAGCAAAGGGCTCATCCAAGAGATAGACCCTAGGATTCATAGCAAAGAGAACTGCCAGTGCAGCCTTTTGCTTTTCCCCACCTGATAAGTGATGAATGGGACGGTGCAAGATTGCCTTGCAGCGACATTGCTGGACCACCTCTGCTATTTTAGAATCAATTTCCTGAACGGGATGCCCAATATTTTCCAAGGTAAAAACCAGCTCCTCAAACAAGTTCTCCGTGGTAAATTGATGATTGGGATTTTGAAAGAGGATACCAACCGTCTGGACACGTTCGATGATAGAAAGCTGACTGACCTCGCTCCCATTTATCAGGACTTGACCGCTATAGGGAAGAAAACTGACTTGGGCAATCATTTGAAAGAGGCTCGATTTTCCTGAACCACTGCTCCCAACTAACAAGGTAAAGGCTTGCGCATGAAAAGTAAAATCAATCGGTTCCGAAAAAATTGGGGACTGAATCTCCCTTAATTCCAGCCCCATCTATGCCTTGCCCCCAGCTGCAAACTGATGATAAAGTTTGACAATGGCACGAACCAAGATGGTACAGAAGAAAAAGACAGAAATAAAGCGCACCACAAACAAGGAAAGTACAAATGGAAGTGAAAAGGCGTAATATCCTAACTTAATGTATTCATAGACAAAGCTAACAAGCGTAATCCCAATACTATTGGCAGTTAGAGAGAGCCAACTTTCATAGCGATTCTTGGTTACGATAAAACCAAGTTCACTTCCCAAACCTTGAACCAAGCCAGACAAAAGGGCACCTAGACCGAATTGGCTACCATAAAGGACTTCAGCAAGCGCAGCTAGCACTTCTCCAATCGTTGCGCTTCCCACTCTTGGAACAAAGATGGCCGCAATGGGCGCAGCCATACACCAGAGACCAAAGAGGATTTCATTGGCAAAGGCCTGCAAACCAAGAGGGGCTAAAATCAGAGTGAGGATATCAAACAGATAGCCAGATCCTACAAAAACGCCACCAAAAAAGATAGACAAGAAAGCAAGTAAGATAACATCTTTTAACTGCCATTTTTTCAACATAAAAAACTCCTTTTTTAAAGAAAAGTGGGGCATTTAAGGTGAGATACCTAAATGCTTTGTATCATCTTCATCCAGTTTCGTAAAAGAAAAAACTCTAATTACAGATAGGAATTAGAGTTCAGCTTACAAGATTAGATGGTTAGTTTCTATAAATACAAAACCATTTCACATTTCCCTTCGCCAGTCTTAACTGTATCAGGTTCAATGGGTATCATCTCAGCCTAAAGCACCCCAAATGTCTTTATTATTTAATTATATAATTATTTTAACAAACGATTTATTCTAGTTCAAGAAATTGAACTGGAAATACAGCAGATCTTTCTTTGGTTAGATAGATACCTATTGTTCACTCATTTCTCGAACAGTTTTTTCTATATTTTTTGCATACGATATTGCTGAAATGATTGAAACACCATCCATATTAGCCTTCATAATGTCTTTAATATGTTGCGTCCGTATCCCACCAATTGCAACTAAGGGCATTTGTGGCAATAGTTTTCTCATCAATTTAAGACCTTCATAACCTATAGCACCACCAGCATCATCCTTTGACTGGGTATCAAATACAGGACCAACACCAACATAATCTACATATTCAACTTTTGATTGTTGAAATTCTTCCTCGTTTTTTATAGAAAGACCAATTATTTTATCTGGCATCAATTTTCTAATTTCATCAACACCGATGTCATCTTGTCCTACATGTACGCCATCAGCGTTAATTTCCATTGCCAAATCAATATCATCATTAACAATAAACGGAACATTGTATTTTTTACAAAGATCCTGTAGTTTAATTGCTAATTCGACTTTTTCTTTACCTTCCAGGGCTCCCTCACCTTTTTCACGGAATTGAAATAAGGTTATACCACCTTTTAAGGCTTCCTCAACGACTGCATATAGATCTTTTCCTTGGCAAGTAGTCGTTCCACAAATAAAATATAGTTTTAGTAATTCTTTATGAAACATCTTACTTCACTCTTTTGAATTCTTTTACATCTTCATCTGTAATCTCGTATAAGGCATTTATAAATTCAACTTTAAATGTTCCAGGAAGATGTCCATTTGGACGTTTTTCTGCCATTTCTCCAGCGATATTGTAAACCAACATTGCTGTTTCTAATGATTTCAATTCTTGACCTTTTTCAAGTCCGATAAAGCTTGCTACTACAGCCCCTAATAAACATCCTGTCCCAATGACTTTTGGCATCATGGCACTACCATTATGAATCATTACCACTTCTCCATTTACCGCAATAGCATCCACTTCACCTGTTACTACTATTGGAATATTGAACTTCTTATTTGCTGCTAGAGCAATTTCATCAATATTATCTACGCCCGCACTATCTACTCCTTTAGATGCCACATTTATTCCTACTAAAGAGGCAATCTCGCCAGCATTTCCTCTAATCGCTGCAAGTTTGTAATTATTTATTAAATCTTCGGATACTTTTTTTCTATAAGATCCTGCTCCACAAGCTACTGGATCTAATACTGCAGGTACATTGTATTTTTCAGCAATTTTTAGTGCTTCTTGGTACAACTTCCAATTATCATCCGTTAAGGTCCCAATGTTAATCAATAATCCTCCAGCATATCTTAATAGATCTTCTAAGTCTGCTGGAAACTCACTCATGGCTGGTGAGGCACCCAGTGCTACTAATCCATTTGCTGTGAAATTTTTTACTACATCATTGGTGATACAAATGACCAAAGGTGCTTTTTCTTTTAATAATTTTAAACTTGTCATATTGAAATCCTTCCTTTTCACTTTATACGATCTACTGATTTCGATTTATCTCTATCTTTCGTTAAGAAATTTTTTTTACATTGAATGATTTATGCTCAATGAAAATCAAAGAGCAAACTAGGAAGCTAGCCGCAGGCTGCTCAAAGCACTGCTTTGAGGTTGTAGATAAGACTGACGAAGTCAGTCACATATATAATCTAAGGTGAAGCTGACGTGGTTTGAAGAGATTTTCGAAGAGAATTACCTCATCAAATTTGTAAATATCCTAAACTTTCTCTAGGCGTCATAGCCAATATCAAAAAAGGCTAATTCTAAAGCAACTGCTTGATTCCAGCGTTGCTGAAGTTCTGTCAAATCTTCTAGACCTTTCCCAACACGATTGAGTTCGTCAACCAGAAATTGAACCCACTCTGCAAAGAAAGGACCTCTGTGGAGATTGATCCATTCCGAATGGATATAGGCTTCAGGTAGAGCTAAATCTTTAGAACCCCAGTCTAAATAGAGACCTTCTGCAATGACCAGCATGACCAAAAGATGGGCATAGTCTGATGATGACACAGCAGAATACATAAGCTCCTGAAAGGATTTTGTTACAGGATGCAAGGTCACTTCCAGATAATCATTCTCAGATACTTTTAACTCTTTGAAAGTCTTCTGGAAATAACCGTCTTCATCTGCTTCAAGAAAGCCTAGCTGCTTGGCAAAACGAAGCTTGGATTCAAGCTGGTCTGCGTGGGCTACGCAAGCACCCAGCATGGATAAGAAGGCATCAAAGAAGTGGTAATCTTGAATTAGGTAGTCTTTTAAGACCTTATTCTCAATTGTCCCCGCAAAAAGTTCCTTAACAAAACGATGATTGATTGCAGCCTGCCAATCCTTCTGACTGCTTTTTAATAATTCTCCAACAGTCAAACCTGGCTCAAATGCATATTCTCGTGTTTCCATATTTACTTTTCCTCTCTTTACTCGTTCGTAATCAACAAAACATCAAGAAAATTCTAGTTTTACTTGACCTTTTTAAAGAAAATCAAGGGCATTCAAGAAGAGCTACCTAAATGCTTTGTATCACCTTCATCTAGCTTATAGAAACAAAAAAACTCCAATTACAATCAAGAATCAGAGTTTAGCTTACAAGATTAGATCGTTCATTTCGCCATACGAAAAAACGTTTCACATTTCCCTTCGCCAGTCTTAACTGTATCAGGTTCAATGGGTATCATCTCAGCCTAAAGCACCCCAAATGTCTTTATTATTTAATTACTGCACCAGTATAGCAAAAAATGAAAGCCCTAGCAAGATATTTGACCGAAAAATATCTTTATATAGTTTTTGATAGCGATTTATTCTTCCAATACACAAACAAAAACCTCCACATCAAGTGGAGGCAAGCTCTTTTATCAATACAATTTTAAGTCACGAGGATCAACTGGGAAGGTTGGGTTGTACGGGTTGTGACGGAGTTTGAAGTGTTTGACATCTTCAATAGTCTGAGTTCCAGACAACTGCATGACTGTCTTCAATTCCGCATTCAAGTGTTCAAAGACTTGACGCACACCAACACTACCGCCGAGAGCCAAGCCATAGATAACCGGGCGACCAATAGCTACCAAGTCTGCTCCTGAAGCCAAGGCTTTAAAGACGTGTTGACCACGACGAATACCTGAATCAAAGACAATTGGCACGCGTTTATCAACTGCTTCAGCTACTTCTTGAAGTGAGTCAAAGGCAGCTGGTCCACCGTCGATTTGACGGCCACCATGGTTGGTTACCCAGATACCAGATGCTCCCGCAGCAAGCGAACGTTCAACGTCCTCACGGCATTGTGGTCCCTTGACATAAACAGGAAGTCCTGAGTATTCAGCTATAAATTCTACATCGCGTGGAGACAAGCGTTGTTTAGCTGATTTGTAAACAAAGTCCATTGATTTTCCAGCACCTTCTGGCAGATATTCCTCAACAATCGGCATGCCAACTGGGAAGACAAAACCATTACGCTTGTCCACCTCACGATTGCCCCCTACCGTAGCATCAGCCGTCAAGACAATCGCTTTATAACCTTCAGCCTTCACACGGTCCATGATGTGGCGATTGATACCATCATCTTTACTAAAGTAAAACTGGAACCAATGAGGTGTCCCTTGAAGGGCTTCCGTAATTTCTGGAAGGTCGACAGTAGAGTAAGAGCTGGTTGTATAGAGAGAACCAAACTCATGCACACCACGCGCAGTCGCCACTTCACCCTGTTCATTTGCCAATTTATGAGCCGCAACAGGCGCCATAATGATTGGTGAAGACAATTTTTCGCCTGCAAATTCAATCTCTGTACTTGGATTTTCTACATTGCAAAGTGTATGAGGAACGATGAGTTTGTGGTTAAAGGCACGAATATTCTCACGCAGAGTGAAAGTATCCTCCGCCCCACTAGCGATATAGCCAAATGCTGCTTTAGGAATAACTTGTTGCGCCATTGGTTCCAAATCATAGGTATTGATGAAGTCTACATGGCCTTCTGCATTGCTTGTTTTGTATGACATAAAATGTCCTCCTTAATAAGTAAGCGTTTACTTTGTATATTACAAAAATATCTTAACTCTTTTTTCAAAACTTTTCAAATATTTTGTTTGGAAATTTCAGAAATTCTAGGACTATGATAAAAAATCCTTATAACAGCAATAAAAAATAGATATTATCCAAAGAAGATTTTAAGTGCTACAATAACTGTATTATTTCTAGATGGGAGGTTCTATTTTTGGATTGGTCCATTGTTGAACAATATCTACCACTATATCAAAAGGCATTTCTTCTAACCTTGCATATTGCAGTTTGGGGAATTCTGGGATCCTTTCTGCTCGGTTTAATCATTAGTATCATCCGACACTATCAAATCCCTGTTTTGGCGCAAGTAGCGACAGCCTACATTGAATTGTCACGTAATACGCCCCTTTTGATTCAACTCTTCTTTCTATACTTCGGTCTTCCCCGAATCGGGATTGTTCTATCTTCAGAAGTCTGTGCTACTCTGGGACTGGTCTTTTTAGGAGGCTCCTATATGGCAGAATCTTTCCGAAGTGGGCTGGAAGCCGTTAGTCAAACCCAGCAGGAGATTGGATTAGCAATCGGTCTGACACCTGTACATGTCTTTCGCTATGTGGTTCTTCCGCAAGCAACAGCGGTGGCCCTACCGTCTTTTAGTGCCAATGTCATTTTCCTCATCAAGGAAACCTCTGTTTTCTCAGCAGTAGCTTTGGCCGACCTCATGTACGTCGCCAAAGACTTGATTGGGCTCTACTATGAAACAGACATTGCGCTTGCTATGTTGGTAATTGCTTATCTGATTATGCTACTACCCATCTCACTGCTCTTTAGCTGGATAGAAAGGAGGCTCCGCCATGCAGGATTCGGGAATCCAAGTACTCTTCCAGGGAAATAATCTCCTGAGAATCTTACAGGGATTGGGCGTTACGATTGGGATATCCATCCTGTCTGTCCTCTTATCCATGATGTTCGGAACAATCATGGGAATCATCATGACCTCCCATTCTAGAATCGTACGATTTTTAACACGATTGTATCTGGAATTTATCCGTATCATGCCCCAGCTGGTGCTACTCTTCATCGTTTATTTTGGCTTGGCTCGAAACTTTAATATCAATATCTCAGGAGAGACTTCAGCTATTATCGTTTTTACCCTCTGGGGAACAGCTGAAATGGGGGACTTGGTTCGTGGAGCCATCACTTCCCTCCCTAAGCATCAGTTTGAAAGTGGACAGGCGCTAGGTTTGACAAACGTTCAACTTTACTACCACATTATCATCCCACAGGTCTTGAGAAGACTGCTACCGCAGGCTATCAATCTGGTCACTCGGATGATTAAAACCACTTCCTTAGTTGTCTTGATTGGGGTAGTTGAAGTGACCAAGGTTGGACAACAAATCATCGATAGCAATCGCCTGACCATCCCAACCGCTTCCTTCTGGATTTATGGAACCATTCTGGTCTTGTATTTCGCAGTTTGCTTTCCTATTTCCAAACTATCCACTCACCTAGAAAAACATTGGAGGAGCTAAATGTCTGAAACTATCTTAGAAATCAAGGAACTCAAAAAATCCTTCGGAGACAATCCTATCCTCCAAGGTCTATCCCTACAAATCAATAAAGGGGAAGTTGTCGTCATTCTAGGATCCTCTGGTTGTGGGAAAAGTACCCTCCTTCGTTGCCTCAATGGCTTAGAAAGTATTCAAGGTGGAGATATTCTTCTGGACGGTCAGTCTATCGTTGAAAATAAAAAAGACTTTCACCTAGTTCGCCAAAAGATTGGCATGGTCTTTCAAAGTTATGAACTCTTTCCCCATCTGGATGTCTTACAAAACCTCATCCTAGGCCCTATCAAGGCTCAGGGAAGAGACAAGAAGGAAGTAACAGAAGAAGCTCTGCAACTACTGGAACGTGTTGGTTTGCTAGATAAACAACATAGCTTTGCGCGTCAATTATCTGGTGGACAGAAGCAACGGGTTGCAATTGTCCGTGCCCTCCTCATGCATCCAGAAATTATCCTTTTTGACGAAGTGACTGCTTCGCTGGATCCAGAAATGGTGCGTGAGGTGCTGGAACTCATAAATGACTTGGCCCAAGAAGGCCGTACCATGATTTTAGTAACCCACGAAATGCAGTTTGCTCAAGCTATTGCCGATCGGATTATCTTCCTAGACCAAGGGAAAATTGCTGAAGAAGGAACAGCTCAAGCCTTCTTTACCAATCCTCAAACCAAACGAGCCCAGGAATTTTTAAACGTCTTTGACTTTAGCCAATTTGGCTCATATCTATAAAGGAGATTTTTATGAAACTATTCAAACCACTTTTAACTGTTTTGGCACTTGCCTTCGCCCTTATCTTTGTCACAGCTTGTAGCTCAGGTGGAAATGGTGGTGCATCGTCAGGTAAAACCACTGCCAAGGCTCGCACAATTGATGAAATCAAAAAAAGCGGTGAGCTACGAATCGCCGTATTTGGAGATAAGAAACCGTTTGGCTACGTTGACAATGACGGTTCTTACCAAGGTTACGATATCGAACTTGGGAATCAACTGGCCCAAGACCTTGGTGTCAAGGTCAAATACGTTTCAGTCGATGCTGCAAATCGTGCGGAATACTTGATTTCAAACAAGGTGGATATTACCCTTGCCAACTTTACAGTAACTGACGAACGTAAGAAACAAGTTGATTTTGCCCTTCCATACATGAAAGTTTCTCTGGGTGTCGTATCACCTAAGACTGGTCTCATTACTGACGTCAAACAACTTGAAGGTAAAACCTTAATTGTTACAAAAGGAACGACCGCTGAAACTTATTTTGAGAAGAATCACCCAGAAGTAAAACTCCAAAAATACGACCAATATAGCGATGCCTACCAAGCCCTTCTTGACGGACGTGGAGATGCCTTCTCAACTGACAATACTGAAGTCCTAGCTTGGGCGCTTGAAAACAAAGGATTTGAAGTTGGAATTACTTCCCTAGGTAATCCAGATACCATTGCGGCAGCAGTTCAAAAAGGCAACCAAGAATTGCTAGACTTCATTAATAAAGATATTGAAAAATTAGGTAAGGAAAACTTTTTCCATAAGGCCTATGAAAAAACACTTCACCCAACCTACGGTGACGCTGCTAAAGCTGACGACCTGGTTGTTGAAGGTGGAAAAGTCGACTAATACTCAATGAAATCACAAAAAGAAATCAGGTAATCCTAGTGACTACCTGATTTTCTATGTTTTAAGCATTTTGCCAATTTTCTTGGTCTTCTTTAAAGCGTTTTAGAAGGTCGAGTCCTTCTGGTGTGATGTAACCTTCTTCTTGGGCTAGATGAATCAATTCACTGTAGTTAGAAAGCGTCACAAGTTTGACACCTGCATCCGCAAAGTTCTTATCTGCTTTTGGCAATTGGTAGCTGAAAATCGCTACAACTCCAAGCACATCTGCTCCTTCTCGCTTAGCTGCGGCTACGGCTTCGAGCACAGAACCACCAGTTGAAATAAGATCTTCAACCACTACCATTTTTTGCCCCTGAGCTACGCGGCCTTCGATTTGGTTACCAGCTCCGTGGTCTTTTGGTTTGCTACGGATGTAGGCAAATGGCAGATTCATCTTGTCAGCAATAATAGCTCCGTGTGGAATCCCTGCTGTCGCAGTTCCTGCAATCACTTCAACCTCCGGAAAGGCTTCTTTGATAGCATCTACAAAACCATTTTCAATGAGAGTACGAGTTTCTGGATAGGCTAGTGTCACACGATTATCAGTGTAAATCGGTGACTTGATACCAGATGCCCAAGTGAAAGGCTCCTCTGGCTTGAGGTAAACGGCTTGAATTTTCAAGAGGTGGCTAGCGATATCTTTAGCAAGTGTCATGGTATTCTCCTTTTATTTTTCTAATCTATTTCTTTAATTCCAGTCCTGTGTCCATTCATCTTTGATGGCATGATAAGCTGCAACAGGATCCTCAGCTTGGGTAATGGGACGTCCCACTACGATATAGTCACTGCCGATTTGATAGGCATCAGCAGGTGTCATAACGCGTTTTTGATCTCCAACAACAGCGCCTGCAGGACGAATGCCCGGTGTCAGACAGATAAACCCTGGATTGGTGGCCTGCTTGATGAGTTGCACTTCCTGAGCCGAGCAAACAACACCATCTAATCCAGCTTCAGCTGTCTTCTTGGCATAGTGGATCACTGACTCCTGCAGACTGGTTTGAATATTTTGAAAATCCTGCATCTGAGCTTCCGAGGTTGATGTCAGCTGAGTCACTGCAATCAACTTCGCTTGACTTCCAAGACCTTCACGCGCAGCCTTCATCATCTCTACACCTCCAGCAGCATGAACATTAGTCATATCCACACCAAGCTGAGACAAGACCTTCATGGCTGACTTGACTGTATTGGGAATGTCATGCAGCTTGAGATCCAAAAAGACACTGTGCCCCAGGCCTTTCAAGTAAGACACAATCTCAGGCCCCGTTGCATAATAAAGCTCCATCCCTACCTTAAGATAAAGGCTTTCTTCTGCTGGAAAAAGAGCTAAGAATTCCTTGACCGCCTCAAAACTAGGAAAATCAAGAGCAATAACTGGACGATGTTCTCGCATAGGTTTCTCCTTTTACCTTTGCTAGTGAGAGAGTCTGGGCAACAGAAGCCACGAAAAAAGGAACCTGCCAACAGCAAGGTTCCACGAAAAATGGGTAGTCTCCACCCTTTCACCGTCTAACCTTAGCTGCCTCTCTGGACTGCTTTAAAGGTTTTCTATTATTCTATTATTTCTACTAGCACTTGTCAAGTAAAAACATGGTCACTAAAGAGCTATAGGAGAAAAGGTAAGCCTAGCGACGCGATGAACGCTGGGTCGTTTGGTTTCGATTACTCTGTTCCTCTTGTTTTTTCTGTTCTTCTTCTAAACGTTTACGTTCTTCTTCCTGCTTTTTCTCAGCTTCTTCGGCCTCTTTTTTGGCTTTTTCCTCAGCCTCCATAATTAATTTATCCGCTACATTGTAGCTGTAGATTCCAGCTTCCATGTCAATCACACTCGGTTCTGACAATTGAGGCTTAATCTTACTGTAGTAAGGCAGTTTCTTACTCATTTCAGAAAGGGGAACCAAGACTTCGTCTGTATCATACATGGTCAATCGAATTAAATCGGAAGTTACCTTGCTTGGGGCTAATTCCACCTTTTGGATATCCGCCTTGAGTTCTGGGCTAATTTGAGCAAGTTCTGAGACAAAAACCTTGATTTGTTCACTATCATTAAAGAGAACTGATAAATAAGTTTCTGGTAGACTGACCAAGCTCACAGAACTGGTCTCAAGCTGACCACTGGAAAGAATAGGATAATGGTTTTCACCAGAAATATAGTAGGCCACAATATCATATTCCTTAACCTTGATAGTGAACTTAGTTGGAAATTGATAGACAAGCTGAGCTGATTCAACCCAATAGTTAGACTTGATCCGCTCTTCATATTTTGCCTTATCTAGCAGAAGGTTAATCGTATAATCCGAATCCTGAATGCCTGAAGCTTGTCGGATATCATCAGCCGTAGTTTGCACCGTTCCCTCAACACGGATATCCTTCATGGTCGCATAAGGACTGAGTAAGTAGGCAGAGACAATCAATAAAAGCAGACTTGGAAATAAAATCGTTATAGCTCGCAAGATATGGAGGCCAGGAATCTTTGCTTTGGCTGTTTTTTCTTTTGTAGCCTTTTTATCCTGATCCTCGTTCTCTTTAGACCCTGATTCTTCTTTCTCTTCTTCCTCTTTGTCACCCTCTGAGGATTCTACTTTTTCCTCAGACTCTTCCTTAGCTGATTCTTCATCTTCCCGGTCTGTTTCACTCTCCTGATCCTGCTTGTCCTCTGACTTCTCAGATTCTTCTCTCATTCGAGCTTGTCTTTCCTTTTCCTTCTCCTCAGCTAGGGCTGCCTCTTCTTCAGCCTTCTTTTTTAGATATTCTTGGTTCCGTTTCTGCCATTCTGATAACTCTTTCAATTCTTCGAGGATTTCTTTGCCCTCATTTTTCTTATCTTTTGACATTTACTTTCCTTATGATAAATCTTTTTTCAACAATTGATAAAAATCTGCTAGAGACTTCAATTCCTTTGAAGCCTTCATCTTGGCTTGGTAGTCTTCCTTGTGACTTAGTAAGTGAGAAAGCTTCTCTTCTAAACTGTCCAAGGTCAAATCGCTTTCTTGAAGCTCTTCTGCATAGCCTTTCTTAACAAAGTAGGCTGCGTTCTCAATCTGGTCTCCACGACTAGCTTCACGACCAAGCGGCACAATAACATGTAATTTTGCCATGGCCAAGAGCTCAAAAATCGTATTGGCACCACCCCGTGTCACAACAATATCAGCCAATTCCATTAAGGGTTGATAGAGATTGGTCACATAGTCAACACGAAAAAGATTTTGGCTCAACTCGTTCAGGCTAGAATCTCCAGTTAGATTGATAATATTGTAGCGCTCTGTCAGCTCTTTCTTATGGTCTGTTACCAATTGGTTAAAGACACGAGCACCTGCTGAACCACCTACAAACAGTATAGTTGGTAATTGGGGATTAAAATGGGTTTGAATATCCACCAATTCATCGGGTTCTGGATTTTTTTGATCTGAAACCTTGGTCACTGCTCCCACATGCTCGACCTTAGACAAACTTGAAGCTTGCTCAAAGGTTGAATACATCTTAGTAGCAAATTTATAGGCAATTTTATTTGCCAAGCCCATAGACAGGTCAGATTCGTGAATAAAGACTGGCACTCCTGACACACGCGCAGCGATAACAGGTGGTACTGAGACAAAGCCTCCCTTTGAAAAAAGAGCCTGTGGACGAAGTCGTAACATGATAAAGAGCGACTGGACAATTCCCCAGCCAACTTTGAAGACATCCAACATATTTTGCCAAGAGAAATAGCGACGCAATTTTCCAGTCGCAATGGAGTGGAAAGTGACATCCAAGCCTGACTTGAGGATTTCTTGGTGTTCAATACCACGCTTGTCCCCGATATAGTGCACTTCCCAACCATCTTCGATGAACTTGGGCATTAACAAAAGATTGAGGGTAACGTGTCCCACCGTCCCCCCACCTGTAAAGACAATTTTTTTCATATTATTCCTTTAACTCCGCTACTGTGTCGATAAAGAGGTCGCCACGTACTTCAAAGTTAGCATACATATCCCAGCTGGCATTGGCAGGACTGAGAAGGACTACATTTCCTTGAGTCGCAAGTTCATAGGCCTTGCGGGTCGCATCAGCAATATCAGTCGCATCCACATAAGACACACCAGCCTTATCTGCTGCCCGTTTGACACGTTCTGCAGACTGACCCAGGATGACCATCTTCTTGAGTCCAGTAATATCTGGAACCAATTCGTCAAACTCATTACCACGGTCCAAACCACCTGCAATCAAAATGACCTTGCTGTTGTCAAATCCTGACAAGGCTTTTTGAGTAGCCAAGATATTGGTTGACTTGCTATCATTATAGAATTTGACACCCTTGATTTCATCCACAAATTGGAGACGGTGTTTGACACCTCCAAAGGCTGAAAGAGTTTCCTTGATGGTTTGGTTATTAACACCACGAAGCTTGGCTACAGCAATCGTCGCAAGGGCATTTTCCACATTGTGGCTACCTGGAACTCCGATTTCGCTAGCTGCCATGACAACTTCCCCACGGAAGTAGAGTTGACCATCTTCCAGATAAGCTCCATCAACCTTTTCCTGTGTTGAGAATGGTACAACGGTAGCTTGTGTTTTGGTAGACAATTCTTTTGCCAAGTCTTGGTTAAAGTTCAAGACAAGGAAATCAGCTGCTGTCATCTTGTTCTGGATATTCCACTTGGCTGCCACATATTCCTCAAATGATCCATGGTAATCGATATGAGTTGGCATGAGGTTAGTAATAACCGCAATCTCAGGATGGAATTCTTGAACACCCATGAGTTGGAAAGAAGAAAGTTCCATAACAAGCGTGTCCTTGTCTGACGCAGTTTGAGCCACTTGACTAGCTGGATAGCCGATATTTCCTGATAAAAGACCATGTTGACCAGCAGCAGTCAAAACTTCCCCAATCATGGTCGTTGTAGTGGTTTTTCCATTTGAACCTGTGATACCGATAATTGGCGCTTCTGAAATCAAGTAAGCCAATTCCACCTCAGTCAAGACTGGAATTCCCTTTGTCAAAGCCTTTTCAATCATGGGATTGCTGTAGGGAATGCCTGGATTTTTCACCATAAGGGCGAACTCCTCATCCAAGAGTTCCAAAGGATGGCCACCTGTGATGACCTTGATCCCTTCTTCCAGCAAACTTTGCGCAGCTGGATTGTCCTCGAATGGTTTCCCGTCATTTACTGTCACAATGGCACCCAGCTTATCCAACAAACGAGCTGCAGATTCACCAGACTTGGCCAAACCTAAAACAAGGACTTTCTTATTTTTAAATTGATCTATTACTTTCATGTCTCAAACTCCATTTCTACTCCTACTATTTTACCATTTTTATGGAAATAATTCTAAACGAAAATGCTCAGATTCAGCATTCTAACAAGCAAAAAGAGAGCCGAAACTCTCTTTTTATCTTCTTTTACTTTTATGGACCGACATGAGGGTAATATCTCGCAAGCTAAAGTATGCTAGGAGGAGCATGGCGATTGCGATAAAGAATTCTGTCGGTAGCTGAAAGATTTGCAGGACAGACAACATCAGCAAAATCAAAAGTGCTACAAAAGCAAAGACGACAAGGACGATATTGACTGTCCCTTTAATGCTTTGTGGTGTCGCAAATACATAGAGTAGTAATAAGAGGAGTCCTATGATTAAATAAACCATCTTTATCTCTTTCTAGCTCTTATTCAGCTGATTTTTTCTTCTTGTTAGCTTTCTCACGCTCTGCCTTGTTAAGGATTTGTTTACGCAAACGGATAGACTCAGGCGTTACTTCCATGTACTCATCGTCGTTCAAGAACTCAAGAGACTCTTCAAGTGTCAAGATACGAGGTGTCTTGATAACAGCTGTTTGGTCCTTAGTAGCTGAACGGACGTTGGTCATTTGTTTAGCCTTAGTGATGTTAACTGTCAAGTCGTTTTCACGAGAGTTTTCACCGATGATCATTCCTTCATAAACCTCAGTACCTGGGTTGACAAAGATCGTACCACGTTCTTCGATAGACATGATTGAGTAAGTTGTAGCCTTACCAGCATCGATAGAAACAAGGGCACCACGGTGACGACCACCAATTTCACCTGGAATCAATGGCAAGTATTGATCGAAGGTATGGTTCATGATACCGTAACCACGAGTCATTGACAAGAACTCAGTTGAGTATCCAATCAAACCACGCGCTGGAACAAGGAAGACCAAACGAGTTTGACCATTACCAGTTGAAATCATATCCAACATTTCACCCTTACGTTCAGAAAGGCTTTGGATAACAGACCCTTGGTATTCTTCTGGAGTGTCGATTTGAACACGTTCAAATGGCTCACATTTAACACCGTCGATTTCTTTTACAATAACCTCTGGACGAGATACTTGAAGTTCATATCCCTCACGACGCATTGTTTCGATAAGGATTGACAAGTGCAATTCTCCACGACCTGAAACAGTCCATTTATCTGGTGAATCAGTTGGGTCAACACGAAGGGAAACGTCTGTTTGCAATTCTGCCTGCAAGCGTTCTTCCACCTTACGAGAAGTCACCCATTTACCTTCTTTACCAGCAAATGGTGAGTTGTTAACCAAGAAAGTCATTTGAAGAGTTGGCTCATCGATGTGTAGGATTGGAAGAGCTTCTACTGCGTCTGTCGGAGTAATGGTTTCACCGACAAAGATATCTTCCATACCTGAAACGGCAATCAAGTCACCTGCTTTGGCTTCTTGGATTTCACGACGTTCCAAACCAAAGAAACCGAAGAGTTTAGTAACACGGAAGTTTTTAGTTGTACCATCAAGTTTAGAAAGGGTAACTTGGTCCCCAACCTTAACTGTACCACGGAAGACACGACCGATACCGATACGTCCAACGAAGTCATTGTAGTCCAAAAGTGACACTTGGAACTGCAAAGGCTCATCTGAGTTATCTACTGGAGCAGGGATATGGTCGATAATCGTGTCAAAGATTGGTGCCATAGTAGCTTCTTGGTCAGCTGGATCATCTGACAATGAAGAAGTTCCGTTGATCGCTGAAGCATACACCACTGGGAAGTCAAGCTGGTCGTCATCTGCACCAAGCTCGATGAAAAGTTCCAAGACTTCGTCCACTACTTCTGCTGGACGAGCTGATGGTTTATCGATTTTGTTGACAACCACGATTGGGACAAGGTCTTGTTCCAAAGCTTTTTTCAATACGAAACGAGTCTGTGGCATTGTTCCTTCGTAGGCATCTACGACCAAGACAACACCGTCAACCATTTTCATGATACGCTCAACTTCTCCACCGAAGTCCGCGTGTCCTGGTGTGTCCATGATATTGATACGAGTTCCGTTGTAGGCAACGGCTGTATTTTTAGCAAGAATGGTAATTCCACGCTCTTTTTCGATATCGTTTGAGTCCATAGCACGCTCTGCCAATTCAGTACGTGCATCAAGCGTTTCTGATTGTTTCAATAATTCGTCAACGAGGGTTGTTTTACCGTGGTCAACGTGGGCGATAATCGCAATGTTACGGATATCTTCTCTTAATTTTGTCATGATTTCCTCTATAATATTCAAAATTTATTTTCTAACTGAACGATTATACCATAATTTCAAGCAAATAACATAATTCAAGCAAGTGTAAATGTTTTCACTCCGCTTTTCTTTTCACGTCAAGCCTTTTCAAAGCAGGCGACTTATGATAAGATAGGCACAGTATGCGTTTAGATAATTTATTAGCCCAAGAAAAAATCAGCCGAAAGGCCATGAAACAAGCCTTACTTAAAGGAGAAATTCTAGTCGATAGTTGCCCAGCCCGCTCCCTAGCCCAAAATATCGATACAGGACTACAGGAACTCCTTTTTCAGGACCAAATCATTCAAGGCTATGAGCACACCTACCTTATGCTTCATAAGCCTGCTGGTGTCGTGACAGCCAACAAAGACAAGGAACTTCCAACCGTCATGGACCTGCTGTCAGCTGACATCCAGTCTGACAAGCTCTATGCCGTCGGCCGACTGGACCGAGATACGACAGGACTCCTCCTCTTGACCGATAACGGTCCCTTGGGCTTTCAGCTCCTCCATCCCCAATATCATGTCGATAAGACTTATCAAGTTGAGGTCAATGGACTTCTGACACCTGACCATATCCAAGCCTTTCAAAAGGGAATTGTCTTTTTAGATGGTACTGTCTGTAAACCCGCAAGACTAGAGATTCTATCTGCAAGTCCTTCCTTCAGTCAAGCCTCTATTACCATTTCAGAGGGGAAATTTCATCAGGTGAAAAAAATGTTCCTCTCAGTTGGTGTCAAGGTGAGCTCTCTCAAACGTACCCATTTCGGGCCTTGGAGTTTGGATGAGAATCTTCAAGCAGGAGACTATCGCCCCCTCAACTCAGAAGAGCTGACAAGCATTCGTGACTTTCTCAGAAAAAGTGGTTAAAAAATGAGCTCGGAAACATCCGAGCCTACTGAAAAAGTCATCAAATTGATGGCTTTTTTGTTATACTAGAGATGAGGTGAAATAATGCTTGATAATCAGTTAACTATGGATGTCAGTCCTTATTCTAGTTTGTATGATATCGTGGTTCCTAAAACCCACTTTTT
>CAJNBX010000015.1 GCA_905221115.1 bacterium
CGAACACAGAAGTTAAGCCCTAGAACGCCGGAAGTAGTTGGGGGTTGCCCCCTGTGAGATATGGAAGTCGCTTAGCTTTAATCCGCCATAGCTCAGTTGGTAGTAGCGCATGACTGTTAATCATGATGTCGTAGGTTCGAGTCCTACTGGCGGAGTAGTTAATTAAAAGAGGTTTTAACCTCTTTTTGTTATGTAATTAATAATCTGTCTCGCGTCATTAGGTGCTAGACATTTTTCTTGGCTTTTTGTTAACTGTAGTGGATTGATGATAAGTTATAACTTGGAGAGAACCAAATTGATTCTCTCCTTTTTGATGTCAAAGCGATGAGGATTCTGGAAATGAAACAGTAATAGTTGATAGAGTTCATAGTGCTCTCTGAGTTCTTGAGAGTATGCAAGGAACTTTTTGAGAATCTCATTATTGATTAAGTGTGAGCTAAAAGTAGTATGATAAAGTAGTAGGGGTTAATCATATCCATGGCAATTACTATTACGCGACTACTCACCTGTCTAGAATAACGAAGGAAATGATTGCGAATAGTCACTTGAGTCCATCCATGATAGCTACAATATTTCTGAAATCAAAGTCCTATGCAATGAAGTTCAACTTACCTTTCTTGAAGCTGTATTCGTCCCAAGCCATGTGATTTGGAAGGAAAGATATATCTGTTTTGAATGCTTTCAAGTTACGTTTGACTGTCGAATTAGAGATAGATAGACTTTCTGCAATAGCCGTCATAGGGACTTTCTTGATTAATTTTTGAGTGATTTTCTGATTGACGATGGTTTGCGATTTTGTGATTCTTTTTGACCAAGGAAGCCTCTGCGACAGCCATCTTTCCGCAGACTTTACAACGGAAACGACATTTTCTCAATTGAATGAGTGTCTTTAATGTCAAGAAATTTTGTGATAGAATGTAACTGTTCTATATGAATCTTTCTAATGAGTTGTTTGATCGCTTTTCATTATAGGTTATATGGGACTTTTTTCTACATAAAAATAGGCTCCATAATATTTATAGGGGATTTACCCACTACAAATATTATCAATCTAAAAGTCTTAAGGAGACCTTTTTAGGTCTTTAATCGTTTGAAATTTATTTAAGATATTTGTCTCTATTCTGTCAACTTTTTCTATTTTTTATCTTGTTGAGGTTGGTATTTGTACAATTCAGGAATTATTAATGATTAATTATAATTTTTTGTTAGAATAAGATCATAAAAAGTAAAGGAGTGTATGCTTATGCTACAAAGTATTTATGATCAGATGACTGATTTCTATGACAGTATCGAAGAAGAGTATGCTACTTTCTTTGATAATAGTTGGGAATGGGAACATTTTCATTTTAAATTTTTGATTTATTATTTAGTTCGATATGGTATCTGTTGTCGTAGGGATTTTATCGTTTACCATTATCGTGTTGCTTATCGTTTGTATCTTGAAAAGATGATAATGAATCGGGTTTTGTTTCTTGTTGAGACAGCATTAATGAATTTCCGAACAAACTTACTTTTTCATGGCAATATAACAATAAATAGCTGGTAATTTTTCTAAATCATTTTTTAATAGTTGGAAATAGCAAATCTTTCTATTGTTTCTTCTTGATAAAAAGGCGATTTTTTCTTATAATAAATTGTAAGATATAATTGCGGGTGAGATTCCTGCCATGTATGTGAGAAAGGAAGAGCCTGAGGGCTCAGACAAGATTATGACTTCAGTTGTTGTTGTAGGTACCCAGTGGGGTGATGAAGGTAAAGGGAAGATTACAGACTTCCTTTCAGCGAATGCAGAAGTGATTGCACGTTACCAAGGTGGTGATAATGCAGGTCACACGATTGTGATTGATGGTAAGAAATTTAAGTTGCACTTGATTCCATCTGGGATTTTCTTCCCTGAAAAAATTTCTGTTATTGGGAATGGTATGGTTGTAAATCCTAAATCTCTTGTGAAAGAGTTGAGCTATCTTCATGAGGAGGGTGTTACAACTGATAACTTGCGTATTTCTGATCGCGCGCATGTTATTCTGCCTTATCATATCGAGTTAGACCGTTTGCAAGAAGAAGCTAAGGGCGATAATAAGATTGGGACTACAATCAAGGGAATTGGTCCAGCTTATATGGATAAGGCTGCTCGTGTGGGAATTCGTATCGCAGATCTTTTGGATAAAGATATTTTCCGTGAGCGTTTAGAACGTAACCTTGCTGAAAAGAATCGTCTTTTTGAAAAATTGTATGATAGTAAAGCGATTGCTTTCGATGATATTTTTGAAGAATATTACGAATATGGTCAACAAATCAAGAAATATGTGACCGATACATCTGTTATTTTGAATGATGCGCTTGATAATGGTAAACGTGTGCTTTTTGAAGGTGCACAAGGTGTTATGCTAGATATCGACCAAGGTACCTATCCATTTGTTACGTCTTCAAACCCTGTAGCTGGTGGTGTGACAATTGGTTCTGGTGTTGGTCCAAGCAAGATTGACAAGGTTGTAGGTGTATGTAAAGCCTATACCAGTCGTGTGGGAGACGGTCCTTTCCCAACTGAGTTGTTTGATGAAGTGGGAGAACGTATTCGTGAAGTCGGTCATGAATATGGTACTACAACTGGTCGTCCACGCCGTGTGGGTTGGTTTGACTCAGTTGTGATGCGTCACAGTCGTCGTGTTTCTGGTATCACTAACCTTTCATTGAACTCTATTGATGTTTTGAGTGGTTTAGATACTGTGAAAATCTGTGTGGCCTATGATCTTGATGGTCAACGTATTGACTACTATCCAGCTAGTCTTGAGCAATTGAAACGTTGCAAGCCTATCTATGAAGAGTTGCCAGGTTGGTCAGAAGATATTACTGGAGTTCGTAATTTGGAAGATCTTCCTGAGAATGCGCGTAACTATGTTCGTCGTGTGAGTGAATTGGTTGGAGTTCGTATTTCTACTTTCTCAGTAGGTCCTGGTCGTGAACAAACAAATATTTTAGAAAGTGTTTGGTCCTAAGAGAATTTTAAGATTTGTTTAAGATAGGTCGGGTATACTATAGACAGTTACAAGAAGACCTCCTAACTTGTTGTAACAAATATCCTAAACTTTTCTTTTTCATAATAATCTCCCTTAACTCCACCCAATCAGGTGGAGTTTTTTGGCTCTATTTCAGGCTTTTGGGGACTATTCTAAAAATCATTTTTCGATATTTTTCGGTATTTTTTGGATTTTTGTCGGGGAATTGGCGGGGACTTTTTGAGGTTTTGGCGGGGACTTTTTAGCGAATATGACTAAGAAATAGGTCTGTTGTCGCTTCAGCAAGTTCGTCCTCTACTTGATTGTAACGATCGGTCATATAGACTTTTGTATGGCCCAGCGCCTGGCTTAATTGTTCAAGCGGAACCCCTGCAATAATGCTTTGAGTTGTGAAGAAGTGGCGCATCATGTGAGGTGTTACATGCAATCCTGTCGCTTCATTCACTAGATTGAAGTTTCTATTTAACTGGTTTGGATTGATGAGACCACCTTTCTCGTTCAGGGTGATATAATCTTTTTGTTGTTCCTTGATAATTCCTAACTTTCGCTTAATCTTAGAAGCTTCAGCTATCAGATAATAGATAAGGTCTGTTCCGATATCATCAAGGCAGACATATCGCTCTGAATCCTTCGTTTTAAGCCCTCCTTTCCCTTTTAAGGTCTGGTTGCTTCGGCTGTCTCTAAGATGCAGTATAGCCCGTCCGCTGTCGTTCTGAGTGATGTCCATTGGACGCAAACCAAAGACTTCTCCTCTTCTCAATCCAAAAATGGTAAGATAGGTCAGAGCGTAGAATTGTTTTGACATGATTTCTTCTGCCTTTGCTATCCAAGCCTTAAACTCTTTGAGAGTCACTTTCTTGTTAGCAGCAGGGATATCACTCTGGCCAATAAAGACACCTTTCAAGCGATTTGAGAGCAGATTTCCATTTTTGACGGCATCATTCAGCAATGCCATGAAGCTGGAATTGAGGGTTTGAACAGTGTATCTGGTATGGTTCTGCAACTTTTCGGCGATAAATAGTTCATACTCATTTCTATCCAAATTTTTAAGCTGGACAGAACCAAATTTGGGTTTGATATGATTCTTATAGAGATTATCATTGAGGTAGTAGGAAGTGTCATTCCAGCGCCCTGTAGATAATCTCTTTTCAGAATAAACATCCCAATACTGATCAAGAGTTAGGTTCGTATTGATACCTAATTCCTGATCTTGGATTTGTTGTTCAATCTCTGTTAAGGCTGCACGAGCTTGTGGAAGGGTTGTGAGACCGCTTTTAGTAATCTCTTTCTTTTTACCATGAAAATAGAAAGAGCGTCTGATATAATATCGCTTACCTTTTGCGGTCTCGTAGTAATAGATATTTGGGTATTTTGTTTTATTATATTTCATTGTATTCTCCTTGTTTATCGGCTTCTGGACAAGGTCTAAACATTGAGAATATTGACATCACCCCTTTCATGGTGTAAAATAGGGTATAGAAAAGAGGCCTTTTTAATGGCTGATTTTTTATAAGGGTTAGCTTCACAATCAAACTTTGGCGAGGGCGATTGTGGGGCTTTTTTGTTATTTTTTAAATTCTTTCAATAAAGAGATGATTTCTTCATTCTGTTTAATAATAATTTGGTTTTGTTGTATTTGAATCTTTTCAAATGCTCCAGGACCATTTGCGTTTGCTAAAGCTATAGCTTTACTATTTAACACATTTCCAATATAAGCAGCTTGCTCAGGATATTTTTCATAAATATGAACCATATCATTTTCTTCAAAATATGGGAGAGCATCTTCATAATATTTTTGTTTTTGAGAGTCTTTTTTTGAAATTTTATCTTTTCCACCAAACAATGCCATAAGTAGTTCCTTTCTTTTTCTGCTTCAGCAGTTTATAAACATATTTAACCAATTAAAGTCTGATATTCCTCTTTTACCATGATTTCATTTGTCATGGTTTTAAGATTGTAGTAGGACATGAATTTGAGGTAATCAAACTCTGTGGGGTCATCTAAGCTTTCTAGTGCATCTTTTACGAGATGATGGATCATATTTCTATCAGCTTCGTTTTCACAGCGTAGGCGAGCGTTCTGGTACTCTGAGCGTGTGTGGTCTTTGTGTCCGAGTTCATGCAGTAGGACCTTAACCCTCTCTTTTTTGCTGAGTTTATTAGACAAGAAAGCTGTATTGGTTTCTTTTTCGTAAAATCCAAGTTCATCAGGTATTAGCTCGCCGTCAAAATCGACAATGCGAACCTGAAAATGACTTATAATTTCTTTTTCGGTCACTAAGCAGTACCTCTAATCACCAGCTTCTTTGAGATAACCTTCAATGATAGACTGGATGATTTTCTTCTTTTCATCTGTTAATTCTCGGCCACCAAACATCATGACATTAGATGCCATTTCTTCAACGTTTAGGGTCTTCCCTTGCCATATATACTCTTTTGAATCACCAGCGATGGCAGGATTATCCGTACGTCCTAGCAGATAGTCCGTGGAAACATTGAAGTAATCGGCGATTTCTTGGAGACGGTCAGATTTAGGAGTTTTTTCTTTCAAAGTATAGAGGTAATTTATACTATAGCCTAAATCTTCGGCAACTTTTTGAAGACTTATTCCTTGTTTTTGAGCAAGCTCCTTAATTTTTTCAAGTGTGGAAAACATTGTCATAGTACCTTTTCTAAGACATGACAAAAAATATTTTATAAAAAAGTGTTATTTTCTATTGACAAAAATAATACTAAAGTGTAAAATAGTTTTTGTAAGTTAATGAGTTAGTAAAAAACAAAGTTAAAACTTATCTAAAAATAAATAGCTTTGGCGAGCAAGGAAATTGATAGATATAATGTTTTATCAATGTTTTTAATTATGCTTTCATTTTACACTACAGTATAAAAGTTGTCAAGTATTTTATAAAAAAATTTACTAACTCTTTAACTTTAGTAAAAAACAAAAGGAGGAGGTCACATGAGCCAACAACATCGTAAATGGAACGAGCTCGTAAAGGAGCGAATTAAAAAACGCGGATGGTCACAGACGGACTTGGCCATTGTTGTAGGTGTTAGTCCATCAGCCATCACGCAGTTGCTGAAAGATGGAAAAGGGAGCGATGACTTGAAACTTCGCATTAATAAGAAGTTGCGAATCAACGAGTCATGGGAGAAATTTGAGGAGTAAGAAATGAACAATACAAGACAAGATAATGATGTCATCAAAGAAATCATTGAGGAACATTTTGAAAATATGGTTGATGATATTTTGGAACACACAGAGACCTACTATGAAGCTTTGGGCGCTATTAGTTGCATCAAGGGAAGCAATATTCCAAATATGCTTCACCTAGCTGATTGTTTGGGGAAAGCTATCAGAAAACGTGCTATGCGACAAAAAACACCTAATCATAAAAATTAGGTGCTGGAAGATTACGCATTTGAACGAATGTGTACTACATAATCAAGATTGACTAGATGTCGAAAATCCGTTTCAACTTCTACAAGAACTATATGATTCGCAGTGTCAGAGCAATCATCATACACTTGGAAAAAGTCAATCTTATCACCATTTGAGAAAGTGATTGTGATTGAATCATTCTCATCACTCTCATCAAAACAATCTTTGATGAATTGTTTCATATTCTCACCTCCTTTCTGCTTATATTATAGCAAAAGGAGAGAGCGTAGAAAGGAATATTATGAACGAAATTTTTAACTTTCACGGGCAGGAAGTCCGTACTTTGACAATTGATGACAAGCCTTGGTTTGTCGGGAAAGATGTTGCAGACATCCTAGGATATAGTAAGGCTAGAAATGCGATTGCTCTTCACGTTGATGAAGATGACGCCCTAAAACAGGGCCTCACAGATAATTTAGGAAGAGTTCAAGAAACTATCATCATCAATGAATCTGGTCTCTACTCTCTTATCTTATCCAGCAAGCTACCTCAAGCGAAAGAGTTCAAGCGCTGGGTGACATCAGAGGTCTTGCCAGCGATTCGAAAACAAGGCGGATTTATTCGTGAGGACTTGGATGAGGATGCCTTCATTGCTCTATTTACTGGCCAAAAGAAATTGCGTGAGCAACAGGCGACCATGCTTGAAGATATAGACTATCTCAAGAGTGAACAACCGATTCATCCGAGCTATGCTCAATCACTACTGAAGAAGCGTAAGGCTCGTGTCGTGGCTTGCTTAGGTGGTATTGATAGTCCAGCTTATGCTGACAAAATCTTCGCTCAATCAGTCTTCAGACAAGCTGAGATTGATTTCAAAGATCATTTCAATATCAGTCGCTATGACTTGCTACCGAAAAAATTCGCAGATGCAGCTCTGGCCTATTGGATGACTTGGGAGCCAAGCACCAATACCAAGATGAAAATCATGAAATTGAACTCATTTGACGAAGTGTAGGAGGGGAAGAAGATGGACAATGTTCTACTTTCACTATCTGAATGGATTAAGTCCATTATCAAGGACACAATCACAAGGCTAGTCGAAATAGAAAAAGATAGTGATCACTATCCAGAGTTGATGGATGTGAACACTACCTGCGAATTTCTAGGAATTAAGTATGCCACATTTTCAGATAATTATCGTTATTTAAAGGGATTTCCAAAGGAATTACCTGGTAAGAAATGGTCAAAAAGAGCCATCAAAGAATGGCTCTCTAATCAAATATAATAACTTTACTAAAAGGCTTCTGGACAAGGTCTTAGCAAAATTATTTGACTATATTATAGCACAAAAAGAGGATAAAAAACATGAACAATTTACAAATTATCGCAGTATGCACAGTAGTTTCAGTGGTCTTGATTGAATCGCTGATTATGAATATCAAGCTTAAAATGGCCATGAGACCAAAGAAGAAGATTCAATTTCAAGCGCCACAATTTGAAAAAGGGTTTATCGACTTTAAAACAGGCCGACGTGTAGACATTGATCCCGTGACACGAAAAGAAACATTTGTGGATTAAAACGGAGGGTATCGATGGTAGTTAAAAACAAGCGATACTACTGGATTCAACTTGCTCAAGATTTTTTCAAGTCTAAAGAAATGAAATTGCTTCGTAAGATTGCAGGGGGTGATACGCATACCATCATCTATCTCAAAATGATGTTGATTAGTTTAGAGGACGGCGGGCACATCTACTATGATGGACTTGCTGACAATCTAGCTGAAGAAATTGCTCTTGTCATTGATGAAAACGTTGAAGATATCAAAATTACATTGATTTTTTTAGAAAGCAAAGGATTGCTGACTAGAAACTCTGACCGTGATTATTTTTTAGAGCAAGTTCCTGAGATGGTTGGTAGTGAAACAGCAAGTGCCAGAAGGGTTCGTAAGTTTCGAGAGAATCAATTAGCGTTACAATGTAACAACGACGTAACAAAGCGTAACGGAGATATAGATATAGAGAAAGATATAGATACAGAGATAGAGAAAGAAAATAATAAGACGATGGTTAGTTCCAGCTTATCTGAAAATTTGAAACATAGCGGTATTCGGATTAACGATAAACAACATCAACAGTTGTTGGATTATGTGGGACTTGATGGAATGAGTTTTGATATGTTGAACCGTGCAGTGGAGATAACTTCTGAGGTTTATCAACCTAGTTTCAAGTATCTGAGAGGGATTCTTGAAAATTGGAAAAAGAAAGGTTTTACAACTATTGAACAGGTAGATGATAATGACCAAAAATATAAAGATAGCAAGAACTCCCATCTTCAAGGACGACAACAAAATGAAAAAAAATCAGAACAGGGGGCTAAGGACGAATGGGGATTTTAGAACTTATCGAGCAATTTGAAGATGACTTTTATCCGATAAGCGAGGAAAAGAAGTCACTGCTTGCAAAACAATCTCTTTCTACTGCCACTGCTTGCTTGTCAGATATGGCCAGCTGGCAGGCTTGCGGAGGTAAGGTATCATGGTAACTGATGCACTCGAGGAGATGGCCTTATCTTACCATAGAAATACTGAACAGCAGGCTGAAATTTGCGAAAAGCATGGGATTCCCTTGATCAAAATCCTCCGGACAAATGATGTCCTTTGTCGCTTATGTGAATCAGAACGGATCCATGCAGAGAATCAAATAAAGGTCAATGAGTTGGCTGATGCTGAGCATGAACGAGAGCGGAAGTTCTATCTTGAGAGATTCTCTCTCTATGATGATGTACTGAAAAATGCTACTCTTGATAACTTTGACACACCGACTGGAAAAGAAGCGGAAAAACTAGCTTTTGCAAATAGGATTTGTAGTGAGTGGACTGAGGGGGCTAGAAACAATGTTGTTTTTCAAGGAGAAGCTGGAACGGGTAAAAGCCATCTTGCCTTTGCGATGATGAAATATTTATCAGAGACTACAAAAGAAATTGCTATCTTTATCAATGTCACAGACTTACTGATGAAAATCAAGGCGGACTTTAGTCAGGAAGAGTTCCTGGTCAATAAAATTGCTAGTGCAAAGTTTTTGGTCTTGGATGATCTTGGGATGGAGAAGGATAGTGAGTGGTCCTTCGGTATCCTTTACAACATTCTCAACAAAAGGGCCAATACGGTTATCACGACTAATCTGACTGCACAAGAAATTCAGAAACGATATGGTCGGCCGTTTATGAGTCGGTTGATGAAAGGTGTAGACAATGATCATCTGATGGTATTTAATGACTTGAAAAACAAAAGGAAAGATTATTTTTAGAAAGGCGGTGTCTCTTGTTATTAAAACTCTATTTCATCTACAACGGGCACCGCAAGTTTCTCCTTGGAAGTTTTAACAATGTGGATGAGCTTATCGAACGGATGAAAGACCATCAATGGGCTTTCTCAGGCATTACCAGACCAAGATTCAAAAAATATATCGGAAAAGACAATGTACGTTTTGATTATGGTGCGATAGATTGCTATTACTTAGCGACAAAATCAACGTGCCGAGAACCACGTTAAAAGCGAGCTAGAATATGCGTCAATCGGTCGTGTGACCTGGACGAGCGACTGCCCGTATTTAGCCAAACTCACACACAGAGGCAGTCGTATTTTTTGGAAAATAATATGAATGACATTAAAGAAAAAGCTCTGGCTAAGTTGCTGGAGGAATTAAATCAACCACATGATACCGCACTTGACCGTGTTCATAACTGGATATGCGATCAGGAGGATGAGGAATTATTTAAAGGAATCTTAAAAGAGCGATACTCTCTGAAGTGTGCTTTAAGCCATGCTAAAGAAAAAGCTCGTAAATTTGCTGAAAACGGAGTCGCTTGTATAGATGACGCTACTGTATTCAGATGGATTCGAGAATACTTTATCTCAAATTCTCAAGTATCTAACATCAAGCAGGTACCTGTTGAATCTGTCAAGAAGAAGGTAGAAAAGCCTAAAAATCATCCTAAAAATAAAGCTGATGCGGTCAAAATCAAGAAAGAGAAAGGAGCAGTCGAAAAGCAAATGAGCATTTTCGATTTCTTGGACGAATGAAAAACGAACAATGGAAGCGAGAAGCTGATAGACGATTGAAACCACCTGCAGACTTCTGGAGCTGGTGCTACTCGCAAATCACAACGTACAAATGGAGCAATAAGGACAAGACCATAATCGCTTCAGATTTGGACCTTGGCTATTGTATCGAGAAACGACTGACAAAGTCATCACGGCTTACTTTTTACGACAAGACCTACTTTTTCTCAATCATTCTCAGTACCTCGAAGCGTATTGAGATCCAATCTTATGAATTTAGGTCGAAGTTGGTTGAAGGAAAACAATTTATCGATTGGCATTTTACAAATTTGGAGCGATTCGAAAATGACAAACATGTGAAGATTGGCCAAGATTACAACGGACAATTTTATCCGTATCTTTTCGCTAATTTCTTTAGCGGAGGATATTATACAGGTAATAAATTCTATCCAAACAATTGGGTTGAAAAACTTAAAAAGGTATCTGAACTCAAATATTTGAAGTTCGGGAATATTTACTACTGGGAAATTGAACGGCTTTACAAATATAAGTTTGAAATTGAATTTGCTCAGAAAATTCATGCTTACAGATTGGCCAACGAAATCATGAATCCAGGTTACACTGGATTCACCAAAAACGTAGATATGCGAACCTTGAATAGCAGATGGCTTCAGAAGAATAAACAATTTTTCAAGAATTCAAATCGTAGTTTTAATGAATTTGAGTTGAGCCGTCGATTAAAAGAGCGGAACGGCCAACTAGTGCCTGGCATTGAGTCTTATCTGACTTACCACGATATCAAGCATATACCGAAAGGTATCGGGATCAATAAGTTTCAGAATTGGGTTATCAAGAATCATATTGACTTCAATGAATATCTTGACTATCTCACAATGCTACGAGAAATGGGCATTGAGCCTGAAGGTGATGCAATGATTGTACCAAAAGATTTTTTTTGCATGCATCAACATACCTGTGGTCTATACAATCAATTCGTCGAAGAAAAACAAAAACTGGAAGATAAGAAGAAACGCAAGCAACTTGAAGCTGAGTTTAAACTTAGAGAAGGAATGGATAAGACAATCAATGGATACGCATTTCATGTTCCTAGAAAAGTGGCTGAGCTGATCTATGAGGGCAAGAAACTACATCATTGCGTAAGCTCATACACAGATAAGCATTTTAAAGGTAATACCTTAATAGTGTTTGTCCGCCTGTCAAATCAACCTAAAAAACCTCTTTACACACTCGAAGTAAGGCAGGGGAAGATAGCCCAATTTCGTGGCAAGTATAACCAAGATGTACCAGCTGAAGTCTGGGACATAGCCAAGGAATGGATGAAACAAACGAAATTAGTACAAAAATCAGCGTAGGAGGTGTGAAGGATGAAAAGAAAAAATTATATTATTTTTATCAGGCACTTGCGAAAAATAAACGGGCCTATTGAGTTTTACGAGTATATTGCTGATTCAAAATTTGGAAGAGTAGCAATTTATTTGTCTCTACTTGTGTGTGCGCCATTTATTGCCTTATTATTTCCAATTGCTTACATAGAACATTGTTTTTATAAAAACAATTTCATTAGAGAGTGTATAAAAAACAAGTGGTGTTCAAGAGAACATCTTGAAGACGTTGTTGATATTAGAAAAATTGAAAGCAAGGAGTTTGAGAATGAACATACAGGGACTAATTGAACGATATGAAAAATTTAAAGCTAGCAAGAAAAAAATGACCTCGGTTGATTTAGTTTTGAAAGACTTGCGGTCTTTGGACGAGCCAGAACCGTTGCCATTCAAGTTAAAAGATGTCGTTCGTCGAATCAGAGGGTTTGATCCGACGACACAGACTAGATGGCTTAATGACATCCTTAAAGAATTAGGGGACGACTACGGTTCGATGAAATACCGTAGTGGCTACGAGCAAGGCAAACTTGAGAGAGCATGGGTTGGCAATCAATTGAAGGATGCTGATAAGATTCGGCAGGAATTGAACAAACCAGTGATTCCGAAATTTATTGCTGATTATATTGAATACGCAAAAAAAGAAGATTATCACATCTTAGGCGCAATGAGTGAAGTTAAAAAACATGAAAACAAGGATATTGAAGATTGGCTTTATACAGATGATAATATCGAAATATTTGCTCGTGCTTGGCTTGATGGATATAAGGTAGAAAATCGGTATCGGGTAAAGATGAAAGGTATCGTAAACGCATTGAGCTTTTTAAGTTATCACAAAAAAGCTGATATATGGTCGGTCACGGATATAAATAATTCAAATGACCACATAACCCACCACACCAAAAAAGAACTTAAAGAAGCTGGGTTCGGCGAAGTATTCAACAGTCCTTTATTTGAAGTCGAGGAGGTGGAGTGATGGATAAGGTTCAAGGTGTTTGGTGTCCTAGTTGTCACGAATTTCGTAAACTACAGGAACTTAATAAATCAAGTTTCAGTGAAGAATTCGACCTATAAGAGTGTAATAATCAAATGCATTCAATGGTTATACTACTAATTGTGAAGAAGGAGGCAACAGAATGAAGCGATTTATCGCAATCTGGGTATTATTGTCTGCCGGATTAAATATCTGGCAGAGTATCCACATAAAAAAACTAGAAGCAAAGCGTCCGATTGTCATCTATAAAGCTGACAATCAAGGCGCAGAAATCAAAGGCAGAGTCTTACAAAAGGAGAAGATTGGTGACATGTACACTATCACAGTACAAAATTACGGAATATTCGTAGTTACTAAAACAAACTATGAATCTCTTAAAGTAGGAGATGAGGTGAGATTGTAATGGCAAAGTATAAGAAACCAACTTACATCATCATTCAGGAAGCGATGGCAGAGCGCATTAGATTTCTGGAGGATGAACTGTATGAAAGGGCCTATAAGGATATTGAAAAATTAGAAGTTCAAAATGATTTCTTAAGAGGTCTTTGTAACAACCAACTTGAAATCATTATGGATTACGAATGGAAGCAGATGCAAGAGCAGGCTGCTTTCATAAAAGCTAATACTAGGAAGTGGAGAGCAAGATGCAGCTAAGATTGAAAGAACTTAGAGAGGACCTATGTCTCTCTGTTGGGCAGATGGCGAAAGAGACAGGTGTTTCTCAAAATACAATTCACTTGTACGAGAGAGGTGGATATCCGTCCATCAAACAAATTGAAATGATTGCTAAAACCTATGATGTAAATCCTGCTTGGCTAGTTGGATGGATAGATGATGAAATGATGCCTGCAATCCAGGTCGTTGAAAAAGTGGTCTACAAAGAAAGTCTAACAGCAAGATTGCCAGATTATTTCAACAACAATAATGACGGTAGGCTTATAAAGTGGAAACAGCCACGAAGATTTCGAGGAGGTAGGATTTGAAGAAATTGAGCGACGAAGACCTCAAAACATTAGACAGAGAACTTTTTAAATTTCAAAACGTTCAACGGACAATAGATTTGAGAAGGCTAGAACTAGAAACTCGAAATCCAGATGCTGAGAGTGGTCCCAGTGTAGGAATAAGCAAACCTACTGAAACCATTGCAATCAGAATAGCAGATGATCCAACCTTAAAATTCCTTGAAGGGTTCAAAGGGATTATCAACAAACTCTTGATCAATCTAGTTGATGAAGATAAGGAAATCTTTAATCTGCGCTGGAGATATCCTCAACTGAGATGGGAAGAAATAGCAGAACAGAAATTTATGAGCAAAGCTACAATCTATCGACGTAGAAGGATTATCTTAGAACAGTACGCTATACTGAAAGGTGAGTTGTAAATAAGATTGAGACAAAAGACATCTTGAAGTCTCACAAAAAAGGGTTTATTATGATAGCATGAACTTCTGAAACAAAAACACACATCACACTTTAGGAGTCATCCTTAATTCTAGTCAGAAAAGTTGTCCAACAGAAGTATCGTCAAGAGTCAGCAAATGCTGGCTTTTTGTTTTGGGAAAGGAGGTAGAATATGGAATTTGTATCGCCGATAAAAGATAACGACGACATTCAGGCAATGAAAGATTATCTCAGAGAGTGGAATGAGATGTATTATATGTTATTCATTACAGGCCTGAATACTGGCTTGCGAGTCGGAGATATACTTACCTTGAAAGTTAAAGATGTTCAAGGATGGCACATCAAACTGAGAGAACGGAAGACTGGCAAGCAGATAACAAGACGGATGACAAAAGAACTCAAGAAAGAAATGAGAAGATATGTCGAAGATAAACCATTCCATCATTTTCTATTCAAGAGTAGGCAAGGTCAGAATAAAGCGATCACTCGTGAGCGAGCCTATCAAATTATTCATGAAGCTGCTGAAGAACTAGGCATTGATAATGTTGGCACGCATACAATGCGAAAGACATTCGGCTATAAATATTACAACAAGACAAAGGACGTAGGAACATTACAGAAAATGTTCAATCACTCATCACCTGCAATCACATTGAGATACATAGGGATAGAGCAAGCAGAGCTTGATGATGCACTACGAAACTTTGTCATTTAATTTTTTAGATATTACTTTCACATAATGAGTTAAGCATAAACTGAAAAAATGAAATGCTTCAAAACCTATGATTAGTAAGGGTTTGAGATTTAGAGTGAGTTTAACAAAATATAAGATATGTGAAAGTGAGGGATAAAATTGGTATAGTTGGAGGATGAAACATTGGGATTATTTTTAGGATATCTAGTTGTCTATTTTTTAACCTTAATTTTTTTAGTCGTTATTTTTGATTGGGGAAAAGTGATGTATTAAAGTTAGTTGAGAACGGATTGATATTTCTTTTCTTACCACTCGTATTTGTTTTTGTATTGGCCTATGATTTTATAAACAAAATAAAATGAGACAAAAGACATCTTGAAGTCTCACAAAAAAAGGTTTATTATGGTAGCATAGATTTCTTGTATGAGATGGGATAGGTCAAAGGCCTGTCCCTTTTGCATTGAGAAAGGAGGTTTGAGATGTATAACAAACCTATCAGACCATCATTGAGATCTAAGAAGTGGGAGAAGTTCCGTGATAGGATAATGCGTAAGCATGATTATCTTTGTCAAGAAAGTTTGCGTTACGGAATTTCTGTTCAAGCAGAAATGGTTCACCATATCTTTCCTGTATCTGAATATCCTGAACTTGAATTCGTTGAATGGAATTGTTTGCCGTTGACGAATAAGAAACACAATACGTTTCATGATAGAGTGAACGATAGAGTAATCAATCAAGGATTGTATTGGCAGAAAAAAAGAAAAAAAGAATTTTTAAATTTTTTCAAAAATGAAAAATGAAAATTTTTAGTCCCCCCCTCTTTTTGAAAAATCATTTTGGCCAGTAGGGTACCGGTGAAGGGAACTTTTTCCAAGTCGGAGGCCTTCAAACAAAAAGGGGGTAAAAACTAAGCGATTTTGACGAAAGGAGGTAGTTTTTGGCTAAACCAATTACAGCAAAGTCGATTAAGTCAAAAGTGGTCAAGCAGATGAAAGACTTGGGCACTTATCGTAAAGAATTCGAGATGATCATTGACATCTTTGCAGGTATGCTATATCAGTATCAGAAACTTGCTCAAGATTATGCTGATATGGGTTATCCAGTAACAGACACCTACGTCAATAAGGCTGGTGCTGAGAATGAGCGCAAAGTTCCAATCTTGACAGCGATGGAAATTTTGAGGAAAGACATCCTCAGCTACTCTAATCAGCTGATGATGAATCCGAAGTCGCTCGGTGAGGTAGTAGAACAAGAAGGTGATTCAGTTCTTACTGAGGTCCTGAAGTTCAAGAACGAAATCAAGAAGAAGCGAGTGACTGGCAATGGGTAATCTTGGCAAAGCGAAAGAGTATGCTCAGTACGTCATATCTCACAGAGAGGAACATTGTGAGGAGAACATTCTTGCAGCTGAACGTTTCTTGCGTGATCTTGAAAATCCTGAGTTTGAAATGGATGAGGAAATCGTTGATTTTGTTGTTCACTTCATCGAGAATACGATAGTCCATCAGCAGGGTGATGACATGTTTGCGGTGTCTATCCGTAACAAGCCATTACTCTTGCAACCGTGGCAACATTTTGTAGTTGTGAACCTGTTTGGGTTTTACTACAAGGGTAAAAATGAGCGTAGGTTCAAAGAAGCGCTTATCATGCTTGCTCGTAAGAATGGGAAGACATCGTTTACTGCTGCAATCGCACTTGCTTATCAGATATTAGACACAGATAGCGGTTCAAAATGCTACATCGTGGCTAACTCGGTCAAGCAAGCTATGGAAGCCTTTGGATTCTTAAAATTCAATGTGGAGCGATGGAATGACAAAAACATTCGTATCAAGGATAACAACCAGGAACACTCAATCACTGCTAATTTTGGTATCGAGGGTTCTTTCTTTATCCAGGCACTGGCCAATGATGAAAGTCGTTTGGACTCATTGAACGGGAATGTTATCATCTTGGATGAAGCTCACACGATGAGAAACAGTAAGAAGTACGGTCTTATGAAAAAAACAATGTCAGCATACCGAAACAGTATGCTTTTTGTTATCTCTACGGCTGGTGATATTCCTACTGGATTTCTTGCTAACCGTCTGAAATACTGCCAAAAGGTCCTTAAGCAACTAGTCAAGGATGATTCCTTGTTCATGTTTATCTGCAAAGCTGACCAGACGACTGATGGAGACGTGGGAGATTACCTGGACGAGAACGTTCTTAAAAAAGCAAATCCGTCGTGGGGTGTCACTGTATCGCTCAAAGCTCTGAAAGAAGAAGCAGAGCAAGCTATGAATGATCCTCAGACCAGAAATGAGTTCTTCAACAAGACTTTGAATGTCTTTACAAACTCAATGAACGCTTATTTCAATCCTGATGAGTTTATTGCTTCAGACAGTTGCTATGATTGGACCTTAGAGGAGTTGGCACGCTTACCTATCCAGTGGTATGGTGGAGCTGACTTGTCAAGGTTGCATGACTTGACCGCCGCCGCCCTTTATGGTGTTTACCATGACGGCGAGAAAGATGTTGATATTTGTATCACACATGCTTTCTTTCCTCGTGTCAATGCTCAGAAGAAAGCCAATGATGACGGGATTCCACTATTTGGTTGGCAGTCTGATGGTTGGTTGACAATGAGTAATACTCCGACCGTTCTCTATGATGATATTGTCAAATGGTTCATCAAGATGAGAGATAAAGGGTTCAAGATTGCTGCTGTCGGAATGGATAGGAAGTTTGGTCGTGAGTTTTTGGTCAAGATGAAAAAGGCTAAGTTCAAGATGATTGACCAGCCTCAGTTGTTCTATCTGAAATCTGAGGGCTTCAGGCGGATTGAGTTCAAAGTCAAGAATAAAGAGTTTTACTATCTTCATTCGGATGCTTACGAATACTGTGTGAGCAACGTTAGAGCAATTGAAAAGGTGGATGATGCTGTGCAATATGAAAAATTAGACGGTGACGGTGGTACTGCAAGAATTGACTTGTTCGATGCCAGCGTTTTTGCTTGCATTCAGGCTCTTGCTAACCTTGGTAAGAATCAGAATGTCATGAGCTTCTTTGATTAGAGAAAGGAGGTGAGAAAAGATGGGGCTTTTAGATAGGTTTTTGAAACGTGGTAAGAGTCGAGGTGGAACGAATGTTATCACTCATTCAGATTTTGGGCTTTATATCGACGGTGATAGCTATGTGCCTTTGGCCCGCAATCCTGATGTGATTGCAGCAGTTAACAAGATTGCTGACATGGTATCAAATATGACCATTCATTTGATGGAGAATACCGACAAAGGAGACATTCGAATAAAAGACGGGCTAGCTCGCAAGATTGATGTAAACCCATGCGACAACATGACTCGTAAAACTTGGATTTTCAAGATTGTGCGTGACCTGTTGTTGTTTGGTGACGGAAATTCGGTTCTTCATGTCGAGTATGATCCTGTGAATGATTATATTTTGAACCTGAGACCATTCGGAATGAGTGAGGTCTCTTTCAAAAGTGATGATGTTGGTTATATCGTGAATTATCGTGGTATCGACTACAACCCAAGTGAAATCGTGCATTTTGTAATCAATCCAGATCCAGATAATCCATTTATAGGGACTGGATACAGGCTTGCTCTGCGAGATATTGTTAGGAACTTAAACCTTGCTACTCAAATCAAAAAAGGTTTTATGAATGGCAAAAATGTTCCTAGCCTAATTGTTAAGGTTGATTCTTCAAGTGGAGAATTGGGCACGCAAGAAGGAAGAGACAAAGTTGCTAAGAAATACTTAACAACAAGTCAAGCGGGTGAACCGTGGATTGTTCCAGATGCTCTGTTGAGTGTAGAACAGGTCAAGCCACTCAGTCTGAAAGATATTGCTATCAATGAATCTGTTGAAATTGACAAGAAAACAGTTGCTGGACTTTTGGGAGTTCCAGCTTTTATTTTGGGAGTTGGTAGCTTTGATAAAGAAGAATACAACAACTTTGTCAATACAACGGTCATGAGTATCGCTACGACAATCACTCAAACCTTAACTAGAGATTTACTAGTTTCAAACAATCGGTATTTTAAACTGAATGCTCGCTCGCTCTATTCTTACGACATTACAGAATTGTCATCAGTAGCACAACAGATGACTAATTCTATGGCAATGCGTAGAAATGAGTGGAGAGATTGGTTAGGAATGCCGCCTGATCCTGATATGGATGAGCTCCTTGCTCTTGAAAACTTTATTCCACAAGACAGACTTGGGGACCAGAAGAAACTGAAAGGGGGTGAGGAAGAGAATGAACAAACGGAATAGTTATCGCACCGCTCAATTCAAGACACGAGAAGAAGCTGACACTGGTGATTTGATTTTGAGTGGCTACTTTATCAAGTTTGATGAAGTTACTGAATTGTGGCCTGGTTATTTTGAAGTGATTAAGCGTGATGGTGTTGAAAAAGCCATCAAAGGAGCTGACATCAGGGCATTATTTAACCATGATGATAGTTTGGTGCTTGGTCGGACTGGTAACGGAACAGTCATTTTGGGAGTTGATGACATCGGACTTTATGGGGATATCATTATCAACAAAGATGATCCGCAAGCTGTTGGGGCCTATGCTCGTGTTCAGCGTGGCGATGTTGTTGGATGTAGTTTTGGCTTTATCCCAATCAAAATCAACACGGAAGAGCAAGCAGATGGTTCGTACCTGGACACTATCTTAGAATTAGAAATCTTTGAAGTGAGTCCATGTACTTTCCCAGCCTATCCACAAACGGAAATTGCTGCACGACAGAAAGACTTCGAAAGTCAACAGCGTGCCAATCGTGAAGCGCTGGACAAGCGCAAGAAAGAAATTAAGGAGAAATTTAACCTATGCACAAATCATTGATTTTAGGCGCTCGTATGCGCAACAAAGCAGACAAAGTAGTAGAGCTTGAAGAATCAATCGAAGAATTGAACAAACGCTCTGAACTTGAAGCGAAAAAACTGGATCAAGCTGGAACTGAAGAAGAAGTTTCAGCAGTTGAAAAGAACCTTGAACAAATCCAGAAAGAATTGGATGAAAAGGAAGCAGAAAAAGAACAACTTGAAAAAGAAATCGAAGATTTGAAAAATCAAGTTGAAGAACTAAATCGTAAAGCCCCGACTTACCCAAGTCACTCAAAATGTGGAGGACAGAAATTGGAACAACGTGACGCAATTGCTAAATACATTCGTACTGGTCAAACTCGTGACATCGTAGGCTTGAAAACTACTGATTCAGGAAGCGCAGCTTTAATCCCTACTGAAGTTTTGAAACCTCATTTTGTTAACAAAACACGCAACCCACTTTTGGATCTTGTGGAGCGAGTTAAAGTTAACAGTGGATCCGGTAAATATCCAGTTATCAAGAAAACAGATGGTGTAATGGTTTCAACAGATGAATTGAAAGCAAATCCAGAACTCGGAAAACCAGCAATCAGCGAGATTGATTATTCAATCAAGACTTACCGTGGATATGTCCCTGTGTCACAAGAAATGATTGACGACGCAGACTATGACATCATGTCCATTGTTGAAGACGAAGTGGTCAATCAAGGTGAAAACACTGAATTGTCATTAGTTACAGCTGTTCTCAAAACAGCAACCCAAGCAGATGCAGCTGGATTTGATGGTATTAAAGACATCTACAACCAAAAGCTGAAATCAATTTATAAAGCAAGCATCGTTGTAACTAAGTCAATGTTTGCTGCACTTGACAAGGTGAAGGACAAAGATGGGCGTTACATGCTTCAAACTGATGTAGCTTCACCTACTGGCTATTCCTTTGGTGGGAAAACAATCTACAAAGTAGATGACACAGTGTTTGGAAACGAAGGAGACATGAAATTCTTCATCGGAGATGTTACTGAGTTCGTCAAAGAGTTTGACCGTGCTCAAGTATCCGTCAAATGGGTGAATAATGACATTTACGGACAATTGCTCGGGCTTTTCATCCGTTTGGATATTAAGAAGGCAGATGAAGAAGCTGGATTCTTCGGAACATACACTGATGTTGTAGCTTAAGGAGGTAGTGTATGAGCTATAAAGTAATCCGTCCTTTCAAGGACTTGTCTGATCCTGAAAATCATGACTATGCTGTTGGCGAGATCTTTCCTCGTGAAGGATATGAGCCCACAGATAACTTTACAAATGGCCTTTTGACTGGTGCTAACACCGCTGGATCTATTTTCCTTGAAGTTTTGGGAGATGATGAACCTAAGAAGCCAGCGCCTGAAACAAAAGAAGTTAAGGAAGAGCCCGCAGTTGAGCAGGAAGAAACAGTTGAGAAAACTGCTGAAGAGCCTGCTAAGGAAGTTGAGGAGTAAACATGGACGAAGGTCAGCTTTTGGAATTGCTGAAGCTTAAGCTGGGTATTTCAACCAGCTTAAGAGACAAGCCGTTAGTAAAAATCATTTCAAGTGTCATCACTGAATTGACCGATAACCTCGGTATCGAGCTTGTTGGTGAGCGTGCTGACCATGAAATGTTTATCGTTGACTATGCTGCTTATCGCTACGAGGGTGGGGTGGATATGCCACGTCACCTTCAGTGGCGACTGCATAATTTACAGATAGCATCAAAGAAAGAAGTCAAGAATGTGGAATCATGAAATCACGCTGATCTCTAAAAAAGTTACGGGTAAGGATAAGCTACTACAACCAATCTCTCAAGATGTTGAAGTCACTCTGTTGTGTCGTAAAAAGAAGGTTACTCGCTCTGAATTTTATCAGGCGAATCAGGCAGGGCTTAAGCCGAGCTTGGTCGTAGAGATTCGAAATTTTGAGTACGAGAATCAAGAACTTGCGAAATTTGAAGGCAAGCAATATCGTATCTTGAAAACCTATCTTATCGATCCTGAAATCTTAGAGTTGACTTTGTCAGAGGTGTTGAAATGAGCTTAACAAGTGATTTAGCGAATGAAATTGCAAAGGCAATGGCAGAGTACTCTGCTGAGGTAGAAGATAAGATTGACCTGATTGCTGAGGACGTTGTAAATGAAGCCGTTACGGAATTAAAAGCGACTAGTCCAAAACGTTATGGAAAGTATGCTAGAAATTGGCGATTCAAGAAAAATGCTAAGGGGTCATACGTCATCTACAACGCGGCTCCAACCTATCGTTTAACTCACTTACTAGAAAATGGGCATGTTTTGAGAAATGGCGGTCGTAGTCGGGCACTTCCACATATTAAACCTGTCGAGGAGAAAGTTAAAGAAAACTTTGAGAAGCGTATCAAGGAGATTGGGAAATGAAGCTATCAGACTTTGCTGCTATTTTGGAACAGGTAAATTTGCCTGTCACTTATCGAGCGTTTAAAACTGGAAACGCTCCTGACTTACCTTACCTGGTCTATTATGAATCAAGCCCAGTCATCAATGCAGCTGACAACACGGTTAATCATCAGATTAAGAGCGTGACAGTTGAGCTGGCTTTTGAGAGTAAGGATGAAGATTTGGAAGAACGTCTGGAAGAGCTGTGGACAACCCACGAGCTCTTTTTCGATGTTCAAGAAGAAACGTTTATCGAGACTGAAAGACTCTATGTCAAGTCTTATACGGTCTATCTATACTAAGGAGGAATGACATGACTCAAGAAAATAAAGTAACATTCGGTTTAAAAAATATTCACGTTGCGCCAATTAAATCAATTGGTGCTGATGGAGTGATTGCTTACGATGAAATTTTCCGCTTTCCTGGAGCAATGGAATTGACATTGGATCCAAAGGGTGAATCAACACCAATCAAAGCAGATGACATCGATTATCACTTCATGAATTCAAATGAAGGATATGAAGGTAAATTCAAAATCTCTCACATTATTGAAATGTTTGCGACTAAGATTTTGGGTGAAATCAAAGATGCTCAGACGGGTGTTTTGACTGAAAAAGCTGATGCAGAATTCACATCATTCGCCTTGATGTTTGAATTTTCAGGGGACAAGAACAAAACACGTCACGTTCTTTACTACTGTTCAGCTAGCCGTCCAGGAAATGGTTCAAAAACCAAGAACGGTACAAACGTCAATGAGCGTGAACTTGGCTTTAAAGCAAGTCCTCGTCCTCTGGATTCAGTTGTTAAACGTTCTATCACATCAGCTGATAATAAGGAAATTTATGACAACTGGTTCAAGAAAGTGTATGAACCTACTGCGGTTGCAGCTTAAGGAGAAGATCTATGCGTAAAATCGTTTTGGTTGGTGATCAGGAGTATGAGTTAGGCACAAACGGCTATACTCCTATCGCCTACAAGCAACAATTTGGGAAAGATTATTTTCAAGATTTGTTCTCAATGTTAAAAAATCAATCATTCATGAATGAATTGAACAAGCTGGAAACTGACAAAGAGTTGACGGCAACTGATATTGATGTTTCGATGTTGTCAGATTTTGATATGACCTTTTTCAACCGTCTTTTTTGGACATTTGCTAAATCTGCAAATCCTCACATCAAGCCTTATGAACAATTCTTCATGGAAATGGAAGTCTTTCCGATTCAGGAAGTTGGGCCTGTGCTGATGGAAATGCTGAATGCGAGCATGACGACAAAAAAGCACCAGATGAGTCAGAATCAGCTAGCGAAGAAATCTTCACAGTAGAATCCTATCTGTCTTGCTGTAAAGAAACGGGTCTGTCTATCGATGACCTAAAGCACATCTCAATCGGAATGGCTCTGGATTATCAGACGGATTATGTGAATCTACGGAGCGAGGACAAAGGTGGCGAACGGAAAGCCACGCAAGCTGATTTTGACAGTTTTTAAAGAAAAATGAGTGCTGAGAGAGCAATTCTGATGCCAAGTTCATTGGTCTGACTGCATTATCAGTGGTAGAAGTTCTCTCAGTGCTTTTCTATTTTTTGAGAAAGGAGGAAATATGGCAGGAAATATCAAAGGTATCAAAATTGAAATCGATGGCGACACGCAACCCTTACAGAAGGCGCTGAAAAATGTCAATAAGGCTGCTACTGATGCAAGTCAGGAGTTGAAACAGATTGACAAAGCCTTGAAGTTTGACACAGGGAACGTAACGCTCTTAACTCAGAAGCAAGAAGTTTTGCAAAAGCAAGTTGCGACGACTAAGGAGAAATTGGAAACCTTGAGACAAGCTCAGTCTCAGGTGGAACAACAGTTCAAAAATGGGAATATCGGTGCTGATCAGTACCGTGCTTTTCAACGTGAAGTCGAAGTTACTCAAAACGTCTTAAAAGGATATGAAGGTAAGCTTGCAAGTGTGAACCAGGCATTATCTGGAAACGGTCAAGCGACAGAAAACAATATCAGTAAGCTAAACAATTTGCAGAGTGAACAAAGCCAACTAGCATCCGAGATGGAAAAGGTGACAAGTTCATTTAAACTGCAAGAAAGTGCTTTAGGTTCAAATGCTAGCGAAGCCGAGAGAAATGCTCTTGCACAGAAAAAAATTGGCGCACAGTCTGATATTGTCAATAAGCAGATTTCAAACTTAGAACGACAATTGGAGCTCACCAAAAAAGAATTTGGTGAAAATTCCACACAAGCCAATAAAATGGAGTCTGAACTGAATCAAGCTAAGACTGCATTAAATCATCTCAACAATGAGATGAACCAAACTAAATCGTCTGCTAATAATGCTCAAGACGGTATGACAGCAATATCAAACACTATCCGAGCAGAAGCACTTCAGCAAACGAGCGAAAAGTTGGCCGAGTTGTCGCAAAAAATCTTGGAAGTAGGGGCTTCATCTATTGAAGCAGCGGCTCAGATTCAAGCAAGTAATGCACAATTCACAACTGTTTTTGGCGACATGGAAGATCAAGCAAGAGAATCACTAAATGCTATTGGTCAGGAAATGGATATTGTTCCAGAGCGATTGCAAGGCTCATTCACTCAGATGGCATCATTTGCTAAAACTTCAGGGTTGGACACCGCTGAAGCATTGGATCTTACTTCTCGTGCGACTAGGGCAGCAGCAGATGGTGCAGCCTTTTATGACAAGTCTATTGAGAGCGTGACAGAAAGCCTACAATCTTTTTTGAAAGGAAACTTTGCAAACGATGCGGCTCTTGGGATTTCTGCAACAGAAACGACCAGAAATGCCGCTGCAAATAAATTGTACGGGAAATCATTTAAGGACCTAAGCGAAGCGCAGAAGCAATTGACTTTGCTTCAGATGGTCGAAGACGGTAATAAACTTTCAGGAGCACTTGGACAGGCTCAGAGGGAAGCTGACGGGCTCGAGAACGTGATGGGAAACCTGAAGCAATCAGGAACCAACGCACTCGCTGTAATTGGCCAACCAATCCTTGAAATGTTGATACCAGTCTTTCAAGCATTAGGGAAAATTGTAAACCAGGTCGCAACTTGGTTCAGTAACTTATCCGCTCCGATTAAACAAGCAATCATTGTATTTGTTGGTATTTTAGCGGTTGTAGGGGCCTTGCTACCAATTTTTCTCGCCGTACAGGTTGCAGCGGCTGCAATGGGAACAACAGTTCTTGGGCTTATTGGAGCATTTGCTCCAATAATCGGAACAGTTTTGGGAGTTGTAGCCGTCATCACGCTTCTAATTGTCGGTTTAAAGGAATTGTGGGAAAACAATGAGACCTTTAAGAATTTTGTAATCAACACTTGGGAAAGTATCAAGAGCGCTATTTCATCAGCTATACATTCTATACTAGAAATCGTTCAAACTATTTGGAATGCCCTGTTATCTTTGTGGAAGAAAAATCAAGATACGATTTACAATATTGCGAGCACTGTCTGGAATGCCATCTCAACGGTTATCTTAACAGTAGTTCAAGCAATCAGCACAGTAGTTCAAGATGTTTGGGGAATTTTAACGAATTGGTGGAAAACTAATCAAGAAGATATCCTTAAAACAGCTAGCTATGTTTGGAACATCATGTCATACTTGATAACTTTAGCAATCACTGGCATTGATAAGGTTATTCAGGATGTTTTTGGAGGGATGATTGCTTGGTGGGAATCTAACCATACATGGATTATGGAGATTGTCAACACGGTTTGGGGAGCTATTCAAACCGCAATCAGCACAGCCATCCAGAATGTTTCAGATTTTATTATTTCTGTATTTGGTGGGATCACTGAATGGATAGACGAGAACCAGGCGCTTATTGAAAGTACCTTTAAGATTGTTTGGGAGACTATCTCTACAATAATTGGTACGACTATTAACATCATCACTACGGTTATTCAAGTCGCTATGGAATATCTGGTTCCATATTTTGAAGCGATGTGGACGAATATGCAAACAAGCGTATCGATGGTTTGGGAGGTGCTTAAAACAGTCGTACAGACTGCTATAACAGTCATCCAAGGCATCATTACTGCTATCATGCAAGTAATCAATGGAGATTGGTCAGGAGCATGGGAAACAATCAAAAATACCATGTCAGTTATTTGGGAAGCGATTAAATCAATTGTTTCAACAGTAATTTCTTCAATCTCAAGCATCATTTCAACGGCATGGCAAGGTATTTCCACAACAATTGGGAATATCATGAATGGCATTTCAAGCACAGTATCCAGCGTCTGGAATGGGATTAAAAATTCCATCGGTAGTGCCATCAATGGGGCGAAGGACCTTGTTAGCACGGCTATCAATGCCATCAAAGGATTGTTTAACTTCAACATCAGCTGGCCACACATCCCGCTACCTCACTTTTATGTGAGTGGTTCGGCCAATCCATTAGACTGGTTGAGTCAAGGTGTTCCAAGCATTGGAATCGAATGGTATGCCAAAGGCGGTATCATGACGAAACCAACTATCTTTGGAATGAATGGCAACAGTCTTATGGTTGGTGGTGAAGCTGGTAATGAAGCAGTATTGCCGCTTAACGATAAGACACTTGGAGCCATCGGTCGAGGTATCGCTCAGACAATGGGTGGAACTTCACCGACAATCAATATCACTATCACTGGCAATACCGTCAGAGAAGAAGCAGATATCAGTCGGATTGCTGATGAGGTGGCTCAGCGTATTGCTGACGAATTGCAACGTAAGACACAATTGAGAGGAGGATTTGCATGATAAAGCATAATGAGCTTGTGATTGATGATGTGAGAACATCGTCTTTTCCTTTTAAGGTCATTGTTCACGATTCTCCTTCAATCGCTCTAGGAGAGAGCAAGACAGCTCTCTTGGAGCATGGTGGTATCAGTGGGGCAATCGTTCAGACGAACAAGCACAGGGAATTGGTCAAGAAACCTTATACGATTTACTTAGTCAAACCGACCGAAGAGCAGATGAACCAATTTATGAGTCTGTTTATCCGTGAGAAGTTCTGGTTAGAAAGTGAGCGAGTCAAAACAACTCGACTCTGGTGTTATAAAGTCAATGTGACTGATCTTGAAGAAGTGCAACCTGGTCTTTACATGACCAAGGCGACCTTCACTTGTCACCCTACCAAATACTTCAAAGCCACTGATACTCAGCGATTGACAAGAAGTGGGACTTTGACAGTTCAAGGTTCTGCTCTTGCCTTTCCTAAAATTACAATCATTGGCCAGAGCGCTGTTGAGACTTCGTTTACAATTGCTGGTCAGGTCATTCGTCTTGAAAGGCTTGCTGAGTCGCTTGTGATGGTCAACAATCCTGATAATCCTAGTTTTAAGACAACAACAGGAAAACCAGTGAAATGGTCAGGGGATTTTATCACAGTTGATCCAGCGAAAGTGCAGAATGTTGGTGTTGTTTTAGGTCCAGGTATTCAATCGCTTGAAATCGAAACGGTTTGGGGGTGGGCATAATTGCTTTATCTACTTAATAAAGATGTGAGAACCGTTCGGTGGAACGGGGAGCCACTTCATGAAGCAAGTTCGGCGATTGTTAAAGAAATCATGAATGGCGATTTCACCTTAACTGTGAAATATCCTATTTCTGACTCTGGTATTTATAAGCTTATCCAAGAAGATATGCTTATAAAGGCTCCGACTCCTGTTTTAGGAGCGCAGCTATTTCGCATCAAGAAACCTGTTGAAAACAATGATCATCTGGAAATTATAGCCTATCATATTTCAGACGATGTGATGCAACGTTCTATCACACCAGTAAGTGTGACTAGTCAGAGCTGTGGCATGGCTCTTTCTCGCATGGTTCAAAACACCAAAACTGCTTTGGGGGATTTTTCTTTCAATAGCGATATCCAGGATCGTAGGACCTTCAACACGACTGAAACAGAAACTCTATACTCTGTATTGCTGGACGGTAAGCACAGCATTGTTGGTACATGGGAAGGCGAGCTGGTGCGTGACAATTTCGCTCTGACAGTGAAGAAGAGTCGTGGTGAGAATCGTGGTGTTGTTATTACAACGCATAAGAATCTGAAGGATTACCAACGTACAAAAAACAGTCAGAATGTTGTCACAAGAATCCATGCTAAATCGACTTTTAAAGCTGAAGGTGCTGAAAAAGAAACGACTATCAGAGTGACTGTTGATAGTCCTCTTATCAACTCATACCCTTATATCAATGAAAAAGAGTATGAGAACAACAATGCTAAAACTGTTGAAGAGTTGCAAAAGTGGGCACAGTCTAAGTTCTCAAATGAGGGCATTGACAAGGTCTCTGATGCTATCAAGATTGAAGCTTATGAACTTGATGGGCAAGTGGTTCATATGGGCGACACGGTCAATCTCAAGAGTTGGAAGCATAATGTCGATGCATTCAAGAAAGCTATTGCTTATGAGTTCGATGCCTTAAAAGAAGAGTACATCTCTCTGACTTTCGACGATAAGGCAGGCACTGGTGCTTCAAGAGCTTCTGGTGGGCTATCTAGCGCAGCCGATGCAATCCTTGGTGTGACAGAATCTGCACAAGAAATCGCCCTTGAAAAGGCTCTTCAAAATGCCGACTTAGGTTTTGATCATCAAGCTGGATTGTTGAGACAGGAAATTTTGGACGGTATCGAACTTGCTAGAGCTAAAGCTGAAGAAGTTAAAAGAGAACTCTCTGATACTATCAATCAGCGTTTCGACAGCTTTGACAACGCTTCGATACAAGAGGCCAAGCGCAGGGCCGAGGAAGCCTTGCGAAATGCTGGTGCCAGCAGTTTGCTTGCTCAAGAAGCTAAGCGGATTGGTCTAGATTCTATCGCTAGACTTGAAGCGTTTAAGAGACAGGCTACGAGCGCTCAGGCTTCTTTGTCTGGTGATTTGGACGCTCTGAAACGGACGGTTGCAAGTGAGGTCAATCAAGCTTCAGAATATCGCAGAACGACCACAGAGGCTCTTAGTCGAATGACTGGGCAGATGAACGGATTTGCGACGAAAAGTGAGGTCAGACAAGATGTAGCTGGTTTGACTGAGACATTTGCTAAGCTTAAAACTGATACGAACAATTTGATTTCTGGAGCTAAAAGCGAAATTACTCTAGCAAAAACAGAATTCAAAAAAACAGCTGATGGATTATCTGCTAAAATGTCAACAGTCGAGAGCTATGTAAGCCAAGAAGGCCAGCGAGAAGAGAGCTTGCAGCGCTATGCTCGTGAGGAAAGCGCAAAACAAGCGACGGCAGTCCGAGAACAGATATCCAGAGATTATGTCGGTAAGAACACTTTTCAAGAAAGCGTTCAGGGTGTTGAAAGACGTTTAGAAAGTCTTTCTCTTGGAACTAGTGGAAACCTGCTGAAAAATAGTGATGACGGATTTTACAATCAGCACGATAAGCGATATAGACTTGTTGAAACCTTGCAAGCGAATCAAACTTATACTCTCGTTACGAAATATTGGCACGGAGAGAACTCAACCAGTCATACTTTTTATGATGGAGTCGGCAAATGGCAACGTTTGAACTATCACAAAGCGATTGATGCTTGGATGGTGCAATTTACACCGACTCAAGAAATTCCAGCTGGGACAGAGATTATTTTATCTGCTGTTCCAAATGATGCCAAAGGAAATATGAATTGGGCAACACTTGTCCGTGGAGTGATTCCACTTATTCATTGGCAACCTGCTAAAGGTGATGTAGAGGAAGGCGTTACGCAGAAGCTGGCCGAATACAAAGAAACTGTAGACGGTCGTTTTGCTACGATTTCTAGTCAAATAAATGGCAAAGCTAATCAGAGCGACTTCCAGCGTGTAAAGGAAACTAGTCAGCTGTATGAACGTATTTTAGGCGGTTCAGGTTCAAGCGACCAAACAGTTAAAGACAACGTCGCTCGGCTAGTGATGACAAATCAGCTATTTCAGACGGAAGTAGGGAAATACTCTGGAAATGGTGTTAACCGTGCTCTCAATACTACTTCAGACTGGGGGCCGTTTACTTCACGTTCTGGAAACGATGGAGTCAACCTTCATGCGGATCTACATAAAATCCTATCAAGTGGCTTTAAGGCAGGAGATAACGTTCATGTGCGCATGGAAGTCAGTATTGACGGTGTGCAACGTTTCAACGACAAGCAAATTGTAGCTATTCTACAATCTTATGGAGATGTGACGGACTGGTCAAGAGCAGGCAGAACATTCGATTACAATATAGGTACTCTTCAACCAGAAAATAACTGGCGTCTAATTGAATTCGATACTATCATGACCGAAGAGATGTTGAAAAATAACAGTTGGATGTTGAATCTTCGTGTTGATGGAGCGAGGTCGTATAAGGTTCATACAAAATCTGTAAAGGTTGAAAAAGGAAATGTTGCGAGCGCTTGGAGTCCTGCTCCAGAAGACACAGAAGAAGCTGTTCGCACGGTTCAAAGTCAACTAGCTGGGTCGTATGCTATTCAAAATCTGACGAGTGCAGGTTCAATCATTTCACAAATCAATGCGACTAACAATCAAATCTTGATTGAAGCTGAAAAGATTCGATTAAAGGGTAAGACCTTGCTGGACGAACTCACAGCTATTCAAGGGTACTTCAAACGCTTGTTCGTAGGTGAGGGTACATTTGCGACTTTGAACACAGATATTTTGCGAGCTAACTCTATCACAGCTGACAAGTTGGTCATGGATATAGCTATGGCCAGACGATTCGTCTCGAGCGACATCTTCACGGATACGCTTGCTACTAAAGAAGCTTTCATCAACAAGCTTCGGTCAGTGGTGGTCACTGCGACCTTGCTTGAAGGATTCCAAGGTTTGATAGGAGGTTTCAGATTTGGTCAATACCCGAACAGGAATGGATATTTTATCACAGGAGTTTCCTCTGTTAGTGTTGGGATGGGTAACGGAACGAACGCTGGTGCGAACAGGAACGCATTTTGGGCAAATTGGGGTGAAAGTTTAGACACTCCTGGCCCAAAAGCTTGGTACGTCAATACAGACGGGAAGATGTACTGTAGAAATGAAGCGACCTTCCATTCAAAAGTGGATTTTTCAAGCATATCAAACCCTAATTTTTACTCTAAAATTAAGGCTCACAAAGGCGTTTGGGTTGGCACTGACGATGTGAACGGAGAAGGGGATAATCCAGACGGTGGATACAATAGAGTTGTTTGGTGGAGTCAAATTGTTACCGGAAAATGGAGACAATACGCTGGAATCACAACAGCATCGGATAGAAAATTAAAAGAGAACATTGAATCGACACCCGTCAAAGCTTTAGATAAAATCAAGGATTTGAATTTAGTGGCCTTTGACTACATTAAGGATAAGACTCACGAAGAAATTGGTCTGATTGCGCAAGAGGTGCAGGATATAATTCCTTCAGCAGTACTTGATGATGGAAATGACTCTTATCTCTCAATTCAATACTCAAAATTTGTACCGTACTTAATTAAGGCCATTCAAGAATTAAATCAAAAAATAGAAAAAATGGAGAAGACAATAGCATGAATAACAACATGGACGCAGTAGTAAATCAGTTAACACTTGATTCATTGACTAAAAAACTAGCAGTCAGCGAGCAAGAATCAGCTAAGAACGAGGCTCTTTATTTGTATGCAGCAAGCGAATTGCACACGATGAAAGAAGTCCTAGAATATGACTCAGCTCTAAAAGAGTTATTTGAAGAAGTGAAAGGAAAAATGACAAATGGCAATTAACGGTTATGAACTAGCAAATAAGCCTTATACGCGAGGTTTGGGCGACAAGACTGTGACGGTCGTTGAGGTCAAGCTTGCCGATGGCAGTCGTTACAGCACGAATTTGCGTGAGCTAACAGGAGACCGCACAGGCGATTCTGACGATGTTTTAATCAAAGCAATATTAGATATTGTCAAGACTGAAATTGATCCGTCTGGCGCAATCGTGCAAGCTCAAGAGCAGCTTAAAAAAGCTAAGGAAGATTTGACTGCTAACAAAGAGTATCTTGAATCTGTCTCAGCAATTACTGAGGTCTTGATTGCTCTGGCAATTTCTCAAAACGGTGGCATGCCTACTCATGCTTATGGCAAGGTGGCTGGATTTGTTAAGCCTCTTGTAAAAGAACGTCGCTACTCAAATGGCGACATCATCTCAGGAGCTTATCCATTCGATACGAATCCAAAATGGCCACAAGGCACACAGACTATCTTCAAGTTCCAGATGCAGGCTAATGAGGGTTACACATACAAAGACCAAGCGCTGTCTGATATGCTACAGCAAGGTGTACTGACCGTGGTCATGCCACGGATTGAGTAAGGGGGATTTTATGTCATGGTCTGAAATAATCGAGAAAATGATACATGCGATTACTCAGCTTGCTCCTACAATAGGGGTTATTGCTACTGGTTGGTTTGGGATGCGAGCAAATAAAGCAGGAAATCTCAATCAAGAACAATTTAAGGAGCTAAAAGGTGAATTGAGTACTATTCACGACATCGGTGAAGAGAACAAGCGAAATATAACCGAGATCAACAACAAGCTAGCAGTTCATGATGAAGCGCATCTAGCAACAATGTATCTACGTCTTGAGCGTGATATTACAGTCGCTCTCAAGCGTGGATATACAAGTGTTCACGAGTCGGATATTATCCACAAAATGCACTCAAGTTACAAGAAGCTCGGAGGCAACGGGCGAATTGATGCCCTATTCAATAAATACTTAAATTTAGAAACTTTGGAGGAAAATACAAATGCAACAAATTACTGAAATCATTACAAACGGTGCAATCAGCATCCTAGTCATTTTGGCAGGGGTGGCAGTTAAAGCGGTCAAGGACTATCTTGTTCAAAAAGGTGGTGAACAGACTGTCAAGATCGTTGAAATCTTGGCTAAAAATGCGGTGCATGCCGTAGAGCAGGTCGCTTCTGAGACTGGATACAAGGGCGAAGAGAAGCTGGAGCAAGCCCGCACGAAAATCCGTGCTGAGCTTAGCAAATATAACATTAGTATGACTGATAAGGATCTCGACACATTCGTCGAGTCAGCTGTAAAAGAAATGAACGATGCGTGGAAAGGGGAATAAACATGATTAACTGGAAACTACGATTACAAAATAAAGTAACACTGATTGCTCTTTTGGGAGCAATCTTCTTGATGGCTCAGCAATTTGGATTGGATATTCCGAAAAATATTCAAGGCGGTGTAAACACATTCGTGTATATTCTTGTATTGTTGGGTGTGGTAAACGACCCGACAACAGCAGGAATTTCTGACAGTAACCCTGCTCTTGACTATCATGAGCCAAGTGAGGACTAGGAGGAGACAATAATGAAGAAAAACGACTTATTCATCGATGTATCTAGCCACAATGGATACGATATTACAGGGATTTTGGAGCAGATGGGGACAACAAACACCATCATCAAAATTTCAGAAAGTACAAGCTATCTAAACCCTTGCCTTTCTGCTCAAGTGGAGCAGTCAACTCCTATCGGTTTCTATCATTTTGCTTGGTTTGGTGGTGACGTGGAAGAAGCGGAAAGAGAAGCACGCTATTTCCTTGATAATGTGCCTCAAAAAGTAAAATACTTGTGTCTTGATTACGAAGATCATGCTAGCGGAGATAAACAGGCAAATACAGATGCTTGTATTCGCTTCATGGAAATCCTCAAAGAGAATGGCTACGAGCCAATATATTACAGCTACAAGCCATTCACGCTCAATAATATCTATTATGAGCAGATTCTTGCAAAATTTCCAACTAGCCTTTGGATTGCAGGCTATGGGCTAAACGATGGAAATGCTGATTTTGAGTACTTCCCATCTATGGATGGTATAAGATGGTGGCAATACTCAAGCAATCCCTTTGATAAAAATATTGTCTTGTTAGACGATGAAGAAATGTTTGAAGAGACCGAAACACCTCAACCAGTCCTACAAAAATCTTCTAGCAGTAAATCAATAGAAACTGTTGCTCAAGAGGTTATCAACGGCGAGTGGGGTAATGGACAAGAACGCTATGACAACTTAACAAGCGCTGGTTATGATTATCAAGCTGTTCAGGATAAAGTAAATGAGTTACTAGATGGAACAAGTTCACAAACTCAAGACCTTGATAAAATTGCAAATCAAGTTCTACAAGGAGAATGGGGAAATGGACAAGAGCGCTACGATAACTTAACAAGCGCTGGTTATGATTATGATGCAGTGCAACAAAAAGTGAATGAACTTATTTACGGAACAGAATCACAAACTCAAAACCTTGATAAAATTGCTCAAGAGGTTATCAACGGCGAGTGGGGAAATGGACAAGAGCGCTATGACAACTTAACAACCGCTGGATATGATTATCAAGCGGTTCAGGAAAGAGTTAATGAATTATTATCTTAACAATGTATTTTTAAGAGAAATTTCGGCTAATCACTACAAAATAAAATAGAAAGAAAGCAAAATAGATTACACTAACCGCAGGCTCAGGCTTGCGGTTTTTTGTTTACTCAAAATAAAAAAACAGCGATGGTACTCACTGTTTTTCTTGTAGTGTGTGGGCGTAAGCAGTCATGCTGATAGCGTGTTTTAAACGCATGTTCATAATATCTGATACACCATTTTTATACTTATCCACGGCCTGAATAGATACGCCACAGTTTTTGCTAATAGCATACGCTGTGGCGTTATCTAAAAGCCAGCGGATAGCTTTAATATCTACTGACATATATTACCTCATAAAATACCAAACTACAAATAGGAGTAGAAGAAGTCCAATAATAAATTCAACTTTTTCACGCTTGGTGGTTTTTCTAATTTTTAGATTTACTTTCATTGTTTTTCCTGTTATAATTTAAGTACACCCCAGAAGGGGTGGATAGTGATTTCTCACTATCCAAATTCGATGTGCCATTCAAAGCTGATTATAAATAAGTTTATTTTGATGACTAGCTTATTTGTTTTGACTTTGAGTGGCTTCTTTTTGAACTTAAACATTTTGTTTTCCTTTCTACTAGTTTCCTTGTCTAAGGTTTCCTCCTTAACCTTATGTATCTATTATACAACTAAAGTTGTATAACGTCAATAGTTTTGATGAAGTTTTTTAAATTTTTTCAAAAAAAAATAGACCTTGTCCAGAGGTCGGGGAGTTGGAGGGGACACCCTCCAAAAGTGTTGATTTAATAAGATTTTATTTTACCTTTTTTATAATAATCTCCCTATAAAGTCACCGCATTCGGTGACTTTTTTTGTCTTGGGATTCATGATATAATAATAAAATCGACAAGTAGAAAAAGGGAAATTGATGAATTATACAGTTGAAGAAAAAGAAAGCTTCATGAGAGAGGCATTGAAAGAGGCTGAGATTGCTCTCGAACACGATGAAATTCCAATTGGTTGTGTGATTGTTAAGGACGGAGAAATCATTGGTCGCGGGCATAATGCACGTGAGGAATTGCAACGAGCGGTTATGCATGCGGAGATTATGGCTATAGAGCATGCGAACCTGAGTGAGGAGAGCTGGCGCTTGCTGGATTGCACTCTTTTTGTGACCATTGAGCCTTGTGTCATGTGTAGTGGGGCGATTGGACTTGCCCGTATTCCAAACGTGGTCTATGGGGCTAAAAACCAGAAATTTGGCGCTGCTGGAAGCTTGTACGATATCTTGACAGATGAGCGTCTCAATCATCGTGTGGATGTTGAAACGGGAATTTTGGAAGATGAATGCGCAGCTATTATGAAGGACTTTTTTAGAAATAGACGGAAAAAATAATTTTGCTTTTAAAATGAATAGGAATGTGATATAATTAATAGTGGAGCAACAGTTCTGCGTGAAGCGGGTCAGGGGAGGAATCCAGCAGCCCTAAGCGATTTGAATTGTGTGCTCTTTTTTTCGTGCTTTTTCCGAATAAATAAGATAGAATAATCTAGAATAAATGATAATAGAAAAGAGAAGATGATGAAAATTCGTGGTTTTGAATTGGTTTCGACTTTTACAGATGAAAATTTATTGCCGAAGCGTGAGACGGCGCATGCGGCTGGTTACGACTTAAAGGTTGCTGTGCGTACGGTTATTGCGCCAGGAGAGATTGTCTTGGTTCCGACAGGGGTTAAGGCTTATATGCAGCCGACTGAGGTTCTTTACCTTTATGATCGTTCTTCAAATCCTCGTAAGAAGGGTCTGGTCTTGATTAACTCGGTTGGTGTCATTGATGGGGATTATTATGGAAATCCTGGAAATGAAGGGCATATTTTTGCGCAGATGAAGAATATCACAGACCAAGAAGTGATTCTCAAAGTTGGGGAACGTGTGGTCCAGGCTGTCTTTGCTCCTTTCTTAATTGCAGATGGAGATGCGGCTGATGGCGTTCGAACTGGTGGATTTGGTTCAACAGGGCACTAGAATGAAGATTATCTTTGTACGTCACGGGGAGCCAGATTACCGTGAGTTAGAGGAGCGTTCTTATACGGGTTTTGGGATAGATTTGGCGCCCTTGTCTGAGAAGGGACGGCAGCAGGCTCAGGAACTGAGCAAAAATTCTTTACTCTCGTCAGCTGAAATAATCGTATCTTCTGCAGTCACAAGAGCTTTAGAAACGGCTTCTTATGTAGTTTGTACTACGGGACTTCCTTTGAGAGTAGAGCCATTATTGCATGAATGGCAGGTCTATGAAAGTGGCACAGATAATTTTGAAAAAGCTCGTACTATGTTTCTAGAAAATAAGGGGGAATTACTTCCTAATAGTCCTATTCAATATGAGACAGCTGCGGAGATGAAGTCTCGGTTTCTAGAATGTATGTCTAAGTATCGAGAACATCAGACTGTGGTAGTTGTTGCTCATCGAATGCTCATGCGTCAGTTTGTGCCAAATGAGAAGATTGATTTTTGCCAAGTGATTGAGTGTGAGTTAGAAATATAGAAAGAGGTTTATTATCGCAAAGAAAAAAGCGACATTTGTATGTCAAAATTGTGGCTATAATTCCCCTAAATATCTGGGGCGTTGTCCCAACTGTGGGTCTTGGTCTTCTTTTGTAGAAGAGGTTGAGGTTGCCGAGGTCAAGAATGCGCGTGTGTCCTTGACAGGTGAGAAAACCAAGCCCATGAAACTGGCTGAGGTGACGTCAATCAACGTCAATCGAACCAAGACGGAGATGGAGGAATTTAACCGTGTACTTGGAGGCGGAGTGGTACCAGGAAGTCTCGTACTCATAGGTGGGGATCCTGGGATTGGGAAGTCAACGCTTCTCCTACAAGTCTCAACCCAGTTGTCCCAAGTGGGGACAGTTCTCTATGTCAGTGGGGAGGAGTCTGCCCAGCAAATTAAGCTACGAGCAGAGCGCTTGGGAGATATTGATAGCGAGTTTTATCTCTATGCAGAGACCAATATGCAGAGTGTTCGCGCAGAGGTAGAAAGAATTCAGCCAGACTTTCTCATCATCGACTCCATTCAAACCATCATGTCTCCTGAGATTTCAGGGGTACAGGGATCTGTTTCTCAAGTGCGTGAGGTAACTGCTGAGCTTATGCAGTTGGCTAAGACCAACAATATTGCTATTTTTATCGTAGGCCATGTGACCAAGGAAGGAACCTTAGCTGGGCCGAGAATGTTGGAGCATATGGTGGATACAGTGCTTTACTTTGAAGGAGAGCGCCACCATACCTTTCGTATTTTGAGAGCGGTCAAAAATCGTTTTGGCTCCACTAATGAGATTGGGATTTTTGAGATGCAGTCAGGCGGATTGGTTGAGGTACTCAATCCGAGTCAAGTTTTCCTAGAAGAGCGTTTGGATGGGGCGACTGGTTCATCAATCGTTGTGACCATGGAAGGGACGCGTCCGATTTTGGCGGAGGTTCAGGCTTTGGTGACACCTACCATGTTTGGAAATGCCAAGCGTACTACGACAGGACTTGATTTTAATCGTGCTAGCTTGATTATGGCTGTTTTGGAAAAACGGGCAGGTCTTCTCTTGCAAAATCAGGATGCTTATCTTAAATCTGCTGGCGGTGTCAAATTGGATGAACCTGCGATAGACTTGGCCGTTGCGGTTGCCATTGCTTCGAGCTATAAAGACAAGCCAACTAATCCTCAGGAATGTTTTGTAGGAGAACTTGGCTTGACGGGAGAGATTCGGCGCGTGAATCGTATTGAGCAGCGCATCAATGAAGCTGCTAAACTGGGTTTTACTAAGATTTATGTACCTAAGAATTCCTTGACAGGAATCACTCCGCCTAAGGAAATTCAGGTTATTGGAGTGACAACGATTCAGGAAGTTTTGAAAAAGGTCTTTGCATAATCCGTGACAAATCTTCTTAAAAATGATAAGATAGGAGAAATATTTGACTATCAAATTTTCGAGGAGGGAATCGTGTCGTATTTTGAACAGTTTATGCAAGCCAATCAGGCTTATGTTGCCCTACATGGGCAGTTAAATCTGCCACTTAAACCCAAAACTAGAGTAGCCATTGTGACCTGTATGGACTCACGTCTGCACGTTGCTCAAGCTTTGGGATTAGCACTTGGGGATGCTCATATCTTGCGGAATGCAGGTGGTCGAGTGACAGAAGACATGATTCGTTCGCTAGTTATTTCCCAGCAACAAATGGGGACAAGAGAGATTGTGGTATTGCACCATACAGACTGTGGTGCTCAGACCTTTGAAAATGGTCCTTTTCAGGAGTATTTAAAAGAGGAACTAGGTGTCGATGTGTCAGATCAGGACTTTTTGCCCTTCCAGGATATAGAGGAGAGTGTACGCGAGGATATGCAACTCCTTATCGAGTCTCCCCTAATACCAGATGATGTCATTATTTCTGGTGCTATTTACGATGTGGATACAGGAAGTATGACAGTCGTAGAATTGTAAATACTTTATTTAGAAAGAAAGTGTATGAAGAAAAACAGTATTTTATTTATTTTTATTTTATTGCTATGTATTGGTTTGCAGTATGAAACTATCTACTATACGGACGGTTCGATGTCAGCTGCGGAATATGGACTAATGGGAGTTTCTATCTTTCTAGCTCTCTTTTACATGATTCCGGCTCTTTATTTCCTTTTCCGTTTTGGGAAAAAATGGGAATTGCCAAAGAAGGCCTTGATTCTGTCTTTATTGGGAGGGATGTTCTTCTCAGGATGGTTGTCTAGTTTTGCTAATACCTATATCCATGATTTGCTGGGGGTTCTTTTCCCAGATAGTGCATTTTTAAATGCCTTTGAAAGTGCGATTGTGGCTCCTTTGGTAGAAGAACCCTTGAAATTATTGCCACTTGTCTTTGTTTTAGCTTTGATTCCTGTGCGAAAATTAAAATCTTTGTTTTTACTAGGGATTGCTTCTGGTTTGGGATTCCAAATGATTGAGGATATTGGCTACATTCGTACGGATTTACCAGAGGGTTTTGACTTTACTATTTCGCGAATTTTAGAGCGTATCATCTCAGGAATTGCCTCTCACTGGACTTTTTCAGGTTTGGCTGTAGTAGGTGTTTACTTGCTTTACAGAGCCTATAAAGGGCAGAAGGTTGGCAAGAAACAGGGGTTTATTTTCCTAGGTTTAGCCTTGGGAACTCACTTCTTATTTAACTCTCCTTTTGTTGAATTGGAGACAGAGTTGCCTTTAGCGATTCCAGTGGTTACGGCTATTACTCTTTATGGTTTTTATCAGGCTTATCGCTTTGTTGAGAAGCACAATGAGTTGATGAACTAGAATATTTTTCAAAAGAATGATGCAAGGGTACAAATATGGTGCCCTTCTTTTATTTTTGATTGAAAAATAGTGTAAAAAGCGCTACAATGGTAGATGGAAAATCTTGTGAAAAGCACAAGTGATACATATATACCGGAGGAAATCATGTCTTTTTCTGATTTAAAGCTGTTTGCCCTTTCTTCTAATAAAGAATTGGCAGAACGTGTGGCGCAGGAGATTGGGATAGAGTTGGGGAAATCAAGTGTTCGCCAATTTTCAGATGGAGAGATTCAGGTCAACATCGAAGAATCAATCCGTGGGAAACACGTCTTTATCTTACAATCAACTAGTTCGCCTGTAAATGACAATCTGCTTGAAATTTTGATTATGGTGGATGCTTTGAAGCGTGCGAGTGCAGAATCTGTCAATGTTGTCATGCCTTACTATGGGTATGCACGTCAGGATAGAAAGGCGAGAGCGCGTGAGCCAATCACTTCAAAACTTGTCGCAAATATGCTTGAAGTAGCTGGAGTGGATCGTTTATTGACCATCGACTTGCATGCTGCGCAGATTCAAGGATTCTTTGATATTCCTGTGGATCATTTAATGGGAGCTCCTCTGATTGCGGATTATTTTGAGCGTCGTGGCATGGTTGGTTCTGACTATGTGGTTGTCAGCCCAGACCATGGAGGGGTGACTCGTGCCCGTAAGTTGGCAGAATTTTTGAAAACATCTATCGCTATTATTGATAAACGTCGTAGCGTTGATAAGATGAATACTAGTGAAGTCATGAACATCATTGGTAAGGTCGAAGGCAAGACTTGTATCTTGATTGATGATATGATTGATACTGCTGGAACGATTTGTCATGCGGCAGATGCTCTTGCAGAAGCTGGTGCCGTTGAAGTCTATGCAAGCTGTACGCACCCAGTTCTTTCTGGTCCTGCTATGGACAATATCCAAAAATCAGCTATTAAGAAATTGGTTGTTTTGGATACCATCTATCTGCCAGAAGAGCGTTTGATTGATAAGATTGAACAGATTTCGATTGCTCATCTACTGGGTGATGCTATCGTCCGTATCCATGAAAAACGCCCACTTTCTCCACTTTTCAGTATTGAGAAAAAGATTTAATGATCAAGCCTGAGATAATTCTCAGGTTTTTTTCGTCTATTTTCCGAATAAATAGATAGAGTCAGTGAATCTAGTAAAACTAGATTTAATACTCTTCGAAAATCAAATTCAAACCACGTCAACGTCGCCTTGCCGTATATATGTGACTGACTTCGTCAGTTTTATCTGCAACCTCAAAACAGTGTTTTGAGCAACCTGCGGCTAGTTTCCTAGTTTGCTCTTTGATTTTCATTGAGTATAAAACTGTGGTATAATAAAAGGAGGAAAAGGATGATTCTAAGACATCCGGGCATCAGCCCAACCAATGACTTGGTTGCTAAGAAAATCTTTAGCAATCCAGAAATCACTTGTCAATTTATTCGCGATATGCTGGACTTGCCAGCCAAAAATGTAACTATTTTAGAGGGAAGCAATATTCATGTCTTGCCTTCCATGCCTTACTCGGCACAGGATTTCTATACCAGTATAGACGTCTTGGCGGAGTTGGACAATGGCACTCAAGTAATCATTGAAATTCAGGTACATCATCAGAATTTTTTCATTAATCGTTTGTGGGCTTATCTATGTAGTCAGGTCAATCAAAACCTAGAAAAAATTCGCCAGCAAGAGGGCAATACTCATCAGAGTTACAAACACATCGCACCTGTTTACGCTATCGCAATTGTGGATAGTAATTATTTCTCAGATGACCTAGCTTTTCATAGCTTTAGTATGCGAGAGGACACGACAGGTGAAGTCTTAACCATCACAAACAATGGACAGGAACATCATCTAGTCAAGATGGCATTCTTGGAATTAAAAAAATACAGAGAAACCAGCAAAGACAAGGTTCGCAAACCCTGGTTGGAGTTTTTCGGGAACAAGCCCTTTACTCAACAACCCGAGCGAGCCATTAGCCAAGCAGACCAACTGCTAGACTACAAGAGCTGGTCCGAGGAGGACAGGAAGATGTTTAGCCAACTACGTATGCGTGAAGAACAAGCCTTGTTAGCACAGGACTATGCTTTAGAAACAGCTAGGGCGGAAGGCATTGAAAAAGGTTTAGAGCGTGGGAAGCTCTTTGCTTTCCTAGATATGGTTCGTCAAGGTCTTCTGACATCTGAGGTAGCCAGTCAGCAATTGGGCATGACCGTTGCTGAATTTGAGTCACTATTGAAAGAGCATCACAAATAAGAACTAAAAAATACAGAGAAACTAGCAAATATAAGGTTCGCAAGCCGTGGTTGGAGTTTTTCGGGAATAAGCCCTTTACCCAACAACCTGAGCGAGCTATCAGCCAAGCAGACCAACTGCTAGACTACAAGAGCTGGTCTGAGGATGACAGGAAGCTGCTTAGTCAACTACATATGCGCGAAGAACAAGCCTTGTTAGCACATAACTATGCCTTGGAACGAGCTGAAGAAAAAGGCTTAGAACGTGGTCGTCCAGAGAGTACTGAGGAGGGGTAAAAGTAGGTTTAGCAAGTCTAGTTCGTCAAGGCCTTCTGACTTCATATATTGCCAGCTAGTAATGATTCGAATAGTTGGGAATATAAAGGATTATTGTTTGTTTGATTGAAATAATTTAGCTTTTATAAGTGATGAGAATTCAACATTTAAAGTTTGGACTGTTTTATCCAATATTTTCTTAAAAATAAGATAAAAATTGTTGATACCAATTATTTAAGTGGTATAACGGTGGTAGTAAAGAAAACTATTTACAATCAAATAAAAAATAAAATAGGAGATAAAACAATGAAAAAAGTTTTATTGACATCAGTAGTAGCTCTTGCAGTATTATCTGCAGTAGCGCCAGCATTTGCAGATAACAATGGTGGAGCTAACCTTCCAGGTGTGTATGATTCACGTGAAGCATATGAAAGCCAATCAGAATTTGTAACTGCTAATAGAGTTAATGCATATGTAGATGCTCATATCAAAGATCTTAAAGAACCAGCTGAAGTTGCCAAAGCTGAAGCAGACTTGCAAGGATTCTTGGATTCTGTATACTCAGGTTATGATTTCTCTAATAAGAAAGCAGCGCTAGAGAAAGCAGTTGGAGAAGCTAAAGAAGCATACAATGCTAAAGTAGTAGAACTTCGTAACGAAGCGGTGAAACATTTACAAGAAGTTTTCAATTCATCTCTTAAAAAAGAAGGTAAATACTATATCTTGAACGAAACTCTTGAACAAGCAAACGCTCGTTATTTAAAAGATCACGCTCAAGATGGACAAACAGCTCCATCAGCTACTCCAGAACCAGGTAAACCAGATTCAATAGAGCAAGCTAAACAAGCAGGTGCAATAGCTAAAGCTGGTCAAAAAGCTCTTCCCAAAACACACGCTTCTAAATAATTTATTTAATGAAGTAACTGAGGGTGGGCAAAAACCCACTTCTAACTATCAAAAAACGAGCATTTCCGTAGTTGGAGATGCTCGTTTTCTTATGTCATGGTTTATAATTAAAATAACAACAAAATAATTAGAAAGCCATGACAATGTATAAAGATTATAACACAAATCAGTTAAATTTAGAAGTAAATCTTGCCTACGATATTCCATCAAGTCCCGAAGCGAGAATGATTAGCCTCTTTGTGGACAGTATCCCTAATCAAGTTCTATTGGAAGGGACCTCTCACACTGGTCGCCATGCCTTTCATCCAGCCATGCTCATGAAGATGACCCTGTTCGCTTATACTCGTCAAGTGTTCTCTGGACGTAAAATCGTTCAAATGAATGAGGAAGTCATTCCCATGAAATGGTTGAACCAAGATACCTATGTTAGCTATAAAACGATTAATAACTTCCGCTCCAGTAAACATGCCAACAACCTAATCAAAACTGCTTTTATTTACTTCACCTTACTCATGCGTGAGAACGGAATGATTGAGGATGATGCCTTGTTCATTGATGGAACAAAACTAGAAGCTGATGCCAATCTCTATTCTTTCACTTGGAAAAGAGCTATTGACAAATATGAAGCAGCCTTGAGTGGGAAAATTTCCCAGCTCTATGATCAGCTGATTCAAGAAGGGGTAAATCTCACCTTATCTAAAGAAGAACGGGAAACCCGTCAGGGATTGGAGGAGCTACTAGAAAAAACGGAGGCTACCTTAGCCGAAATAGAACAAGCTATTGAAGAAGAGCCTAAAGTGATAAAGGGTGGGTCTGCCAATAGACAAAAACGTCGTCGGATAAAGAAAATCCGTAAGCAATTAAGGGATGATTTCCTTTCTCGTAAACAGCGCTATGAAGAAGCTAGAAAAATTTTAGAAGACCGCAACTCTTTCTCAAAGACGGATCATGATGCCACTTTTATGAGTATGAAGGAAGACCATATGCAAAATGGGCAACTGAAACCTGGTTATAATATCCAAGCGGCTACCAATGGTCAGTATGTCCTTGATTTTGATATCTTTCCCAATCCAACAGACACTCGCACTCTGAAACCCTTCCTCCAATCGATTCAAAGCCTAGACTTATTCAACTATATCGTAGCAGATGCTGGTTATGGTAGCGAAGAAAATTATCGTTTTATCATTGATGAATTGTAAAAAACACCGCTTATTCCCTATACCATGTATCAGAAGGAATTGACTAAAAACTACCAGACGAGCACAGATAATCCAATGAACTGGGAATATCTTGAGGACACGGACCAGTTTATAAAGCCCGACGGCCTAGTTTATTCCTTTAAGAACTACTCTAGTCGAACTGACAAGTATGGCTTTCAACGTGATTTCAAGATTTATGAGGCGGATAAAGTTCAAGATACTCCTGAGTTAGAACAGTTGGCTAAAACAAATAGTGGAAATCAGAAACAAATCCATTATAATCCAACTTGGAATTACTTTAAGGAACTCCTTAAGCAAACATTACATAGTGAAGAAGGCTCTCGAATTTATGCCAAACGGAAAATCGATGTTGAACCCGTTTTTGGTAGATTGAAGAGTGTTTTTGGCGTGCGAAGAGTGCATGTCAGAGGGAAACAAGCTGTCGCAATAGAGATAGGATTTATCTTTATGAGCATGAATCTCACCAAGTTGGCCAAGAATCTAGCCTCTAAAACATCCACTACTCAAAAACGAGCCTACTGAAAAAGTCATCAAATTGATGGCTTTTTTGTTATACTAGAGATGAGGTGAAATAATGCTTGATAATCAGTTAACTATGGATGTCAGTCCTTATTCTAGTTTGTATGATATCGTGGTTCCTAAAACCCACTTTTT
>CAJNBX010000016.1 GCA_905221115.1 bacterium
AATACAAAATAACCGAGGAATTCGCTCAAATTAACGAGAGATTCCTCGGTTTTCATTTCATTAAAAGTAAGAGACCTATTTTTTCAGTGGACTCCTCCACCTCTGGTATTTCTTTTTGTCCAGTTACATTAAAACTAAACTCAGGTTATATTTTTTTGTCGCGCTTATCTAACCACTTTCTGACTATCCACTCAGAAATGACATTACCAATAATAGTAATCAGTAATGGTGCTAGAATAACTGTAACGCAGATTAGCAAAAACTCACCTCCAAACTAAGTTCGTTAGTGGAGTTGCGACAAATCCATTTTAACATACTTCAATTTGTCATGCTAGCGTTATTCTATCATGTATTTTTGCGGTCGGGGGGCTTTTGTAGTATAATAGAGATACGTTTTGAAAGTAGGAGGTATCTATGGACTTAACTAAGCGCTTTAATAAACAGTTAGATAAGATTCAAGTTTCGTTGATTCGTCAATTTGACCAGGCTATTTCGGAGATTCCTGGGGTCTTGCGTTTGACCTTGGGGGAACCTGATTTTACAACGCCAGATCATGTCAAGGAGGCGGCCAAGCGAGCGATTGACCAGAACCAATCCTACTATACAGGGATGAGTGGCCTGCTGACTCTACGTCAGGCGGCCAGTGATTTTGTTAAGGAAAAGTATCAACTGGACTATGCTCCTGAAAATGAAATCTTGGTCACTATCGGAGCGACAGAGGCTTTATCTGCGACTTTGACAGCTATTTTGGAAGAGGGAGACAAGGTGCTCTTGCCAGCTCCTGCCTATCCAGGTTATGAACCGATTGTTAATCTAGTTGGGGCAGAGGTTGTCGAGATTGATACGACTGAAAATGGGTTTGTCTTAACTCCTGAAATGTTGGAGAAGGCCATTTTGGAGCAGGGAGACAAGCTCAAGGCGGTTATTCTTAACTATCCGGCTAATCCGACAGGAATTACCTACAGTCGAGAGCAGTTGGAAGCTTTGGCAGCTGTTTTACGCAAGTACGAAATTTTCGTTGTCTGTGATGAGGTTTACTCAGAATTGACCTACACAGGCGAAGCCCATGTGTCTCTGGGAACCATGTTGAGAGATCAGGCTATTATTATCAATGGTCTATCTAAATCACATGCCATGACCGGTTGGCGTTTGGGACTGATTTTCGCTCCTGCTGCCTTTACAGCCCAGTTAATCAAGAGTCACCAGTACTTGGTGACTGCCGCAAATACTATGGCTCAACATGCTGCGGTGGAAGCCTTGACAGCTGGTAAAAACGATGCGGAACCTATGAAGAAGGAATATATCCAGCGTCGGGACTATATTATCGAGAAAATGACTGCTCTTGGTTTTGAGATTATTAAACCAGATGGTGCCTTCTATATCTTTGCTAAGATTCCAGCGGACTACAATCAAGATTCTTTTGCTTTTCTCAAGGATTTTGCTCAGAAGAAGGCTGTTGCCTTTATCCCTGGAGCAGCCTTTGGGCGTTATGGAGAAGGTTATGTGCGTCTGTCTTATGCGGCTAGCATGGAGACTATCAAAGAAGCCATGAAACGACTTGAGGAGTATATGAGAGAAGCATGATTCAGTCTATCACGAGTCAAGGCTTGGTGCTCTACAATCGCAATTTTCGTGAGGATGACAAGCTAGTCAAAATCTTTACAGAGCAGGCTGGTAAGCGGATGTTTTTCATCAAACATGCTGGCCAGTCCAAACTGGCGCCGGTTATTCAGCCCTTGGTGCTGGCTCGATTTCTCTTACGAATCAATGATGACGGGCTTAGCTACATTGAGGACTATCATGAGGTGATGACTTTTCCCAAGATTAATAGCGATCTCTTTGTCATGGCTTATGCGACCTACGTGGCAGCTCTTGCAGATGCTAGTTTGCAGGACAATCAGCAGGATGCTCCCTTATTTGCTTTTTTGCAAAAGACTTTAGAGTTGATGGAAGCTGGCTTGGATTATCAAGTTTTGACCAACATTTTTGAAATTCAAATCTTGACTCGATTTGGTATTAGTCTCAATTTTAATGAGTGTGTCTTTTGTCATCGGGTCGGTCAGGCTTTTGATTTTTCTTTCAAATATGGAGCCTGCCTCTGTCCAGATCATTATCATGAAGATGAGAGACGTTGCCATCTCAATCCCAATATCCCCTATCTGCTCAATCAATTTCAAGCCATTGATTTTGAGACCTTGGAGACCATTTCGCTCAAGCCTGAAATCAAGCAAGAGCTACGCCAATTTATGGATCAACTCTACGAAGAGTACGTTGGGATTCACCTAAAATCAAAGAAATTTATTGATTCCCTAGCAGACTGGGGACAATTATTAAAAGAGGAAAAGAAATGAAAAAAATCGCAGTAGATGCCATGGGAGGCGATTACGCACCTCAGGCCATCGTTGAGGGTGTCAATCAAGCCCTTGCTGACTTTTCAGATATTGAGGTTCAACTCTACGGAGATGAAGCTAAAATCAAGCAATATCTGACAGCGACAGAGCGCGTCAGCATTATCCATACGGATGAAAAGATTGATTCAGACGATGAACCTACGAGAGCTATTCGGAAGAAGAAAAATGCCAGCATGGTCTTGGCGGCCAAGGCTGTCAAAGAGGGTGAAGCAGATGCTGTCCTATCGGCTGGGAATACAGGTGCTTTACTAGCAGCAGGATTTTTCATCGTGGGTCGTATCAAGAACATCGATCGTCCTGGGCTTATGTCGACTTTGCCGACTGTAGATGGGAGAGGTTTTGACATGCTGGACCTCGGTGCTAATGCGGAAAATACAGCCCAGCACCTCCATCAATACGCTGTTCTAGGTTCCTTCTATGCTAAAAATGTCCGTGGAATTGCGCAACCACGTGTTGGCTTGCTCAACAATGGAACAGAGAGTAGTAAGGGCGACCCGCTTCGTAAGGAAACTTACGAATTACTAGCAGCTGATGAAAGTTTAAACTTTATCGGAAACGTGGAAGCGCGTGATTTGATGAATGGCGTTGCGGATGTTGTTGTGGCAGATGGTTTCACGGGAAACGCTGTGCTCAAATCCATTGAAGGAACAGCCATGGGAATCATGGGCTTGCTCAAGACCGCTATTACAGGTGGTGGTCTTCGAGCGAAACTAGGTGCCCTCCTTCTCAAGGACAGCCTCAGAGGTTTGAAAAAACAGCTCAACTACTCAGATGTTGGTGGGGCAGTCTTGTTTGGTGTCAAAGCACCGGTTGTCAAGACTCATGGCTCAAGCGATGCCAAGGCTGTTTATAGTACAATCCGCCAGATTCGTACCATGCTAGAAACAGACGTAGTTGCTCAGACTGCGCGTGAATTTTCAGGAGAATAAAAGAGATGACAGAAAAAGAAATTTTTGACCGTATTGTGACCATTATCCAAGAGCGACAGGGAGAGGACTTTGTCGTGACAGAATCCTTGAGTCTGAAAGACGATTTGGATGCTGACTCCGTTGACTTGATGGAGTTTATCTTGACACTGGAAGATGAATTTAATATCGAAATCAGTGATGAGGAAATTGACCAACTGCAAAGTGTAGGAGATGTGGTAGAAGTCGTAAAAAGTAAAGAATAGCAAGAAGCAACATGCAAGTCGTGTTGCTTTTTTATTGTCAGGGAAAATAAAAAATTTAGAACTTTTAGTGGGAATTACGAATAGATAGATAAGGAAGAAAAAGAGGAGTATTTATGTATGTGACTGGTTTTTATCCGTGGTTTATTAAGTTATTTTTTAAATAAAATTTAATTTCGTTGTTTATTTTCGAATAAATAAGTGAGAGGAAAAGGAAGGAGATTAGAAATGATTATTTCAGTTATTTATCTAATCTGGCTATTTAAGTGGCTTAGAGGCTAAACATTAAAGATATAACAAAACATAAAAATTGAGGAGAAAAAAGATGACAAATTTTGACAAAATGGAACAGAACTTTGTAGCTCTTACAGAAGAAGAGTTGGTGAATGTGGATGGAGGATTCTTTGGTCCTGTATTGTTTACTATTTGGGGAACAAAAGTATTAGTCGGCCATGCTCTATCAGCAGGTGTAGCAGTAGGTTTTGCTGCTCTAGCTGCTAATTAATAGATGAAGGAGATAGATAATGAATTATAACTTTGAAAATATGAAATCAGATGAATTGGAAAAAATTTCAGGTGGCTCTGTAGTAGGTGCTCTTGCGTTAGCATGGGGTGTAACCAAGACGGTTGGAATCATTGGTGGTACAGCTGTTTCTGTTTACGTTGCAGGAAAAAGCGTTAAAGCAATAGGCGATTGGGGACTTTCAAGATTGCGATAATTTTTAAATACTTATGAGGTGGTGCAATGAAAAATGAAATAACTAGGGTAATAAAAATTGTTTTATTGTTTGTCTCTATGGCTATCATGAATTTGATGTTGCTTGGAATATTAGCTATGCTTGGTTTTTCTTTGACGGGCAGTGTGGATAGTTACCTCATGCCACCTTTATTTTCTACTCTTGTGTTGCTCTTCATTAACAAGATGATAACAAGGTTAGACAGAAGGAAAAATAAGAGCTTGCTATGAAAAAATTTTTATTAGGTTTTGTTTTAACAGCTTACAGCATATTATTAATTTATTCTCTATTTAATTTAGAAAAGGTATCGTTGGAGAGCTGTATTTTGTTAGTAGCATTGACATACTATATTAATAAAAAAGAAACATTTAAACCCAAAGTGAATTATACTAATAATATTTTAGGAAGTGATTATCAGTTTACAGCAATGACAGAAAAAGAACGATAATCAATGAAAACAAGAACAGAGTAAAGAGTCTCGTAAAAGGTATATTATCGGAGGTTTATCTGATGTAGGGCTAGTTGCATGGGGTTACTCTATCTAAGATAAAACACTTTGGAGAAATCATAAATTTTCAAATAAAATTCAATTTAGTTGTACATTTTCGAATTCTTTTTCGAATAGATAAGTAAGAAGAAAAGGAAGGAATAAAATAATGAAAGAACATTACTATGGATTTGTTGAGCTAACTTCGGAAGAATTGACCGATATTCAAGGTGGAGAAAATTGGACGAAGACCCTTGTAGATTGGTACATTGGATTTCGTAGAGGTTTTGGTTTTTAGGAGGATAAGAGATGAATGAAATGAATGATAAGTATACTATTGAAGTATTAAAGGAAAGCGACTTAGCTTTGCTGGTGGGTGGTAGCAAGGAAAGTTATCAACGGGGTCTAATTACAGGTCTATTGTTACGTAGTGTATTTATTGGAACCCCATTTTTTAGAAGATAAGATTTAGAAAAAATAGAACAAGAGGAGAAAAAAGATGACAAATTTTGGCAAAATGGAACAGAACTTTGTAGCTCTTACAGAAGAAGAGTTGGTGAATGTGGATGGGGGAATTGCTTGGGAGGTAGTCTCTTTGGGTATTGCGATTGGCTGGGGGATTTACCAAGCTGGTGAAGCTGCTGGTAAAACATTCTACTATATTACTCATCCATAGTATTTGATAAATATGAGCAAGAAAACATTTTGGATTATACTACTCGTTATTACAATTGTGGTGACTGCCGTTGGTTTAGGATTGTCTGCATATAATTATTATGTTTTTGATAGACCTTTTTTCAATAGTACTACTAAAGGACTGTTATCTGCATTTGTTATGAGTGTATTGATGATTATTATTGGTGTATTAAAAGAAAACTAATTTTTATTATTAAAATGGAGGTTAAATATGTCAAATTTACAAACTATTGAACAAAATTATACTACGTTAAGTGATATTGAATTACAAGAAGTTGATGGTGGAGGAGTGTTACTTTTGGTTGGTGGTGGTATTTTGGCTGTCGGACTATTAGCTTGGGGTGCGTATAATGGTTATCAGTCGGCATCACGAGGTGGATAAAAAGATGGTAGATTGTTTTTTAGTAAATAGGAGTCTACCATGAAACAATTCTTATTAGGTTTTGCTGAGGGTTATTTTATCGTATCGCTCATAATCTACATCGCAACGTATTTGATTTTGAAAAATCTGATCGATACTTTATTTTATACAGAAATTTACCCTGTTTTATTTGGGCTCTTTTATCTAGGATATAAGGTCAATAAAAAGCAAGTAGAGTAAGTAGCTAAGAATGACTTGTTAGTCTGTGCTAAAATGACTAGAGTATAATCTCAGAATGCATCACATCGGAGTTTAATATGAAATTTGTTAAATCAATACTGAAAGTTTGGCCTGAAATTATGGTATTACTTAGTTCAATGTCTTATATCATCATCAGATTAGTAGCTGATATGAATAAAGTATCTTTACCTACTTGGCTTGATAGTTTCAATATACCAACGATTGCATTATTTGTGATGGTATTCATTCTTTTATATAGAAGTAAAGAAAAAAAGAATGGATAAATTTGAGGCAGTAGACGCTCTATAGGGAATAGGTGTCTTATAGTAACGAATCAAAAAAGGAGTAACTATGAATCGTAATTTAGAACGGTGTTATCTATTCTGACTAGGAATAGATCATACCAGAGGTGGCTTATGAATAGCGGGGACATTAGAAATTGAAGTAACTTTAAATAGGATGTCGTAAAGGTTACTATCAATGATTTATTTGTCCCAAGCTTGCCTAGGGTGTCCGAAAAAAATCATTTTCCTTTCAATAGCATATTTTTAGTAGGTAGGACGTTTGTTCTGCCTATTTTTTGCCAAAAAAAGTGCAGTTGAGGTGTTTATTTGGAGTTTTACATATATTTTTGATAAAATAGGTGTAGAAATTAGGAAAGTTGAAGAAAAGAAATGAAGAAGGTTTTAGGATATTTTTTAGTATTTGTTTTTCTATTTTTGATGAATATTTTCATCTTTAAGATACTAGCAACTCTGGGATTTCAGCTGACAATGAGTGAAAAGAGTTATATTGTACCACCGCTGTTTTCGATTATTGTTTTGTATATGATTGACAAAAGAATTAGGAAGAAAAAGAAATAAATATATATTTTAGGCATGACGTTTGTTCTGCCTATTTTTTTATCCTAAAAGTGCATTTGGGAGGGAGATAGGCGCATTTGGGGAGGAAGTCCAGTTTTTGTTTGGGGATTGGGGTAAGATAGTTGTTATCAGATGAGTTTAGGAAAAGGAGATGAATATGAAATTTGGGAAACGTCACTATCGTCCGCAGGTGGATCAGATGGACTGCGGTGTAGCTTCATTAGCCATGGTTTTTGGCTACTATGGTAGCTATTATTCTTTGGCTCACTTGCGAGAATTGGCCAAGACGACCATGGATGGGACTACGGCCTTGGGCTTGGTCAAGGTGGCAGAGGAGATTGGCTTTGAGACGCGAGCAATCAAGGCGGATATGACGCTCTTTGACTTGCCAGATTTGACTTTTCCTTTTGTTGCCCATGTGCTTAAGGAAGGAAAATTGCTCCACTACTATGTGGTGACTGGGCAGGATAAGGATAGCATTCATATTGCCGACCCAGATCCTGGGGTGAAATTGACCAAACTGCCACGTGAGCGTTTTGTGGAAGAATGGACAGGAGTGACTCTTTTTATGGCACCTAGTCCAGACTATAAACCCCATAAGGATCAAAAGAATGGTCTGCTCTCTTTTATCCCTATATTAGTGAAGCAGCGTGGCTTGATTGCCAATATCGTTTTGGCAACACTCTTGGTCACCTTGATTAACATTGTTGGTTCTTATTATCTGCAGTCTATCATTGATACCTATGTGCCAGATCAGATGCGTTCGACGCTTGGGATTATTTCTATTGGGCTGGTTATCGTCTATATTCTCCAGCAGATCTTGTCTTATGCTCAAGAGTATCTCTTACTTGTTTTGGGGCAACGCTTGTCGATTGATGTGATTTTGTCCTATATTAAGCATGTTTTTCACCTGCCTATGTCCTTTTTTGCAACACGCAGGACAGGGGAAATCGTGTCTCGTTTCACGGATGCTAACAGTATTATCGATGCGCTGGCTTCGACCATTCTTTCGATTTTCCTAGATGTGTCAACGGTTGTCATTATTTCCCTTGTTTTATTTTCACAAAATACCAATCTCTTTTTCATGACTTTATTGGCACTTCCTATCTATACAGTGACTATCTTTGCCTTTATGAAGCCGTTTGAAAAGATGAATCGGGATACCATGGAAGCCAATGCAGTTCTGTCTTCTTCTATCATTGAGGACATCAACGGTATTGAGACTATTAAGTCCTTGACCAGTGAGAGTCAGCGTTACCAAAAAATTGACAAGGAATTTGTGGATTATCTGAAAAAATCCTTTACCTATAGTAGGGCAGAGAGTCAGCAAAAGGCTCTGAAAAAAGTTGCCCATCTCTTGCTCAATGTCGGCATTCTCTGGATGGGGGCTGTTCTGGTCATGGATGGCAAGATGAGTTTGGGGCAGTTGATTACCTATAATACCTTGCTGGTTTACTTTACCAATCCTTTGGAAAATATCATCAACCTGCAAACCAAGCTTCAGACAGCGCAGGTTGCCAATAACCGTCTAAATGAGGTTTATCTGGTAGCTTCTGAGTTTGAGGAGAAGAAAACGGTTGAGGATTTGAGCTTGATGAAGGGAGATATGACCTTCAAGCAGGTTTCCTACAAGTATGGCTATGGTCGAGATGTCTTGTCGGATATCAATTTGACCATTCCCCAAGGGTCTAAGGTGGCTTTTGTGGGGATTTCAGGGTCAGGTAAGACGACCTTGGCCAAGATGATGGTTAATTTTTACGACCCAAGTCAGGGAGAGATTAGTCTGGGTGGTGTCAATCTCAATCAGATTGACAAAAAAGCCCTGCGCCAGTATATCAACTATCTGCCTCAACAGCCCTATGTCTTTAACGGAACGATTTTAGAGAATCTTCTCCTTGGAGCCAAGGAGGGGACGACTCAAGAGGATATTTTACGGGCGGTCGAATTGGCAGAGATTCGGGAGGATATCGAGCGGATGCCACTGAATTACCAGACAGAATTGACCTCGGATGGGGCAGGGATTTCAGGTGGTCAACGTCAGAGAATCGCTCTGGCGCGTGCTCTCTTGACAGATGCGCCGGTCTTGATTTTGGATGAGGCAACCAGCAGTTTGGATATCTTGACAGAGAAGCGAATTGTCGATAATCTCATGGCTTTAGACAAGACCTTGATTTTCATTGCTCACCGCTTGACCATTGCTGAGCGGACAGAGAAGGTTGTTGTCTTGGATAAGGGCAAGATTGTTGAAGAAGGAAATCATGCTGATTTACTTGCACGGGGTGGATTTTACGCCCATTTGGTGAATAGCTAGAAAGAGGAGAGGATGAAACCAGAATTTTTAGAAAGTGCGGAGTTTTATAATCGTCGTTACCATAATTTTTCCAGTCGGGTGATTGTCCCCATGTCCCTTCTGCTCGTGTTTTTGCTTGGATTTGCAACATTTGCAGAGAAGGAGATGAGTTTGTCTACTAGAGCTACTGTTGAGCCTAGTCGAATCCTTGCAAATATCCAGTCAACTAGCAATAATCGTATGCTTGTCAATCATTTGGAAGAAAATAAGCTGGTTAAAAAGGGAGAACTGTTAGTTCAATATCAGGAAGGGGCAGAGGGTGTCCAAGCGGAGTCTTATGCCAGTCAGTTGGACATGCTCAAGGATCAAAAAAAGCAATTGGAGTATTTGCAGAAGAGCTTGCAAGAAGGGGAGAACCATTTTCCAGAGGAGGATAAGTTTGGCTACCAAGCCACCTTTCGCGACTACATCAGTCAAGCAGGCAGTCTTAGGGCTAGTACATCGCAACAAAATGAGACCATAGCATCCCAGAATGCAGCAGCTAGCCAAACCCAAGTCGAAATCGGCAACCTCATCAGTCAAACAGAGGCTAAAATTCGCGATTACCAGACAGCTAAGTCAGCTATGGAAACAGGTGCTTCCTTGGCCAGTCAGAATTTAGCCTACTCTATCTACCAGTCCTACAAGTCTCAGGGTGAGGAAAATCCGCAAGCTAAGGCACAAGCAGTTGCGCAGGTTGAAGCACAGCTTTCTCAGTTAGAATCTAGTCTTGCTACTTACCGTGTCCAGTATGCAGGTTCAGGTACCCAGCAAGCCTATGCGTCAGGCTTAAGCAGTCAATTGGAGTCTCTCAAATCCCAACACTTGGCTAAGATTGGTCAGGAATTGACCCTTCTAGACCAGAAAATATTGGAGGCAGAGTCAGGCAAGAAGGTTCAGGGAAATCTTTTAGACAAGGGGAAAATTACGGCTAGTGAGGATGGGGTGCTTCATCTTAATCCTGAGACCAGTGATTCTACCATGGTAGCAGAAGGTGCCCTACTGGCCCAACTCTATCCGTCCTTGGAAAAAGAAGGGAAAGCCAAACTCACAGCTTATCTTAGTTCAAAAGATGTAGCAAGGATCAAGGTCGGTGATTCTGTTCGCTATACGACGACTAACGATGCGAAGAATCAACTTTTCCTAGATTCTACTATTACAAGTATTGATGCGACAGCTACTAAGACTGAAAAAGGGAATTTCTTTAAAATCGAGGCGGAGACTAATCTAACTTCGGAGCAGGCTGCAAAACTTCGGTACGGGGTGGAAGGTCGCCTGCAGATGATTACGGGCAAGAAAAGTTACCTGCGTTATTATTTGGATCAATTTTTGAACAAAGAGTAATGTTCGTGTTTTTAGAGTTAAATATTTTTTAAACTGTGAGAAATCTTTTTCTTGCAGTTTTTTTCTTTATGATTTTTGAGGTCGCCACGTTATTTATTCGGTTAAATTCTTGTAATTTTAGGTTTTTTATGGTAGAATGTGCTCAAGTAATACGAAAGGCGAACTTTAAAATGTCAAAACAATTGATCTATTCGGGAAAAGCTAAAGATATCTATACAACTGAGGATGAAAATCTTATTATTTCAACTTACAAGGATCAGGCGACTGCTTTCAATGGTGTTAAGAAGGAGCAGATTGCAGGTAAAGGAGTTTTGAATAATCAGATTTCATCTTTTATTTTTGAGAAATTAAATGCGGCTGGTGTGGCGACTCACTTTGTGGAGAAGCTTTCAGACACGGAACAACTCAATAAAAAGGTTAAGATTATTCCTTTGGAAGTCGTGCTCCGCAACTATACTGCTGGTTCCTTTTCAAAACGTTTTGGTGTGGATGAGGGAATCGCATTTGAGACTCCGATTGTCGAATTTTACTACAAAAATGATGATTTGGATGACCCATTTATCAATGACGAACATGTGAAATTCCTACAGATTGCGGATGACCAGCAGATTTCCTACTTGAAGGAAGAAACTCGTCGTATCAATGAACTTTTGAAAGTCTGGTTTGCTGAGATTGGGCTTAAGTTGATTGACTTTAAGCTAGAGTTCGGTTTTGATAAGGATGGCAAGATTATCTTGGCAGACGAATTTTCACCAGATAACTGCCGCTTGTGGGATGCGGATGGAAACCACATGGACAAGGATGTTTTCCGCAGAGGATTGGGAGAGCTAACAGACGTTTATGAAGTTGTCTGGGAGAAGTTGCAAGGTTTGAAATAATCTGTTTGCAACGGAAAACCTTCGTCTCTCAACTAAAAGGATTCAGGCTGAAAAGGTTCCCCAGACCTTTTCACTCCGTAGGGGACTAGGTGAACTAATCGATGTCTACGAGATTGTCTGGGAAAAGTTGCAGGAATTGAAATAACAACCTCAAGGTCGTTGGAACATTGCAAGAGCTGAAATAAAGGAATAAGAATTGATGGATAAACGTATTTTTGTTGAAAAAAAGGCTGATTTTCAGGTCAAGTCAGAGAGTTTGGTAAGAGAGCTCCAGCACAACTTGGGACTTTCAAGCTTGAAAAGTATTCGCATCGTGCAAGTTTATGATGTATTTGACTTGGCAGAGGACCTGTTTGCACCTGCAGAGAAGCACATTTTCTCTGAGCAGGTGACAGACCATGTCTTGGACGAAGCTGCTGTACAGGCGGATCTTGCCAACTATGCTTTCTTTGCCATTGAAAGCCTGCCAGGGCAGTTTGACCAGCGTGCAGCTTCTTCACAGGAAGCCCTGCTTTTGTTGGGAAGTTCGAGTGATGTAACAGTCAATACCGCTCAACTTTACTTAGTCAATAAAGATATTGATGGGACTGAGTTGGAAGCGGTCAAGAACTACTTGCTCAATCCAGTTGATTCTCGTTTCAAGAACATCACGACAGGGATTGCCAAGCAGGAATTTTCTGAGTCAGACAAGACCATTCCTAAATTGACTTTCTTTGAAAACTATACAGCAGAAGACTTTGCGCGCTACAAGGCTAAACAAGGGATGGCCATGGAAGTGGATGATTTGCTCTTTATCCAAGACTATTTCAAGTCAATCGGGCGCGTGCCAACTGAGACTGAACTCAAGGTTTTGGATACTTACTGGTCTGATCACTGTCGTCACACGACTTTTGAGACAGAGTTGAAACACATCGACTTTTCAGCTTCTAAATTCCAAAAGCAATTGCAGGCGACCTATGACAAATATATCGCTATGCGTGATGAGTTGGGGCGTTCTGAAAAACCGCAAACCTTGATGGATATGGCAACTATTTTCGGTCGTTATGAGCGTGCTAATGGTCGTTTGGACGATATGGAAGTGTCAGACGAGATTAATGCTTGCTCAGTAGAAATCGAAGTGGATGTTGATGGTGTGAAAGAGCCATGGCTCCTAATGTTCAAGAATGAAACTCACAACCACCCAACGGAAATTGAGCCATTTGGTGGGGCTGCTACCTGTATTGGTGGAGCCATTCGTGACCCATTATCAGGTCGCTCATATGTTTACCAAGCCATGCGGATCTCAGGTGCTGGTGATATTACAGCACCGATTTCGGAAACGCGTGCTGGGAAATTGCCACAACAAGTCATTTCTAAGACAGCTGCTCATGGTTATTCTTCTTACGGAAACCAGATTGGGCTTGCAACAACCTACGTTCGTGAGTACTTCCACCCAGGCTTTGTAGCTAAACGCATGGAGCTTGGTGCTGTTGTCGGTGCGGCTCCTAAGGGCAATGTTGTCCGTGAAAAACCGGAAGCGGGTGATGTCATTATCCTCCTTGGAGGTAAGACTGGACGTGATGGTGTCGGTGGTGCGACAGGTTCTTCTAAGGTTCAAACAGTTGAGTCCGTGGAAACTGCTGGAGCTGAAGTTCAAAAAGGGAATGCCATCGAAGAACGTAAGATTCAGCGCCTCTTCCGTAATGGTGATGTCACTCGTCTCATCAAGAAATCCAACGACTTTGGTGCTGGTGGTGTCTGTGTAGCTATTGGTGAATTAGCAGACGGTCTTGAAATTGATCTAGACAAGGTGCCTCTTAAATATCAGGGCTTGAATGGTACCGAAATTGCCATCTCTGAATCACAAGAACGGATGGCGGTTGTGGTGCGTCCTGAAGATGTGGATGCCTTCGTTGCTGAATGTAACAAAGAGAATATTGATGCTGTTGTGGTGGCGACAGTGACTGAAAAACCAAATCTAGTCATGCACTGGAATGGTGAAACAATTGTCGATTTGGAACGTCGTTTCCTTGACACCAATGGTGTGCGTGTGGTCGTCGATGCTAAGGTTGTGGACAAGGATGTCAAGCTCCCAGAAGAACGTCAAACATCTGCTGACACACTTGAAGCAGATACCCTTACGGTTCTATCTGACCTCAACCATGCCAGTCAAAAAGGATTACAGACTATCTTTGACTGCTCTGTTGGACGTTCAACGGTTAATCACCCACTTGGTGGTCGTTATCAACTCACACCAACTGAGGCTTCTGTGCAGAAGTTGCCAGTTCAACACGGCGTGACTCATACTGCGTCAGTCATGGCTCAAGGATTCAACCCTTATCTAGCAGAATGGTCTCCATACCACGGTGCTGCTTATGCGGTTATTGAAGCAACTGCTCGTTTGGTGGCTACTGGTGCCAACTGGTCTAAGGCTCGCTTCTCTTACCAAGAGTACTTTGAGCGCATGGACAAACAAGCTGAGCGTTTTGGTCAGCCAGTAGCAGCTCTTCTAGGTTCAATCGAAGCACAAATCCAACTTGGTTTGCCATCTATCGGTGGTAAGGACTCTATGTCTGGTACTTTTGAAGAATTGACAGTACCGCCAACCTTGGTCGCTTTTGGGGTGACGACAGCGGATAGCCGTAATGTGCTCTCTCCAGAATTTAAAGCTGTTGGGGAAAACATCTACTACATCCCAGGTCAAGCCCTTGTTACAGAGATCGATTTTGACTTGATTAAGTCTAACTTTGTTCAGTTTGAAGCCCTTCAAAAGGCTCACAAAGTGACATCTGCATCAGCTGTCAAATATGGTGGTGTGGTTGAAAGTTTGGCACTTGCTACTTTTGGAAATCATATCGGTGCAGAGGTGATCTTGCCTGAACTTGAAACAGCTTTGACAGCACAATTGGGCGGATTTGTCTTTACTTCTCCTGAAGAAATTACTGGAGTAGAGAAGATTGGACAAACAAAAGCAGACTTTACACTAACTGTCAATGGTGTGAAGCTAGATGGACAGAAACTTGACAGTGCCTTCCAAGGAAAACTGGAAGAAGTTTACCCAACAGAATTTGCCCAAGCCAAAGAACTAGCTGAAGTACCAGCTGTGGCATCAGATGTTGTGATTAAATCCAAAGAAAAAGTTGAAAAACCGGTGGTCTATATCCCAGTATTCCCGGGAACCAACTCAGAATATGACTCAGCCAAGGCCTTCGAAAAAGAAGGTGCAGAGGTCAACTTGGTGCCATTCGTGACCTTGAATGAAGAAGCCATTGTCAAGTCGGTTGAAACCATGGTTGACAATATCGGCAAGGCTAACATCCTCTTCTTTGCAGGTGGTTTCTCAGCTGCGGACGAGCCAAATGGTTCAGCTAAGTTTATTGTCAATATTCTGCTTAATGAAAAAGTGCGAGCCTCTATTGATAGCTTTATCGCTCGTGGTGGCTTGATTATCGGTATCTGTAATGGGTTCCAGGCCTTGGTCAAATCAGGTCTTCTTCCATACGGAAACTTTGAAGATGCTAGCAGTACTAGTCCAACCCTCTTCTACAATGATGCCAACCAACACGTGGCCAAGATGGTGGAAACTCGCATTGCCAACATCAACTCACCATGGTTAGCTGCGGTGCAAGTGGGCGATATTCACGCTATTCCTGTTTCACACGGTGAAGGGAAGTTTGTCGTGACGGCTGAGGAATTCGCTGAACTCCGTGACAATGGTCAAATCTTTAGCCAATACGTTGACTTTGACGGCAAACCAAGTATGGACTCTAAGTACAATCCGAATGGTTCTGTCCATGCCATCGAAGGAATTACCAGCAAGAATGGTCAAATCATCGGTAAGATGGGCCACTCAGAACGTTATGAGGAAGGTCTTTTCCAAAATATCCCAGGCAATAAAGACCAGCATCTGTTCGCGTCAGCGGTTAAATATTTCACTGGAAAATAAGACTTACAGATTTTCTAATAGATAGTATCAGTAATGTAAAAGTCATGTAGATTTAACTCTTGGTGCTACACAAATAAAAATTAGGTATATAAAATGACATACGAAGTAAAATCTCTTAATGAAGAATGTGGTGTTTTCGGTATCTGGGGGCATCCAGATGCTGCTAAGTTGACCTATTTTGGTCTCCACAGTCTTCAGCACCGTGGTCAGGAGGGGGCAGGAATCCTCTCCAATGACCAGGGACAATTGAAGCGGCATCGCGATATGGGTCTTTTATCAGAAGTCTTCAGAAATCCTGCTAATTTGGATAAATTGACGGGAACTGGTGCGATTGGGCATGTGCGTTACGCGACTGCTGGCGAAGCTTCTGTAGATAATATCCAGCCCTTCCTCTTCCGTTTTCACGATATGCAGTTTGGCTTGGCTCATAATGGAAACTTGACCAATGCTGCCTCTCTCAAGAAAGAACTGGAACAAAGAGGCGCGATTTTCAGCGCGACTTCGGACTCTGAAATCTTGGCTCACCTCATTCGTCGCAGTCACAATCCTAGTCTGATGGGCAAAATCAAGGAGGCGCTCAGCCTAGTTAAAGGTGGTTTTGCCTATATCTTGCTATTTGAGGATAAGTTAATTGCTGCTCTTGACCCAAATGGTTTCCGTCCGCTTTCTATCGGGAAAATGGCCAACGGAGCAGTGGTTGTTTCCTCTGAAACCTGTGCTTTTGAGGTTATTGGTGCTGAATGGATTCGTGATTTGAAGCCAGGTGAGATTGTGATCATTGATGACAAGGGCATCCAGTATGATAGCTATACAGATGATACTCAGTTAGCAATCTGTTCTATGGAGTATATCTATTTTGCTCGCCCTGATTCTAATATCCACGGTGTCAATGTCCATACGGCACGTAAACGTATGGGTGCCCAATTGGCGCGTGAATTCAAGCATGAAGCGGATATCGTGGTCGGTGTGCCCAATTCTTCCCTCAGCGCAGCGATGGGATTTGCGGAAGAGTCCGGGCTACCAAATGAAATGGGACTTATCAAGAACCAATACACCCAACGTACCTTTATCCAACCGACTCAAGAATTGCGGGAGCAAGGGGTGCGGATGAAACTATCTGCTGTTTCTGGTGTTGTAAAAGGCAAGCGTGTGGTTATGATTGATGATTCTATTGTACGTGGGACGACCTCTCGTCGTATCGTTCAGCTCTTGAAAGAAGCGGGTGCAACTGAGGTTCACGTTGCCATTGGTAGTCCAGCGCTAGCTTATCCATGCTTCTATGGAATTGATATCCAGACCCGTCAGGAGCTAATTGCGGCCAATCATACGGTTGAAGAAACTCGCCAAATCATTGGTGCGGACAGTCTGACCTATCTTTCTGTTGAGGGGTTGATTGATTCAATTGGTATTGAAACGGATGCGCCAAATGGTGGTCTATGTGTCGCTTATTTTGACGGTGACTACCCAACACCTCTCTACGACTATGAGGAAGACTATCGTCGAAGTTTGGAAGAAAAGACTAGTTTTTACAAATAGACGGATAAAGATTTTCCATTAAAGGAAAGGAAGAGGAGACAAAATGACAAATAAGAATGCTTATGCTCCACGTCTCACTACTGACTAAAAGCTAAAGCATTTGTCAGTAGACGCTTTGCCTTATGGGGCCAAAGCCCTGACTAGTATTTTTAGATAAAATAATTGTTTATCTAAAAATACGTCGCAATCTTTCTCAAAGAAAAGGAACATAAAAATGACAAATAAAAATGCTTATGCTCAATCTGGTGTGGATGTTGAAGCGGGTTATGAAGTTGTTGAACGGATTAAAAAGCACGTGGCTCGTACGGAGCGTGCAGGTGTCATGGGAGCTCTTGGTGGCTTTGGTGGTATGTTTGACCTTTCAAAGACTGGGGTTAAAGAACCCGTCTTGATTTCAGGGACTGACGGTGTCGGAACCAAGCTCATGTTGGCTATCAAATACGACAAGCACGATACTATCGGTCAGGACTGTGTAGCCATGTGTGTCAATGATATCATCGCTGCGGGTGCGGAACCCCTCTATTTCCTTGACTACGTAGCGACAGGGAAGAATGAACCAGCTAAGCTAGAACAAGTTGTCGCTGGTGTGGCAGAAGGTTGTGTGCAGGCAGGCGCTGCCCTCATTGGTGGAGAAACGGCTGAAATGCCTGGCATGTACGGCGAAGATGACTATGACTTGGCTGGTTTTGCGGTCGGTGTGGCTGAAAAATCTCAAATCATTGACGGTTCAAAGGTGGCAGAAGGAGATATTCTTCTCGGACTTGCTTCAAGTGGGATTCATTCCAATGGGTACTCTCTCGTCCGTCGTGTCTTTGCGGATTACACAGGTGAGGAAGTCCTACCAGAATTGGAAGGTAAGCAACTCAAGGAAGTCCTTCTTGAGCCAACTCGTATCTATGTCAAGGCTGTCTTACCACTTATCAAGGAAGAGTTGGTCAATGGCATTGCCCACATTACAGGTGGCGGCTTTATCGAAAATGTCCCTCGTATGTTTGTAGCTGACTTGGCTGCTGAGATTGAAGAAGACAAAGTTCCAGTCTTGCCAATCTTCAAAGCTCTTGAAAAATATGGTAAAATCAAACACGAAGAAATGTTTGAAATCTTCAATATGGGTGTGGGACTTATGCTAGCAGTTAGCCCTGAAAATGTAAGTCGTGTCAAGGAATTGTTGGATGAACCAGTCTATGAAATTGGTCGTATCGTCAAGAAAGAAAACGAAAGTGTCATCATCAAATGAAAAAAATAGCGGTTTTTGCCTCGGGTAATGGCTCAAATTTTCAGATGATAGCCGAACAATTTCCAGTAGAGTTTGTCTTTTCAGACCATCGTGACGCCTATGTGCTCGAACGTGCAGACAAGCTCGGCGTTCTGTCCTATGCTTTTGAACTCAAGGAGTTTGAGAGCAAGGCAGACTACGAAGCGGCCCTTGTCGAACTCTTGGAAGAACACCAGATTGACTTGGTTTGTCTAGCAGGCTACATGAAAATCGTTGGGCCAACTTTATTAGCAGCTTATGAGGGCCGAATTATCAACATTCATCCAGCCTACCTGCCAGAATTTCCAGGAGCTCATGGGATTGAAGATGCTTGGAATGCTGGTGTTGCTGAGAGTGGCGTGACCATTCACTGGGTGGACTCAGGTGTGGATACAGGAAAGATTATCAAACAAGTCCGTGTGCCACGGCTGGCTGATGATACCATAGCCAGCTTTGAAGAACGTATTCATGCCACCGAGTATCAGCTCTATCCTCAAGTGTTGGAGAGTTTAGGGGTGGGTAGAAGATAAGAAGTAAATCAAGTTTTGATTTTGCAATATTGCTAGGAGAAAAAATGATTGAGATAAAATTAGTAGATGAGAGCAGTTTTCAGGCAGTGCTGGATTTGAAAATATCTGAAGCTGATGAACGAGCACGTTTCGTGTCTCCAAATGTACGCTCTTTAGCTGACGCATGGCTCTACCGAGAGAATGGGGATGTGTTTCCAATGGCAATTTATTGGAATGAGCTTGTAGTTGGTTTTCTCCTGTTGGAAATAGATAAGGATGAAGAGGAATACTTTATCTGGCGGATAATGATTGGTCAGCAGTACCAAGGAAGAGGTCATGGTCGAAAAGCCTTGGAAGTTCTGATCAAAAAGGCTCAGATGGATATCGCTTGCAATCATATTATTGCAGATTATGTGGTTGGAAATGAAAAAATGAAGCACCTGCTGACTAGTCTTGGTTTTCAGGAAACAGGATTTATAGAAGAAAATAACGAAGTCGCTATGCGTTTGGACCTAAAGAAAGAGGAATAGAATGACGAAAAAAGCCCTAATCAGCGTCTCAGACAAAGCGGGCATTGTTGAATTTGCCCAAGAACTCAAAAAAACTTGGTTGGGAGATTATCTCGACAGGTGGAACTAAGGTTGCCCTTGATAATGCTGGGGTGGAAACCATTGCCATTGATAATTCATATGATATCTTTGATTTTAAATTGGAGTCAGTGCTTGTTGAAGACGGCTTCAAACGGAGGTATTTGTAATGTTAGAATCTAAAAAAACAACTCGATATGTATTTTATATCTATCTGATGTTATTAACTTGGGGAATCTTATTTAAGTTTGAAACTAATCCTGAATTTATAGCATTTTTCTTAGCTCCAAGGTACATCAATTGGATTCCATTTTCAGAACCACTAATAGTAGATGGAAAAATTGTTTTTGCTGAAATGTTATTTAATCTGATTTCCTTTATTCCATTAGGTGTTTGTTTCCCTCTGATAAAAACTAATTCATCTAGTTTAAAAATAGTCGGGACAGGTTTCTTGATTAGTCTATTGTTTGAGTGCTTACAGTATATTTTAGCAATAGGTATAACAGATATAACGGATTTGGCTTTAAATACGCTAGGTGTTTGTGTAGGCTTACTGATTTATCAAATGTTTATAAGAGTGTTCAAATCACAGACTAGAAAATGGGTCAATATCTTAGGTATGCTTAGCCTTGGTTTTGCTTATTTTGTTTTACTGTTACTGCATTTAATTGGTGTTTAACTAATGATTAAAAAGGAGAATATAATGACTAAACGCGCCTTAATCAGCGTCTCAGACAAAGCGGGTATTGTTGAATTTGCCCAAGAACTTAAAAAACTTGGTTGGGAGATTATCTCGACGGGTGGGACCAAGGTTGCCCTTGATAATGCTGGGGTGAAGACCATTGCGATTGATGATGTGACTGGTTTTCCAGAGATGATGGACGGTCGTGTCAAGACCCTTCATCCAAATATCCACGGGGGTCTTCTCGCTCGTCGTGATTTGGATAGCCACTTGGAAGCAGCTAAGGAGAACCAGATTGAGCTCATTGATCTTGTTGTGGTAAACCTTTACCCATTTAAGGAAACGATTCTCAAACCAGACGTGACTTATGCTGATGCAGTTGAAAACATCGATATCGGCGGGCCATCTATGCTTCGTTCAGCAGCTAAAAATCATGCCAGCGTGACGGTTGTGGTAGACCCTGCTGACTATACTGTTGTTCTTGACGAATTGTCAGCAAATGGTGAAACTACTTACGAAACTCGACAACGTTTGGCAGCCAAGGTTTTCCGTCATACAGCGGCTTATGATGCTTTGATTGCAGAGTACTTCACAGTTCAAGTGGGTGAAAGCAAACCTGAAAAGTTGACCTTGACCTATGACCTCAAACAAGCTATGCGTTATGGGGAAAATCCCCAGCAGGATGCGGACTTCTACCAGAAAGCTTTGCCGACTGATTACTCCATTGCATCAGCCAAACAGCTTAACGGTAAGGAATTGTCATTCAATAATATCCGTGACGCTGATGCGTCTATCCGTATCATCCGTGACTTCAAAGACCGTCCAACCGTTGTGGCTCTCAAACACATGAATCCATGCGGTATTGGTCAGGCTGATGACATTGAGACTGCTTGGGACTACGCTTATGAGTCTGACCCAGTGTCTATCTTTGGTGGAATTGTCGTTCTCAACCGTGAGGTGGATGCTGCGACAGCTGAAAAGATGCATGGTGTTTTCCTTGAAATCATCATCGCACCAAGCTATACGGATGAAGCGCTAGCCATTTTGACCAACAAAAAGAAAAACTTGCGCATCCTTGCCTTGCCATTTGATGCTCAAGAGGTTAGCGAAGTGGAAGCAGAATACACAGGTGTAGTTGGTGGACTTCTGGTGCAAAACCAAGATGTGGTCAAGGAAAGCCCAGCCGATTGGCAAGTGGTGACCAAACGCCAGCCAACTGAGACAGAAGCGACTGCTCTTGAGTTCGCTTGGAAAGCTATCAAGTACGTCAAATCAAACGGTATCATCGTGACCAATGATCATATGACGCTGGGTGTTGGACCAGGTCAAACTAACCGTGTGGCTTCTGTTCGCATCGCTATTGACCAAGCTAAAGACCGTCTTGACGGCGCTGTGCTTGCTTCGGATGCCTTCTTCCCATTTGCGGATAATGTAGAAGAAATCGCCAAAGCAGGTATTAAGGCTATCATCCAGCCAGGTGGGTCCGTCCGTGACCAAGAATCTATCGAAGCAGCAGACAAATATGGCTTGACTATGGTCTTCACAGGCGTGAGACATTTTAGACATTAAGAACATGAAGGGAAGAAAACAGTTTCTTTCCTTTTTTAGTTTAAAACACTAATTGAAACAAGAATAAAACGAACGTTTGTGGTATAATATTATTAAATAATTCGCAAAAGAGGTTGAAAAATGAAACTGCTTGTTGTCGGTTCGGGTGGTCGTGAACATGCGATTGCTAAGAAGTTGCTTGAGTCAAAAGACGTTGAAAAAGTCTTTGTAGCTCCTGGGAATGATGGTATGACTCTGGATGGTCTGGAATTGGTGGATATCTTTATTTCCGAACATTCTAAATTGATTGACTTTGTAAAGGTCAACGATATCGCTTGGACCTTCATTGGGCCAGATGATGCTCTTGCGGCTGGTATCGTGGATGATTTCCATGCAGCTGGTCTCAAAGCCTTTGGTCCGACAAGATTGGCAGCGGAGCTGGAGTGGTCCAAGGATTTTGCCAAGGAAATCATGGTCAAATACGGCGTTCCGACAGCAACCTATGGCACATTCTCAGACTTTGAGGAAGCCAAGGCCTATATCGAAAAGCAGGGTGCGCCTATCGTGGTCAAGGCAGATGGTTTGGCCCTTGGGAAGGGTGTCGTCGTTGCGGAGACGGTTGAGCAAGCGGTCGAAGCCGCTCATGAGATGCTTTTGGACAATAAATTCGGTGATTCAGGTGCACGTGTAGTTATTGAGGAATTCCTTGAAGGAGAGGAATTTTCACTCTTTGCCTTTGTCAATGGCGACAAGTTCTATATCATGCCGACAGCGCAAGACCACAAACGTGCTTATGATGGCGATAAGGGGCCTAACACGGGGGGGATGGGTGCCTATGCGCCAGTTCCTCACTTGCCACAGAGTGTAGTTGATACAGCGGTGGAGACTATTGTCAAGCCAGTCCTCGAAGGGATGATTAAAGAAGGTCGCCCTTATCTGGGAGTGCTTTACGCAGGGCTTATCTTGACAGCTGATGGACCTAAGGTTATCGAGTTTAATGCTCGCTTTGGAGATCCTGAAACTCAGATTATTCTACCTCGATTAACCTCTGATTTTGTCCAAAATATCACAGATATTCTGGATGGCAAGGAGCCAAACATCACGTGGACGGACAAGAGTGTGACTCTGGGTGTGGTTGTCGCATCCAACGGTTATCCGCTAGACTATGAAAAAGGTGTTGAGTTGCCAGCCAAGACAGAAGGCGACATCATCACTTACTATGCTGGTGCCAAATTCGCTGAAAATAGCAGAGCACTGTTGTCAAATGGTGGCCGTGTCTATATGCTAGTCACCACAGCAGATACTGTCAAAGAAGCCCAAAACACTATCTACCAAGAACTCAACCACCAAAAAATAGAAGGCCTCTTTTACCGAACAGATATCGGAAGCAAGGCTATTCGATAAAGAAAAAATTCGCAAAATATGTTAATGGGCGCATAACTTGCGAGCGTTAGCGAGCTAATATAGAACAATCACCGCCGTTGTGAAAGAACGATTGGATGATAATCCAATCGTTCAGGGAAATTGGAAGACCTTGGGCTTCCAATTTAGGCATGAGACACCTTTGGTGGCTGCTGCCGTCCCTACCACCTAAGACCATTATCAAAAAAGAAGAAAAAAGGAAAAATTATGACTAAACCAATTATTTCCATCATCATGGGCTCAAAATCCGACTGGGCAACCATGCAAAAAACCGCAGAAGTCCTAGCCCACTTCGGTGTAGCCTACGAAAAGAAAGTTGTTTCTGCCCACCGCACACCAGACCTCATGTTCAGACATGCGGAGGAGGCTCGTAGTCGTGGTATCAAGGTCATTATCGCGGGTGCTGGTGGCGCAGCCCATTTGCCAGGTATGGTTGCTGCTAAAACAACCCTTCCAGTCATTGGTGTGCCCGTCAAATCTCGTGCCCTAAGTGGCGTGGACTCGCTCTACTCTATCGTACAGATGCCGGGTGGTGTGCCTGTTGCGACAATGGCTATCGGTGAAGCGGGTGCGACAAATGCGGCTCTCTTTGCTCTACGTCTTCTTTCAGTAGAGGATCAGGCTATCGCGACAGCTTTGGCAGATTTCGCAGAAGAACAAGGAAAAATCGCAGAGGAGTCGACGAATGAGCTCATCTAAAACAATCGGAATTATTGGTGGTGGCCAGCTGGGTCAAATGATGGCTATTTCTGCTATCTACATGGGCCATAAGGTTATCGCGCTGGATCCTGCGGTGGATTGCCCGGCCTCTCGCGTTGCAGAAATTATCGTGGCGCCTTATAATGATGTGGATGCCCTGCGTCAGTTGGCTGAGCGTTGCGATGTCCTTACCTATGAGTTTGAAAATGTCGACGCTGACGGTTTGGATGTTGTTATCAAAGAAGATCAGCTTCCTCAAGGAACCGACCTGCTCCGTATTTCCCAAAATCGCATTTTTGAAAAGGACTTCCTCTCAAACAAGGCACAAGTTACCGTGGCACCCTACAAGGTTGTGACCTCTAGCCAAGATTTGGCAGATATCGACTTGTCCAAAAACTATGTCCTCAAGACCGCGACAGGTGGCTACGATGGGCATGGACAAAAGGTCATTCGCTCGGAATCAGACTTGGAAGAAGCCTATGTGCTAGCAGATTCAGCAGCCTGCGTTTTGGAAGAATTTGTCAACTTTGACCTTGAAATTTCTGTCATCGTGTCAGGAAATGGCAAGGATGTGACAGTTTTCCCAGTTCAGGAAAATATCCATCGCAACAACATCCTGTCTAAGACAATCGTTCCAGCCAGCATTTCAGATAGTCTGGCCGAAAAAGCCAAAGCCATGGCAGTGCGAATAGCAGAACAACTCAACTTGTCTGGAACTCTCTGCGTGGAAATGTTTGCGACAGCTGACGACATCATTGTCAACGAGATTGCTCCACGACCACACAACTCGGGGCATTATTCAATTGAAGCCTGCGATTTCTCGCAGTTTGATACCCATATTCTGGGCGTTCTGGGAGCACCATTACCAACCATCCAACTGCATGCGCCTGCTGTTATGCTTAATGTCCTCGGCCAGCATGTCGAGGCTGCTGAAAAATATGTCACAGAAAATCCAAGCGCTCACCTCCACATGTATGGTAAAATAGAAGCGAAGCACAACCGCAAGATGGGACATGTGACTTTGTTTAGTGATGTACCAGATGAGGTTGAGGAGTTTGGGGAAGGAAAGAATGAGTAATAAAGTTGATTTCAATGATTTGAAGAATATTGACTATGGGTTTAATAAACTATCTAAACTAAATCAAAAACCAGTTTTATTTGTTGGTTCAGGTTTATCTCAGAGATATTTGAAATCTCCTACTTGGTGGGGGTTACTAGAAAAAATCTCTGAAGAACTAGAAATAGATAAAAGTTTATTGGAGAGATGGACCAGTGATAATTATGAAGAAATTGCGGAAAGACTAGAAGCAATTTGTTTTACAATGTTAAAAAAAGAATCATTATTAGAAAGCGATGATATAAGAATCCCTTTCAGAGAGTTGATTGCTCAAATATTGAAGAAATATACGGTTGACAATTCTGAATATGAGAAAGAAATTTCAACACTTGGTGGTATTGATTACCAAAAATTAATCACAACAAACTATGATTCCTTGCTGGAGAAGAGTATTTTCAACATTAAAAATGAGGAGATTTATATTCACAATGATGATTTGTTCTCTTCCGAGACAAAAAATAAAAAACTTTATAAGATTCATGGTTCTATAGACAAACCGTCATCTATGATTATTACAAAATCTGATTACGACCAATTTTTTGAAAAAAGTAAGTATATATATTCCAAGTTGTTAACGATGTTTGTAGAATCTCCTATAATATTTTTAGGCTATAGTTTGAGTGATAGAAATATTAAGGACATACTTACGACTTTGACTGCAACGTTAAGTCAAAAAGACTTAAAACAATTTCAAGAACGAGTATATATTATTTCATATTCTTCCGATGATAAGCCAGAGTACTTTTTGGAGAAAGAAGAGTTAGCTCTTCTAAATGGATTGCTCATTAATGTGAATATTTTTTACTTAAGAAACAATTATCAACAATTGTATGAAGTATTGAGGGATATCTCATTACAGTCTTCTGATTTAGAATTTGCAGTTTCAAAGAATGATGTTGTCAACCATTTTATCATTCCACTTTATGAGGGTCAGGATTATCCGGAAGTGGTTATGAGAGAGTTGCTTCAAAATGCTATGGATGCATGTAAAATAGTTAAGAGGGACTATAATATAAAAATCTCTGTAGAGGAAGAAGATGGAAAAATATTTTTATCGATTCTAGACAACGGTATAGGTATGTCTATAGCTGATATAAAGAATTATTATTTGACCATTGGAAAATCTGGAAAAAGAGAAGTAAGTAATGTAGATGATTTAGTGGGACATTTTGGAATAGGTGCATTGTCAATGTTTCTAATTTCTGATTCAATCTTTGTGCAGACTAAGAAGAGTGGAGACAGTCCGATTTCATTTAGGATGTATACAGATTCTACTAAATCAAGTAAAGAAGTTCAGCTTGAGAATACCACACGATATTATGAAGATGATTCATATACATTTGTTCGGTTGGAATTGAAAAAAGAATATGGAGATGCACTAAAAAAAGGAAAAGATACATCAGAATTTTTGGAATATTTTGGTTTATTCGATGTTACTCGAGGAGGAGATATAAGTTTTGATGTCACTACGAATAAAACTAACTTTTCCCATTGCTTCAAAAAAATAAATTTAGATGATTTTATTTGTATTTCGGAAAAACCGTACAAAATTTTTATGTATTCTAAGAATATAGATAATTTGAAAGAGAATGATTTAAATTCTTTAGCGAATCATATTTTATATGGGGATATGCTTGTGAAAGTTATCTACAATGATTACTATGATGACAGTTATTGGATTCATTCGAAAAAATCTCTGAAGTCACTAGTAAAAATTAGAAATTTACCTTTAATTATATTAGAGAAAACACAAGGTGTTGATATTCCACTTGACAGAAGATTTATTAATTTACCAGAAAGTATCGTAACACAAATAGAAAATGAGTATGATAGATTAAATTTACCTAAATATCTACAGGAATTAGACTTAATTTGTGAAAATTCGATACCAATGCCTGATTTTTATTCTGTAAGTCCTTATTCTCACTTTGAATATGTAATGAAATTTCGTAAAATGTTGGCAAATTGGTATGTAAAATCAGGTAAAGTTCACTTAACTATATCCTATACTAATATTTTTTACATATCATCAAATAAAGTTGATAAAGTGGTAAGTACAGTTTTTTATGATAAAAAGGTAATTCTTAAGAAAAACTCACATGAAAATATTTCTGATATTTCGAATTCTATTGAAAATAATAATATTGTCGCTCTATCTAAAAACTATATTAAAGATAATGTGATCAATATCAAGAATCAGAATGTTGGCTTTAGAGGAGAAGCAATTAGAAAGATATTAAACCGATTTTGTTTCTCACATGAAAATTTTAAAAAGTTGAAAACTCCATCAGAAATAAAAAGATTTATAATAGACCATGGGACGGAGATTGATGCATTTTTTGAAGAAAAATACAAGAACAATATTTTGTGGTTTGATGATAGTTATCAAGAAAGTGACTTATTCTTAGATGATAATGATGACTTATTTATAACAAAACGACTGCTCAAAGGTAATAAGAATGTTGAGATTTTAAAGGATATTTTTCAAAAAAATCCTTACAAAAACATTATTTTAGATGAGGGAGAAACAACATGATCAACCGTTACTCTCGCCCTGAGATGGCGAACATTTGGAGTGAAGAAAATAAATACCGTGCTTGGCTTGAGGTGGAAATCCTCGCTGACGAGGCATGGGCTGAGTTGGGGGAAATCCCTAAGGAAGATGTGGCTTTGATTCGTGAGAAAGCGGACTTTGACATCGACCGTATTTTGGAGATTGAGCAGGAGACTCGCCACGATGTGGTGGCTTTCACGCGTGCGGTTTCTGAAACGCTTGGCGAAGAACGCAAGTGGGTCCACTATGGATTGACTTCTACTGATGTGGTGGATACGGCCTACGGTTACCTCTACAAGCAGGCCAACGACATCATCCGTCGTGACCTTGAAAACTTCACCAACATCATCGCTGACAAGGCGAAAGAGCACAAGTTCACCATCATGATGGGTCGTACCCACGGTGTGCACGCTGAGCCGACAACTTTTGGTCTGAAATTGGCGACTTGGTACAGTGAAATGAAGCGCAATATCGAGCGTTTCGAGCATGCGGCTGCTGGTGTAGAAGCTGGTAAGATTTCTGGTGCGGTTGGGAACTTTGCCAACATTCCACCATTCGTAGAGCAATATGTCTGCGACAAATTGGATATCCGTGCCCAAGAAATCTCAACACAGGTCCTTCCTCGTGACCTTCATGCTGAGTACTTTGCAGTTCTTGCTAGCATCGCGACTTCTATAGAGCGTATGGCAACGGAGATCCGTGGTCTTCAAAAATCCGAACAACGCGAAGTAGAAGAATTCTTTGCTAAAGGGCAAAAAGGGTCTTCAGCAATGCCTCACAAACGTAACCCTATCGGTTCTGAGAACATGACAGGTCTGGCGCGTGTTATCCGTGGTCACATGATTACGGCTTATGAAAACGTAGCTCTCTGGCACGAACGTGATATCTCTCACTCATCAGCTGAGCGTATCATTACACCAGATACGACCATTTTGATCGACTACATGCTTAACCGTTTTGGAAATATCGTCAAGAACTTGACGGTCTTCCCAGAAAACATGATCCGCAACATGAATTCTACTTTTGGTCTGATCTTTAGCCAACGTGCTATGTTGACCTTGATTGAAAAAGGCATGACTCGTGAGCAAGCCTATGACCTAGTGCAACCAAAAACAGCCTACTCTTGGGACAATCAAGTAGACTTTAAACCACTTCTAGAAGTAGATCCAGAAGTAACATCACGTCTTACACAAGAGGAAATTGATGAGATCTTCAACCCTCTTTATTACACTAAACGAGTGGATGATATCTTTGAACGTCTTGGACTTGGTGATTAATTAAAAAATAAACAGCGAGCTTCAATCTCGCTGTTTATTTTTGTATCGAAAAGACTTAGTCTTCTTTTCTTTTAGTGAGCCCGTAGGCTGCTAGTGTGGTTATGAGTCCTGCGACTACTAGTCCTGAAGAATCGTGATTTCCTGTTTCAGGAAGTTTTTTCTCTGTTGTCACAGGGGCTGGACCTTGAGGAAGAGCTTTGTTTTTCTCAGCAGGAACAGTTGTTGGAGCTGGTTGGTGTGGAATTTCTAGTTTTGGTTTTTCTTCAGCAATAGCGGCTTGTCCGTTTTCATCACCTACATGTGTTACCAGAGTTCCTACCTCGACTACTTGTGCAACAGCTTCCTGTGCTACGATACTGGTAACCAATGTTCTAACTTCAGTTCCGTCTGGAGCCGTAGTTATAGAATAGAAGTGACTTATACGACCGTTTATACCTTCTGTTACGAAACGAGATTGTCCTTTAGGTAATTGATCAGTTTCACGAGTGATAGTGGTGAATGGAATTGCTTCCTCTTGGATCTCTAGTCTAGGTTTTGCCTCAGTAGTTGGTGCAAGACCATTTTCGTCACCCTTATGGGTTATAGGAGCACCAACTTCGACAACTTGGTTCACAGCTTCTTTAGTTACTTGACTATCAAGAACGGTTTCACTAGCCTTTCCATTTTCAGTAAGAACAGATACGTAAGAAGTGCGTTCACCTAGAACTCCAGCTTTGACAACTTTTTCTTGGCCTGCTGGGAGATTCAGATTTTCTTTTCGAATGACCTTAAATGGAATGCTTTCTGTCTTCACAAGAAGTTCAGGTTTGGTTTCAACGTTAGCAGCTAGTTCATTTTCATCTAGGCTTCCTGAATGAGTTGCAGCTGGTTTGAGGCCTTGAAGAGCAGTCTTGAGCTTACCTACTAGTGCATCTAGTTCAGCTTGTTTGCTACGGTTGAGGTTAAGGTTGAGTCCATCTTTTGCTGCCTTGAGTGCAGCTAGGCTTTCTGCGCTGTATCCGTCTAAGTTTGTAGGAATCTTAGCCAATTCTTCGCGGAGAGCATTATAATTAGCTCGGAAGTAGTCTTTGTTGTGGTCTGCAAAGGCAGTCATGAGTTCAAAGATTTCCTCTTCCTTGTACTCAGCGCTTGGTTTGTCTGCCCAGATAGCAAGCATACTGCCGACTGTTGGAAGGTCTACTTCAGGATATTTGGTAGAAGCAAGTTGATTGAATGGAACTTTACCAGAATTTTCAACAGCTTTTGATAGTGGATAAGCTTCGTCTGATTTGTGATTTCCTAAAACATAGTACCAGTCACCGTTGGTATTCAAGAATTTATAACCTTTACTTGCTAGATATTGAGGTGAAGCAAGGTTGTAACCCCACCAGCCTTTAGACCAGTAAGAAATCAAAACATCCTTATCAAATTCAGCATCGTCCTTGTCTTCATAATAGAAACCATCGTTGAAGGCCATTGGTTGGAGCCCTCTTTCCTTGGCCATAGCAGCTAGGCTGTTAGAATAATCTGCGAACTTGTTATAGAGTCCATACCATTTGAGGTAGTACCAACCTTGGGCGTTGGTCGCATCGTTAGCGTATTCGTCAGTACCATAGTTGAAAATCTTTGATTTATCAGCAAAGTAATCCATGTACTTACCGATAAGGGCTTTAGTAAATCCGACTGCTTCTTGATTTTCAAGGTCCATGGTTGTTTTTGAAACCTTATCAAAGTTGGCTTGAGGATTTGTGATGCCAAGTTTTTCCATGGCAACCAGCATAGCGTCCATATGTCCTGGACTATTGATAGCTGGAATCAGACCGATACCTTTTTCCTTAGCGTATTTGGCAAGCTCTGTCACTTCTGCCTGTGTCAGTGCAGTACCGTTTGGATCGTCGTAGTAAGCTTTAGTTCCTTCGATAATAGCTTTTTTAACGTCATCACTAGCATAGGTTTTTCCGTTTGCAGTAATGGTCATATCATCGAGTAGGAAGCGAAGGCCATCATTTCCTAGAAGGAGGTGGGCATCAGAGTAGCCGAGCTCGCTCGCCTTGTCTACGATGCGTTTGAGTTGATCTAGAGAGAAGTATTTGCGACCTGCATCGATGGAAATGACTTTATTCTTATTAAGTTTTTCAAGTTCGCGTTTAGCATCCTCTTCTTTTTGTGCTTCAGGGGTTAAGGCCAAGTTTTTAATAGCTTCTTGAAGGTTTACGATTGCTTGATCAATCGTGTCTTGTTGAGCACGGCTGAGATTGCTATCGAGCGAACGGATTGCTTTTTCAGCTTCTTTGACAGCAGCAAAACTTTCAGCAGTATAGCGTTTAGAGTCTTTTGGAATAGTTTCTAGTGCTTTTTCTGCAGGTTGGTAGTTGGCTGCAAAGTATTCAGCGTTGGCATTTGCAAAATGACGCATGAGTTTGAAGAGGCGAGATGGAGAATAACGTGCAGATGGCGTATCAGCCCAAGCAGCTACCATACCACCGATGATTGGAACATCAGCTCCCTCTGTTTTAGGTACAGAAGTGATTGGTGTGTTTTTAATACCATTGAGCCCCTGATCGAGATTGTACCAACCTTGGCCATCAGCGTTTCGTCCAAGAACGTAGTACCAAGCATCATTGGTATTAAGGATTTGGTGACCTTTTTCAGCTAGTAGTTTAGAAGAAGCAACGTCGTAGCCCCCCCAACCACCAGTCCACATAGAAACGATGATGTCTTTGTCAAAACTACCAAAGCTTGTGTCGCTATTGTAGTAGATACCGTCGTTAAAGGCCATTGGTTTGAGACCGTGAGATTTTACAATACGAGCGAGGTCATTAGCGTAAGAGATGAAATTTTCATATCCTTTTTCAGGGTAACCTTCATTTGGATAATATTTATCAGCTTGAAGCACACTCCAACCTTTAGCATCTGTCGCATCATTGGCATATTCATCTAGTCCAATATTGAAAATTTCAGACTTGTTAGAGAAGTAGTTAGCGTATTTGTCAATCAGAGTTTTTGTGAAATCGACAGCTTGTTTATTATTTAAGTCAACAGTTCGTTCAGATTTTTTACCAAAGTAATCAAAGTTAGGATTTTCAATACCCAGTTCTTTCATAGCATTGAGAATAGCATCCATATGTCCAGGACTATTGACAGTTGGAATCACCCCAATACCCTTGTCTTTGGCATAATTAATCAAATCTGTCATTTGACTTTCAGTGAGATGGTTACCATTTGGATCATCGTAATAAGCATTTGTTCCATTTTCAATGGCGCGTTTGACGTCATTACTTGAGTAAGTTTTATCGCCCACTTTCATAGACATATCATCCAGCATGAAACGGAGACCATCATTACCTACTAAGAGATGAAGGTCTGTATAACCGTATTCTTTGGCCTTATCGATGATTTCTTTTAGCTGCTCAGGTGAGAAATATTTACGTCCAGCATCAATTGAAACGATTTTTCGTTTAGCTAATTTTTCATTTTCAGTTGCAACACGTTCCTTTCCTGCCTCTGTTGCTGGTTTGTCAGCAACTACTTTCGTTTCATCTTTTTTAGCTGATTTATCCTTGTCAGCTTCTGGTTTATCAGTCTTGTCTGTATTTGATTCTTTAGAATCAGTCTCTTTTAGCTCTGCCTTTTTATCAGCAGTTTCTTTTTCAACTGGAGCAGAAGTTGGAGATACTACTACTTCTTCTTTATCACTAGGAGTTGAACTCACTTCCTCTTGTGGTTTTTCCTCTGTTTTTGAAAGACTAGCTACCTTATCAGTAGATGGAGCTTCTGTTTCCACAGTTTTTGGAGCTTCTGGTTGAAGCTCGGCTTTAGGTGTTTCCTCAGTCCGATTTTCGGATGGTTGAGGGGAATCGGAAACCGTATGGATGGTCGGTTGGTTTTCCGTAGTAGTAGGAGTAACTCCATCGGCTGCAACAGCTTGTGCTTGGAAAGCAAATCCAATTAGAACAGAAGCTGCTCCTACAGCGTATTTACGAATAGAAAAACGCTGTTGTTTTTCATGTTTCATTGCAAAACCTCCTGATTGCATTTTCTATTGATAGCGTTTATATAAATCAACAGACTTATTTTATTTCTTATAGTAACAAGAGTCAAGAGGGGATGATAAAAAACTATAATAAGTATAAAAAAATATAAAATTTAAGCTCAAGGTTTTTAATTGGTTTGCAAGGAAACATATATATATTTAGCAGGAATTTTTTAGTCCTATTTCTATAAAATACTCTACAAATTATAGAATCTTCCAGAATTAGGTAAGTGCTCTCTTTTTGGTGTGGTATAATAATCATAGAAAAAAGCCCAAGCAAGGCTTAGGCTTTCTTCTTAGTGATCACGGTCACATGAAATGAATTTGATTTTGTAGTAATCTGCTCGTTTATATGTCTCGCTGTATGCGAGAACTTGACCAGTAGACTCTAGTTTAGTAGTCTTGGTTTGTAAAACGCTAGGGAATTGTTCATCGACTCCGAGGACTGAAGCCGCATGTTCTGGAGTTGGAAATGCTATTTCATTGATTTCTTCAAAATGCTCATCATTCATGTGGATGTGATAATCCAATTTGAAACGGTTATAGATAGAGCTATAATATTCAAGATTTGGATAATTTGCGTTGATGTATTGTTCTGGAATATAAGATGTGTGATAGATGTATACGACACCATTTGTTTCGCGTACGCGTTCAATCTTGTAGTAGAATTGATTACCGCGTAGTCCAAGTTTTTCTAAGTAGCTTAGTTTGTTTCCACGCTCAATAGAAAGGACGGTCACTTTATCATCTTTAGTTTCAAAAACTTCTACATCAGAAAACTCCACGAGTTTATGTTTGCGTGCGCGTGAAACGAATGTACCCTTTCCTTGTTGGCGGACAATATAGCCATCTTTGGCAAGGTCGTTTAAGGCGCGGACAACTGTGATAGAACTTACATCATACATAGCGATCAATTCAGCTTCAGTGTAAAATTTATCTCCACTAGCGAATTGGCCAGAGATGATTTTGTTCTTTAATTCATCTTTTATATATTGATACTTTGGAATTGCCATAATTTCACCTCGATTTTCCTTCTCCGTTAAAGATTTTACCATAAAACTGGAAAGAATAGTAGTCTTTTGAATAAAAAAATTAGAATAATAGGCTATAAGGTTAATTTACATAAAAAATAGGAGATTTTATACATTTTTATACATGTTATCTGTTTGAAACTATATGTCTGTAAATTCTATATCTTTATAAGTTTTTTGTGTAAAAGTTGGGGAAAAATGAAAAAAATTGTGAAAAGCTATTGACAAATGTAGTATATTGAGTTATATTCAATATATCAACAAATGAAAGCGTAAACTTAAAATGTCAAAAAGTAAGAATATGACACGATTTGAGATACGAGATGATTTCTATCTCGATGGAAAATCATTTAAGATTTTATCTGGCGCCATTCATTATTTTAGGGTTCCTCCAGAGGATTGGTATCATTCGCTCTATAACTTGAAGGCTCTTGGTTTTAATACGGTAGAGACTTATGTGGCTTGGAATTTACACGAGCCTCGTGAGGGCGAGTTTCACTTTGAAGGGGCTCTGGATTTGGAGCGGTTTCTACAGACAGCACAAGATCTGGGTCTCTATGCGATTGTTCGTCCGTCACCTTTCATCTGTGCAGAGTGGGAATTCGGTGGCTTGCCAGCTTGGCTCTTAACAAAGAATATGAGGCTTCGTTCCTCAGATCCTGCTTATATTGAAGCTGTCGGTCGCTACTATGACCAGCTCTTGTCACGATTGGCTCCACATTTGTTGGACAATGGTGGCAATATCCTCATGATGCAGGTTGAAAATGAGTATGGTTCTTATGGAGAAGATAAGGCTTATCTGAGAGCCATTCGACAGTTGATGGAAGAGCGTGGCGTAACCTGTCCCCTCTTTACATCAGATGGTCCGTGGAGAGCTACTCTGAAAGCTGGAACCTTAATCGAAGATGACCTCTTTGTAACAGGGAACTTTGGTTCTAAGGCGCCTTACAACTTTTCACAGATGCAGGAATTCTTTGATGAACATGGCAAAAAATGGCCTCTCATGTGTATGGAGTTCTGGGATGGCTGGTTCAATCGTTGGAAAGAGCCGATTATCACACGGGATCCGAAAGAATTGGCAGATGCAGTTCGAGAGGTTTTGGAACAAGGTTCCATCAACCTTTACATGTTCCACGGTGGTACAAACTTTGGTTTCATGAATGGTTGCTCGGCTCGAGGGATCTTGGACCTGCCACAAGTTACATCTTATGATTACGATGCCCTTCTGGATGAAGAAGGAAATCCAACTGCCAAATATCTTGCAGTCAAGAAAATGATGGCGACACATTTCCCAGAGTATCCGCAGTTAGAACCACTCTACAAAGAGAGTATGGAGTTGGATGCTATTCCACTAGTTGAAAAAGTTTCCTTGTTTGAAACCCTGGATAGCTTGTCTAGTCCTGTAGAAAGCCTCTATCCTAAAAAGATGGAGGAGTTGGGACAAAACTATGGCTATCTACTCTATCGAACAGAAACAAACTGGGATGCAGAAGAAGAAAGACTTCGTATCATTGATGGTCGAGATAGGGCTCAGCTTTATGTCGATGGTCAGTGGGTCAAAACCCAATATCAGACCGAGATTGGGGAAGATATTTTTTATCAAGGTCAAAAGAAAGCGCTGTCTAGACTGGATATCTTGGTAGAAAATATGGGGCGTGTCAACTATGGGCATAAGTTCTTAGCGGATACGCAACGTAAGGGAATTCGGACAGGGGTTTGTAAGGATTTGCACTTCTTACTAAACTGGAAACATTATCCACTCCCACTAGATAATCCTGAGAAAATTGATTTTTCAAAAGGATGGACAGAAGGACAACCAGCCTTTTACGCTTATGATTTTACAATCGAAGCGCCAAAAGATACTTACCTAGACTTGTCTGAGTTTGGTAAGGGAGTTGCCTTTGTCAATGGGCAGAATCTAGGACGTTTTTGGAACGTTGGCCCAACTCTCTCGCTTTATATCCCTCATAGTTATCTCAAGGAAGGTGCCAACCGCATCATTATCTTTGAAACAGAGGGCCAATATAAAGAAGAGATTTATTTAACTCGTAAACCTACACTAAAACACATAAAGGGGGAAAACTTATGACAATTGTAGGATGCCGTATCGATGGACGTTTGATCCACGGACAAGTAGCCAATCTATGGGCTGGAAAACTAAATGTTTCACGTATTATGGTTGTAGATGACGAAGTTGTCAACAACGACGTTGAAAAGAGTGGTTTGAAACTTGCGACACCACCAGGTGTGAAATTGAGTATTTTGCCAATTGAAAAAGCGGCAGCTAATATTCTTGCTGGAAAATATGATAGCCAACGTCTCTTTATCGTGGCTCGTAAACCAGACCGCTTCCTTGGTTTGGTCGAAGCAGGTGTACCACTTGAAACCCTTAATGTTGGGAATATGTCTCAAACACCAGAAACACGTTCTATCACACGTTCTATTAACGTAGTAGACAAGGATGTGGAAGATTTCCGCAAACTAGCAGAAAAAGGTGTTAAATTAACTGCTCAAATGGTTCCAAATGATCCAATTTCAGACTTTTTGAGCTTATTAAAATAGGAAAAAATTTTTAGGAGGTCATTGTTATGATACAATGGTGGCAAATTTTACTTCTCACTTTGTACTCAGCTTATCAAATCTGTGATGAGTTGACGATCGTTTCATCTGCAGGTTCCCCTGTATTTGCTGGTTTCATTACTGGTTTAATCATGGGAGATGTGACTACTGGTTTGCTTATCGGTGGTAACTTGCAATTGTTCGTTCTTGGGGTTGGTACCTTCGGTGGTGCTTCTCGTATTGACGCAACTTCTGGTGCGGTTCTTGCGACAGCCTTCTCTGTTTCACAAGGAATTGATACAGCACTTGCGATTACAACAATCGCTGTGCCAGTAGCAACTCTCTTGACATACTTCGACGTTCTTGGTCGTATGACAACTACTTTCTTCGCTCACCGTGTGGATGCTGCAATCGAACGCTTTGACTATAAAGGTATTGAACGCAACTACCTACTTGGTGCGATTCCTTGGGCTCTATCTCGTGCCCTTCCAGTTTTCTTTGCCCTTGCCTTTGGTGGTGCCTTTGTACAATCAGTTGTAGACTTCGTTGAAGCATACAAATGGGTTGCAGCTGGTTTGACACTTGCAGGGCGTATGCTTCCAGGTCTTGGATTTGCAATCTTGCTTCGTTACCTTCCAGTTAAACGTAACCTTCACTACCTTGCAATGGGATTTGGTTTGACAGCTATGTTGACTGTTCTTTACTCATATGTAACAGGTCTTGGTGGCGCTGTTGCTGGTATCGTAGGTACTCTTCCTGCTGAAGTTGCTGAAAAAATTGGTTTCGTGAACAACTTCAAAGGTTTGTCTATGATTGGTATTTCTATCGTAGGTATTTTCCTTGCAGTGCTTCACTTCAAAAATAGCCAAAAAGTAGCTGTAGCAGCACCTTCTACACCATCAGAAAGTGGGGAAATCGAAGATGACGAATTCTAATTACAAACTTACAAAAGAAGATTTTAATCAAATCAACAAACGTAGCTTGTTTACTTTCCAATTAGGTTGGAACTACGAACGTATGCAAGCTTCTGGTTACCTTTACATGATCTTGCCTCAATTGCGTAAAATGTATGGGGATGGAACTCCTGAATTGAAAGAAATGATGAAAGTTCATACTCAATTCTTCAATACTTCACCATTCTTCCATACTATTATCGCTGGTTTTGACCTTGCCATGGAAGAAAAAGATGGTGTAGGTTCAAAAGATGCCGTTAATGGTATCAAGACAGGTTTGATGGGACCATTCGCTCCTCTTGGAGATACAATCTTTGGTTCACTTGTACCTGCTATCATGGGATCTATCGCAGCAACTATGGCTATCGGTGGTCAACCTTGGGGTATCTTCCTTTGGATTGCAGTTGCAGTAGCGTATGATATCTTCCGTTGGAAACAGTTGGAATTTGCCTACAAAGAAGGGGTTAACCTTATCAACAACATGCAAAGTACCTTGACAGCTTTGATTGACGCTGCATCTGTACTTGGTGTCTTCATGATGGGTGCTCTTGTAGCAACAATGATCAACTTTGAAATTTCTTACAAATGGGCAATCGGTGAGAAGATGATTGACTTCCAAGACATCTTGAACCAAATCTTCCCACGCTTGCTTCCAGCAATCTTTACTGCCTTTATCTTCTGGTTGCTTGGTAAGAAAGGTATGAACTCTACTAAAGCTATCGGTATTATTATCGTACTTGCTTTGGCTCTTTCTGCCTTTGGTAAATTTGTACTTGGAATGGGCGCATAATTTATGACGCAATCATTAATTTTGGTGAGCCATGGTCGCTTCTGTGAGGAGCTTAAAGGTAGCACAGAAATGATCATGGGCCCACAAGACAACATTTACACAGTAGCTCTTCTTCCAGAAGATGGCCCAGAAGAATTTACTGCAAAATTTGAAGCTGCTATTGAAGGATTGGATGATTTCCTAGTCTTTGCGGATCTTCTCGGTGGGACACCATGTAACGTGGTCAGTCGTTTGATTATGGAAGGTCGTGACATCGAACTTTATGCAGGGATGAATCTTCCAATGGTGATTGAATTTATCAATGCGAGCCTTACAGGCGCAGATGCGGACTATAAGAACCGTGCTGCAGAAAGCATCGTTAAAGTTAATGACCTGTTAGCAGGCTTCGATGATGACGAAGATGAATAATACTCTTCGAAAATCTCTTTAAACCATACTAGTGTCGCCTTGCAGTATAGATGTTACTGACTTCGTCAGTTCTATCTACAACCTCAAAACGGTGTTTTGAGCTGACTTCGTCAGTTCTATCTGCAACCTCAAAGCAGTGCTTTGAGCAGCCTGCGGCTGGCTTCCTAGTTTGCTCTTTGATTTTCATTGAGTATACGATGTGACAACGTGAAAATCACAGGGAAAATAGGCGATAGGAGGATGGAGCGATGCTCCGACGATAATCGGTCTTTTTCCCAAAGATTTTAGTTGGAACTCGATTCAATTCATGTGACAACGTGAAGATCGTTAGAGCGTCTTATATAGAATATACATGGGAATGGGGCTTACTCCCATTCCCATATTTAATAGAAAAAGAGGAACTCAATGTTACATTATACAAAAGAAGACTTGATTGAATTGGGTGCAGAAATCACTACACGTGAAATCTACCAACAGCCTGATGTATGGAAAGAAGCTTTTGAATCTTATCAAGCAAAGCGTGAAGAAATTGCAGCCTTTCTACAAGGGATTGCTGATAAACATGATTATATCAAGGTTATCTTGACAGGTGCTGGGACTTCTGCTTATGTGGGAGATACCTTGGTCCCTTACTTTAAGGAAGTCTATGACGAACGAAAATGGAATTTCAATGCTATTGCGACCACAGATATTGTTGCCAATCCAGAAACCTACTTGAAAAAAGATGTGGCAACCGTCCTTGTATCTTTTGCTCGTAGTGGGAACTCGCCTGAAAGTGTGGCGACTGTTGATTTGGCCAAGGCCTTGGTGGATGAGCTTTATCAAGTGACGATTACTTGTGCAGCGGACGGTAAGTTGGCTCTTCAAGCTCATGGAGATGACCGCAATCTCTTGCTCTTGCAACCAGCTGCTTCTAATGATGCTGGATTTGCCATGACTTCTAGTTTTACGTCTATGATGTTGACAGCTCTCTTGGTCTTTGATCCTACAGAATTTGCTGTGAAAGCTGAACGTTTTGAAGTTGTGTCTAGTCTTGCTCGTAAAGTCCTAGACAATGTAGAAGATGTTAAAGAACTTGTTGACCTAGACTTTAACCGTGTCATCTATCTAGGCGCTGGTCCTTTCTTTGGTCTTGCTCATGAAGCTCAGCTCAAGATTTTGGAATTGACAGCTGGCCAGGTGGCGACCATGTATGAAAGCCCAGTTGGCTTCCGTCACGGTCCAAAATCTCTTATCAATGAAGATACTGTAGTTTTAGTCTTTGGTACAACGACAGACTACACTCGTAAGTACGACTTGGACTTGGTTCGTGAAGTTGCGGGTGATCACATTGCTCGCCGGGTTGTGCTTTTGAGTGATCAAGCCTTTGGTCTTGAAAATGTCAAAGAAGTGGCACTTGGTTGTGGCGGTGTCTTGAATGATATTTACCGTGTCTTCCCTTACATCGTTTATGCCCAACTCTTTGCCCTATTGACTTCACTCAAGGTAGAAAATAAACCAGATACACCTTCTCCTACAGGTACCGTAAACCGTGTGGTACAAGGTGTTATCATCCACGAATATCAAAAGTAAGACTCTTCGAGAATCTCTTTAAACCATACTAGTGTCGCCTTGCCGTAGGTATATGATACCGACTCTGTCAGTTCTATCCACAACCTCAAAACAGTGTTTTGAGCTGACTTCGTCAGTTCTATCTGTAACCTCAAAGCAATGCTTTGAGCAGCCTGTGGCTAGCTTCCTAGTTTGCTCTTTGATTTTCATTGAGTATAAGACAGTGTTTATGAATTCTTGCAAGAGGATTTGTATATCATCAGATAAACCATAGATTGTCAATTCGCTTTCTATGGTTTGTTTGCTTGAGAGAAATAGTAAAAGGAGAATAGAATGAAAGCATACACAGAGCGTGTATTTGGAAATGTTGAGGGCAAGGATGTCTTGGCCTATCGTTTTGAGACGGACGGTGGTTACCAACTTGAGGTTATGACTTATGGTGCGACCATCTTGCGCTATGTCACACCTGATAAGGCTGGAAATTTTGTCAATGTTATCTTGGGATTTGATGACTTTGATAGCTATGTAGGCAATAGTCCTAAGCATGGAGCGAGCATAGGTCCTGTAGCGGGTCGTATTGCAGGCGCAACATTTGAGCTAAATGGCAAGACCTATGACCTTGAGGTTAATAATGCTAGTAACTGTAATCACAGTGGTTCAACTGGTTGGGATTCTAGCTTGTTTGAACTAGTTGAAGTGAGCGACCATGGTTTGACCCTCTACACAGAGCGTACAGATGGGACAGGAGGGTTCCCTGGCAATCTCAAGATTTGGATCAGTTACCACTTAGAAGAAACTGGTGCCTATGAAATCAGCTACAAGGTAACGACCGATCAGGATACGCTGGTCAATCCAACTAATCACAGCTACTTTAACTTGTCTGGTGATTTCACGCAGACGATTGACCGTCATGTCTTCCAACTAAACACAGGGGGCATTTATCCAATCGCTCCCGACGGTGTTCCTGCCAAAACTCCAGAAGCCAACCGTGATGTGGTCAAACACATCTACAATGGTACCTTGTTGAAGGATATCTTTGCAGAAGAAGATGAGCAAATCCAGCTGACATCAGGTTTGGATCACCCATTTGCCCTTCCTGCAGGTCATGACAATGCTGGTTTCCTTTATGACCAAAATTCAGGTCGCTTCCTGCTTTTCAAGACAGAGGCTCCTTGCTTTGTGGTCTACACAGCAAACTTTGTGGATGAGAGTGTACTTGTGGCTGGTCAGCCAATGGTGCAGCACAATGGGATTGCCCTTGAAGCGCAAGCTTTACCAGATGCCATTCACAGTGACCTCAAAGACCAAGTCATTCTTAAAGCCGGTCAAACCTTCACTAGTAAGACACGTTATGAGCTTGTTGTGAAGTAAAGGATGAAGATTCTACTTTTCGGAGGAAATAGCATTTGCCTCATGACATTGGTAGAAACGGGCAAAGAGTAGGGAAATATGATATAATTTAATATTGAAAATACCTGTCCTATCTAAAGGATAAAAGGAGAAAAAGATGAAGAAAATTGTATTTGCTAGCGCCTTGGCTTTGACCTTGGCAGGAGCAGTTTTGACAACTGATGTTTTTGCGAATGACAGACTGGTGGCAACATAATCTATTAATGGTAAAAATGAAAATGTATTGACCTCAGAGGTGCTAAAACCTTCTAGTGGCAACGTTTTGGTTGGAATCAAGGGAGAATTTTTAACTCCAAATAAACAATCTATTTTGGACGCGATTAATAAGATTCGTAAGGAAGCAGCTGATGAAGGTTTGGTAGATAAGTATGTCCCTATTAAATGGTCAACTGACCTAGAAAAGGCAGCTTTTGCCAGAGCTACAGAAGCCTCTATAACCATGGATCATACTCGTCTTTCTAGCAAAGAGCTTTGGATTGCCTTTCCAACTTCTAATAGTATAATGGGAGAAAATTTGGCATGGAATCATGACGGTTTTCTAAAAGCTATTGAACAATGGCGTTCTGAAAAAGCAGATTATGTGCAGAAAAAAATAGTGGTTCAGACAATGGGAAATCTGGTCACTATGAGTCGCTAATTAACCCTAAATTTACACATATGGGGATGGCAGCTTTTAAAAATCCTAATAATCAATACAAAGCTATTACAATTGCTCAAACTCTAGGTGATGATGCTTCTTCAGAGGAATTGGCTGGTGGATATGGCTCTGCTATTCAGTATACAGAAGTGACTGCCTCAAACCTTTCAACCGTTAAAAGTAAAGCTACAGTTGTAGAAAAATCGTTGAGAGATTTTAGAACATCTACATCTAGTCAGTCTGGCTGGGTGCAATCTAATGGCAAATGGTATTTTTATGAGTCTGGTGATGTGAAGACAGGCTGGGTGAAAACAGATGGTAAATGGTACTACTTGAATGATTTAGGTGTCATGCAGACTGGATTTGTAGAAGTTGATGGAACATGGTATTTCCTTGATAGTTCAGGTGCGATGTTTACAGGCTGGGGAACAGATGGTAGCAGATGGTTCTACTTTGATGGCTCAGGAGCTATGAAGACAGGCTGGTATAAGGAAAATGGTACTTGGTATTATCTTGATCAATCAGGTGTCATGAAGACAGGTTGGTTTAAAGTAGGCAAGTACTGGTACTATGCATATGGTTCAGGAGCTTTAGCAGTCAGCACAACAACACCAGATGGTTATCGTGTAAATGGTAATGGTGAATGGGTGAACTAGGCTGAAGATAGTAAGTCATAGGTAAAGTATTCATCTTACTTAGCAAAAAGAATGAACGATAAGAAAGAGGTTGATGGAGAACATTGGCCTCTTTTTGTTTATAAAGACTGGATTCTTTGTCGCCTCAATCTCAGACTGTTCTATTATGAGCTAATATTTTAGAGTATAGTAAAAGTATAATCGGTAATCTAATTAAAAAATACTGTAATTAGTTTGAAACTCCTCACTTATTTGTCTAGATTTTGTTTCCGTTTTCTATTGTTGCAGTTCACTGTATTCTTCTATAAAGTTGCAGTATATTTTTAAGTATATTTCAATAGAAATTTCTATCGATTTATTGTATAATGATAAGTAATTATTGAAAAGTACTCAGAAAATTCAATACTATATTATTCTTGTATTTATACTTTTATGCTACAAAACATAGATTGATATAAAGAGTATAGAAAAGTGAGGTTAATATGAGCCGAAAAAATATTGGTGAGAAACGCCAGAGTTTCTCGATGAGAAAGTTGTCAGTGGGATTGGTATCAGTTACTGTAGCTAGTTTCTTTTTGATGAGTCAAGGGATTCAATCGGTATCAGCCGATCATATAGAAAGTCCAATTCATTATAAGTATATGACTGAGGGTGAATTGACAGACGAGGAAAAATCCTTGCTGGTAGAGGCCCTTCCACAGCTGGCTGAAGAATCAGATGATACTTATTACTTGGTTTATAGACCTCAGCAGTTTTTACCGAATACAGGTTTTAACCCAACTGTTGGTACTTTCCTTTTTACTGCAGGCTTGAGCTTGTTAGTTTTATTGGTTTCTAAAAGGAAAAATGGGAAGAAACAATTTGTTCATTTTCTGCTGTTAACTAGCATGGGAGTTCAATTGTTGCCGGCCAGTGCTTTTGGATTGACCAGCCAAATTTTATCTGACTATAATAGTCAATTTGCTATCGGAGTCGGGGAACATTTGCCAGAGCCTCTGAAAATCGAAGGTTATCAATACATTGGTTATATCAAGACTAAGAAACAGGATAATGCAGGGCTTTCAAGGACAGTCGATGGGAAATACTCTGCTCGGAGTGATAGTCAACCAGACTCTACAAAAATATCAGATGTAGTTCATTCAGCTGATTTAGAATGGAACCAAGGATGGGGGAAGGTTAGTTTACAAGGTGAAACATCTGGGGATGATGGACTTTCAGAAAAATCTTCGATAGCAGCAGAAAATCCATCTTCTAATGATTCACTCGCAAGTCAAGGTGAGCAGAATCCGGGTTACAAAGGAGAATCTGTAGTTCGACCAACATTGCCAGAACAAGAAAATCCTGTGTCTGCTACAACGGTGCAGAGTGCGGAAGAGGAAGTATTGGCGACGACAAACGATCGACCAGAATATAAACTTCCATTGGAAACCAAAGGCACGCAAGAACCCGGACATGAAGGTGAAGCAGCAGTTCGCGAGGAAGAACCAGTCTACACAGAACCGTTAGCCACGAAAGGCACGCAAGAGTCAGGTCATGAGGGTGAAGCAGCAGTTCGTGAAGAATCTCCAGCCTACACTAAACCCTTAGAAACAAAGGGCACGCAAGAGCCCGGTCGTGAGGGTGAAGCAGCAGTTCGCGAGGAAAATCCAGTTTATACTAATTCGTCAGAGGCTAAAGGCACGCAAGAGCCCGGTCATGAGGGCGAAGCTACAGTTCGCGAGGAAACACCAGAGTATACTAAACCACTAGAAACCAAAGGTACGCAAGAACCGGGTCATGAGGGTGAAGCAGCAGTTCGTGAAGAATCTCCAGCCTACACAAAACCCTTAGAAACGAAAGGCACGCAAGAACCCGGACATGAAGGTGAAGCAGCAGTTCGCGAGGAAGAACCAGTCTACACAGAACCGTTAGCAACGAAAGGCACGCAAGAACCAGGTCATGAGGGTGAAGCAGCAGTTCGTGAAGAATCTCCAGCCTACACTAAACCCTTAGAAACAAAGGGCACGCAAGAGCCCGGTCATGAGGGCGAAGCTACAGTTCGCGAGGAAACACCAGAGTATACTAAACCACTAGAAAC
>CAJNBX010000017.1 GCA_905221115.1 bacterium
TAATTCCACCATAAAAATCCGTTTTAGACTAATTTCCACTTTGGTCAGGTGAGTGGAAGTTACTTTGAGAAGTTACCTCTCTTCTGAAATTGTCACATCGAAGAAAGAAAAATTTTGCAAAATCCTTAGAAAACCTGTAGAATAGTAAAGATGAACGAATAGGAGGTTCCTTGTGTCAAAAAAGGAAATCAATATTAACAATTATAATGATGATGCCATTCAGGTGCTAGAAGGGTTGGATGCGGTCCGAAAACGTCCAGGGATGTATATCGGATCAACCGATGGTGCGGGTCTTCACCACCTCGTCTGGGAAATCGTAGATAATGCAGTCGATGAAGCCTTGTCTGGATTTGGTGATCGTATTGATGTGACTATCAATAAAGATGGTAGTTTAACGGTTCAAGACCATGGACGTGGGATGCCGACAGGGATGCATGCCATGGGAATTCCAACAGTTGAGGTTATCTTTACCATTCTTCACGCTGGAGGAAAATTCGGTCAAGGAGGCTACAAGACATCAGGTGGACTCCACGGGGTGGGTTCTTCCGTTGTTAACGCTCTTTCTAGCTGGCTAGAAGTTGAAATCACCCGTGATGGTGCAGTTTACAAGCAACGTTTTGAAAATGGTGGAAAACCTGTCACGACCTTGAAGAAAATCGGTACAGCGCCCAAGTCTAAAACAGGTACCAAGGTTACGTTTATGCCTGATGCGACTATCTTTTCTACGACAGATTTCAAGTACAATACAATTTCAGAACGCCTCAATGAGTCAGCTTTTCTCTTGAAAAATGTGACCTTGTCTTTGACAGACGAGCGAACAGATGAAGGGATTGAATTCCACTATGAGAATGGGGTACAAGACTTTGTTTCTTATCTGAACGAAGACAAGGAAACCTTGACACCGGTTCTGTATTTTGAAGGTGAAGACAATGGTTTCCAGGTGGAAGTGGCTCTCCAGTACAATGACGGATTTTCAGATAACATTCTGTCCTTTGTTAATAACGTTCGCACCAAGGACGGTGGAACGCACGAGACAGGACTCAAGTCTGCTATCACTAAGGTTATGAATGACTATGCGCGTAAGACAGGTCTTCTCAAGGAAAAAGATAAAAACCTTGAAGGCTCAGACTATCGTGAGGGACTAGCGGCCGTTCTTTCTATTCTTGTTCCTGAAGAACACCTTCAGTTTGAAGGTCAGACTAAGGATAAACTAGGCAGTCCACTAGCTCGCCCAGTTGTTGATGGGATTGTAGCTGATAAGTTGACCTTCTTCCTTATGGAAAATGGTGAATTGGCTTCTAACCTCATCCGCAAGGCTATCAAGGCGCGTGATGCTCGTGAAGCGGCACGTAAGGCGCGTGATGAGAGCCGAAATGGTAAGAAAAATAAAAAAGATAAGGGCTTGTTGTCGGGTAAATTGACACCTGCTCAGTCTAAGAATCCTGCAAAAAATGAACTCTATCTAGTTGAGGGGGATTCTGCCGGTGGTTCTGCCAAACAAGGCCGTGACCGCAAGTTCCAAGCAATCTTGCCCCTTCGTGGTAAGGTTATCAATACAGCTAAGGCCAAGATGGCGGATATTCTCAAAAATGAGGAAATCAACACTATGATTTATACCATTGGTGCGGGTGTGGGAGCAGACTTCTCTCTTGAAGATGCCAACTATGATAAGATCATTATCATGACCGATGCGGATACCGACGGTGCCCATATCCAGACCTTGCTCTTGACATTTTTCTACCGTTACATGCGTCCTCTAGTTGAGGCAGGTCATGTCTATATCGCCCTTCCGCCTCTTTACAAGATGTCAAAAGGTAAAGGCAAGAAAGAAGAAGTGGCTTACGCTTGGACGGATGGAGAACTAGAAGAACTCCGCAAGCAGTTTGGTAAAGGCGCAACCCTCCAACGCTATAAAGGTCTCGGTGAGATGAATGCGGATCAGCTCTGGGAAACAACCATGAACCCAGAGACCCGTACCCTTATCCGGGTCACCATTGAAGACCTAGCTCGCGCCGAACGCCGCGTCAATGTCCTTATGGGCGACAAGGTAGAACCACGTCGTAAGTGGATTGAAGATAATGTCAAGTTTACGCTGGAAGAAGCGACGGTGTTTTAAAAATTATAAAATTAATATAGAAAACCAAATGGAGAAATAAAAATGTCTAACAATATTAACGAAGAACAAGTGAAAGAAGCTCTTGAAAGTGGTTATGGAAAATCTGAGGCTTTACTAAATAATAAAGATGAATTAGATGATTTTTTATATCGATTGGAGCAAAAAATAAAAGAAATGCCATTAGTAGGAGAAGAATTTGCTGTCATCCCGATTATGATTTCATTGATTAAACATTATGTGGAAGGGAAGTACACTACTGTTCCTTATGGAACAATTTTGGCAATTATGAGTGCACTTATTTATGTTTTGTCTCCAGTAGATATTATTCCTGATTTTATTCCGTTTGTAGGACATTTAGATGATGTGGCAGTAATTGGACTTTGTTTATCAATGGTAAAAACAGATATCGAGGCTTATGATGAATGGCGACAGTCTTAAGAAGTGATTTAGAAAACAGTTTGTTTACCAAAATAAAATTGTTCTGTATCAGAGTAAAGACGTATAGGTTATTAACATGAGAACTGAAGCAGAAATGCTAAATCTGATTTTACAAACTGCCAAAACTATACAAGTAGAAGCTGTCGCTATGTCTGGTTCACGAACTGATAAAACAGCACCAAAAGATGAGTTTCAAGACTATGACGTGGTCTATGTCGTGGACGATTTAGATAATTTGACGAGTGACCTTTCTTGGTTGGACCAGTTTGGCACACGCATTATTGAGCAAGAAGTCATCCTTGGTCACCGTCGCTTATATCTCATGCTTTTTGAAGATGGCAATCGGATTGATTTGACACTCTGCCCCAAAGACCATATCCAAGAGTGGGTGGATAGTGAAGCTAATTATACAGTATTGAAAGATGAGAAAGGCTTGTTTGAGTCTTATACTACAAGTCCTCAACGTTACTGGACGAGTCTAGCTAGCCCGATTGATTTTGAAAAAGCCTGCAATGAATTTTGGTGGGTGTCAGCTTACGTGGTTAAAGGGATTTGTCGCAAGCAGGTATTCTATGCCACTGACCATCTTTACGGTATTTGTCAGCAAGAATTATTGAAGATTTTAGCTTGGCAGGTTGCAAGTGAAAAGGGAGCAGTTGATATCGGCAAAAACTACAAGTATCTCTTTAACTATTTGCCTGCTGAGAAAGAAAAGGAATTCTCAAGTCTACTTGATTTCGCAAGTTTAGATAAAATTATTCAGTCTTTGTTTGCTACGATGCAACTTTTCCACCAAGAGGCTCAATACCTTGCTCAAAAAATGGGCTTTAACTACGATAGAGAAGTGGCAGAGAAGATGATTCAGTATGCTAAGGAGAGACTCGAAACAAATGAAACATTTACAAAATAATAAGATAACAAAATTTTTACTGATTAGTTTTCTCATTTTTTGGGGATTTGGTTGGGGATTGCTCGCTTTTCTGACGCAAATGAGCCTCTTAAGTCTAACAAGTCCACTAGGAGTTTTTCTCCATTTACTAGGAGGTTTCGGTCCTACCATTGCAGCCATTTCTTGTTTGTCTCAAAAATCCATTAAAAGCATAGTCTCTTTTATCTTAGGGGACTCAAAAAAATATATTTTGTTATTTCTTTTACTAATTTTCGTGCAAACAGGTGTCATTGCTTTCTCATCTAAGGAGCTTAATCCGGCTTTTCCACTAGGAAATTTGTTTGTTGTTTTTTTGAGTGCAGTCTGTGTTTATGGTGGCGAAGAAGAATTGGGATGGCGAGGCATCTTGCAACCAACTTTGGAAACTAGATTCTCCTTTTGGATTTCCGGTTTGATAACAGGTTGTATTTGGGCAATATGGCATATACCTTTATGGTTTGTGATTGGAAGTTCCCAAAGTGGTATGCCTTTTATATTATTCAGTCTATTTGCAATTTATCTCAGTATTCTTCTAGCAGCTGTTTTCAAAAAGACTAAGTCGGTCCTTTTTTGCGCCATTTTTCACGGCCTAATTAATACCCTACTTAGCTTATTTGTTATTAAAATTAATCTTTTATTCATTCTAGGATTAGTAGGATTGCTCTTCTTTTCTTACTACCTACAAAGAAACAGTTAAATTTATAAAATATAGATTTACTTTACAATAAAACACTAAAAAGAGAATTATTATGTCTAACATTCAAAACATGTCCCTGGAGGACATTATGGGAGAGCGCTTTGGTCGCTACTCCAAATACATTATTCAAGACCGAGCCTTGCCAGACATTCGTGATGGCTTGAAGCCGGTTCAGCGTCGCATTCTTTATTCGATGAATAAGGATGGCAATACCTTTGACAAGAGTTACCGTAAGTCGGCCAAGTCTGTCGGGAATATCATGGGGAATTTCCACCCACACGGTGATAGTTCTATCTATGATGCCATGGTTCGTATGTCACAGGACTGGAAAAATCGTGAGATTCTAGTTGAAATGCACGGTAATAACGGTTCTATGGACGGAGATCCGCCTGCGGCTATGCGTTATACTGAGGCGCGTTTATCTGAGATTGCAGGCTATCTTCTTCAGGATATCGATAAAAAGACAGTTCCCTTTGCTTGGAACTTTGACGATACCGAGAAAGAACCGACAGTCTTGCCAGCAGCCTTTCCAAATCTTTTGATCAATGGTTCGACTGGTATTTCGGCTGGATATGCCACAGACATTCCTCCCCATAATTTGGCTGAGGTCATTGATGCGGCGGTTTACATGATTGACTATCCAACGGCCAAAGTTGAAAAACTCATGGAATTCTTGCCTGGGCCAGATTTCCCTACAGGAGCTATCATCCAAGGCCGTGATGAAATCAAGAAGGCCTATGAAACTGGGAAAGGGCGCGTGGTTGTTCGTTCCAAGACTGAGATTGAAAAGCTAAAAGGTGGTAAGGAACAAATCGTTATCACTGAGATTCCTTATGAAATCAACAAGGCTAATCTGGTCAAGAAAATCGATGATGTTCGTGTCAATAACAAGGTAGCAGGAATTGCTGAAGTTCGCGATGAGTCTGACCGTGACGGTCTTCGTATCGCTATTGAGCTAAAAAAAGATGCCAATACGGAGCTTGTTCTCAATTATCTCTTCAAATACACAGACCTGCAAATCAACTACAACTTTAACATGGTGGCGATTGACAATTTCACGCCTCGTCAGGTTGGGATCGTTCCAATCTTGTCTAGCTACATCGCCCACCGTCGTGAAGTGATTTTAGCGCGTTCACGCTTTGACAAGGAAAAGGCTGAGAAACGTCTCCATATCGTCGAAGGTTTGATTCGCGTGATTTCAATTTTGGACGAAGTCATTGCTCTTATCCGTGCTTCTGAGAATAAGGCGGACGCCAAGGAAAACCTTAAGGTCAGCTATGATTTTACAGAAGAGCAGGCTGAGGCCATCGTTACCTTGCAACTGTACCGTTTGACCAATACAGACGTAGTTGTCTTGCAGGAAGAAGAAGCAGAACTTTGTGAAAAGATTGCCATGCTTGCTGCTATTATCGGGGATGAACGGACCATGTACAATCTCATGAAGAAAGAGCTTCGTGAGGTCAAGAAGAAATTTGCGACTCCACGTTTGAGTACTTTAGAAGACACAGCAAAAGTAATTGAGATTGATACAGCTAGTCTGATCGCCGAGGAAGATACCTACGTCAGCGTGACCAAGGCAGGTTACATCAAGCGTACCAGCCAGCGTTCTTTTGCAGCTTCAACGCTAGAGGAAATTGGCAAACGTGATGATGACCGTTTGATCTTTGTTCAATCTGCCAAGACAACTCAGCATCTTTTGATGTTTACGACTCTTGGAAATGTCATTTATCGACCAATCCATGAATTGGCTGATATTCGTTGGAAGGATATCGGTGAGCATCTGAGCCAGACCATTACAAACTTTGAAACTAACGAAGAAATCCTTTATGTGGAAGTAGTAGATCAGTTTGATGATGCGACAATTTATTTTGTAGCTACTCGTCTCGGTCAAATCAAGCGTGTAGAACGAAAAGAATTCACTCCATGGCGGACCTATAAATCTAAATCAGTCAAGTATGCTAAACTCAAAGACGAGACAGACCAGATTGTAGCAGTAGCTCAGATTAAACTGGATGATGTTCTCTTGATTAGTCGAAACGGTTATGCTCTGCGTTTCAATATCGAGGAGGTTCCTGTTGTTGGTGCCAAGGCAGCAGGTGTCAAGGCTATGAATCTGAAAGCAGATGATGTCCTCCAATCCGCCTTTATCTGTAACACCTCATCCTTCTACCTCTTGACTCAACGTGGAAGTTTGAAACGTGTTTCTATTGACGAAATTCCGGCAACCAGCCGTGCTAAACGAGGACTACAAGTCTTGCGTGAGCTAAAAAATAAACCGCACCGTGTCTTATTGGCAGGAGCAGTTGCAGAGCAAGGATTTGTTGGTGATCTCTTCAGTACGGAAGTGGACGGGAACTATCAAACTTTGCTTATCCAATCTAATAAAGGAACGACCTATGAAAGTCGATTACAAGATTTGAATTTGTCAGAACGAACCAGCAACGGAAGCTTCATTTCTGACACGATTTCAGATGAAGAAGTTTTTGATGCTTATCTTCAGGAACCTTATAAAGAATTTGAATCTAAGAGATGATAAAAAACAATGAAAAGCTTTGCATTGAGAAATTTGTTGAGCTATATATTTAAGAGTTGAATTTGACTATATATACAAAAACGAACAGTGCTGATTCCCAACTTATAGGGACTTAAGCCTGGTCGTTTTCTTGTTTTTAGTGGTATAGACCACTCTTTATTTGAATGTAAAAATATTAACATATGTTCAGTTATTCAATCTATGTTAATAAAAAAATAATATTTTTTTAAGAAAACGATTGCATCTATAATATTTTTATGTTATACTCTTATTGTTTCAAGAAAGCGCGTTCAAGAAATAATTCGTACAAACATATATAGGAGTTTTTTATGTCTCAAAATAAACAAGATAAAGGATTTCGTTATTCTATTCGTAAACGTAGCGTTGGAGTATGTGGTGTTGCCATTGCAACATTTTTGCTAGGTTCTGGCCTTGTATTTCAAACAAATGTAGTAAAAGCAACAGAACCAAGCGTTGCTGAAGTTGCTGGTGAAAATATTGCTGCTCATAAGTCTGCAAGTCAGAGTTCGACTTATTATGATGCAGATGCTTCTAGAGCGGTTGACGGTAATCTAGATAATGTTTACAGACATCACTCAGTTACTCATACAAATTTTGAAGATCATGCTTGGTGGAAAGTTGATCTAGCAAAAGAAGAAGGTGTGGGAACTGTTCGTATTTACAATCGTGGCGACAGTAATGTAGGAGATCGTTTATCTAATTTTGATGTTATTTTGTTAGATAAAGATGGTAAGGAAGTAACTCGTCAACATGTTGATACCCTAAATAATCAACCAAAAGTTGATGTTCAATTCTCAGGAGTTAATGCACGATATGTAAAAATTGAATTAAATAAATCAAAAACTCCTCTTAGTTTAGCAGAGGTAGAAGTATATCGTTCTGTAAAAGAAGAAAAAGTAGTAGAAAGTAAGAAAACAGAAAACAAAGTTAAAACAGAAAATAAAGCTAAAAAAGATTATACTGCAGAGCTAAATAACTATTTATTTGGTTTAAATTATGATAAATTAAACATTTTGACTAGAAAAGGAGAAGCATTAGAAAATTACACTAATACAAGCACAAAACAACAAGGAAGTGAATTTGTGGTCGTAGAAAAAGTGAAGAAAAGCCTTTCTAATGGTTCGGCTGATGTTGCCATTAATGGTAACGGAGATATTTTCCTAGGTGCATTGTTTAAAGCAAATCAAGACCTTCTAGAAAACAAACCACAACAAATTAGTTTAGATCGTAGCAAAGGTAGAATTAGTGTTGATTTACCAGGAATGGTAGGCGGAGATAGCTATGTAGATGCAAAACCAACTGCAAGTGGTATGCAGGAAGGCGTAAATACCCTGTTAAATCGTTGGCATGAAAAATATGCTGGTAAGAATCCTGCTCCAGCACGTATGCAGTACGAATCAACTTCTGCTTACAGCATGAATCAATTAAAAGCAAAATTCGGAAGTGACTTTGAAAAAGTAGGAGTTAACTTAAAAATTGATTTTGATGCAGTTCACAAAGGTGAAAAACAAGTTGAGGTAGTTGATTTTAAACAAGTTTACTTTACTGCTAACTTTGATGCTCCAAAAAATCCATCAGATGTATTTGCTCCAGGAGTAACAGTTGATCAATTGAAAGCACGTGGAATTGATGGAAAAACACCTCCTGTATACGTGTCAAGCGTTTCATACGGACGTCAAATGTATGTCAAATTTGAAACAACAAGCAAGAGTACAGAGTTGAAAGCAGCGATCAATGCTGTTATTAAAGGAGTGCCTATTAAACCAGACTCTGAATGGGCACGTGTCTTGAAGAATACAACTGTAACAGTTTCAATCGTAGGTGGAAATGCTGATGGTGCTGCACGTGTTGTGACAGGTACAGTAGAAGATTTGAAGAAATTGATTCAAGAAGGAGCTACTTTCAGTACACAAAACCCTGCTGTTCCAATTTCTTATAAGACTGCATTCTTGAAAGATAATCAAGTAGCCACAATTCAAAGCAATACAGACTACATTGAAACTAAAGTGACTTCATATAAAAATGGTTACCTCAAATTACACCATAAGGGAGCTTATATCGCTCGTTACTATGTTTACTGGGATGAAGTAACTTATGATAAGGATGGAGTTGAAAGCATTCGCTCACGTCAATGGGAAGATAATGGTAAAAACAGAACAGCTGGCTTCCAAACTGAACTTCAATTTAAAGGAAATGTACGTAATATACGCGTGAAGATTCAAGAAAAAACAGGTCTTGTTTGGGAACCATGGCGTACAGTTTATAATCGCACAGACCTTCCTCTTGTTCAAAAACGTACCATTGTTAACTCAGGTACAACACTAAGACCAAAATACGATGAAAAAGTTGAAAATAACTAATTTTTCACTTGTAAAAGGAATCAGTTCTAAGAGCTGGTTCTTTTTATTTCTAATACTCCTCCGTAATCAAAAATCAACAAAGACAGTCAATTATTTCTTATCAATCCATTGATTAGCATTTCAGTTTATCCTATCAACTTTTTGACTTTTGTATTTTTCCCTAAAAATGGAGTTTTAGGTCAGCCTTTTGAAGAAAAATTTTTAATGGGGTGAAAATTGGTAAATCTGAGCATAATTTCTTGTAAAAAATTCTAAAATCCTTTAAAATAAAAGAGTTGGAGGAATTTATGAATGTAAATCAGATTGTACGGATTATTCCTACTTTAAAAGTTAATAATAGAAAATTAAATGAAACATTTTATATTGAAACCCTTGGCATGAAGGCCTTGTTAGAAGAGTCAGCCTTTCTGTCACTAGGTGATCAAACAGGTCTAGAAAAGCTGGTTTTAGAAGAAGCTCCAAGTATGCGCACTCGTAAAGTAGAGGGAAGAAAGAAGTTGGCTAGATTGATTGTCAAGGTGGAAAATCCCTTAGAAATCGAGGCCTTATTAGCTAAAACAGATTCGATTCATCGATTATATAAAGGTCAAAATGGCTACGCTTTTGAAATTTACTCTCCAGAAGATGATTTGGTTTTGATTCATGCGGAAGATGATAGAGAAAGTCTAGTAGAAGTAGGAGAAAAGCCAGAATTTCAAACAGATCTGGAGTCAATTTCTTTAAGTAAATTTGAAATTTCTATGGAATTACACCTCCCAACTGATGTCGAAAGTTTCTTGGAAGTATCTGAAGTTGGGACATCCCTTGATTTTATTCCAGCTCAGGGTCAAGATTTGACTGTGGATAATGCCGTTACTTGGGACTTATCTATGCTCAAGTTCTTGGTTAATGAATTAGACATAGCAAGTCTGCGCCAGAAATTTGAGTCTACCGAATATTTTATTCCTAAGTCTGAAAAATTCTTCCTTGGTAAAGATAGAAATAATGTTGAATTGTGGTTTGAAGAAGTATGAAGTGGACCAAGATTATTAAAAAAATAGAAGAACAAATCGAGGCGGGGATTTATCCCGGAGCCTCTTTTGCATATTTTAAGGACAATCAATGGACGGAGTTCTATTTAGGTCAGAGTGACCCAGAGCATGGCTTGCAGACTGAGGCAGGACTCGTTTATGACCTAGCTAGTGTCAGCAAGGTTGTTGGCGTTGGCACCGTTTTTACCTTCTTGTGGGAAAACGGTCAATTAGATATTGACAGACCAGTAACCGATTTTTTACCTGAAAGTGATTATCCAGATATCACTATTCGTCAGCTCTTAACTCACGCTACAAATCTTGATCCTTTTATTCCCAATCGTGATCTTTTAACAGATTCAGAATTAAAGGAAGGGATGTTTCATCTCAAGAGACGAAGTCAGCCAGCCTTTCTTTATTCGGATGTCCATTTTTTGCTGTTAGGTTTTATCTTGGAAAGAATCTTTAAACAAGACTTGGATGTGATTTTACAGGAGCAAGTCTGGAACACTTGGGGGATGAATGAAACACAGTTTGGGCCTGTTGAACTTGCTGTTCCAACAGTTAGAGGTGTAGAGGCAGGTCTGGTACATGATCCCAAGGCTCGCCTCTTGGGCAGACATGCAGGGAGTGCTGGTTTATTTTCGACTGTAAAGGATTTACAAATCTTTTTAGAACACTATTTAGAGGATGATTTTGCAAGAGACTTAAGTCAAAATTTTTCTCCTTTGGATGACAAGGAACGTTCTTTGGCATGGAATGTGGAAGGAGATTGGCTAGACCATACGGGCTATACAGGTACCTTTATCATGTGGAATCGTCGGAAGCAAGAAGCGGTCATTTTCCTATCGAATCGTACCTATGAAAAGGATGAGAGGGTTCAATGGATTGTAGATCGTAATCAAGTGATGGACTTGATTCGTAAAGAAGAGTAAGGAGAACCATGTCAAATAGTTTAAAAGGGACTTTATTAACAGTTGTAGCTGGTATTGCTTGGGGCTTGTCAGGAACGAGTGGCCAATACCTGATGGCACACGGAATTTCGGCTCTGGTTTTAACTAACTTACGACTTTTAATCGCTGGTGGGATTCTCATGCTCTTAGCTTATGTTACTGCAAAGGATAAAATGCTGGCCTTTTTAAAGGATAGAAAGAGTTTGCTGTCTCTTCTTATTTTTGCTCTAATTGGTCTCTTCCTCAATCAATTTGCCTATCTAACTGCTATTCAGGAGACCAATGCAGGTACCGCGACAGTGCTTCAGTATGTTTGTCCTGTTGGAATTTTGATTTATAGCTGTATCAAGGATAAGGTGGCGCCTACACTGGGAGAGATTGTTTCTATCATATTAGCCATCGGAGGAACCTTCCTGATCTCCACTCATGGGCAGTTAGACCAGTTATCCATGACACCTGCAGGTCTGTTCTGGGGTCTCTTTTCTGCTCTGACTTACGCCCTGTATATCATTTTGCCCATAACCTTGATTAAGAAGTGGGGTAGCAGTTTGGTCATTGGTGTGGGAATGGTCATAGCAGGTTTGGTCGCCCTTCCTTTTACAGGGGTTCTACAGGCCGCTATCCCGACTAGTCTTGATTTTCTCCTTGCTTTTGCGGGTATTATTCTTATCGGTACTGTCTTTGCCTATACAGCTTTCCTTAAAGGAGCCAGTCTGATAGGACCGGTCAAGTCAAGCTTGTTGGCTTCAATTGAGCCAATATCGGCGGTTTTCTTTGCCTTCTTAATCATGAATGAACAATTTTATACCATTGATTTTCTTGGTATGGCAATGATATTGTTTGCTGTAACTTTGATTTCTTTGAAAGATTTACTCTTAGAAAAATAAAAAAGACTCTTTGTCCGTGACAGAGAGTTTTTGCATAGTAATCTAATTATTTTCAAGATAAAATTCAAAGCGTTCGCCTACATACTGACTTTTTACGTATTCAAATGCTGTTCCATCTTCTAGGTAAGAAACCTGAGTTAAACCAAGAATAGCATGTCCTTTTTCAACTTCCAAATAGTGAGCAATTTTTTCTTTAGCAAGACGAGCATAGATGGTCTGCTGTGATTTACCAATACGGTAGCCATGTTTTTGCAAGGTTTGGAAGAAATGACTAGTGATTTCTTCTTTTTTAAAGTCCTTAATGAATTTTTCAGGAATAGAAGCAACTTCATAAACCAGAGGAACTTGGTCGGCATAGCGAACACGTTCCATTCGGATAATATTTTCGGTAGGAGAAATGCCTAGCTTGGCAACTTCCTGCTCATTGGGAATGGTTTTTCTGTAGGAAATGAGTTGGCTAGAGGGTACTTTACCTTGGGACTTAACAATTTCAGTAAAACTGGTTGTCCCTCGCATCTTTTCTTGTACCCGAGTACTGGATACAAAGGTACCACTTCCAACTCTGCGCTCCAGAACACCTTCTTCAACTAATAGAGATACGGCTTGGCGGAGGGTCATGCGGCTGACCTCAAATTGTTCAGCCAAATCTCTTTCACTCGGCAGCCTCTCACCAATGGACCAACGGTGCTCGTCAATATCCTTTTTTATCTGATCATGGATTTTCATATAAGCGGGTAGCATATTTTTCACTTCATTTCTATCTTTTCTCTATTGTACCCCAATAAACTAGAAAAAGTCAAACTTCGCCTTGTTTAGTTGGTAATTCGCCCTTATTTGTGATAGAATATTGAAAAAAGATATTTCTTTTGAGAAAGGAAAAAGATGAGCAACATTTCAACTGATTTGCAAGATGTAGAAAAAATCATCGTATTGGACTATGGCAGCCAGTACAACCAGCTGATTTCACGCCGTATCCGTGAGATTGGTGTTTTTTCGGAACTAAAAAGCCATAAAATTTCAGCTGCTGAAGTTCGTGAAATCAATCCTGTAGGAATCATCCTTTCAGGTGGTCCAAACTCTGTATACGAAGATGGTTCATTCGATATTGACCCAGAAATCTTCGAACTCGGAATTCCTATTTTGGGAATCTGTTATGGTATGCAATTATTAACCCATAAACTTGGAGGAAAAGTTGTTCCTGCAGGTGATGCTGGAAATCGTGAATACGGTCAATCAACCCTAACACACACACCATCAGCGCTTTTTGAATCAACACCTGATGAACAGACTGTTTTGATGAGCCATGGTGACGCAGTTACTGAGATTCCTGCTGATTTTGTTCGTACTGGAACTTCAGCTGACTGCCCTTATGCAGCCATTGAAAACCCAGATAAACACATTTACGGTATCCAATTCCACCCAGAAGTTCGTCATTCTGTATACGGAAATGCTATCCTTCGTAACTTTGCCCTTAACATCTGTAAGGCTAAAGGCGATTGGTCAATGGATAACTTCATCGACATGCAGATCCAAAAAATCCGTGAGACTGTCGGTGATAAACGTGTCCTTCTTGGTTTATCAGGTGGAGTTGACTCATCTGTCGTTGGGGTTCTTCTTCAAAAAGCGATTGGCGATCAATTGATCTGTATCTTCGTAGACCACGGTCTTCTTCGTAAAGGAGAAGCGGACCAAGTTATGGACATGCTTGGTGGTAAGTTTGGTTTGAATATCGTCAAAGCAGACGCTGCTAAACGTTTCCTTGACAAACTTGCTGGCGTTTCTGATCCTGAGCAAAAACGTAAAATCATCGGTAATGAATTTGTGTATGTCTTTGATGACGAAGCAAGCAAGCTCAAAGATGTGAAATTCCTTGCACAAGGAACTCTTTACACAGACGTGATTGAGTCTGGTACAGATACAGCTCAAACTATCAAGTCACACCACAACGTGGGTGGTCTTCCAGAAGACATGCAGTTTGAATTGATCGAACCACTCAACACTCTTTATAAAGATGAAGTTCGTGCCCTTGGTACAGAGCTTGGTATGCCAGACCATATTGTATGGCGCCAACCATTCCCAGGACCAGGACTTGCTATCCGTGTCATGGGTGAAATCACTGAAGAGAAACTTGAAACTGTTCGTGAATCAGATGCTATCCTCCGTGAAGAAATTGCCAAAGCTGGCCTTGACCGCGATATCTGGCAATACTTCACTGTTAACACAGGCGTTCGTTCAGTTGGGGTTATGGGTGACGGTCGTACGTACGACTACACGATTGCAATCCGAGCTATTACCTCTATCGATGGTATGACTGCTGACTTTGCCAAAATTCCATGGGAAGTACTTCAAAAAATCTCAGTACGTATCGTAAATGAAGTGGATCATGTTAACCGTATCGTCTACGATATTACAAGTAAACCACCTGCAACCGTTGAATGGGAGTAGTCATTTAAGGACTAGCTTATTCCATGTAGTTTAATTAGCCAGTATCTTTGGATACTGGTTTTTACTTTTCTAGACTTTTTGACTACTTGTTAAAACTGGGTTAATTTTCGACTGTTTAACAGTTATTATGCAAAGTCTAAAAGATTAGAATTGTCAAAACAATCTGTCTAGGCTTGATTTTATCCCTTATTTACTATAAAATGAGAAGGAAAAACGTCAAACTTTTATATTGCAAATAGGAGAAAACATGACAAAAACATTAAAACGTCCTGAGGTTTTATCACCTGCAGGGACTTTAGAGAAGCTAAAAGTAGCTGTTCAGTATGGAGCAGATGCTGTCTTTATTGGTGGTCAGGCCTATGGTCTTCGTAGTCGTGCCGGAAACTTTACCTTTGAACAGATGGAAGAAGGTGTCCAGTTTGCGGCTAAGTATGGTGCTAAGGTTTATGTGGCTGCCAACATGGTTATGCACGAAGGAAATGAAGCTGGTGCTGGTGAGTGGTTCCGTAAACTGCGTGATATCGGGATTGCTGCAGTTATCGTGTCTGATCCAGCCTTGATTATGATTGCAGCGACTGAAGCACCAGGCCTTGAAATCCACCTTTCCACTCAAGCAAGTGCTACTAACTATGAAACCCTTGAGTTCTGGAAAGAATTGGGCTTGACTCGTGTCGTTTTGGCGCGTGAGGTTTCGATGGAAGAATTAGCTGAAATCCGCAAACGTACAGACGTCGAGATTGAAGCCTTTGTCCACGGAGCCATGTGTATTTCTTACTCTGGTCGTTGTACTCTTTCAAACCACATGAGTATGCGTGATGCCAACCGTGGTGGTTGCTCTCAGTCTTGTCGTTGGAAGTACGACCTTTACGATATGCCATTTGGGAAAGAACGCAAGAGTTTGAAAGGGGAAATCCCAGAAGAATTTTCAATGTCAGCTGTTGATATGTCTATGATTGACCATATCCCAGATATGATCGAAAATGGTGTGGATAGTCTTAAAATTGAAGGACGTATGAAGTCGATTCACTATGTTTCAACAGTAACCAACTGCTATAAGGCAGCTGTTGATGCTTATTTAGAAAGTCCAGAAAAATTTGAAGCTATCAAGCAAGACTTGATTGATGAGATGTGGAAGGTTGCCCAACGTGAATTAGCAACAGGTTTCTATTATGGTACACCATCTGAAAATGAGCAGTTATTTGGTGCTCGTCGTAAAATTCCTGAGTATAAGTTTGTCGCTGAAGTGGTTTCTTATGATGATGCGACACAAACAGCAACTATTCGTCAACGGAACGTTATTAATGAGGGCGACCAAGTAGAGTTTTACGGCCCAGGTTTCCGTCACTTTGAAACGTATATCGAAGATTTGCATGATGCCAAAGGCAATAAAATCGACCGCGCTCCAAATCCGATGGAACTCTTGACAATCAAAGTCCCACAACCTGTTCAAGCTGGAGACATGGTTCGAGCTCTTAAAGAAGGTCTCATCAATCTTTATAAGGAAGATGGAACCAGCGTCACAGTGCGTGCTTAATAAACATGTAGGAGACGAAATCTTTCTAGTTGCTTTCCCTTTAATCCTACTTACTAAATAGCATTAGGTTAAAGAAAATATATTAATTTTCATCCGAGATTTCATCTCGGATTTTTTCAATATTTTTCAGAAAGGTCTAGATAATGGTCGGATTTATTACAAGTTTTTTACAAAGTTTTCTATATAATAGGCTTAAAAATAGTAAAATTGTAAATAATTTTCATTAAACGCTTTCAATGTTGGTAAAAAGTTGACAAATCCAATTTTTAGGACTAAACTAAGTAAGTAAATTTTAATTAAAAGGAGAATTCGTCATGAATTTAACATTTTTCGGTCTATGTCTTGCCTGTATGGGTGTGTCTCTTGGTGAGGGTATGTTGATGAATGGTTTGTTGAAATCAGTAGCTCGCCAACCAGATATTATCGCTGAGTTTCGTAGCTTGATGTTTTTAGGGGTTGCCTTTATTGAAGGAACTTTCTTCGTAACTCTTGTCTTCTCATTTATTATTAAATAACGAAATATAAATTGGAGAAGGGAGAATGTTAGATGGAAGAAAGTATCAATCCAACCATCAATATTGGTCCTGTTACCTTTGATTTAACTTTGACAGCCTTGACTTTGCTGTCTGTGTTTCTGATTTTTGCATTTATCTATTGGGCAAGTCGTAATATGACATTGAAACCCAAAGGTAAACAAAATGTACTAGAGTATCTCTATGATTTTGTAATTGGATTTACAGAACCTAACCTTGGTTCCCACTACATGAAAGATTACTCACTCTTTTACTTATGCTTATTTCTTTTTATGGTCATCGCCAATAATCTTGGTTTGATGGCTAAACTTCAAACAACAGATGGGACAAACCTTTGGACATCGCCAACTGCAAATCTTTCATTTGACCTTGTCTTGTCTTTCTGTATTATTGTGATGGCGCACATTGAGGGGATTCGTCGTCGTGGGATTAAACAATACCTAAAAGGTTTTGTAACTCCTGCATTTATGACACCGATGAATCTACTTGAAGAAGTCACGAATTTCCTTTCTCTTGCTTTGCGGATTTTTGGGAATATCTTTGCAGGTGAAGTAATGACAAGCTTGCTTCTCTTACTTTCACATCAGGCTATTTTTTGGTATCCAATCGCATTTGGGACAAACTTAGTTTGGACTGCATTTTCCGTGTTCATTTCTTGTGTACAGGCCTATGTCTTTACACTATTATCCTCTATGTACCTAGGAAATAAAATTAATGATGAAGAGTAGAAAGGAGTAACTGATGCACGTAACAGTAGGTGAATTAATTGGTAATTTTATTTTAATCGCTGGCTCTTTTATCCTTTTGCTAGTCTTGATTAAAAAATTTGCATGGTCTAATATTACAGGCATTTTCGAAGAAAGAGCTGAAAAAATTGCTTCAGATATTGACAGAGCTGAAGAAGCACGTCAAAAAGCGGAAGTATTGGCTCAAAAACGCGAAGATGAATTGGCTGGTAGCCGTAAAGAAGCTAAGACAATCATTGAGAATGCGAAAGAAACAGCTGAGAAAAGTAAGGCTAGTATTTTAGCAGATGCTAAACTAGAAGCAGGACGCTTAAAAGAAAAAGCAAACCAAGAAATTGCTCAAAACAAAGCTGAAGCTTTACAAAGCGTTAAGGGTGAGGTAGCAGATTTGACAATCAGCTTGGCTGGTAAAATCATCTCACAAAACCTTGACGGTCATGCCCATAAAGAACTCATTGATCAGTATATCGATCAGTTAGGAGAAGCTTAATGGACAAGAAAACAGTAAAGGTAATTGAAAAATACAGCATGCCTTTTGTCCAATTGGTTTTAGAAAAAGGAGAAGAAGACCGTATCTTTTCAGACTTAGCTCAAATCAAGCAAGTTGCTGAAGAAACAGGCTTACCTTCTTTTTTAAAAAAAGTGGCCGTAGACGAGTCTGACAAGGAAAAAACGATTGCGTTCTTCCAAGATTCAGTGTCACCTTTATTGCAAAACTTTATCCAGGTTCTTATCTACAATCACAGAGCAAATCTTTTTTATGATATTCTTGTAGATTGCTTGAACCGACTTGAAAAAGAAACAAATCGATTTGAAGTGACGATTACTTCAGCTCATCCTTTAACTGATGAACAGAAGAGTCGCTTGCTCCCTTTGATTGAGAAAAAAATGTCTCTTAAAGTAAGGAGTGTAAAAGAACAAATCGATGAAAGTCTTATTGGTGGTTTTGTCATTTTTGCCAATCACAAGACAATTGATGTGAGTATTAAACAACAACTTAAAGTTGTTAAAGAAAATTTGAAATAGAAAGTGGTGTTCTTTTGGCAATTAACGCACAAGAAATCAGCGCTTTAATTAAGCAACAAATTGAAAATTTCAAACCCAATTTTGATGTGACTGAAACAGGTGTTGTAACCTATATCGGGGACGGTATCGCGCGTGCTCACGGCCTTGAAAATGCCATGAGTGGAGAGTTGTTGATTTTTGAAAACGGCTCTTATGGTATGGCTCAAAACTTGGAGTCAACAGACGTTGGTATTATCATCCTAGGTGACTTTACAGATATCCGTGAAGGCGATACAATCCGCCGTACAGGGAAAATCATGGAAGTCCCAGTAGGTGAAAGTCTGATTGGTCGTGTTGTGGATCCGCTTGGTCGTCCAGTTGACGGTCTTGGAGAAATCCACACTGATAAAACTCGTCCAGTAGAAGCGCCAGCTCCTGGTGTTATGCAACGTAAGTCTGTATCAGAACCATTGCAAACTGGTTTGAAAGCTATCGACGCCCTTGTACCGATTGGTCGTGGTCAACGTGAGTTGATTATCGGTGACCGTCAGACAGGGAAAACAACCATTGCGATTGATACAATCTTGAACCAAAAAGGTCAAGATATGATCTGTATCTATGTAGCGATTGGACAAAAAGAATCAACAGTTCGTACGCAAGTAGAAACACTTCGTCAGTACGGTGCCTTGGATTACACAATCGTTGTGACAGCCTCTGCTTCACAACCATCTCCATTGCTTTTCCTAGCTCCTTATGCTGGGGTTGCCATGGCAGAAGAATTTATGTACCAAGGGAAACATGTTTTGATTGTTTATGATGATTTATCAAAACAAGCGGTAGCTTATCGTGAACTGTCACTCTTGCTTCGTCGTCCTCCAGGTCGTGAAGCCTTCCCAGGGGATGTTTTCTACCTTCACAGCCGTTTGCTTGAGCGCTCAGCTAAAGTTTCTGATGAACTTGGTGGTGGATCAATTACAGCCCTACCATTTATCGAGACACAAGCAGGAGATATCTCTGCCTATATCGCAACCAACGTGATTTCTATCACTGATGGACAAATCTTCCTTGGCGATGGTCTCTTCAATGCGGGTATTCGTCCAGCCATCGATGCGGGTTCATCTGTATCTCGTGTAGGTGGTTCTGCACAAATTAAAGCCATGAAAAAGGTTGCTGGTACACTTCGTATTGACCTTGCTTCATACCGTGAGTTGGAAGCCTTCACTAAGTTTGGTTCTGACTTGGATGCGGCAACACAGGCTAAGTTGAACCGTGGACGTCGTACAGTTGAAGTCTTGAAACAACCTGTTCACAAACCATTACCTGTTGAGAAACAAGTAACCATTCTCTATGCTTTGACACATGGTTTCTTGGATACTGTTCCAGTAGATGATATTGTTCGTTTCGAGGAAGAGTTCCATGCCTTCTTTGACGCTCAACATCCAGAGATTTTGGAAACCATTCGTGATACAAAAGACTTGCCAGAAGAAGCAGTCTTGGATGCTGCGATTACAGAGTTTCTCAATCAAACCAGCTTCCAATAAGAATAGAGGTGTCAGATGGCAGTATCTCTAAATGATATTAAAACAAAAATCGCCTCAACAAAAAATACGAGTCAAATCACTAATGCCATGCAGATGGTATCAGCTGCTAAGCTAGGTCGTTCTGAAGAAGCTGCTCGCAACTTCCAAGTTTATGCTCAGAAAGTTCGCAAACTTTTGACAGATATTCTTCATGGTAATGGAGCTGGTGGTTCAACCAATCCGATGTTGATTAGCCGTCCCGTGAAGAAGACAGGCTATATCGTCATTACTTCAGATCGTGGTTTGGTTGGAGGTTATAATTCTTCTATTCTGAAAGCCGTTATGGAGTTGAAGGAAGAATACCATCCAGACGGTAAAGGTTTTGAAATGATCTGTATTGGTGGAATGGGAGCTGACTTCTTTAAGGCTCGTGGTATTCAACCACTTTATGAACTACGTGGCTTGGCAGACCAACCTAGTTTTGATGAAGTTCGTAAGATTATTTCAAAAACTGTTGAAATGTACCAAAATGAACTCTTTGATGAGCTTTATGTTTGCTACAACCACCATGTCAATACGCTAACCAGTCAAATGCGTGTGGAACAAATGCTTCCGATTGTTGACTTGGATCCCAATGAAGCGGATGAAGACTACAGCTTGACTTTTGAATTAGAGACAGGCCGAGAAGAAATTTTGGAGCAGTTGTTGCCTCAGTTTGCAGAAAGTATGATTTACGGGGCTATTATCGATGCCAAGACAGCTGAAAATGCTGCCGGTATGACAGCCATGCAAACAGCGACAGATAATGCTAAGAAAGTCATTAATGATTTGACAATTCAGTATAACCGTGCCAGACAGGCGGCGATTACACAAGAAATTACAGAAATTGTAGCAGGAGCTAGTGCCTTAGAATAGGCTCTAGTCCAGCTCGTATGAAAATGAACTTAGGACCTAGTTGAGCTAGGAACCGACAGTATCTTATATAGAATAGGAGAAGGAGATGAGTTCAGGTAAAATTGCTCAGGTTATCGGTCCCGTTGTAGACGTCTTGTTTGCAGCAGGGGAAAAACTTCCTGAGATTAACAATGCACTTGTCGTCTACAAAAATGACGAAAGAAAAACAAAAATCGTCCTTGAAGTAGCCTTGGAGTTGGGAGATGGTATGATCCGTACTATCGCCATGGAATCAACAGATGGTTTGACTCGTGGAATGGAAGTATTGGACACAGGTCGTCCAATCTCTGTACCAGTAGGTAAAGAAACTTTGGGACGTGTCTTCAATGTTTTGGGAGATACCATTGACTTGGAAGCTCCTTTTACAGAAGACGCAGAGCGTCAGCCAATTCATAAAAAAGCTCCAACTTTTGATGAGTTGTCTACCTCTTCTGAAATCCTTGAAACAGGGATTAAGGTTATCGACCTTCTTGCCCCTTACCTAAAAGGTGGTAAGGTTGGACTTTTCGGTGGTGCCGGAGTTGGTAAAACTGTCTTGATTCAAGAATTGATTCACAACATTGCCCAAGAACACGGTGGTATTTCAGTATTTACTGGTGTTGGGGAACGTACTCGTGAGGGGAATGACCTTTACTGGGAAATGAAAGAATCAGGTGTTATCGAGAAAACAGCCATGGTATTTGGTCAGATGAATGAGCCACCAGGAGCACGTATGCGTGTTGCCCTTACTGGTTTGACAATCGCTGAATACTTCCGTGATGTAGAAGGCCAAGACGTGCTTCTCTTTATCGATAATATCTTCCGTTTCACTCAGGCTGGTTCAGAGGTATCTGCCCTTTTGGGTCGTATGCCATCAGCCGTTGGTTATCAACCAACCCTTGCTACGGAAATGGGTCAATTGCAAGAACGTATTACATCAACCAAGAAGGGTTCTGTAACCTCTATCCAGGCTATCTATGTGCCAGCGGATGACTATACTGACCCTGCGCCAGCAACAGCCTTCGCTCACTTGGATTCTACAACAAACTTGGAACGTAAGTTGGTACAATTGGGTATTTATCCAGCTGTTGACCCACTTGCTTCAAGTTCACGTGCCTTGGCACCTGAAATCGTTGGAGAAGAGCACTATGCAGTTGCTGCTGAAGTAAAACGTGTCCTTCAACGTTACCATGAGTTGCAAGATATCATTGCTATCCTTGGTATGGATGAGCTTTCTGATGAAGAAAAGACCTTGGTTGCTCGTGCCCGTCGCATCCAGTTCTTCTTGTCACAAAACTTCAACGTTGCAGAACAATTTACTGGTCAGCCAGGTTCTTATGTTCCAGTTGCTGAAACTGTTCGTGGCTTTAAGGAAATCCTTGATGGTAAACATGACCACTTGCCAGAAGATGCCTTCCGTGGTGTAGGTTCTATCGAAGATGTGATTGCCAAAGCTGAAAAAATGGGATTTTAAGAGGTGATCTATGGCTCAGTTAACTGTCCAGATCGTGACACCAGATGGTCTCGTCTATGATCACCATGCCAGCTATGTATCGGTTCGAACTCTGGATGGTGAGATGGGGATCTTGCCACGACATGAAAATATGATTGCGGTTTTAGCAGTTGATGAAGTAAAGGTAAAACGTATTGATGATGAAGATCACGTGAACTGGATTGCAGTAAACGGAGGCATTATTGAAATTGCCAATAATACCATCACAATCGTTGCGGATTCTGCAGAACGTGCTCGTGATATCGATATCAGTCGTGCAGAACGTGCCAAGCTTCGAGCAGAGCGTGAAATTGAAGAAGCACAAGACAAAAACTTGATTGATCAAGAACGTCGTGCGAAGATTGCACTGCAACGTGCCATTAACCGTATTAATGTCGGAAAAAGACTATAAGAAAAAAATGAACTTGAAAATTCCAAGTTCATTTTTTATGTTTTCTTAAGGGGCAAAACTGATGCAGACCGCTTCTGGAACATGGAAGTCGTTGGAAAGTTCGGCTAGACGACCAGTTTCAGGATTGCGTTTAAAGACGGTTGCATTGTCAGAGTCTTGATGGACAGCAATGACAAATTCTTGGTCTGGTGTCAAATCAAAATCACGTGGAGTCTGACCATGTGTCGGAACGATTTCTAACAACTCTAAGCTACCGTCCGCAAGGATTGTATATACTGCGATAGAATCATGGCCACGGTTAGAAGCGTAGAGGTATTTACCGTCTTTAGAGAGACGAATAGCAGCAGTACCATTAAAACCTTCGTAACCTTCTGGTAGAGTTGAAATAACTTGCATGCGTTCAAATTCGCCAACACCATCGTAGATTAGAACTTCAATAGTGCTATTGAGTTCACAAATGAGATAAGCGATTTTATAGTGGTTATGGAAAACGATATGACGAGAACCACCTCCAGGAATACTATTGTAGGTATAGAGCTTAGATAATTTCCCTTCTTGATCAAGGTCATAAGTGACGACTTGGTCGGTACCCAAATCACAGGTCACTAGATAGTGGTCGGGTGTTAAATCTGTAAAGTGAACGTGGGGAGAAGCTTGATTTTCATGTGGACCTTGGCCACTGTGTTGATCCACATCACTAAGTAGAAGACTACCATCTTCCTGACGTTTATAAACAAGTACCTGTCCCTTGTGGTAGTTGGCTGCATAGACCAAATCACGCTTTTCATCAACGGCAACATAACAGTGGGGAGCTCCTTCTTCAACGACATGATTTAATAAAGTCCCGTCAGTTTGATAGGCTACAATTCCTCCCTTATCGTCTTGACTACCAACAGTGTATAAATGTTGGCGCTGGTCAAAGGCAAGGTAGGTTGGGCTTGGTTCAGCTGCAAAAAGTTCTAGATTTGAAAGCTGACCAGTTTCTGTATCAAAGTCTGCCTTGTAAATCCCTTGAGAAGTACGACGTGTATAAGTTCCAAAATAAACAGTTTCTTTCATAACTTTACCTCTATATAAAGATAAGACTATTATATCACAAAAATGGAGTTGAAGCAGTACTTAGCAGGTACAAACAAACTATAAAGTATAATAATATTTTATTTTTATTGTTGATTTCCTTTTGAAAATTGCTATAATAAATCTATCAAATTATCAAAGGAGTTTGACTATGAAAAATCGAGTTTTTTTAGCGACTGGAATTGCAGTTTTGTCTACTGCCGTTCTAGCAGCGTGTTCATCTGGTAATGGTAATAAGGATGCTACTAAGCCAGTGACTTATGCTTATGTGTTTACATCAGATCCTGTTACTTTGGATTATACAGTTTCTGGGAATGTCAGCACTAAACAGATTACAGGTAATGTTATTGACGGATTACTAGAAAATGATCAATATGGAAATCTAGTTCCATCGGTTGCAGAAGATTGGACTGTTTCTAAAGATGGTTTAACCTATACCTATAAAATCCGGCAGGGAGTTAAGTGGTATACCAATGAGGGTGAAGAGTACGGTGAAGTCAAGGCTCAGGACTTTGTAACTGGTCTGAAGCATGCAGCAGATAAGAAATCACAGGCCCTCTATTTGGTACAGGATTCTATCAAAGGATTGGATGACTATGTAAATGGGAAAACAATAGATTTCTCAACAGTAGGTGTGAAAGCAACAGATGATTATACTGTTGTTTATACTTTGAATCATCCAGAATCTTTTTGGAATTCTAAGACAACGATGGGAGTTCTAGCTCCAGTAAGCGGAGATTTTTTGGCTTCTAAAGGAGATGATTTCGGTAAAGCTACTGATGTAACGAGCATTCTCTACAATGGGGCTTTCCTTCTTAAGGGACTTACCTCTAAATCTTCTATCGAAATGACTAAAAACCAAAATTATTGGGATAAGCAGAATGTCTTTATTGATGATATCAAGTTATCCTTCTTTGATGGTCAAGATGCAGACTCCCTAGGACGAGGTTTTGATGAGGGACATTATCCAGCAGCTCCACTCTTTAAAAACTCTGCTAACTATGAACGTCTAAAAGAAAAGTACAAGGATAATATTGTATATGGTCAACAAAGAGGTGGCGTCTTCTATATGTCTACTAATATTGATCGTGTGTCATACAATCATACTGCTAAAACAAGTGATGTAGAAAAATCATCTACTAAAAAAGCTTTGTTAAATAAAGAATTCCGTCAAGCTTTGGCTTTTGCGGCAGATCGTAAAGCAGCTGTTTCTCAGGTGTTTGGAGATGAAGTAGCGCCTCGTAAACTACGTACAAGTTTCACTCCTCCAACATTTGTACAAGTTGGAGACCAATCGTTTGGTCAAGTAACTAAGACAGAATTAGATAAGTTGGATAGTGTTTGGAAAGATGTCAGTCTTGATGATGCCCAAGATTCACTTCATAATGTAGACAAGGCTAAGACTAAGTTTGAATCTGCTAAGAAAACTCTTCAAGCTGATGGAGTACAGTTTCCGATTCATTTAGATCTTCCAGTTTCATCTACTCAGACAGATTTTATTCATCAAGCTCAGTCTTATAAACAATCCATTGAAGAAGCCTTGGGCTCTGAAAATGTAGTTGTTGACATTCAACAGGTTTCTGATGATGAATTGGGAAACATGACTGTTCTAGCAACATCAAATAATAATGTTGATTGGGACATTAATGTTAATAGTGGTTGGAGTCCGGATTATGCAGATCCATCAACTTATCTAGATGTATTTGATCCAACTTCAGGTCCAAGTCTCCTCGGCTCTCTTGGTGTAGCACCAGGAACAGACAATCAAGCCATTAAAACAGTTGGATTGGATAAGTACAAAGGATTGATTGATGATGCAAATAGTGAGAAAACAGATCTTCAAAAACGTTATTCCAAATATGCTAAGGCGCAAGCTTGGTTAACAGATAGTGCTCTAGTTATTCCTGTACACTCAGACGGTGCCCAAATGTTAGTAACGAAGAAAGTATTAGGTAGTGGTGCTGATGGTTGGGTTGGTGACAAAACAGGAGAAAACAGTTATAAATATCTGAAAATCCAAGATAAGATTGTCACTTCTAAAGAAATGGATGAGTTCCGCAAGAAATTTGCTGATGAAAAAGCCAAATCAAACGCAGATTATCAGAAGAACTTAGACCGTCATATTCAAGACTAATCGAATCTCCTCTTTTGAGGGGATTTTTTATGTCGCTGTCTCCATGTAAGCACTTTAAAAAAGAGTTATTTTGGCCTAAAAATGGTATAATGAGAGAATGACAGAAAGGAATTATATATGGAACAAAAAGAGAAACATTTTAGCCTATCTTGGTTTTTCAAGTGGTTTTTGGATAACAAGGCCATTACGGTATTTTTGGTAACCTTATTATTGGGACTCAATCTTTTTATTTTAAGTAAGATTAGTTTTCTATTTTCACCTGTTTTGGACTTTTTGGCAGTTGTGATGTTACCAGTCATTCTGTCTGGTCTGCTATATTATTTGTTGAATCCTATTGTTGATTGGATGGAGAAGCATAAGGTGAATCGTGTTATAGCTATCACTATTGTCTTTGTCATCATCGCTCTCTTTATCATTTGGGGCTTGGCAGTAGCTATTCCAAATCTGCAACGTCAGATCTTAACATTTGCAAGAAATGTACCAATCTACCTAGAAGATGCTGATCGGGTTATTGATGATTTGGTAACCAAGCGTTTACCAGATGATTTCAGGCCTCAGTTAGAACAAGTTTTGACAAACTTCTCAAGCCAGGCTACAGTTTGGGCAAGCAAGGTTTCTTCTCAGGCAGTCAACTGGGTGAGTGCCTTTATTAGCGGGGCATCTCAAGTGATTGTTGCCTTGATTATCGTTCCTTTCATGCTCTTTTATCTCTTGCGTGATGGGAAAGGCTTGCGTCACTATTTGACCCAATTCATGCCAACGAAATTGAAAGAACCTGTTGGACAAGTTTTATCAGATGTGAATCAGCAGTTGTCAAACTATGTTCGAGGACAAGTAACAGTGGCTATTATTGTTGCGGTAATGTTTATCATCTTCTTCAAGATTATCGGTCTACGTTATGCAGTTACGCTGGGTGTTACTGCTGGTATTTTAAATCTGGTTCCTTATCTGGGTAGCTTCCTAGCCATGCTTCCTGCCCTAGTATTGGGCTTGATTGCTGGGCCAGTCATGCTTTTAAAAGTGGTAATTGTCTTTATCGTAGAACAAACTATTGAAGGCCGTTTTGTCTCTCCATTGATTTTGGGAAGTCAATTAAATATCCATCCCATTAATGTTCTCTTTGTCTTGTTAACTTCAGGATCTATGTTTGGTATTTGGGGAGTTTTACTCGGTATTCCAGTTTATGCTTCTGCTAAGGTTGTCATTTCGGCGATTTTTGAATGGTATAAGGTAGTTAGTGGCCTATATGAACTAGAGGGAGAGGAAGTCAAGAGTGAACAATAGTCAACAGATGTTACAGGCTTTGGAGGAACAAGATTTAACCAAGGCTGAGCATTATTTCGTCAAAGCTTTAGAAAATGATCCAAGTGACCTTCTTTATGAGTTAGCTACCTATCTAGAAGGAATTGGTTTCTATCCTCAGGCTAAGGAAATTTACCTGAAAATTGTAGAGGATTTCCCAGAGGTTCATCTTAATCTAGCAGCAATTGCTAGCGAGGATGGCCAAATCGAAGAAGCCTTTACTTATCTAGAGGAAATCCAAGCTGACAGTGACTGGTATGTTTCGGCTTTGGCTCTGAAGGCAGACCTTTATCAGCTGGAAGGTTTGACAGATGTGGCGCGTGAGAAATTGCTGGAGGCATTGACTTACTCAGAAGATCCTCTCTTGATATTGGGATTAGCAGAGTTGGATAGTGAGTTGGAAAATTACCAAGAGGCCATTCAAGGATATGCCCAGTTAGATAATCGGTCGATTTATGAGCAGACAGGGATTTCCACCTATCAACGAATTGGTTTTTCCTATGCCCAGTTAGGGAAATTTGAAACGGCCACAGAGTTCTTAGAAAAAGCCCTGGAGTTAGAATATGATGACCTAACAGCTTTTGAGTTAGCCAGTCTTTACTTTGATCAAGAAGAATACCAAAAAGCTGTCCTCTACTTTAAGCAGCTTGATACCATTTCTCCTGACTTTGAAGGCTATGAGTATGGTTATAGTCAGGCCTTACATAAGGAACATCAAGTTCAAGAAGCCCTGCGAATTGCTAAGCAAGGCTTGGAGAAAAATCCTTTTGAAACAAGACTCTTGTTAGTAGCTTCACAATTTTCCTATGAATTGCATGATGCTAGTGGAGCAGAGAACTACCTCCTTACTGCTAAAGAAGATGCTGAGGATACGGAAGAAATCTTACTCCGTCTAGCAACTATTTATCTGGAGCAGGAGCGTTATGAAGACATTCTAGACTTGCAAAGTGAGGAGCCAGAAAATCTCTTGACCAAGTGGATGATTGCTCGTTCCTATCAAGAAATGGACGATTTGGATATTGCCTATGGGCTTTACCAAGAGTTGGCAGGAGATTTAAAGGACAATCCAGAGTTTCTGGAACACTATATCTATCTCTTACGTGAATTGGGCTACTTTGAGGAAGCAAAAGTCAATGCACAAGCTTACTTAAAATTAGTTCCAGATGATGTTCAAATGCAAGAATTGTATGAGACATTGTAAGAATCCAGTAGTTACAGAAAACTGCAAGTTATTACTAGAGGGTAACTGCGGTTTTTTGTTTTAAAAAGGACAATTTTCAACTAATATATTCTCTTGAAAAAAAGTTTCAACTAGGATTATAATATAAGATTATGAGTGATAGAGGAGGGAATAATGCTTGATACGATGGCCTCTACCGATTGAGGTCCGACATATTATTCTCATATTATTCTCATTTTATTGTCTTGTTTTTCTGGTTTTATCATTGGTTATGAAAGAAAGTCTAAGTACAAGCAGGCTGGGAGAAAGACTCATATTGTGGTTGCCTTAACTGCAACTTTAATGATGATTTTATCAAAAGAAGCTTTCTTGGATACGCCTAATTATGATACTTCTAGGGTTGCGGCCCAAATTGTCAGTGGAATTAGTTTCATTGGTGGTGGTATTATTTTCATGAGGGATAAAAAAATCAGTGGTATCACCACAGCAGCTGGTATTTGGGCAACTGCAGGTATTGGAATGGCGATTGGAGCAGGTTTTGCTTTTCTAGGCTTATTTTGTAGTCTAATTGTTGTCTCTGTTCAGAAAAATAGCTCCAAATTTTTGAAAAGCGATACCCATTATCATATCAGAATGACTGGATTTGTAACCAATAAGCCTTCCATAGATACCTTGAATATTCTCATTGAACAGAAGGGATTTTACAATCTAAATATTGACATGGATAGGAATGAAAGTGGTTATAATCTTACGATTAGAGCAGATCAAGATAAATCCATTTTTTACAAAAATATGGCTGAGGTTTTATGGCAATGTGACGAGAATTTTTATATAAATCAGGTTAAGATTGTTTCATTAGAAGGATAGAGTTTTGTTTTCATAGCAAAACTTTTATTTGTGAATGGGAAAGATACTTCTTATTCCCTATACTATGTATCAGGAGGAATTGACATAAAAGCATCAGATTAGCGCAGATAACATAATGAACTGGGAATATCTTGAAAAAAAGATTAGTTTATAAGATTTGGAATCGTTTTCTGTCACAATCTTTTGGGAAACTAGTTGCTAAAAGATGTAAAAATTGATAGAATAAGGATTGTCTAAAAAATTTTAAGGAGAATCTATCAAATGGATTTCACATGGGCAATTAAATATGCCACTGAATTTTTGGCTACTGCTCTTTTGATCATTCTTGGAAATGGTGCAGTTGCCAACGTTGAACTTAAAGGTACGAAAGGTCACCAAAGTGGCTGGATTGTTATCGCTGTTGGTTACGGTATGGGGGTTATGATGCCAGCCTTGATGTTTGGTAACGTATCTGGTAACCACATTAACCCAGCCTTCACTCTTGGACTTGCAGTCAGCGGTCTATTCCCTTGGGTACAAGTAGCGCCTTACATCATTGCACAAGTTTTGGGTGCTATCTTTGGTCAAGCCTTGGTTGTGGCAACACACCGCCCATACTACTTGAAAACTGAAAATCCAAACAACATTTTGGGTACTTTCTCAACAATTTCAAGTTTGGATAATGGTTCAAAAGAATCACATTTTGCAGCAACTGTTAATGGTTTTGTAAACGAGTTTGTCGGTTCATTTGTTCTTTTCTTTGGAGCGCTTGGTTTGACTAAGCACTTCTTTGGTGCTGAACTAGTATCAAAAGCGCAAGCGGCTATCAATTCTCAAGTTGCTCAAGCAACTACTCAAGGTCAAACAATTCCTCAAGAACAAGTAACAGCAGCGCTTGACCAAGCTAAAGAACAAGTAGCACCATTTATGACATCAGGTCTTGGAATTGCTCACTTGGCACTTGGATTCCTTGTTATGGCCTTGGTAACATCACTTGGTGGACCTACAGGACCTGCCTTGAACCCAGCCCGTGACTTGGGACCACGTCTCCTTCATGCTTTCCTTCCAAAATCAGTGCTTGGTGAGCACAAAGGCGATTCAAAATGGTGGTATTCTTGGGTACCAGTAGTAGCACCTATCGCAGCAGCAATTGCAGCAGTAGCTATTTTCAAATTCCTTTACTTATAAGAAATTGAGTTCTCAATCCATTGTAATGGATTGAAGAAAAATTAAAAACGCATAATATTGTACTGACCCCAAAAAGTTAGACAATTAATTTAAGCAAAGGATTTAGTTCTGTATTGTACAGGGCTAAGTCCTTTTAGTTTTACCTTAATTCGTTTGTTGTTGTAGTAATCAATATAGTCTACAATAGCTTGTTCCAAGTGTTCAAGTGACTGAAACGTATTCTTATAACCATAAAACATTTCAGACTTAAGAATGCCAAAGAAAGATTCCATCATACCGTTATCTGAGCTATTTCCCTTACGTGACATAGATGGTTGGATTCCCTTATTCTTTAAAAAATGATGATAGAAATCGTGTTGGTATTGCCCTCCTTGGTCACTATGGAGAATTGTATTTTCGTAATGGTTCTCTGTAAAGGCTTGTTCTAGCATAGCTTTCATTTGTACTAAGTTCGGCGAAGTAGAAAGATTGTAGGAGATAATTTCGCTGTTAAAGCCATCTAAAAATGGTGATAAATAAAGCTTTTGGCTACTTGCTGGAATGGCAAATTCTGTCACATCTGTGTAGAATTTTTGCATTGGTTTGGTTGCTTCAAATTGACGTTGAATAAGATTATCTGCTTTCTTGCCAACATCTCCTTGGTATGAAGAATACTTCCGTTTACGGCGAATTCGAGCCGTTAAACCAAGTACTTTCATCAGACGCTGCGTCTTCTTATGGTTCACTACGAAGCCACGATTTCGTAATTCTAGAGTCATGCGACGATAGCCGTAATTCCCTTTATGCTCAGTATAAATTGACTGAATTCAGCTTTAATATCATAATCTTTATCGCTTTGATCCAGCTGTTTTAAGTGGTAATAATAGGTTGAATGGGCAAGCTTAATAATCTTTAGAAGGATATCTAAAGAAAACTCTGTTACCAGTCCTTGAACAATTTCCGTTTTTCTTCTTGCTCCTTTTCGTCCCTCAATCGGAGTTCTCTCAACTTTTTTAGAATGCCATTCTCCGCTCTCAAGTACTCATTTTCTGCTTGAAGTCGCTCTAGCTCTGTCATCTCTTCAGGTTTCTTCTTTGGCTTACGTCCCATTTTAGATGGTCTCCCTCTTGTTTTCTCAACAATAGTATACCCGTTTTTCTTATATTGTGTCAGCCAATTAGGCAACATTCCAACACTTGGAAGAGCATAATCTAGAGACGCCCTCATTTGTGAATGCCCCTCAAGAAGAACTTTATCAATGATCTCTTGTTTTAGTTCAGGAGAATAGTAACAATTCTTTCCTTTTTTGACGATTTCTATTCCATAACGATCAATCGATTTAATCATGTACTGAAGATTAGAAATATTTATCCCAAATTGATTTGAAAGTTGTCTAAAGCTCTCTCCTTTCTTTCTTAATTCATATATTTGAACTTTATCTTCATAAGTTAATTTCATAATAAAAACACCCCAAAAGTTAGATTTTTATGTCTAACTTTTGGGGTGCAGTTCAGGTTCTATTCAGATCTTTTTTGTTATCCTTGATATTACTGATGGCCCGTAAACCGTAGTTATAGACCCCATAAGTCACAAAGGGCAAGAAAAATGACAAAATAGTGTTGACTGAGTTGAAGTAACCATAGTCAGTTCGGTCCAAGACACGCGCTACATAGGTTCCAGTTAGGATGGGAAAAATAATATTCAAGACACGAATTCCCATGTAAGATAGAGCATTTAATTTTATACTTTTCATTCGATTTACCTCGTTTTTCGTTATATCATAAAGCTAGCTAATAAGGAATGAAGGGCAGTAAGTCAAGCGATTCCTTTGAGTTTTCAAAGTTTAAGTTTAAGTTTTCTTTAAGGAAATTATATTATTCTGAAGAACTCTAAAATTTCACAGCCATTTATTAGTAATTGCTACAGAATTCCTAGTCATTACTAGAAATGGGCTAGTTTCTTTGAAGATGTAGAACTGCTTAATCCTCCTATTCGGTAAATTCCCAAACTAAGTTCCACCGCTAATCCAAGTGGAAGTTAGTCTGATAAAAATTCTAAAAACCAGTGGAAA
>CAJNBX010000018.1 GCA_905221115.1 bacterium
TATTCCGGAATTTCTGTAACAAGAGGCTCGCCATTTACTCCTCCTGTGAAGTCAGAGTTCTCTACTGTCTCAGCTGGTTCTTCACCTACTGTTGATAGAGCACCTTTGTATTCCGGAATTTCTGTAACAAGGGGCTCGCCATTTACTCCTCCTGTGAAGTCAGAGTTCTCTACTGTCTCAGCTGGTTCTTCACCTACTGTTGATAGAGCACCTTTGTATTCCGGAATTTCTGTAACAAGAGGCTCGCCATTTACTCCTCCTGTGAAGTCAGAGTTCTCTACTGTCTCAGCTGGTTCTTCACCTACTGTTGATAGAGCACCTTTGTATTCCGGAATTTCTGCAACAAGTGACGCGCCATTTACTCCGCCTCTAAACTCAGAGTGTTCTACTTTTGGCGCTGCCTCTTCACCTACTGTTGATAGAAGACCTTGGTATTCTGGAACTTCTGCAACAAGTGACACGCCATTTACTCCGCCTCTAAACTCAGAGTGCTCTACTTTTGGCGCTGCCTCTTCACCTACTGTTGATAGCAGACCTTGGTATTCTGGAACTGTTGCAACAAGTGACGCGCCATTTACTCCGCCTACGAAGTCAGATACTTCTACTGTCGGTGTCGCTTCTTCACCAGATGTCCCCAAGTCACCTGTATAGTCTTTGATACCATGAATAGCGCTCTCCACTGCATTTATTCCGCCAGGAATTCCTGCTCCAGCAAGGTTGACTGTCAAATTATGTATACTTTCAATACTACCGTCAACTATACCTGTAATTTCCTGACCGACATCTTTCTTATTTGCCACAAATAAAAGGGTTTTAGAATCATACTGAGTCATGAAGACCGCGGTACTTCCATTAGCTAATCGTAAAGTAGGTGCTTGGTTAACCAAAACTTCTGAATCAAACTCAAGCCCAATAACCCCTTGTCCCATTTCGAGAACTTGATTTACTCTTGTTTCTGTTGGAGAAAGAAAATCTTTGCTCACAAAATCCCAATTGAATTTTTTATATGATAAGGTATAGTAGTTTTGGCCATTTTCCCGATGTTCATACAATAAACCATACTCACCGTCACCCAATTCTTGCAGTGAATTATAAGCAAATTCCCCACCTTGAATCAGATTATGCTTCAACCAAGTTAACTCGCCATTTTTCTCAACACGTGCCAAATGGACTAAACCATCTTTTCGTTCGCGGCCTGGTCCAGCAGCATTGCTAAGAAGAATGTACTCTTTCCCATCATGCATAGTATGAATAGCTGACATTTGTACATAGGCATCTTTTACTTCTGGATAACGTTTGATTGTTTTCTCCCAAGTGACCCCTCCATCTTTACTAGTAGCAACTTGAAGATCTCCAGTTAAGCCACGCATGAAGAGTTTAACATCTCCATTATTTAATTGAAGTACGGTTGATTCTGTATTTTGCGCACCACCATTATTCATGTTAGATGAATGAATAGTCTTGTTTCCTACAGGTCGATTATCATTTGGTGCTTCTCCAGCATGCCAGGTTACTCCATGATCATCTGAGTAAATCAAACGAGAAGATTGAGAACCACCTAAATGTGAAACACTATTTGTTGTATAAGTAGGTACTAATATCCGCCCCTCGTGCTCACCTGTGCGTAATACAATACCCGTTCCAGGACCTGTTCCAAGGAATTTCATCCAATCTTGACGAATACCTGGTGTGATATCTTTCGGTGCAGACCAAGTCTGCCCATCATCATCACTATAAGACATCCACAAATAGCTTGTATTGGCTACTCTAAATGGATTTTTAGCACTTGACTTAAAGTAAATATTTCCAACCAGTTCTTTATCTTTATAAAGATTTCCTTTATCTCTATAGCCAGCCTCTGTCGGATTTACCACAACTCGGTAGTTTGTTTTTTGGTTTTGTGAATTAAAAATGTCCCCATTCTCTCTTAGAGTATAATGTTCTGTCTCGCCTTGCTTGTAGAGGATCTGATAGATTTTATCTCCTATCTGTTCATAAGCCTTTTCTGGATGATCTGGCATACCAAAAACTGCTCGCCCTTCTGGAAACATATCATAAACTGAGAAAATTCGTTTTGTTGTTGGATCTTGAACCAAAACCATATCAATGTTAAGGGGAGATGGTGCAGCTGCATCCTTAGCTTCTGGATTATCACGAAGGTTAGAAATCGTAATTTTATCTCCCCATGTCTGTCCGTTATCCTGACTACGGCGAACTACCATGCCGATATCACCATAATCAAGATGATGTAGACGGCGTTCATCTCCAGCAGCAAGTAAGGTTCCTTTATCCGTTTTCAGCAAAGCTGGAATTCGATAACTTTTAATTCCTTCACTATTTGGCTGGTTATTTCTCCCACTTTCAAAAACATCTTTTTTGTCAGTAACTTGAGCACCTTCAGGTAACTTTTTGACTAAATCTGCCCGCTCAAATAACTGACTACGTGTTTTAACTTCTTCAGGTGTTAAAGCACGATCATATACGGTTAGATTACGAACCTGAAGATTTGATCCCCACATTGTTTGGTTCGCTCTTCTAGTAGCACCAATCTGAATCTTATTAACATCTGGCATATCTTTAATAAAACGACCAGATTTTATATTCGTTCTAGATAAGAGTCCATTGACATATAGACGAACTTGTCCATTTGGTTGATCTGCATTCGGTCTTTCCACTGTGAAAGTAACCGAATTCCATTGACCTGGTTTTACTTTAAGTGGTGCATCTGAATAACTTCCATAGAAATGATTTCCATCAGCTCCTCGTGCTTCGACCATTGCAGTACCTTTATTAACAGACATACTGAAATACTCGTCTCTTTTCTTATCACTTGATACAGAAAAGAGATTATAGAATTTCGGAGCGTTAGCATCTGGTTTAAACTCCATATGAATAGTCGCATTTTGAAGATGTTTTAACTTATCTAATTCTTCTGCTAAGTCAAGTCTTTGCCCATTTCCAGCATTCGTAGCCAGGTCGTCTTTTTCAAATACTGTTTCAACATTCTTCAAATCTCTAGCAAAGTAATCACGTGGAGGAAGAACAGTGTCATCTGTACTTTCAGTTTCTTCTGGGAGATTCTCTGTCTTGTCTCCTCTTCCTGCATTAGGCTCTGCTGAAACATTTTCAGAATTTCCTTCTTGGTTAGTAGGTATCTCTTCTTTCAAGCTTTCCTTATTAATTTCAACTCCATTGTCAGTTGCTGAAGCTAATTTGCCTACTAAATCCTTATCTAGTTGATTTAGTCCACCAGAAACTACCTCACTTACAGATTCTGATACTGACGCTCCACTTTCTAAAGGAGTTTCTACCTTTCTTACATCAATATTAGTTATAGTTTCTTGTGCTAAAACCGGCGTAATACCAAATAAAACTGATCCAATAACTACCGAAGCAACCCCAATAGTAAACTTTCTAATACCAAATCGATATTTACGATCAAAATCCTTATAATTCATTTTTTACCTCCATACTTTAAATAAAGCGCTTTCTTTTTTCTTTGAATTCTTACCCTATGATTAAGATAATAAGAAAGAAGATTAATAAATGAATAAGAACTTCCATTATTTATGTATTTACTGTTTTGGTTCTCATATTAAACAGCAAATAATTTCCTCCTTCCTATTTATATCTCTCATTTATTATACACCAATTTTTAAATTAATATATACGTTGTGTTATAATAGAATCTAGTTTCAAAAGTATTTTATAGAACAGCTGTTTCTGAAAGTAGTTTCAGATAACATAAATATCCGTATCCATTACTCACAATTACAAATCTTATTATAAACTTCTATATCAATAAAACCAGTCTAGAATTCCCACATTTTTCAGGACTCTAGACTGGTTTATTTTATATGAACATAAAAGTTCAAAGAACAACTGAAGAAAAATTAACTGTCTTTTCGTTTATAAGTAATCATTACTCCAAGGATCGTTCCCACAAAACCAAATAAGATTGTTAGTAATGAAGAAGTCTCACCTGTATTTGGTAACATAGTTTGTTCATCGTTACCTACTGTCTTATCTAATTGATTAAATCCTGAGCTCTCATTTGTAGATAACAGTTTAGGTGATAGAGAAAGTTCCTCATCCTTTTTAGCTTCTATAGGTTTTTTAAATGGTGGATTGTCGATAGAGAATCGGAAAGTCATCGCATAAATACTAGAATTGCTAATCTCAAAAATAATCTTTCCATCTTTTTGTTCGAATTCAATAGTGTATAGGTTTCCTTCTGGATCTACAGCATAAACATTCTCAACAGACTGATCCATAGCAAAAGTAACTAGGACTTTTCCGTTAGGCTGAACAGTTCTAGCAGCTGTATCCTTCAATTGAATATCAAATGCTTTATAGTTTAATGAACTTAGATCACTAACTTGAACTTCTTGAATTTGAACACCTATCACATTTTCCAATACTTCTTCTGAAGCTTGAATTTGCACACTTCCTGCTTCATTTTTGAAAATACGTTGGGAACTAGCAATTCTTGTGATAACTTGTTTCATTATTACTTCATTCTTACTATCTCTATTGTTATCATGCATAAGACTTGCTACCACATTCATCCCACCCGTAAGGTCATGTCGTTCAACTGTTGGGGCCGATTCTTCTACTACTGTTGATAGTATTCCTGTATACTCTGGCATTTCTAATATATGAGATTCACCTCCGTTCACTCCGTCTGCGAAATCTGGAAGGTAATGGATCTCAGCATCCGCACCATGGACCCCACCTGTAAAGTCTAGCTTATCTACTATAGGAGCTGGAGAATCACCTAATATAAATAGGAAGCCTCTGTACTCTGGAACTTCTGCAACAAGTGAGTCGCCTCCATTCACTCCGCCTGTGAAGTCTGAAATGTGATGAACCTCAGCATCTGCACCATTGACCCCGCCTCTAAACTCTGGCTTATCTACTATAGGAGCTGGAGAATCACCTAATGTAAATAGGAAGCCTCTGTACTCTGGAACTTCTGCAACAAGTGAGTCGCCTCCATTCACTCCGCCTGTGAAGTCTGAAATGTGATGAACCTCAGCATCTGCACCATTGACCCCGCCTCTAAACTCTGGCTTATCTACTGTAGGAGCTGGAGAATCACCTAATGTAAATAGGAAATCTCTGTACTCTGGAACTTCTGCAACAAGTGAGTCGCCTCCATTCACTCCGCCTGTAAAATCATGTTTTTCAACTGTTGGAACTGTTTCTTCTACTACTGTTGGTAGTGTTCCTGTATACTCTGGAACTTCTGTAACAAGTGAGTCGCCTCCATTCACTCCGCCTGTGAAGTCTGAAATGTGATGAACCTCAGCATCTGCACCATTCACGCCACCTGTAAACTCTGGCTTAGCGACTGTAGGAGCTGGAGAATCTCCTAATGTGGATATAATACCGCTGTACTCTGGAACTTCTGTAACAAGTGAGTCGCCCCCATTCACGCCACCTGTAAACTCTGGCTTAGCGACTGTAGGAGCTGGAGAATCTCCTAATGTGGAGAGAACACCGCTATACTCTGGAACTTCTGCAACAAGTGAGTCGCCTCCGTTAACTCCACCTTTAAACTCTGGCTTAGCGACTGTAGGAGCTGCAAAGTCACCAGATGTACCTAAAATACCAGAATCTTCTTTTCCACTATCTTTTTTTGGATCTAATTTCCCAGCTAAATCCTTATCCGAATCCTTCTTAGAAGGTTCCACTTCTTTATCTTCCACATAGACAGGATCTTTTGGTTGACCCTCAATATAAGAACGAACCCAATCCAGCTGCTCTTTTGATAAAACCAAACCACCACTACGGCTTCCTACAACACCATTTTGGTGAACTCCAATTAAAGCACCTTTATCATTATAAAGACCACCACCAGACGCTCCAGGTTTCGTACCTCCGTAGCTAATTCCCTCTATTCCAGAACCGAAGTCTGTAGTTCCTACTACTTTGCTATCTAAAACTGGACTTAGCTTGTTATCTGGAAAACCATAGACCGAAACTGAATCCACCTCTGCAACTTTCGAAGATTGTTTTACAACCTCTACAGGAGTTGATCCTTTTACCTCTTCTTTTAATCGAACCAAAGCTAAGTCATTTTTAAAGCCAAATACTGAATCTTTTTTATTCCAATAAACAATATCATCATCTGAAAAATTCACAGACAACCCATTCGGTAAAGTTGCTTTATACACTGTATTGGTACGACCAGATTTAGTAATTACTTCAGAACCTTTAACTGTTAAAAAATTATGAGCGACTGTTAACACCAAATTGGGTGCAATTAAAGTACCTGACCCCGACCCATCTGGCGTTTGAATGTGCGTTGTAGCATAGAAATTTTCTGAGCCATTCGGAGCTTGTAACACCTCTTTACTAGGTACAGGTAAGTTCGATTTACCACTCAAATCGACTTTACCAACTTCAGTTCTTGCAAAATCCGAAGAAGACGTAGATGGAGGAGTTGCCGAATCTACTACCGCTCTTATAATTGTATCTCCTAAAGCTAACTTACTGACATAGTCATCAGACCAAGTAGTATCACTTGCTAGTTTGTTAATTGGCACTCCGTTATAAGATACCACTTTAGCTGTTGGGGAAGTTGCTATTAACTGTTTGAAGTCTGGATTTTGTCTTAAATGAAAATTCAAGCCACTTCCAACAGGACCTTCCTGAACAACCTTATCTGAAATCAAACGAGTTCCTTTAGTATCTTCCACTCGAAGTAGAACACGACCTTTTTCTTCACCTTTTACTAAAGTAGCTCGACCTTTTTCATCAAAACTATACAAAGCACCGTCAATCTCAGACTCTACATCTTTTAAAGCTATATGATTTTCATCATAGTAGTAACGGTTTGCACCATCTATATACCAACCCTTTATACCATATTTATCAATCATAGAACGAATCCAAGCTCTGTGCTTTTCCGTAAAGATAGTACCACCACCAATACGCTCACTCTCAGGAGCGTTTGAAGTATTTGTTCCGTGCTGGTGGATACCGACTACCTCTCCCTTATCATTAAACAAAGGAGCACCTGAAAAACCTCCTAAAGCTGAGGAATGGTAAGTGACTGCACCACTCTCTTTATTGATACTGCTCACAGTTGTTGAGACTGAATAAGACTTACCGTCTTTCAAGCGAGCTTTATTTTCTTTACTTAAATTTGGAGTAGAAAAATCATTGGGATATCCGACCATAGTGATTTTATCACCAGTAGAAACCGCTTTATCACTCAACTCTCTTGGAGAGTCTTCTCCCCCTGTCATAGCTTCTACAGGCTTTTTAGTTACCACTACTACTAAATCATTGCTATAATCTTTCCCAAAATCTTTTCCGTTATACAAATGAATAGAGTCTTTTTCAAGAGTTTCCGATACACCAGAAGTAGGTACTTTATTACTCTTCTCTGTTTCTGAGTTCATCACAACATAACTACGAGCAGACTCCCCACCACGCAAGACCGCAGACTTATCCTCTTGGTTTTTATCATAGTAGTTATGAGCTACTGTTACCATCACATTCGGCGCTACAAAGACACCGCTACCTGATGCGGTTTGTTTTCCACTCGTTCCACTGTCATAAGTTGTGTAAGTCATAGCAACACCTTCTGCAGATTTACTATGAACGTCCACATCGTGAATATCGCTACCGCCTTGAATGACATCAGCAGAAACAACCCCACCACCAATAACTGGTAACTCTGGTGTAGCTAAGCCAATCACCGCTGATAGTGTCAAACAACCAACCAAACCATAAGCTTTGGATTTACGAAATTTCCCTAAACCCTTTAAACATACAAACATACATTACCTCACTTTAACTTTCAAAGTTAATTTATCCAAGTAAATTCTAAAAAATAAAATATTACAGTTTCCATTAGCATAACACTCTCTACTTTGATTCTTACAATAAAAATAGACATAGACTCTTTTGCTACTTTACAAATGCTATTTAAGTGCTGTATCTCCAAGAATATAGTTTTTTTATAAGATATTATCCTAATCAGAAAACCATGTTATACATAAACTTATATATAAATGTTCATTTGTAGCGAAACTGTATATTTTCTTATAAATTATAACACATTTTACAGACGCTTTCCAATGTCTTGAAAGAGCTTATACCAAACTAGATAGCAAAATGAATTGTTTTACACCAAGGTCAAGAAAAAAACTCATACTCAATAAAAATCAAAAAGCAAACTAGAAAGCTAGCCGCGGGCTGCTCAAGACACTGTTTTGAGCTTGCAGATAAAGCTGACGTGGTTTGAAGAGATTTTCGAAGAGTATGAATTTCAAAGTATATATGAACTAGAATATTTGCTGACTAGACTCTATACAAAAAGAGAGCTACTAGGCTCTCTCATTCATCACTTCACATATTTAAAAGGAATCTCACTACCACAAAGCCAGTTGTAGACTTGGTCATTGACAAAGACATTCATGGCTTCGTGGGCGTACTCAGGCATGATGCGATAGGCCTTATCGCAAGTGAGACGGTTGTAAATTGCAAACTGGGTAATAGGATAGCAAACATCATCGTCCAAGCCCGTAATCATCTTGACCTCACCCTTGATACGATGAGCAAGATTTTTCACATCGATATAGGCAAGGGTCGCCATGATTTCCTCCTCAGTTTCATGGAAGGGATCATGGAACTTGAAATAACGGAAAAGTTCGTCGTAAGCCTCGCTAGTATTACCAATCTCAAGCACTCGTCTGAAATCAGACAAGAAAGGATAAATAGCAACTGTTTTCTGAATTCTAGGATTGAGTGCTGCTGCAACCAAAGCTAAAGCCCCTCCTTGTGAGGCACCATAGCTAGAAAGACGCTTCTCATCCACTTGAGGTAGACTGGCCATAATCTCAACCAACTGGTAAATATCCAGATAAACATCCTTATAAAAGAGATGCTCCCGACCTTCTACAGCACCACGGATAATATGCCCCTTAACCGTATTTCCTAAAGGAGAACGCAAACCGTCCTGCGAATATCCTGACTGGCCCCTCACATCCATGGAAACAACACCGTAACCAGCCACAGTGAAGCCCAGCATATCTGTCCAATCCCAACCACGACCCATATAGCCATGGAAATGGAAGATTATTGGCACTTTCTCCTCACTCTTTGGAAGAACGACGCGTGCATAGACCTTGCCTTCATTGGTTCCTTCAAAAGTTAACTCATAGCACTTGACCTGAGGAATGTGGAAATCTCTTTCCTCCAACTGGTAGACTGGAAGGGTTGAAACTTTTTTCACTTCCTCATCCCAGAAAGCATCAAAGTCCTCTGGAACCTCATCTCTTCCTAGATAAGTCTTAATTTCTTCTAGCAAAGCTGGATTTTTCATAATATACTCCTTTTGTTTTGTAATCGCTATCACAACTGTAGCATATCTAAGAAAGCAATGCAAGAAAGAAGGTAAATAGAAAATGAATTTAGATTTTTTTCTTCAAACCTACTGACTGAAAGTCTAATAAATTGAATCTAGAATAGTACCAATTAACTTCTAAAGTATTTTTAGAAATTAATGTGAATGCCCCAGTTGATTTGTCTACAGTTTATCTCGATATACTATAGTTTCAATGGATACTGAATAGAGAATCACACACCAGAAAGCGAGGTAACATCATAAAAGCAATCGGTACGCAAATATTACAGACAAACCGTTTAATCTTGAGAAGATTTGTGGAGAGTGATGCGGAAGCCATGTTTCAAAATTGGGCTTCGTCTGCTGAGAATCTGACCTATGTTACTTGGAATCCCCATCCTGATGTTGAGGTCACTCGAAACTCAATTCGTAATTGGGTTGCTTCCTATGCCAATCCCAACTATTACAAATGAGCCATTTACCTCAAAGAAAACCCAGAGCAAGTGATAGGAGATATCAGCATCGTTGAGATGAATGAGGATTATTCCAGTTGTGAAATTGGCTATTTTTTAGGAAAAAACTATTGGAGTCGTGGTCTTATGACAGAGGCCTTAAAAGCTATCTTAGACTTCTGTTTTACTCAAGCAGGTTTTCAAAAAGTCAAAGCACGATATACCAGTCTCAACCCAGCTTCAGGTCATGTTATGGATAAGACTGGAATGTCCTATCTAAAGACTGTTGCAAATGGCGTAGAGAGAAAAGGCTATATTGCGAACCTTATTTATTATCAGATAAGCGGAGAAGACAGAGAATCTTAAAATTTATTGCTTATCCGCTGTTCTTATTTTTTATTTACTATTTCATTTATCCTCTTTTTTCCGAATAAATAGATAGAACCATTGAATCTAGTAAAATTAGATTTTAAAATATGGTATAATGAACGGAGAGAAAGTATGACATTACGTCATCCGGGCATCAGCCCTACCAATGATTTGGTTGCTAAGAAAATCTTTAGCAATCCAGAAATCACTTGTCAATTTATTCGCGATATGCTGGACTTGCCAGCCAAAAATGTGACTATTTTGGAGGGAAGTAACATTCATGTCTTGCCTTCCGTACCATACTCAGCTCAGGATTTCTATACCAGTATAGACGTCTTGGCGGAGTTGGACAATGGCACCCAAGTTATCATTGAAATTCAGGTGCATCATCAGAATTTTTTCATTCATCGTTTGTGGGCTTATCTATGTAGTCAGGTCAATCAAAACCTCGAAAAAATTCGCCAACGTGAAGGTGACACTCACCAGAGTTACAAACACATCGCACCAGTATACGCTATCGCAATCGTGGATAGCAACCACTTCTCAGATGACTTGGCTTTTCACAGCTTTAGTATGCGCGAGGAAACGACAGGTGAGGTTTTAACCATCACCAATAATGGACAAGAACACCATCTGATTAAGATGGCATTCTTGGAACTCAAAAAATACAGAGAAACCAGCAAAGACGAGGTTCGCAAGCCGTGGTTGGAGTTTTTCGGGAATAAACCTTTTACCCAACAACCCGAGCGAGCCATCACTCAGGCAGATCAACTGCTAGACTACAAGAGCTGGTCCGAGGAGGACAGGAAAATGTTTAGTCAACTACGTATGCGCGAAGAACAAGCGTTATTGGCTCAGGATTATGCCTTGGAGACTGCTAGGGCGGAAGGGATTGAACAGGGATTGGAACGTGGTCTTGAGCGTGGGAAAGTTGAAGGAAGGGAAGAAGGGAAACTTTTTGCATTTCTGGATATGGTACGCCAACATGTTTTAACTTCCGAATTTGCAAGTGATCAATTGGGTATGACTGTCGCTGAGTTTGAGGCGTTATTGAAAGATTAAGACAATCACAAATAATGGACAAGAAAACCACCTAGTCAAGATGGCGTTCTTGGAATTAAAAAAATACAGAGAAACCAGAAAAGACAAGGTTCGCAAGCCGTGGTTGGAGCTTTTGTAAATCATTTAATCAATGACAGATTTTTCCGTAATAGATGGAAGAATCTGTTTTTTTAGTTATGCTAGATGTGGGCTCTGAAATAGTAAGATATAGTGTATTGAAATAAGATATGAACAAAGAAATTAGGAAAGTCAAATTATAGTTAAATGAAATAAAAACTGAACAAATTGATTGCGGAATTCAAGCTAATTTCTAGCAATGTTTTAGAAAACTCGGTGGACTATTTCGGATTCAATCTACTATAATTTCTAGAAATTTTTTAGAATCCGCAGTGTGCTATTTTAGATTCAATAAATTGTGCTTTTAGAAACAAAAAAAGAGCATTTCGCTCTTTCTTCCTTCTCTTCAATCTTATTTTTTTGCTTCTTTCTTTTGGAAAGTGGTTTGGTAATTTACTTTAATCGTTACTGTCATCTGAGAGTCCTCGTTTCTTTTTGATGACTCTAGTATAAGGGGCAAACCTGAAAGCAAGCTTAAGATTTCCTTATAGAAAGCTTATACTCAATGAAAATCAAAGAGCAAACTAGGAAGCTAGCCGTAGGCAGTACTTGAGTACGGCAAGGCGAAGCTGACGTGGTTTGAATTTGATTTTCGAAGAGTATTAATCTAAATGTTCTTTCTTTTCCAAATGAAGGGCAATCATGCGCCACTCTGGATCTTCTTGCCAGCCTTCAATAGAACTAATGTAACTAGCAACTTTTCTAGCTTCTTCTAAAATCGGAAAATCCTCGATAATATCAGCCACTTGGAACTCTGGAAGTCCTGACTGTCTGGTTCCAAAAATCTCGCCAGAACCACGCATTTTCAAATCTTCTTCGGCCAGGACAAATCCATTGGTGGTTTCTGTCATGATGCGCATGCGGTCTTTCCCAGAATCAGTCTTAGGATTGGCAACGAGAACTGCATAAGACTGCTTATCTCCCCGACCCACACGACCCCTAAGCTGGTGAAGCTGGCTGAGCCCGAACCGATCGGCATCCATGATAAGCATGACGGTCGCATTGGGAACGTTAACCCCGACCTCGATAACCGTTGTGGAAACCAGAATATCCGTTTTTCTCTCCTTGAAATCCTGCATGATTTGGTCTTTTTCATCACTCTTCATCTTACCATGTAGAAGAGCCACCTCTGCCTTGCCTGCAAAATGAGCCGTCAGCTCTTCTGATAAGGCAATGGCATTTTTTAAATCCAGAGCTTCTGATTCTTCAATCAAGGGAGAGATAACGTAGGCTTGTGAACCTTTTTGGATTTCACCCTCTAACCAAGTCAAGACCTGAGGCAGTTGCTCATGTTTAATCCAACGTGTCACAATAGGCTTCCGTCCTGCTGGCATCTGGTCAATAATGGAAACATCCATATCTCCAAATGCTGTGATAGCCAGCGTCCGTGGAATGGGAGTTGCCGTCATCATGAGGACATCTGGGTTGTCGCCTTTTTCTCTCAGAACACGCCTTTGCCCTACACCAAAGCGGTGCTGCTCATCGATGATAATCAAGCCCAGACGAGCATAATCTACCCCATCCTGAATCAGAGCGTGGGTTCCGATAATCAAATCAGCTTCACCCTTGACAATAGTCTCCAAGACTTCTCTCTTTTCTGCAGCTTTCAAGGAACCTGTCAAAAGAGCCAGTTTCAAGTCTGGGAAGAGACTCTGTAGACTCTCAAAATGTTGCTCTGCGAGAATTTCTGTTGGTACCATGAGGGCTGCTTGGTAGCCAGCCGTCACTGTCGCATACATAGCCAAGCCAGCGACTACCGTTTTCCCGCTCCCCACGTCCCCTTGTAGAAGACGATTCATGTGGTGGTCGGACTTCATGTCGGTCAAAATTTCCTGCAAACTCTTTTCCTGAGCTGGGGTCAGGGCAAAAGGTAGATTTTCTTTAACTGCTGTCACTTTTTCCTGAGACCAGTCCAGGAACAGACCGCTTCCCTGAACTCTATTTTCAGACTTGAGCGTCTGCAATTGCATTTGGAAATAAAAGAGTTCCTCAAACTTGATACGGCGAAGGGCCTGCTTGTATTCCGCCAAATCCTTAGGGAAATGCATGGCGCGGACGGCCTGACAACGGGACATGAGTTTGTATTTGTCCAGCAAAGACTGGGGAAGATTTTCCTCTATCAAGAGGTCCAGGCCCTGATCAAAGGCCGTTTTGATGACCTTGACCAGACTGGCCTGACTGATTCCCTGAGCCAGACGATAGACAGGTTGGAGGTCATCTTCCACCTGAGCTAGGACCTTCATCCCAGTCAGACTAGCCTTGGCGCGGTCCCATTTTCCAAAGACAGCAAGGGTTGCTCCCAACTCTATCTTGTCTGCTAGATAGGGCTGGTTAAAGAAATTCACCGCAAAAACAACTTCTCCCTGCTTAAGACTAAAGCGCAGGCGATTGCGCTTGAAACCATAATACTGGACACTGGCAGGAGTCACGACCTGACCAGACAGCACCGCCTTTTCACCGTCTTCCAGTTCCAGCACCTGCTTGGTCTTGAAGTCTTCATAACGGAAAGGAAAGTAGAGCAAGAGGTCTTGCAAGTTTTCAATTCCTAGTTTGGCGTATTTCTCTGCTGACTTTGGTCCCACACCAGGTAAGACATGCAAGGGTTGATGTAGATTCATGCTCCACTCCTTTCTTCTTTAATAATATTCTCTCGAAATGCGGTCGCTGAGAAGACAAACCACCTCGTAGTTAATGGTTCCGCGGTAGGTCGCTACCTGAGTAGCTGTGATTTCCTTGCCCCCGTTAGAACCAATGAGGGTTACCTTTGTTCCGAGTGGGTAAGGCTTAGGTAGACGAATGGTGATTTGGTCCATAGAAACTCGCCCAACGATTGGGCAAGCTTGCCCATCAACCAAGACAGAAAAATTCTGCATGTCTCGTGTCCAACCATCCGCATATCCGATTGGAACGGTCGCGATGACTTGCTCGCTATCCGCCTGATAGGTCGCTCCATAGCCCATGCAAGCTCCAGCTGGAACTGTCTTGACATGAACCAGAGCAGACTCCAAGGTCAAGGCTGGGGTCAGGTCATAAGGCAAGTCCAAGACCTCTCCGCTGGGATTCAGGCCATACATAGCGTCTCCCATACGAACGGCATTAAAAATAGTCTCTGTATGCCAAAGAGTCGTTGCAGAATTACTAGCATGAACCATGTCTGGAAGACCTTTCATACTAGCCAAAATAGTTTTAAACCGTTCTAATTGCTCATTAAAGTAGGTATCTGATTCTTCATCTGCAGTCGCAAAATGGGTAAAAATCCCTTCAACATGAGCACCGTGTTGTTGAAGCAAGTCTTGAGCCTGATCAGCCTCACCGGCCTCTCTAAAACCAATTCGTCCCATTCCTGAATCAATCTTAAGGTGGACTGTCAATCCAGTTAGGTCAGCTTCCTTATCTAAGAGTGCTTGAACCCACTCCAGTCCAGCCACAGTCAAGGTGATGTCGTATTCTTTAGCAAGAGAAACAACTTCTAGTTCAGAAACTCCTAAAATGAGGATTCGCTTGCTGAGTCCAGCTTGTCTGAGTTCAATGGCTTCATCAATATTGGAAACACAAAAGCCATCAATATCATCTTGAATCGCCGTGGCAACGGCAACAGCCCCATGCCCATAGGCATTAGCCTTGACTACTGCAAATTTGAGCGTTCCTTCAGGGATATGAGCCCCCATTTGCTGAATATTTTGTCGAATAGCTCCCAGATGAATCAGAGCCTTGGTTGGTCTATGCGGACTAGCTTTCATGATTTTCCTCCAAAATGACACTGGCTGTCACAAACTGATCGGTATGGCTGATAGACAGCCAAATCTTTCCTGAAAATGGTGCCTGACTAAAATAAGGAGCCCCGCGTTCATTGTTCAAGACTTCCAAATCCTGAAAACCGAGCTTACCAATACCAGTTCCCATGGCCTTGGAAAAGGCTTCTTTAGCCGACCAGCGACCAGCCAAATATTCTATTTGCCTGCGCCCTTTGAGACTGGTGAAGCGCTCCATTTCCTTAGCGGTCAGCACGCGCTTAGCAAAACCTTCATGTCGTGTAACTGCGCTTTCTATCGAAGCTAATTCTTCGATGTCAATTCCGTGTCCAACTATCATTCTCATCAAAAGGAGTTGAGATTCCCCAACTCCATCCTTTTCACTTATTTTGTTAAGGTAGCATAAATCTCTTCTACCAAGGCCTCTGTATTTTCCCAACCTAGGCAAGGGTCGGTAATAGAGCAACCAAAGACCTCTGGTTGGTTTTGACGACCATCTGCTAGGTAAGATTCAATCATAAATCCTCGAACTGTCTTTTTGATTTTCTCATTCCAATCACGATTTTGCAAGGTCTGGCGAACAATTCGAATCTGCTCCATATATTGCTTGCCTGAGTTATCATGGTTGGTATCAATGAGGATAAAGGGATTTTCAAGTCCCATGGTTTCATAGCGTTCAATGGCTTGGAGTAGGTTTTCATAGTAGTAATTCGGCATATAATTGCCATACTCGTTAACTGCTCCACGGAGGATGACATGGGACAAAGGATTACCTGAAGTCTCAACTTCCTGCCCATGATAAAGGAAGGTTTGCTTGTTTTGAGCAGCATAGATGGCGTTAAACATAACACCCAAATTTCCTGAGGTTGGATTTTTCATCCCTACTGGTGCATCAATCCCTGAGGCCACAAAGCGGTGCTCTTGGTCTTCCACAGAACGAGCGCCAACGGCATGGTAGCTGACCAAGTCATCCACCAAGATTAGATTTGACGGATAAAGCATCTCATCTGCCGTCGTCAAACCAGTCTCTGTAATCACGCGGTAGTGCAATTGACGCACAGCCTGCAAACCGTTAATCAGGCTTGGAGCCTTAGAAGTATCTGGCTGGTGAACCAAACCTTTATAGCCGTCTCCGTTAGTACGAGGCTTAGCAGTATACACGCGCATGACCATGAAAATCTTGTCCGCTACCCTCTTTTGCAAGGCGGATAAACGGCGAGCATATTCCAAGACAGCCTCTTCATTATCAGAAGAGCAAGGACCAATCACCAAGAGAATACGGTCATCTTCCCCTGAAATAATATCTGCCAATTCCCTGTCACGGCTTTCCTTGAGTCTCAAGGCTTCCGCAGACAATTGGGTTTCAGCCTTGATGACTTCCATATCGATTTCTTGACCTTTTTCAATAAATGCCATCTTATTCTCCTAACGTTTTGTAAATTTCTCTGACAAGAGCTTCTGTGTTATCCCAACCCAGGCAAGGGTCTGTGATAGATTTGCCAAATACTTCTGGCTCATTTTGTCGACCATCTTCCAGATAAGACTCAATCATAAAACCACGAACGAACTGCTTGATTTTTTCATTCCAAGCACGGTTAATCAAGGTCTGGCGGACAATTCGAATCTGATCCATGTATTGCTTACCAGAGTTGTCATGATTGGTATCAATGATGATAAAAGGATTTTCCAAGCTCATTTTCTCATACTGGGCAATGGTATCAATTAAATTGTCATAATAGTAGTTGGGAATATTTTTTCCATACTCATTAAGAGCACCACGAAGAATAGCGTGCGAAAGCGGGTTCCCAGTTGTTTCCACTTCTTTTCCTAGGAAAAGGAAACTTTGTTTGTTTTGAGCAGCATAAATCCCATTAAACATGACATTGAGATTTCCAGAGGTTGGATTTTTAAAACCAGTCGCGAAATCTGCTCCACTGGCCACAAAGCGGTGTTGCTGGTCTTCAACCGAACGGGCACCAACTGCCATGTAAGAAATCAAATCATCCACAAGCGGAAGATTTTCAGGATAAAGCATTTCATCAGCTGTCGTCATACCTGTTTCCGTGATAACACGATAATGAAGATGGCGAACTGCTTTGATTCCGTTGATAAGACTAGGCGCTTCTGCCGTGTTAGGCTGGTGAATCAATCCCTTATAGCCATCTCCGTTGGTACGAGGTTTGGCAGTATAAACACGCATAACCATAAAGATACGGTCTGCCACTTCTTCTTGTAGAGCCGCCAAACGTTTAGCGTATTCAAGAACAGCTTCTTCATTATCAGATGAGCACGGCCCGATTACCAAGAGAATCCGCTGGTCTTCTCCACGTATAATGGCTTCTAGCTCTTGATCGCGCTGTGATTTTCTCTCCAAAGCCTGGCCTTCTAATTTTGATAAGGCACGAACTTCTTCAATATTAATTTTAGGACTTTTTGCTGTAAATACCATAACTCATCTCCTTATAAATCAAACGGATACCAAGTAAAAATTTACTTTTCACAAGGTATCCGCCTCTAAACTATCTCATTTTATTGTCTTTTACCGTGACAGTTTTTAAACTTCTTACCAGAACCACATGGGCAAAGTTCATTCCGTCCAATCTGACTCAAATCCAGATTTTCAGGCATATTTGCTTGGTGAGCAGCGATATTACGAGTCGCTGTTGTACTGATATGGTGTTCTGCTTGTGGTCTTTCTTGTTCATGAATTTGTGCTTTCATCATCAAGCGTGTCACATCAAACTCAATCGAACCAATCATATCATTGAACATACGGAAACCTTCCGCCTGATACTCAACAACAGGGTTGTTCTGAGCATAGCCACGAAGTCCAACCGCGTTACGCAATTGATCGAGGGCATCGATATGATCTGTCCACTTGTTATCTACCACTCGTAGAATCAAGACTTTTTGGAATTCTTTAACTGCTTCTTCATCGCGTAGTTTTGAAACCTGACTATCGTAAACCTGCAAGGCACGTTGGAAGAGTTCTTCCTTAATCGCCTTATCAGACAAGCCAGACAAGTCTTCCATCGTAATAGAATCTTCAGGAAGCAAGTTGTACTTAGCAAAGTTCAAAATTGCCTCTAGTTTTTCATCTTGTTTGGCACGCGCATGACCATCAACAACACGACCAATCGTACGTTTGATCATTGACTGAATTTCAGGTGCCAAATCACGGTCTGCAGTGATAACATCGTAACGTTGAGCGTAGATAATCTCACGTTGTTCACGCATGACGTCATCGTATTGAAGGACTTGTTTACGGGTATCGTAGTTATTTCCTTCAACACGTTTTTGCGCTGCCTCAACCTGACGCGTCAACATACGAGACTCAATGGCCTCTTCAGACATGTTCAAGCGTTCAAAGATTCCTTTCAAGCGTTCAGAACCAAAACGTTTCATCAAATCATCTTCAAGAGATAGGTAGAATTGTGACTCACCTGGGTCTCCTTGACGACCTGAACGTCCACGAAGCTGATTATCGATACGACGGCTTTCATGGCGTTCTGTACCAATAACACAAAGTCCTCCAAGTTCGCGAACCCCTTCACCAAGCTTGATGTCGGTACCACGACCGGCCATGTTAGTCGCAATGGTAACAGCACCACGTTGACCAGCATTCATAATGATTTGGGCTTCTTTATAGTGGTTTTTGGCATTCAAGACTTCGTGAGGAACGCCAGCTGCGACTAATTTCTTAGAAATGTAGTCACTGGTTTCAACCGCTACTGTACCAACCAAGACAGGCTGACCTTTTTGGTAACGAGCCTTAACGTCTTCGACAACCGCCTTAAACTTAGCCTCGATACTTGCATAAAGAAGGTCTGAGTGGTCAATCCGTTGCACAGGACGGTTTGTTGGGATTGGAATAACACGAATGTTGTAAATTTCACGGAATTCTTCTTCCTCAGTCTTACCTGTACCCGTCATACCAGACAATTTCTTGTACATACGGAAAAGGTTTTGATAAGTAATTGAGGCAGATGTCTTGGTTTCATCCTGAATTGGCACACCTTCTTTAGCTTCAATAGCTTGGTGCAAGCCATCAGAATAACGACGACCTTCCATGGTACGACCTGTAAATTGGTCAACGATCAAGATTTCTTGTTCTTCGCTCACAACATAGTCAATATCGAGAAGCATGATATAGTTGGCACGAAGGGCGTTATCGATAAAGTGAGTCAAAGCTACGTTTTCGATGTCATAGAGGTTTTCAAGCTTGAAGTAGCTTTCAGCCTTGTCAATCCCTGAATCAGACAAACCAATAGTTTTAGACTGCACATCGATGATGTAGTCGTCTTTCTCCAAAGATTTTACATAGTGGTCTGCCATGTGGTAGAGCTGACTGGTTTCAACTGCATTAGCACCTGATACAATCAATGGTGTACGGGCTTCGTCAATCAAGATAGAGTCAACCTCATCGACCAAGGCATAGTTGAGCGGACGTTGTACCATGTTTTCAGCACGAACGACCATGTTGTCACGAAGGTAGTCAAATCCGATTTCTGAGTTGGTTGAGTAAGTAATATCACACTCATAGGCTTCTTTTTTCTCCATTGGAGATTTGGCAGCCAAGTTAATCCCTACTGACAAACCAAGCCAAGAGTACAATTCACCCATCTCAGTCGCGTCACGCTCTGATAGGTATTCATTGACCGTAACTACGTGAACCCCTTTACCTGAAAGGGCATTGAGGTATACTGGCATGGTCGCAGTCAAGGTTTTCCCTTCCCCTGTACGCATCTCTGGCACGTCACCATGGTGAAGAACGATTCCCCCCATGACCTGAACCTTATATGGGAAGAGACCTAGGACACGTTTAGCACCCTCACGGACAACCGCAAATGCTTCATAAAGCAACGAATCCAGTGATTCTCCATTTTGATAACGTTCCTTAAATTCAACTGTTTTTGCTTTTAGTTGGTCGTCAGTCAAAGCAGCCATTTGATCTTCGTATTTGAAAACCTTGTCAGCCATCTTTTCCAGACGACGGATTTCTCCTTTATCATTTTCGATAATTGTTTTTAAAATATTAGCCATGTTTTTCCTTACTTTAAATTCCGAATATTTTAGAATGTTCTTTTAATTTTAGCACAATTACTGATTATTTTCAAGGAAGAATCCCCATTTTGAAAAGGAAAAAGAGGCTAGTTTCCAAGCTAACCTCTCTGACTTTTATGATACTTTAATTGCCAAAAATCGGCAAAATCGCAAATAGGATAAATAGATTAATCCAAAGAGAAAAACAGCAGATCAATCCAAAAACAAAGAGACTGACTTTCTTGGACAGCAAGGCCATCAAAATAGACAGAATACCAAAAACTAGCAAGACTTTCTGTATGCTTAAGAGGTCAATCTTTCCCCCCAGAATCGGACTGCCCCAAGGAAGAAAGAAGAAAGCAATCCAGATCAACAGGACTAAACCAATATAGACCTTGGAATAGCGTGTAATAAATGATTTTAGATGTCCCATAAGCTACCTCCTAAGCTTGTATATCTTTTGAATACTGTATATGCCCATTTTCGACAAATAATACCTCTGTACAAAGATCTGAAATATCTTCCGATATGTGCGAAGTCAGGATAACCAAACCATTTTCTTTTTTCAGATAAGATAAAATGACCTGTTTTGTCAACCTCACACTCTTCTCATCTAAAGCATTCATAGGTTCATCGAGAAAGAGTATAGATGGTTCGGCAATAAAGGCTTGAATCAAGGCCATTTTTTGCTTCGTTCCTAAGGATAAATGACGGTACTCAACGTCTTCAAATTCCTTTAAATCATAATATTGGATCCAATCGGCAATTCTTTTTTCAGTAATTTCAGATGAAAAATACCTTAACAATCGCAAATTTTCTCTCAGAGATAAATGAGATAAAAACTCTACCTTTTCAATTAAAATTCCTGCATCCTGAATATAATGATTTTTTATCCCGTAGACTTTCCCGTCTTGAAGAACTTTTCCTTTATCAAGCTTAATATAACCAGCAAGTATCTTTAAAAGAACTGTCTTACCAGATCCATTATCACCTTTAAGACCGTAAATATTTCCTGATTGAAAGACCAGATTTAACTCATTTAAAATAGGTCTTTTCCCGTAATTTTTCTGTCCGTTTATAATTTCAAGTCTCATCGTTTATCCTTTCTTAAACGACTCTTCTAACCGACTAACAATCAAACTAACTAATAGAGTTAAGAGTCCTAAATATACTATTACAATATGATCCATCATCCATTCTTGTCCCACAAATGCTAAAAAATATAGAAAAAACGAAAAGCCAGCGCCTACACTAATAAGTGCTATCAGATAAGACAGTAACAAATACAACATCATTAACTGAGCAAGTAAAAAGAAGAGAGCAACTGTTTTGAAATGAATTCCTAGAGGAAGTAATCCAAGAAACCAGACAACTAAATCTTGAGTAAAAAATTTAGAAATAAGAACCAATCGTTTCCTTGTATAATCGAAAAAGGAGGTTGATTGATAGCGAATCAAGTGATGGTAATGGTCTGCCAAATCACTTTCAAGCAAAATGACAGAGAGCCATCCTACCATGAAAAGCGAAAGGTTTAACAAGAGTTTGGGGATTTCTAAATTCGCTTCAGAATAGTCATTATAGGAAAAGATTGAAATCAATTCCCTCTTGAAAAAGAGAAAAATATCCTGCTTTTGAACCGCTATTGACAATAGATAGTTGGTCAAAATCATCATCAGAGCTATACGAAGTAGTAAAACACTCTTTCTCTTTAGCCAAATATTGTTAAAATTCTTAAACATTATCTTCATATTTTTCAAGCACCATATAAGAGACGATGTAAAGGATGTAAGGAGTAAAGAGTTTCATCAAACTTACATCCCCATAGCTAGCTTGCATCAAACTCGTCATAGGAACCATATAGTGAGGCAAGGCACTATAGAGCAACATAGAACCAAGCCAAAGAAACATCAAATAGGCGATTGCTGAACGAGTTACATTCCCTAAATAATCAACTATTTTTAAAAAATAGACCGTATTGATGAAGATACCGATTAGAAGGACACCTATAAAAAACAGATAACTTTTTATCTCTCCATCCAAGAGCCTTTGTAAACTACTTCCATCAGAAAATAGAGAATTCCATTCCAGAGGCGAAAAAGTCCCAAAGAAATAGGTTATGATTGCAATTATCAGCACAGTCACTAAATATATCACACAAGGGATACTTGCAAGTTGAAGAGTCAACTTTCTTTTTAACCGTTGATAACTCACTTCTCTTCCAATACTCAATCGTAAAACTTTATTTTTCAGCTGAATATATTGAAAACCTAGCAAAGAAATGATAATTGGAATAATAAATGATTGATAAAAACCTAAGTTGAACTGGAGAATACGAAAATCTAAAGCTGATTTTAATAAGTCATTTTTAATTGCTTGTCCATCGAATTGGGCTAGGTCAGGTGCATGAATATCAAAAAAGAAATAAGTCATCAAAACATCACGATAAACCAAAGCAAGAAAAATCAAAGTAAGCAAGACATAAACAAATTTATGCCTTGCCAAAGTTAAGAGAGGAATCTTCATAAGCTACCTCCTATCAATAAAAACCATATAAATCAATGCCTTCCACCCTTAGACTTTCCTAACTCCTTTCTTAGTCTAAGTATTTTTTTGAAACAGGAATAAGTTAACCAATTCATACTAATAGCTAGTAGAATAAAAAGAAACCAAATACCCCAAGACCTGATATCTGTCCAATTTTTTAAAAGTATAGTGATAAAAAAGATTGAAACAACTGCCATGAATATTCCAAGCAAGGCAAAGAGCGGAAAATAAAACCAGTAAAAATAGTAAAATATTGGGAAAAATTTACTATCTCTGTTGGCCTTTTCAATCCAGCTGAAAAAGTAAAAACAGGGTAATAAGATTAACAATTTAAACAAATGTTCCATCATCAACACCTCTTTTTGATAGCGTTTTCTTCAACTTCATTCTATCAAAAAAATCTGGAAATGTCATTCCAGATTCTGCTTTTTTATTTGCGTTTTCTTGCGATGAGATGGATTGGCGTTCCCTCAAAGACAAAGGCCTTGCGGATTTGATTTTCCAAGAAACGAAGGTAAGAAAAGTGCATAAGCTCTTCTTCATTGACAAAGATGACAAAGGTTGGTGGTTTGGTTGCCACTTGGGTCGCATAGAAGATCTTAAGACGTTTTCCTTTGTCTGTCGGTGTTGGGTTGATGGCAATGGCATCCATAATCACATCGTTCAAGACGGCTGATGGGATACGTGTATTTTGACTTTCACTGATTTGCTTAATCATCTCAGGCAGTTTGTGGAGACGTTGCTTGGTCAAAGCGGATACAAAGATAATCGGTGCATAAGGCAGGTATTGGAACTGCTCACGGATATCTTCTTCCCAGTTTTTCATAGTGTGGTTGTCTTTTTCAAGCGTATCCCACTTGTTGACCACGATAATCATCCCTTTACCAGCTTCATGGGCAAATCCTGCGATACGCTTGTCGTATTCACGGATGCCTTCTTCCGCATTGATGACCATCAAGACCACATCCGAGCGGTCAATAGCACGCATGGCACGCATGACAGAGTATTTCTCGGTATTTTCATAAACCTTACCAGACTTACGCATACCAGCCGTATCAATCATGGTAAATTCTTGACCATCTGTATCTGTAAAGTGGGTATCAATGGCGTCACGCGTAGTTCCAGCAACTGGACTGGCAATGACACGGTCTTCTCCCAAGATAGCATTGATCAAGCTTGATTTTCCGACATTTGGACGACCAATCAAGCTAAACTTGATCACATCTGGATTTTCTTCTTCATATTCATTTGGAAGATTTTCTACGATTGCGTCTAGCACATCCCCTGTACCGATACCATGGACAGATGAGATTGGCAGTGGTTCACCCAAACCGAGAGCATAGAAATCATAGATATCATTTCGCATCTCAGGGTTGTCCACCTTGTTAACTGCGAGGATAACTGGTTTGTGGGTCTTATAAAGCTTACGGGCTACGTATTCATCTGCATCGGTAATTCCTTCCTTACCAGACACGACAAAGACGATAACATCAGCTTCTTCCATAGCAATTTCTGCCTGGTGCTTGATTTGTTCCATAAAAGGAGCATCGACATCATCGATTCCTCCTGTATCAATCATGCTAAAAGAGCGATTGAGCCACTCACCCGTTGCATAGATACGGTCACGTGTCACTCCTTCGATATCTTCTACAATGGAGATTCGCTCACCAGCGATCCGATTAAATAGGGTTGATTTCCCAACATTGGGACGTCCTACAATGGCAATAGTTGGTAGGGCCATAATTTCTCACTTTCTACAATAACTTTTTCTGTTCAAGATTTTTTCTAGTTGAGCTTGGTTCAACTTGACCAAACTGTTCTGCTAGGCGCTGGCTCCAGCTTGTGGTCGCACGCGCCCCAGCATAGTCAGCCTGTACTCGGTCATAAGCCTCAATCGCATCAACTGTTTGTTCCTGATATTCTTCCTCAAAAACCACCTGATTCAATGGCAAGCGAGGTTTGACTTCGTGTTCTTCATTTGGTAGACCTAGTGCCATCCCAAAAACTGGATAAGTATAGTCAGGCAGGTTAAAAAGCTCTGCCACTTCTTCTGACTTGTAACGAACCAAGCCAATGATGACACCGCCATAGCCCAAACTTTCAGCTGCCAGCAGGGCATTTTGACCAGCAAGAGCTGCATCGACCGAACTAATCAAGAGACTTTCTACACCTTGTGGTTGGAATGAGTCAGTATGAAGTCGGGCTCCCTTTTCTGCTCGGTTCAAATCTCCGACAAAGAGAAGGAAAACAGCAGACTGGCGAATAGCTTCTTGAGGCACCAATTCATACAAGGCATCCTTATTTTCTTGACTTCGTACTACAATCACAGAGTAAGACTGAAAATTCTTCCAAGACGAGGCCATTTGGGCTGCTGTCAGGATTTCAGTCAAGTCTTCCTGAGGCAGGGCTTGCTCCTTAAATCTTCGAACAGACTTATGAGCTTTCATCAGTTTAATCGTTTCTGTCATCGGCGGTTCACTCCTTCTAAACGAGTCTCCTCAGTCAAATAACGGATGCGTTCCATGACCCGTCTGGCTTCCCAGGTTTCGTCATTTCCATGCTTCCCTTTAGCGAAATGCAGCTCCAAGTCTTCAAAGTTGAAGTTGGAGGTGAAGAAGGTCGGTAAATTTTCCTGCATCCGATATTGAAGAATGACTTGCAGGATTTCATCCCGCACCCAAGCTGTTGATTGCTCGGCACCAATATCATCTAAAATCAGGACTTCAGAAAGCTTAATCTCATCCACCAATGTCTTAACATTGCCATCACCGATAGCATTTTTGACATCAATGACAAAGCTAGGATAGTGGAGGAGAGTTGATGAAACACCACGTTTTTCTGATAAATCATGGGCTAAGGCAGCCACCATGAAACTTTTACCCACACCAAAGTCTCCATATAAATAAAGACCTTTTCGAATAGCTGGATATTGCTCTACGAAGGCTAATAGCTTTTCAAAAACTGGCAAGCGCCCCAAATCATCCAAGTCTACTTGAGCCAAACTAGCTTTCTTGAGACTGGCTGGCAGATTGATTAACTTGAGACGGTTCTTAATAGCCGCTTCTTTTTCTGCTGCGATTAGTTCGGGAGTTTCTTCATAAGAAACATCCGCATAGCCATGATTCATAACCAAAATAGGCTTGTATCCTTTGGCAATATAATCTGTATCACCACGGAGAAACTTGTCACGCTCGGTGATGTATTGATTAAACTTGGAGATACTGCGATTCAATTCCTCTGGGCTGAGGGATTCTTGCTGGATAAAGGCCGCAACATCAGGGTCCTTCATGATTTTCTGGACCAAATCTTGATAATGAAAACGGCTGGGTTGACGCTTGAGTACGTCTCCGACACTTTCCATCTAATCTCCTCCTTTTTCTAATCGAGCTAATAGTTCTTGTTTCTTACGTTCTAGTTCCAGACGAGTTTCCTCGCTGGTTTCATTCTTATAATCTGGATTGCTCCACTTGGGTACATTGGACTTGGCAGGACTGGGATTACTGGTTTTTTGAGCCTGACTCTTTTGCCCACGCTCACGGATTCGCAAGACTGCCTCTTCTGCCGAATGAATCTTTTGATAGGCATAGTCATTGGCCACTTTCATGGCATATTTCTCATTGATGTTTGCCGAATCCACCTTATTAAAGGTCAATAAGAGAATAATATTGATGACTTCGTCCAGCAAGCCCAAGCCAGCCATCTGTTGCAAGAGTTCTCTTTCTGTTTGGGTAATGGTTCCCTTGCGTGTTTGCTTAATTTCTGCCAAGAACTGCAGGGCAGTCTTACTTTTGGCTTCTTTGATAATAGTCGCTTCCTTAGGACTAAAGTCAGAGGAAACTGGTTTTTGAGCAATTTTTTCCCGCATGCGTTTGGTTGAAATAACCTGGGAAACAGCCGTTGACTTAGCCAATTGATAGGTCTCAAACCAAGTCCATTTCTTTTCCTCAGCAATGGCAAAGAGGTTTAAGACATCGGACTGCTCATCCGCAAAACGAAGCCCATCTCGAGCCATAAGCTGACGAAAATGGTCCAAGTCAAAATCGTTGGCCACTTTCTTCTTGAGACCAAGGTCTTCTTGACTTCCCAGTTCTGCCAAGTCTGGAAAGACTTGATTGAGTGAGACAGGTATTTCTTCTCCCTCAGCACTCTCAACTTTCAAATCCTCCACAGCGGCATCGCCAATCTTTTTCTCCAAAAGTCTGCGATAAACAGGATGCTCCAAGAAATCTTGACTTGAAAGAGGAGCATGGAGGGCTAGCTGATAAACATCCCCCTTTTGATAGAGGGTTAAGAGATTGAAAGCAGATAGGATTTTCAAGGATTTTATCAATCTATCCATTCCAAAGTTAAGATGGTTGAGAATACTTGAAAAGAGGTATTCCTTTCTACCATTATCCCAAAAACTGATTGTATAAAGATAAAGGCTCAGTGCCTCCTGACCGATAATCGGGAGGTAGCACTGTACCAGAGACGAGGTATCTTGCGACACCCGATTATTCTTTAGATAAGAAAAACGGTCAATTGGCTTCATTTATCTTTCCTTTTTCTTTTTAGAGGACTGGGTGATTTGTTGGAGCAGACTCTCTAACTCACTAACATCCTTAAAACTACGATAGACACTGGCAAAACGCACATAGGTAATCTCATCTAACTCAGCCAACTCCTCCATGACGAGTGAACCAATGTCCTCACTTTGAATTTCATTTTCATTTCGACCACGGAGTTTCTGTTCGATACGATTGACTACCATGTTGATTTCATCACTTGACACAGGACGTTTCTGGGCTGAGCGGATAATTCCATTAAAGATTTTATCTCTGGAGAATTGTTCCCGTGTGCCATCTTTTTTAACAACCACTAAGGTTCTTTCTTCTACCCGTTCGTAGGTTGTAAAACGGTGCTGGCATTCGTCGCACTCACGTCTTCTACGAATAGTGTTCCCTTCTTCTGCTTGGCGACTATCGACAACACTTGACTTGGTAGCCCCACATTTTGGACAACGCATCCTTTCCCTCCTTATCGTTTTCTTTTCATTATACCATTTTTTAAACGATTCCCAAAACAATTCTTCTTTTTGCTTGACAAGTTTTTTGTTTTGTTGTATTATTTAATTAAGACAAAGAGATGAAAGAAAGGAGACCAAGATGTCCTGGACATTTGACAACAAAAAACCCATTTATTTACAGATTATGGAGAAAATCAAGCTTCAGATTGTTTCCCATACACTGGAACCCAATCAACAACTTCCAACCGTGAGAGAGCTAGCGAGCGAGGCCGGTGTCAATCCCAACACCATCCAAAGAGCCTTATCAGACCTCGAACGAGAAGGCTTTGTCTACAGCAAGCGAACAACTGGACGATTTGTGACTGAGGATAAGGAACTGATTGCCCAATCGCGCAAACAATTATCGGAAGAAGAATTGGAACACTTCGTTTCCTCCATGACCCATTTTGGCTATGAAAAAGAAGAACTACCAGGCGTAGTCGGCGATTATATTAAAGGAGTTTAAGCCTATGTCATTACTAGCATTTGAAAATGTATCCAAATCTTATGGAGCAACCCCAGCCCTTGAAAATGTTTCCCTTGACATCCCAGCTGGAAAAATTGTTGGTCTCCTTGGCCCAAACGGCTCAGGGAAAACAACCCTGATTAAACTAATCAATGGCCTCTTGCAACCAGATCAAGGACGTGTCCTCATCAACGACATGGACCCAAGCCCAGCAACCAAGGCCATCGTAGCTTATTTGCCTGATACGACCTATCTCAATGAACAAATGAAGGTCAAAGAAGCCCTAACCTACTTCAAGACCTTCTATAAAGATTTCAATCTTGAACGCGCCCATCATCTACTTGCAGACTTGGGCATTGATGAAAATAGTCGTCTCAAGAAACTATCAAAAGGAAACAAGGAAAAGGTACAACTGATTTTGGTTATGAGCCGTGATGCTCGTCTCTATGTTCTAGACGAACCCATTGGTGGGGTGGATCCAGCAGCCCGTGAGTATATCCTCAATACCATTATCAACAACTACTCCCCAACTTCTACCGTTTTGATTTCTACCCACTTGATTTCTGATATCGAGCCAATCTTGGATGAAATTGTCTTCCTTAAGGATGGAAAAGTCGTTCGTCAAGGAAATGTAGATGATATTCGCTATGAGTCTGGTGAATCCATTGACCAGCTCTTCCGTCAGGAATTTAAGGCTTAAGCAAAGGAGATTATTTATGTTTTGGAATTTAGTTCGCTACGAATTTAAAAATGTTAACAAGTGGTATTTAGCCCTCTACGCAGCCGTGCTAGTCCTTTCTATCCTCATAGGAATGCAAGGCCACTACTATAATTATATATCTTTCAAAGATAGCAAACCTTTCCTATTTATCTTTCTAGCTCTCGTCTTTGGCGGCTTGATAATTACACTGGGGATTTCAACTCTTTTCTTGATTATCAAACGCTTCAAAGGAAGTGTCTATGACCGCCAAGGCTATCTGACTTTGACCCTTCCAGTATCCGAACACCATATCATCACAGCCAAACTAATCGGTGCCTTTATCTGGTCGTTGATTAGCACTGCTGTCCTAGCTCTAAGCGCTGTTATTATTGTGGCCATAACGGTTCCAGAATGGATTCCTCTTTCTTATGTGATTACATTTGTAGAAACACATCTCCCTCAGATCTTTCTTACAGGTATATCCTTCCTACTAAATACCATTTCAGGAATCCTCTGCATCTACCTGGCTATTTCCATTGGACAGCTTTTCAATGAATACCGTACAGCACTCGCTGTTGCAGCCTACATTGGTATCCAAATCGTCATTGGATTTATTGAACTTTCCTTCAATCTTAGTTCTAATTTCTATGTCAATTCACTTGTAGGACTCAATGACCATTTCTATATGGGAGCAGGTATAGCCATTGTTGAAGAACTCATTTTCATAGCTATCTTTTATCTCGGAACCTACTATATTTTGAGAAACAAGGTTAATTTGCAATAAAAAAGGCCCAGCTAAACAGCTGGGTTTTGATTTAACTCAATATCAAACTGGCTACGATAGGGCTGACAAAAACATAGAGAATACCTGTGACACCGATAGCCAAACCACCCATGGCTCCTGCTACAGAACCGTATCGAAAGGCTGTTCCCGTTCCGACAGCATGACCTGTTCCTCCAAGGGAAAGACCAACAGCTACTGGGTCGTCAATTTTCAACCACTTCAAAAGGGTCGGTCCGATGACACTGGTTAAAATCCCAGTCGCCACTACAACGACCAAGGTCACAGTCGTCAGACCTTGCAATTTTTCTGTAATCCCCACTGCCATAGCAGTTGTCACTGACTTAGGAAAGAGAGAAATGGCTAGGAAAAAGTCCATTCCAAAAATCTTAGCTACAAGGGCTGTGAAAGAGGTATTGACAACTACTGCTAACAGACTACCAAAGAGAATACTCCGTGCATGGTGCTTCATCAAGTGAAAACTCTTATAAAGCGGAATCCCTAGAGCCACGGTCGATGGGACAATCAAGTTGTTCAGATAAACCCCACCTTGGTAGTAATCTTGATAAGAAATACCCGTCACCTTTAGAAAGATGATAATAAAAACAGCTGACAAAAGCAATGGCGTTGTCAATGGATGGGGAAAACGTCTGTAAATCAGCATTCCCACTAGATAAGCTAGGATTGACAGGGCAAGCCCAAACAAGGGATTGGAAACAAATTCACTCATTTGGCATCTCCTTTCTCATAATCTCCCTCAAACCGTCGTTTGATAAACTGAACTACCAAGGCTATGAGGATAATATTAATGACTGCTGCAAAAAAGATAATCAAAACAATTGGCAAAAGATAGGGAGCAATCACATCAAACTTTTCCATGATTCCCACTGCTGGCGGCAAAAAGAGAATGGTCATATTGGCCAGCAAGAAATTCCCAACCATGTTGACATGCCTGATTCTCAGCCACTTGAATTGTAGGGCTAGAAAAAGAATAATCAAACCGATAATACTGCCTGGGATGGGCAAATGAAAGAAACTAGAGATCCCCTCTCCGATTAGAGAAATCACAAAGAGAATCATTAATTGAACATATAATTTCATCCTAAACTCCACGAAATAGACTTCTTGCATACCAGTTTACTCTTTTTTCAGAAAATTTCAAGGAAATACACAAGAGTCATTAAAAATTAGAGAGGAAAGGGGATACAGACAATTAAAGACTAGTGAAAACAGCGTAATTTAGGATAAAGGATGCCTGCGTCTTTCTTGCTAGCTCTTTTGAAAAGTAGTATAATTATTGCATGCGCAATCATCTTGTGATACAGAGACTGTCCGCGAATGGACATTCTTCTATGCTATAACTCTAAAAAGAAAGGAGATACTATGACCTATTTGGAAAAATGGTTTGACTTCAATCGGCGTCAGAAAGAAATTGAAAGTCTCTTGGAAGAGACTGTTGCTAATCAGAGTGAACAAAGTCTGACCTTGAAAGAGTTTTACCTGCTCTACTATCTGGACTTGGCTCAAGAAAAATCTTTACGCCAGATTGACCTGCCAGATAAACTTCATCTGAGCCCGAGCGCTGTTTCTCGGATGGTGGCTCGCTTGGAAGCCAAAAATTGCGGTCTGCTTAGTCGCAGGTGTTGTGATCAAGATAGACGCTCTAGTTTTATCTGCCTGACAAGTGATGGGCAAAAGACACTGGCCTCTCTACAAAAGGCTGTCGAAGAAAGCTTGGAAACTGGTTTGGATTTCTTGATTTAAGATGATTTTAGAAAAAAAGTTGCGTGCGCAATCATTTTTCTTGACATTCTCTTTTACAAGGAGTAAAATAAAATCATCATTAAACAAAGGAGTTTTAAACATGATTGAAATTACCTATCTAGATGCCAGCAAGAACGAAAGAACTGTAACTTTCGAATCTTATGAAGACTTTGATCGTTCACAACAAGCTTGCCTTATCGGCGTCGCAGACTACTACCCTGTCCAAAAATTGACTTATAACGGTCATGATTTGGACTACCATGGGACTTATGGAGATATCTTCTTCTATCTCAAGAAACAAGATTTAAGCCAATATAACTAAAAAAGGAGAAATACAATGGCAAAAGCAATTACAGATGCAACATTCGAACAAGAAACAAAAGACGGTTTGGTCTTGGTAGACTTCTGGGCAACTTGGTGTGGTCCATGTCGTATGCAAGGTCCAATCTTGGATAAATTGTCTGAAGAACTTTCAGAAGATGTCTTGAAAATCGTTAAAATGGACGTTGATGAAAATCCAAACACAGCTCGTGCCTTTGGAATCATGTCTATCCCAACTCTTCTCTTCAAAAAAGACGGCCAAGTTGTCAAACAAGTTGCTGGTGTTCACACAGCAGAACAAATCAAGGCCATCGTTGCTGAATTGAGCTAATCAAACGAGAGACCAAGTAATTTCGAGTCCACTGAAAAAATAGGTCTCTTACTTTTAATGAAATGAAAACCGAGGAATCTCTCGTTAATTTGAGCGAATTCCTCGGTTATTTTGTATT
>CAJNBX010000019.1 GCA_905221115.1 bacterium
GCTGATGTAGAAGCTACCGCACTTGTTGATGCTGATGTAGACGCTACGGCACTTGTTGATGCTGATGTAGACGCTACGGCACTTGTTGATGCTGATGTAGAGGCTACTGCGCTTGTTGACGCTGAAGTAGAGGCTACCGCACTTGTGCTTGCTGATGTAGAGGCTACTGCGCTTGTTGACGCTGATGTAGACGCTACGGCACTTGTTGACGCTGATGTAGAGGCTACTGCGCTTGTGCTTGCTGATGTAGAGGCTACTGCGCTTGTGCTTGCTGATGTAGACGCTACGGCACTTGTTGATGCTGAGGTAGACGCTACGGCACTTGTTGACGCTGATGTAGAAGCTACCGCACTTGTGCTTGCTGATGTAGAGGCTACTGCACTTGTGCTTGCTGATGTAGACGCTACGGCGCTTGTGCTTGCTGATGTAGATGCTACGGCACTTGTTGACGCTGACGTAGATGCTACCGCACTTGTTGACGCTGACGTAGACGCTACGGCACTTGTTGATGCTGAGGTAGATGCTACCGCACTTGTTGACGCTGATGTAGATGCTACCGCACTTGTTGACGCTGACGTAGACGCTACGGCACTTGTTGACGCTGATGTAGACGCTACAGCGCTAGTACTTGCTGATGTAGACGCTACGGCACTTGTTGATGCTGATGTAGACGCTACGGCACTTGTTGATGCTGATGTAGAAGCTACGGCACTTGTTGATGCTGAGGTAGATGCTACTGCACTAGTACTTGCTGAGGTAGATGCTACAGCGCTTGTTGATGCTGACGTAGACGCTACCGCACTTGTTGATGCTGATGTAGAAGCTACGGCACTTGTTGACGCTGATGTAGAAGCTACCGCACTTGTGCTTGCTGATGTAGAGGCTACCGCACTTGTTGATGCTGATGTAGACGCTACGGCACTTGTTGATGCTGAGGTAGACGCTACGGCACTTGTTGACGCTGAGGTAGAGGCTACCGCACTTGTGCTTGCTGATGTAGACGCTACGGCACTTGTTGATGCTGAGGTAGACGCTACAGCGCTTGTGCTTGCTGATGTAGACGCTACGGCGCTTGTGCTTGCTGACGTAGAGGCTACGGCGCTTGTGCTTGCTGATGTAGACGCTACCGCACTTGTACTTGCTGATGTAGAGGCTACTGCGCTTGTTGACGCTGAAGTAGAGGCTACCGCACTTGTTGATGCTGATGTAGAGGCTACGGCACTTGTTGATGCTGATGTAGACGCTACCGCACTTGTTGACGCTGATGTAGACGCTACGGCACTTGTTGACGCTGATGTAGACGCTACCGCACTTGTGCTTGCTGACGTAGATGCTACAGCACTTGTGCTTGCTGATGTAGAGGCTACTGCGCTTGTACTTGCTGATGTAGACGCTACTGCGCTAGTACTTGCTGATGTAGAAGCTACCGCACTTGTGCTTGCTGATGTAGAGGCTACTGCGCTTGTACTTGCTGATGTAGAAGCTACCGCACTTGTGCTTGCTGAGGTAGACGCTACCGCGCTAGTCGATGCTGAGGTAGAAGCTACCGCACTTGTGCTTGCTGATGTAGACGCTACGGCACTTGTTGACGCTGATGTAGACGCTACGGCACTTGTTGACGCTGAAGTAGAGGCTACTGCGCTTGTGCTTGCTGAGGTAGATGCTACAGCACTTGTGCTTGCTGATGTAGAGGCTACCGCACTTGTTGACGCTGATGTAGAGGCTACAGCGCTTGTTGATGCTGATGTAGAAGCTACCGCACTTGTGCTTGCTGATGTAGACGCTACTGCACTTGTTGACGCTGATGTAGAGGCTACCGCACTTGTTGACGCTGAAGTAGAGGCTACTGCGCTTGTTGAGGCTGAGGTAGAGGCTACTGCACTAGTACTTGCTGAGGTAGAGGCTACAGCGCTGGTTGAGGCGCTTTGCGATCTGTAATCCGAGTCAGATAAATTAGGCTTAAATATATCCGTGGTATCATCATCATAGGTAACTGTGACCGTACCATCTCTACCTACAGAGACAGTTTTTATCTGCATGTTAGGATTCGCATCTTCAATCGCTTTTCGAATCTTATTCCTATCAGCTTCTGTTGGTGTAGTAAGATTTTCCACCTGAATCACTGGTGAATTTGGTCTATATTTATCACTTAATGGAGCTTGTATAATCACAAACTTAGCAACACCCGTATTACCATTTATATCTCGTACTTTAGCAAAACGTGTCCAAGTATTTTTGGTTGGGGCATTTTCAGGAGTTGCAGTATTAGTATAGTTTGCTTCCGGATTAAATATCTGGTTTGAATTATAAGTTGCTGTGCCTGTCAATTCATGATTATACGGATGTTCGTCAGAAGCTTCTATAACTCTCCGATCGTCTTCTCTTATTTGATTAGTTGCATCTTCTCTAGCATATGGACTAGAGATTAAATTTCCTATACGATGAGGTGCACCTTCATTACTTTCATTATCCCAAGCTTCCACTCGAGTAATTTTGCCACTGTTATCAGATGTTTCAACTCTAACACGGAACTGGTCACCCGCATAGATTTTATTTCTTCCCTGTGAATCTTTAGGAGCATCTACCCACTTGCCATCACGAAGAACTTGAACCTTAACAGTAACTTTTGGCGCTTCTGTTTCCTTAGTGATTTCTTTCGTAGTTACTCCAGAAGTTAATGTTTCCTTACCGCCACCTGGGAGAGTCACTTCTTTTTCCTGCTTCACAGTAATCTCACCTGTGGGAAGCACTCCATTAGGAAAGGCTGTGTAATCTATTTCACCATTATTTTTATTCGGTGAACTTGGATTAATAGGTGGGGTAAATGTAACACTTGTTGCGCCAGCTGGAACCTCTTTCTTGATTATCTGATTACCAATCGTCAAGGTCACTGTCGCACCTGGTGTCACATCTGTCACTATAATACTACGATTCGGCAGGCCACCTTGTAGTTTCACTTGATCATCTGCGATTTGTGGTGTTTTTGGTTTCACCTTAATCGTTATAGGAACATGTTCACTATTTCTACCTGGAACATACTGAGGATCAGATTCTGGCTTCGTAGTACTTTCAGGCAAAATCATTTTGACATTTCTTACATACACACCTGGAGCTGAAACGATAGTATCAGCATCTAAATCTAACCACTCATATGTTGTATCTCTTGGTATGGTTACACTATTTGTTGAATTTACAATTGCATTACCTGGGGTATCAATAATATCTGCTAATGGAGCCTTATTCCCAACTGTTGTCTCATAAATTTTCTTAGCTACTGGATCAACTACCGTATACTCAAAAGTTGCCTCACGCGTTAATGCTGGATTACTAGATGACACAGTTCCAAAACGGCCTGTAGGATAAACCGCTTTTACTGTATATGTCGTATGGTGGCTTGTGGGTTGATTTTCCGGATTTGAGTCCACAGTGGTATGCCATACATTACCAAATTTATCAGTAGCGATAGGAGTTGTTTTCTCTTCTCCTGTATTATTTAACTGATATTTATAAGACCATTTAGTACCTGCAGGAAGTTTATCAACATTGGTATACAAATAAGAATCACGCCCAACATTATTTGCCCAGTTGCCACCAGTTATACGTTCATTACCTTGATTGGCTTTAAAAGCATAAAACTTGCCTTTAAATCCGTTTCTTGTGAATGTTTGCAGTTTTTCATAAACAGTATAATTATACTCAATTTCATCCGGCTGTTGACGCTTATCTGGATAGGTAACTACCAACTTCGCAGTACGATTTTCTCCTACAGTAAATGTCGGCTCACTTCCTTGCTTCCACGTAACAGTTGTTCCTGCTGGTAAAGGTTGATTCCCCACTCCACGAACAAAATCCTTTGGATTTAGACTTGCTACGGTTTCGTCACTAATTGCATAAAACTTATCTGCTACTTTCTCAACACCATATTTTACCTTTGGTGGAACCGTAGTAGAAGTACCATCCTTATAAGTGATTGTTACGGTACCATCTGTTGATATTCTATAGCCTTCATCTCCATCTTTAATACGATTCGTATCTTTAGGATTAGCTGCCTTCACTGCCGCAAGAATCTTAGCACGTTCTGGCTCTGTCAAGGAGTTTGGGTTAGCAACTACAACTGCATCTCTTGGCTGTTCCCCTCGGAATTTATCCGCCAAACGTCCTTGTTGGATACCAAATTTCGCTTCATCTAGGTTGGCATCACTTTCATTACCACTTGGATCTACTGCCTTAATTTGTCGCGTCCATTTATGCCCTGAATCATATGTTAAATTATCTTTAACTTTACCTATCGTTGCCCTTGTTGTTTGATCTTGATTTACAATGCTTTCGATTTTAGGTACAGCACCACTTCCATACGTATTGGTAGTGTCATTAAAGAAATTCGTTAACTCATTAGCCCCTTGGTTAAAGGTCACTTTTTTCAATTTTCCACTATTGTCAGTAGCGCTAAATTCAACCTTGATGTTATCACCTGCGTAGAACAAGTAGTAACCCTTACTATCTTTCTTAGGCTCTTTACCATCGATTGTGACTTTGTAGCTTACATGTGGCTTTTCAGTTTCAGCTGTAATTGCAACTGTTCTTACATCTGATTCCAACGTTTCCTTTTGACCTGTTACTGGATTATCAAATTCCTTACTTTGTTTAACCGTTACATCGCCTGTAGGCAACAAACCATTATTGGTATCAGTAACCCGTTTCAAATCAGACTGTTCAAATGTCACACTTGTTCCAGTAGATTTTTTAGTAAAGATTTCGGTACCAATGGTTAAAGCGACTGTTGCTCCTGGTATGACATCTGTCACTGTAATACTACGATTTGGCAGACCACCTTGTAGTTTCACTTGATCATTTGCGATTTGTGGTGGGTTTGGTCTGACTTTGATGGTTACAGGAACGATTTCATGACTATTATCATCAGTTTGAGCTCCTTTTGGTAAGGTAACTGTGACATCTGCCTTTTTGATACCTGGAGTACTTACTGTGCTAGCACCTGGTACAGATACCCAGCTGTAAGTGGTCTTAGTTGCAGCTGTCGGACCATCTGGAATCGGCACACCATCTCTAGAATTCTTAATCGCCTTGCCTGGGTCATTAATAATCTCAGTCAAAGGAGTTGTATTCCCAACTGTTGTAACATACTCTTGCTTGGCTACTGGATCAACTACCGTATACTCAAAAGTTGTCTCGCTTGTAAGAGCCTGATCGTTAGTTGATGCAGTTCCGAAGCGACCTGTTGGATAAACCGCTTTAATTGTATAAGTCGTCTTGTGACTTACAGGATCCGCCCACTGTGGGTCTTCCTTAGTTGTATACCATACATCACCAAAAGTTGGAGTTCCAACCGCAGTTGTTTTCTCCGGACCTGTCCCATTTAATTGATACTTATAGGACCACTTAGTCCCTGAAGGGAGGGAACTCACATTAGTATAACCCTGAGTATGTCTACCATATGGATTAGCCCAGCCTCCATCAACTCTACTTAGGTTCGCTTCCTTCGTTCCTTTAAAAGCAAAGAACTTACCTGTGACTCCGTTTTCAGTTCTCGCTTTAACCTTTTCTAAGACAGTATAGTTGTACTCAACTTCCTTAGTCTCACTTCCTTTAGTAACGAGCAAGGTTGCTTTTCTCGTACCCGGAGTAGATAAATCTAAAGTTCCAGGTTTCCAAGTAACATTGGTATTTGAAGGTAGGGCTCTACCATCACCATCTACAACAAAGTCACGAGCGTTGAGTTGATTCTTATCCTCACCTTCCACGGCATAAAAACGATCTGTTTTGGCTTTATACGGTGCCTTTGCAGTAGCAGTGGTTGTCGCTCCATCTGAGTTAAAGTTATAAGACGTTGCATTAACTGGAGTGTTATCTTTGACTGCCTCTTCGGAAATAGTCACATTACCATTCGATTTATCTAAAGTCACACCAGCTGGAAGAGGATCAGTATTTTCCCATGTAGTTCCAGATTTCTTAATCGTAATTTGAGTAGGAGTTTTAGCAGTAGTCGGTGTATAGGATATATTTACCTTATCATTGTTTGCTTCAGGACGAACAACTACACTACCATCATTTTTAGGATCAACATTTGGTTTTGTTGCAGTAGCCTTATTAATATTTTCAAAGAAAACTTCTGAAACATCGACTGAGTCGCCACCCTCATCATCTTTATAAGTGGTCTCAAGTTGCTTAGTCAATCCTACTTTAGTACTAGTAATCGTAGCATTCCCTTGTAAACCATTATGAGCAAGAATTGCTCGCTTATCTTGTTCAGACAAAGGTGAACCCAATCTTGATATATCCATATCTTCAGGAACAGGTAAGTAAACTTCTTTACCGTTAACAGTAGCTTTTACAGCCATCTTTTCCCCTATTCCTGAACCAATTTCGTTACTACCGCCAACCCATTCAACACTTTTAATGTTTAAATTTCGAACCTTATTTTGAACATCTGATGAAACTTGACCAGTATTCGGAAGAACATTAGGCCAATGCCAATCAGGCCCGTTATTGTGTCTCTGATTTGTTACCTGATCATTATAACTGCCTCTATCACTAGGCAATCGGAAACCTGGTATAGTACTTGACTTATCATCTATTTTTTGAATAACCGCTGCAGGATTGACCGATTGACCTTTGGAAATAGCGTTAGCTCCCACTGTCTTATTGATTACAGGCTCATAAACATCAGCTTGAGTCACAATTTTAAACGGAAGAGTAAAGGAACCCGAATTAGCGGTCTTAATAATTAGTTCATTAGTACCTTTGGAGAAACTAACTAGACGAGTATTAGCACCAAATTGAATATAAGTACTACTATCATTTCTTCCCCTAATCGCATAAGACACATCTTCAGCTGGCGCTGATGTTTTTTGTCCCGTCAATCTATCATATACATCCGCAATCTTATTCACATTACCTGAAGTTAATTCATTTAATCCACCATATTTCAAAAAAGTAGAAGGGGTACCTCTTTTTAACTCCAATTCATAACGTTCATTAGACCCATTCATTTGAAGATAGTTTCTATGACGTGAATTTTCTAAGGAACGGAAACCAGCCATATAAAAATCATCAGTATTCTCTGGGCTAGTAGTAGTATATTTGATTTTATATCCTTCTGGACGAGCATTTCCCTTAGGGTGTAGCGCATAAATATTTGCTGTGGCATTTTCAATAGTATTAAAAGCAAAGTCTCCAGCTTTTTTTATTGTATCTGAAATTTTATCCGTCTGATAATATGCACTTGGATTATTAAAAGCGAAATCTCTCAGACTTGTGAGCGAACCACGTCCAACCCCATCTGGCCCTACACCAGCTACATTTTCATAATAAGAACCGCCTTGATTATTCCAGGCATTCCCGATTGCTGCTAAAAGGAAATCACTCTTAGAATTATGTAAGAACGAACTATTATCATCACTACTGCCTAATCGATTCCATTCACTTCCTGCACTATCCTTTTGCCAAACCTCCATATGAGTAATGTTATGCCCTTTTGGCACAGTAAAGTAGAAATAAGGATTATCGTGATATCCTCCTCCGTTATTAAATGTAACTTCCCATTGAGTTGTCCTACCAGTACGAGTGGCAGTCATTAATACTTGGTCACCAATGTTTTGGACAAGAACACGAGTGGCAGTATTAGCGGCTCCAGGCGCTTTTCCATTCCCTGTTCTTCCCTCGGTAGCATAAAGATATGTTCCCTCTTTATATATGTTAGCTTTGGAATTATGGTCAGTTGCCTCAGATTTTGGAACAACATATCCAACAGAGGCTGTTAAAAATGTTGGATTGCTATTCTCAGGCGCTACCTCTCTAAAGCTAACTCCCCTTTCCATCTGTCTACCATTTAACACACTTCGTTTGCCGTTGTGGGCGCGGAGCACAGCGTTAACAATTGAGTTTTGCGCAGATGTGGCTTGCTTGATAACATCTGTTAGATCCGCATTTGGATTTTTCAGCGCTTCTTCGATAGCTGTTACAACAGCATTGACCTTAGCAACCGCTGCTTCTGTATTTGGCAGGCCGATAGACTTAGCGAGGTATTCACCCATAGGCGCTGAGATTTTAGATAGACGTTTGCGGTCTTCTTGCGCTTTCTTGTTACTCTCAGCAGATACAGTAGTCGCTACGGCAGCTGTTGTCGTTGTATCCACCAAACTTGAAGTCGTTGATGTGATTTGGCTCAAACGAGTTTCAACTGCTTGTAGAGATGCGAGGCTATCAGTGATAACTTTTGAAAGAGCTGCGTCAGCTGTCGCATTAGCTGCATCTCCCTTACGAACAGATGTCTCTTTGTTTGAAGCTGTCTCTGATGCTACTGGTTTTGCAAGTTCAGAAGTTACTCCAGCTTGTGATTGAGAAGCACTTGTTGAGGCTGACTCAGATGCACTTGTACTTGCACTTGCAGAAGCAGATGTACTGGCTGATACAGAAGCACTTGTTGAAGTACTTACTGATTGGCTTTCACTTTCTGAAAGATGCTTACTTGCATTCTTGGAAGCTTCCTCAGACAAGGATTGGCTTTGGCTGACAGAAACTGATAAGCTGTCGGCTTGAGCCCCCTCCTGATCTTTTACCGTTCCCAAAGTTACTGTGTCTGTATTCGCAAGTGTTTGATTTGACTCTACTGTCTTTTCAAGAGCGTCATTGGCATAAACAGTTGTTTGTGTTGCAACTGCTCCTCCAAACACCGTCCCTGCTGCGGCTATCCCTTTCAGGATATCCAATCCTGTTAGTGTATTTGCTGATTGCTCTTCGATAACTTCAGTTGTTACCTGAGCAGCATCTACACCACCACGCAAGACTTTAAAGAGGCCAAATTGAGAGGTCGAGGCACGCAACCAATGCTTACCCGACTTGATCAACTTGAAACGGGTCACACGATCCGTCTCTCTATATTCACCTTTTTGTCTTCTAAAAAACATATTTAACTCCTTCTTCCAAAAAGATACTTTTCTTCAATTATATTCTACTCCTTTGAATATATTAAGTCAATTCAATATAAGTTCATGATAAAAAAGTTTTATTATTTAATTCTATGTATAAGGATATCTAACATTGATATTTCCGCAAATCAAATCACTCCAAAAATAGTAATAAAATCAGCAAATCGCTTTATTTAGTATATATATATATATATATATATATATATATCGGAGAGAGTGTATATTTTCAGTATAAAACCCGTAAAACAGGTAAAAAAACTTCAAAACTGTATACAACTCGCTATGCTCTTTCTTTTCATAGAGCCACTATTTCGCTATCCCTTCCCCCTCTACTAGCTCATGATAATCAGACTTTGGAATCGCTATTTGGTTCACCGATAGCGAGGGCCCACCGAGAACTTACACCTCAGATATACGACATACCCGTCGTACAAAAAAATCACTCCCTGACTAGGCGAGTGATTTTTGAGCTACTGTTAAAAAGAGTTCTGTGTAATTTCCTTGAAACAGGTCTTCAGCGCTATAGAGGATCTGACTATGCACAGATGAAAAATCAAACTGGGCTAGCTTGTTTTCCAGTTCAGCTAAATCAAATCCATGATGGTTAGCTTCTGTCTTTGTAAAATCAGCAATAAGGAGTTGTCCATCTTCCTTCAAATGTTGATGAAACAGTGAGAGAGCAGCATCCAAATCAGGCATATGGTGAAGAACCCGACTAACAACAATGCAATCAAACTCTTGCTTCAAGGGAGTTCCCAGTAAATCTTGCTCCAAAAACTGGATATTCTTGATGTCTTGCTGCTCCGCTTTCAAACGAGCTTGCTCCAGCATTTTCTCAGAAATGTCTACAAGAGTGACCGACTTAGCCTGCTTGGCTAGAGGCAAGGCTAATAGACCCGTCCCTCCACCAAAATCCAGAATTTCTTTGTCTGATAGAAGATCGATCTGTTTCTCGACTGCTTGGCATACCAAGTTTGCAAGGAAGATATTTTTAGGGGAATCGAAAGTTTCTGCTTTGTGATTAAAATCATGTTTCATATTTTTAGTTTAGCACAAAGTAGCTTGGTTGGCTAGGAATTCTCTTTCTTTTCAGGCTTCTTTTCTGATTTTTTCTTCTCCACTTCTTCACTTGAACTAGTCGCTACCTCTTCCTTTTTATCCGTTTTCTCTTCTTTGATTTTGATTGAAGGAAACACAAACTCATATTGGCTCTTAGGCGTACGAACCGTCGTCACCAAGCTTGTTTTCTTATTTTGATAGCTCACCTGACCTAGATTAAAGACCTGTTCTCCACTTTCTTGCTCAACCTTATCTTTGGTTCGTTTGGCCATGGCAAAAGCGATTAACTTTTCTTTATTTAAAGCGTAGTCTTGATGGTGGGCGACTTGTCGGTTCAAGTAAAATTGTAACAAAAGACTAAAGATGGCTGCCACGGTGACTGCATAGAGGAGAACACCTGCCTTAACTTTTTTCTTTTTCCACACGATAGATGAACTCCCTTTCTAAGCCTTTTTGGAACTGGAAACGAAAACGAACCAGTTGATTGTTCTCTGTAATCTGAGCAGATTTGAGGCCATAAACCATCGGCTGATAACCCCGTCCACTGGCATCTGTTTTACGAAAATCGTCTGACTTGGACTTACCGATGGCGATGTCCTTACCATCCTGCTTCATATAGAGGCGATTGCCTTCTACTTTTTCGAACTGCGAACGGTCTAATTCTGCCTCCAACTGATCCACAAACAAGAGCCACTCCTTTTGCTCGCTTTGCTGCTGGTAGCGAACTTCTGAAATGAGGAGCTGACTCATGGCTTGAAAGAGGAGTAAACTTCCACTGATGACAATGAGGGCAATCAGGGATTCTAACAAGGTAAAGGCCTTGACCTTATGGCTCTTTGATTGCCAACAACTGTTCTGAACCATGGTAGACCTCCAATCCCTCTTCACTAGAAAACACCTGAATCTCAACTCCATTTATGTTTACCTGATTTTGACCTGTCTGCAAGGCCATCTTAGCTACCCTCAAGACTTCTTCCTTTTGCAAGATTTTTGCTTCTTCTTGTCTATTTTTCTGAATTTGTCCCAAAAGGAGGGTAGCAATACTGGCAAAGATAGCTAGAGTAACTACTGCTTCCAGTAAAATCACTGCCCTAATTTTTTGTTTCCTTAATGCGTTTAATTTTTCCATTTCCTAGATATAATTGATAACGAATCGCTCCTTTGCTGGTCTGAAATTCAACCTTAGCTAGTGACGAATTGCCCCCAGCTCGGTCAAATGTAATGTTTTGGCCTGATGGTGGCTGAATTCCTTTAGGAACTGTCAACTTTTGACTGCCATTACTGATGGTCTGTCCGTCTATGCTCAAACTTGTCTTTTGCTGACTGGCCACACTGCGTTTTTGGGTTTCCCGATAGAGTTCTTCAAACTCCATAAAGAAAATCTGCTCCTCTACCGCCGCAAAAGTAGACTGGACAGAGCCTGACAAGCCCAAAGCAAGGATACTCACAAGACCCAAAACCAAGAGACTTTCCAGCATGGTAAAGGCCTTAATCTGCAACGGTTTGACTGGTATTTTGTTTAGCATGATATTCTTTATAAGCTTTAACTTGCTCTTCTGTGATGCGATCATCTGCTTGTAACTTGCTTAGGCTAGCATCTTCATTTTTATCCAAGCTATAAAGCTCTGCCTGGCTTTCCACCACCTTAACAACAGCAGCTTTTCCTTTGTCATTGACCGCCTCTTTTTGCTTGGTCAAATTAGGTACAAAGAGCAAGAGAAGTACGCTGATGATGAGCAAGACCACCAACATCTCTACCAGAGTGAAAGCTTTAACCTTAGATTTTTTCAAGAATGTCATCATTTTTTTCATTTTAAAAATTTACCTCCATATTTTGATACATGGGCATGAGCATTGCCGCATAAAGTAAAACGATAATCAGTGCCACAAAGATAAAGACCAGTGGCTGCACCAGATTCATGGTGCGGTTGACTCGGGTAAAAAAGGCTTCCCAAGTTTTTTCAGCATAGATTTCCAACTCACTCCCCAGCTTAGACTTGACTTCACCATACTCGATGATGAGACTCAATTCCTTCTTAAAGAAAGGATAGGTCGCTATGGTTTGAGAAAATTCGCGGCCACTTTGTAGGGATTGAGCTAGGTCTTGACCGATTTCTTTAAAGAGCTGAGAACCTTGTTCCTGCATGATTTGAAAAATCTGCGTCAACTCCAGCCCTTGAGAAATCATATTACCCCATTCACGCGCATAATAGGCTGTCAAATAGGTCTGCACAAAGATTCCAAGGAAAGGAATGCGTGCTAGGATAGAAAAGACGCGCATCTTAGAACTTCTTTTATAAAAAGTGAGTGCTAAAAGGGCAAGTATGGAAACAAACCCTACCATTCCTAGAAAAATTTGTGGCAGATTACCAATGATTTGGGTGGCAATATTGCTACTATCCAGTTGTGGTAGTAGGTAGTTACGTAGTCCCAGCATGATTAAAAGAAGAAAACCTAGCAAAATCAAGGGATAGGTCGCTACCTCAATTAGTTTTTTCTTGACCTTGGCAAGATTGTCTAGATACTCTTCTATCTTTCCCAAACTCAGGTGAAGATTCCCATGAACTTCCGCTAGGGATAACTGAGTGACAATGGCACTTGAAAATCCCAAACTTTCCATCATTTCTGAGAATGATTTCCCCTGAGATAAACCTGTGCACATCTGTGCCACACACTGCTTATCTAACAAAGCACTCCTATCTAAAAAGGAGATGGTCTCCACCAGATGAAAACCGCTGGAAAAGAGATTGTTAAACAAGGTGATGATATTTTTTTGTTTAGCTGTAGCTAATTTTCTCCGTTTCAGCCTGAAGGCTTGTGATATGTCCATCTTTAAGAAGCTGGTCAATCTGTTTATTCCAGCTAGTTGACTGATGTTCTTGATAGTCTTTGTTTGCAAAGTCAACGATTCCTCCTCCCCCGATTAATCTCTGGTAGCAGACTCCCTGCAGAACGACTGCCAATTCCTCCTCACTCACACCCAACTCCAGCAGGCGTTCATAAACACCTCGAATACTCTTAGCGTGAATGGTTGAAAAGACTGTCGCCCCTGTCAAACTGGCTCTGACAACTGCACGTGCCGTCTCGCTGTCCCGAATTTCTCCGATAATCAAGAGATCAGGACGATGCCGTAGGGAAAGCTTAATCAGATTTTCATAGTTAAGCCCAATCGCTTCATTCAACTGCAACTGGAGCATGTTGTCCTGCTTGATTTCGACAGGATCTTCGATAGACATGACTTGCTGTCCCTTAAAGAGAGACTTGGCCAATTCGTGCATTAAGGTTGTCTTGCCACTGCCGACTGGACCAGCAAAAAGATAAAGTCCCCGTTGCCTGTACTGCTTGCCCAGTTCTTCAATATCCTGAAACCAAAAATGCAAATCCTGCTCCTCATCATGCAACAAACGAATAACTAAACTCTCATGACCTCGATAATCACCTACAGTAGATAAACGTAGAGAAACCATCTTATCGTCATAGGCATAATCACAGGAACCAAGTTGACTACGTCGCTTTTCTCCCACATTCATACCCGCCACAAACTTAAAGTGACTGATGACGGCCGCAAATTTTTCAAAATCATAACAACCGATTTTACAGCGCTCGTCTCCCACCCTCATATGAAGCTCATAGGCGTCTAACTTGGGGACAAAATAAATGTCTTGTGCCCCTTTTTTCCGAGCCGAACGAATGATTTCTTGTGCAATTTCTTGAACCATACTTACCTCCTCACCTATACTATTCGCAAAGATTTGGAAAAATAAAAAAAGCAACTCCAAAAAAGTTACTTTTTCTCTATTTTAATTTCATACGGCAAGAACGGTGCCTTTCCTTACCAGTTTGTTTTTCATAGCCTGGACGTAATTTTTCATCTGGAATAACCTGCTCATCCTGCAAAAGAGCCAAAGAATGGTATTGTTGTAAATACTCATCACATTCATCACACCAGCGTTGGTCTTCCGGGTCCCAAAAAATAGTCATCAAGTCACTTCTACTTTTATAAAGAGGGGATTCTTGTTCCAATTTAAACCAGCAAGTTTTATAGTATTTGAGAGCATCATAATACTGATCAAATTTCTTACTTGCTACAATATCTTCTTCCCAACCTTCTAAGAACCACCAGGGTTCAAAATCTCCGTACATTTCTATAACACGATACATATTCATTCATTCCTTTGTACCGTATATTATAACCAATTCCGCCAAACAAGGAAAGAAATATGCTCATTTCTTAATTTCTTGATAAAAAATCCAGCCATCTGATGGATGACTGAATTTCTATTTGCTTGTGTTCCAAAATCTTGTCACTACCTAGGCTTCAGAAATATCGTTTTCGATGATGACCTTAATGGCATGGTGGTCTGCTGCTTTACTGAAAACTTCATAAGCTTTTTCAATTTCACTGAGTTTGAAATAATGAGTTACCAATTTTTCTGGTTCAATCTTATGACTTTCAAGAGCTTTCAACAATTGTGGAGTGGTATTTGTAGATACCAAACCAGTTGTTACATTGATGTTGCGAATCCAAAGTTTGTCTAAATCGAATTCAACTGGTTTACCATGCACACCACAGTTGGCAACTGTTCCATCTACACCGATAATCTTTTGACAGAAATCAAATGTTGCAGGAATACCAACAGCTTCGATAGCAACATCCACACCACGACCATCTGTCAAATCATAAATTTCTTTAATGGCTTTTTCAGGGTCTGAAGAATTAACCTTATGAGTCGCACCAAATGATACAGCAGTTTCCAAGCGGTTATCGTCTAAGTCCACCATAATCAATTTAGCTGGTGAATAGAATTGAGCTGTCAAAAGAGCTGCTAAACCAACTGGACCTGAACCAATAATGGCTACGCTGCAACCAGGTTCTACTTTCCCTTTTAAGACACCAATTTCATATCCAGTAGGCAAAATGTCTGATAGCATAACCAAAGCTTCATCTGACAAGTCTTCTGGAGTATGGTAAAGAGTGTTATCTGCATGAGGGACACGTAGATACTCCGCCTGCATACCATCAATCAAGTGACCGAAAATCCAGCCCCCTTCGTCTTCACAGTGGGCATAAATTCCTTTTTTACAGTAGTAGCATTTACCACAGGCACAAACACAAGAAATCAAAACCTTGTCGCCTTTTTTGAAGTTAGAAACTCCTTCTCCAACTTCTTCAACAATCCCAATCCCTTCGTGACCAAGAATGGTACCACTTTGGCAAGCAGGAACATCCCCTTTGATAATATGGAGGTCTGTTCCACAAATAGTGGTTTTTACGATACGCACAATAGCGTCTGTTGGCTTGAGAATAACTGGTTTGTCTACATCAACAAAAGAAGCAAGTCCTGGTTTAACATAAGTATAGGCTTTCATAAAGCATTCCTCCGTTTTTTTATTTGTACTATTTATAATATAATTGTAAGCCTTTTCATTTGTTTGTTCAAGATTTTTTGTGATTTTTTTAACTTTTTTATTTACCGGTAAAGTACCATACATAAAAAAGCAGAAGCTAGTCTCTAACTTCTGCTTTCTCTCTTATGCTTGATAACGTTTCACACCATCTAGATAGGTTGCTACCAATTCCAAATCTTTATCTAGTACGATAAAGTCTGCGTCGTAGCCTTCACGGATTTGACCACAAACATCATCAATGTGAACAGATTTTGCTGGGTTAAGGCTAGCCATCATGACCGCTTCGTGTGGATTTGCAATACCCCACTCGACTACATTTCTCATACCATCTTTAAGTTTGAGGATAGAACCTGCCAAATTACCAGTAGATTTAAGACGTGCAGTTCCATTTGCTACTACAACAGGGAATTCTCCCAACATATAGTCACCGTCTTCAAGCCCACCAGCTGTCATACAGTCCGTAATAAGAGCGATGTTTTCTGTCCCCTTTTGCTTAAGTAAAATCTCACAAGCTTTTGGATCTACGTGATAACCATCACAAATCAATTCAGCATAAGTATGTGGCAATTCATACATGGCTCCCACCATACCGAGCTCACGGTGAGTCAAGCCACGCATGCCATTGTAGGCATGTACCCAAACGCTCGCTCCAGCATCAACTGCCTTCTTAGCTTGTTCAAATGTCGCATCTGAGTGTCCAAGTGCAACTGTCACACCTTCACCTGTAATAGTACGTACAAAATCTTCCACCCCATCACGTTCTGGTGCAATAGCGATTTTATTTAGCATCCCTTTTGCAGCATCCTGCCAAGAATGAAACTCCTCAACACCCGGGTCTCTCATATAAGTTGGATTTTGTGCCCCCTTAAAAGTTTCTGTGAAATATGGACCTTCATAATAAATCCCACGAATCTTAGCACCTGTTGCTTCTTTATAATGGTTTCCAAGATTTTCAGTGACTGCAAGCAATTGCTCATAAGTGGCTGTTAAAGTTGTGGGCAAGAAACTGGTAACACCGGTACTAAGAAGTCCTTCACTCATAGTATGCAATGTACCTTCAATGTTGTTGTCCATCACATCTACACCTGCATATCCATGAATATGAGTATCCACAAGACCTGGTGCAATGCTATAACCAGTATAGTCAAGAACCTCTGCTCCTTCAGGAATTTGATCCACATGTTTCCCAAATTTGCCATCAACAAGTTCTAAGTACCCACCGCGACGAATGCCAAATGGATAGAAAAACTGATCCGCTTTAACGTAATTAGGCATAATAATGACCTCCTTAAAAGATTACTTTTGATATTTATTATGTCAATTACATTATAAACCTTTCTGATTCATTTGTAAATGGTATAGACCTATTTTCTAGAGATATTTTAAAAGAGCTGGATTTCTCCAACTCTTTTCTTTTAAATACACGTTATTTTGATTTGACTGGCTTGTCTTGAGCTGTTTGCAAGGCTGTAGCAATGGTATCTGCATACAATTTAGCTCCTGCTTCAATTTTGCTGTTGTCGCTTCCGAAGTGAACCTGGTCTGTTCCTGTCCAGATCTCTGGATGTTCCTTAGCAGCTTGATTCCAATCTGCTATCGTGATGTAAGGAGTCTTCTCTGCTAATTCTCTCATATAGGCAGCCGACTTCTCAACGATTCCATAGGTCTCTTTTGTCTTATCTCCTTCATAAGGAGTCACCAAAACCATATGGTGGCCCTTAGGAAGATTTTTCACGATACTATCCCAGTCTTCCTTGTAATTTTCAGGATTATTTACCCCAGTAGCAATGACCACCATCTTAGGTAAAAATTTATTCTGGCCATTGTTTAGCATGATTTCATTGGCAGTCTTGGTTGTTCTGCTGACCTGCGCATTAATCTGTGCTCCAGGAAGGGCTGTCTGCAGAGCTGTATTGGCCCTTAGAGCCACTGAATCACCAATTAACATAGTTCCATCAGCAATCCCCAAACTGTTTGCATCTGCCCGTTCTGCCATCAACTTGGTCTGACCAATATTGGTTGCGGCTTGCTTCAATCCATTAACAGTTAAATCTGTCTCAAATGCTCCCACTTGTGGTGCCAACAAGGTCACCGTGCAGACAATGATGGTCAAGATTCCTGTGCTTGCTGCAAGGATTGTATGGATATAAGGCAGGGGACGAAGAGTTTGTATAATAGGTGTGTTCTTTCCTGTAATCCAAGGTTCCAACACATAAAATGATAGGCTGGCAAAGCTATAAGAACAAATCAAAGTCAGTAACACAGCAAAAAGATTTGATGTCAACTGTGAAAAAATGATATAGAAAGGCCAATGGAAGAGATAAACTGCATAGCTAGTATCTGCTAAAAAGCTAATCATCTTTGGTTCCTGCACGTTAGGAGTCTTTTCATGTAAGACACGCGCTGCCAGAATCATGGCAAGGGCTGCAAGGCTGGCAAGCAAGAAGCCGATGAGATAGGCAAAAAGATAGGTGAATTTGACAAAGAAGGTCAAAAGAACTAGGAAACCAAATCCTCCTGCAAAAACCAATAGGGTCTTTCGTAAATCCCAGATTCTATCCAATTGCTTAACTAAAGAAGTTGTCTGACGAACGCCAACGATAGTTGCTAAGATACTTCCCAAAAAGAATGGATAGACATGAGTTAAACTGGAGAAGTAAACAGAGGAATAAGAGGTTACTAGAAAACTACCAATAAACATGGAGAAGAAACTAACCAAGAAGGCAGCAGCGGATAAGAGAAAAACCATTCCCCTCAACTGACCTTTTGATCTAGACTGTTTGGATAAGAACCAAACTGCCAATCCCCAAAGAATATAGTAGTGCACCTCAACAGCCAAGCTCCAATTATGAACAAACAAATGTGGAATGAACTGAGATTCATAACTCCCACCTGTTAGGAGTTCATAGAAATTGGTCATGAAGCCTAAGACACCTGCAATCTGACCGCCAATTCCAGCCACATAATCTTGGCGAACTAGAAAAGTAAAAGGCATGGTCACCAAGACCATCAAAATCACAGGTGGCACAATCCGATAAAAACGTCTCCTAAAAAATCCTATCAAGTCAATCTCATGGTTTTTAGAAAATTCTTCGATGAGTAGAGCTGTAATCAGGAAACCTGAAAATGTGAAAAAGACATCTACCCCGAAAAATCCTCCAGGAAAGATTGTCTGAAAGAAATGATACAAGAGTACCAAAAGTAAACCTGTAATCCTAATCAAGGAAAACCATTTAATGCGCATACGAGTTTATTCTTCCTTTCGTTATACACTTTATTCTATCAAAAAAAGAAGAAAAATCCTAAGAGAAAACTTAGGATTTTTAGCTTATATCCATTCCATTTTAGAAATTGCGTCCTGACTTATTATAGCCATATTTTTCAACAAAATACTCACGGAATTCCAAGAGATTGTCATCCATGATGGCTTGTCGAACCTGCTTCATCAGATTAAGCAAGAAGTAAAGGTTGTGGTAGCTAGTCAAGCGGATACCAAAGGTTTCATCAGCCTTGAGCAGGTGACGAAGGTAGGCGCGTGTGTAATTCTTACATGTGTAGCAGTCACACTCAGGATCCAGCGGTGTGAAGTCCTCTGCAAACTGAGCATTCTTGACAACCAAACGCCCTTGGCTAGTCATACAGGTACCGTTACGAGCGATACGAGTCGGCAAGACACAGTCAAACATATCCACCCCACGAATAACCCCATCAATCAAGCTATCTGGCGCTCCCACTCCCATCAGGTAGCGAGGTTTATTTTCAGGGAGAAGTTGGGTTGTGAAATCCAAGACTGCATTCATCTCTTCGTGGGTTTCTCCAACGGCTAGTCCACCGATAGAGTAGCCTGGAAAGTCCATGCTGACAAGATCATGAGCCGATTGGCGGCGAAGATCTTCAAATCCCGCTCCCTGCACAATCCCAAACAAGCCTTGATCATGCGGACGACGATGAGCCTTCAAACCACGTTCAGCCCAACGGCTGGTACGCTCAATTGATTTCTTAACGTAGTCATAAGGTTGGTAAAACTGAGGACATTCGTCAAAGGACATCATGATGTCTGAGCCCAGATTATTCTGAATAGAAATAGCCTTCTCTGGCGATAGGAACATCTTAGAACCATTGAGATGGTTTTTAAAGGTTACCCCTTCTTCTGTGATATTACGGCTATCTGCTAGAGAATAAACCTGAAAACCACCACTATCCGTCAAGATTGGCTGGTCCCAGTTCATGAACTTGTGGAGACCGCCTGCGCGTGCAATAAGTTCATCTCCAGGACGCAGCCAGAGATGATAAGTGTTTGATAGGATAATCCCTGAACCCATCTCCTTCAATTCTTCAGGTGACTGAGTTTTGACAGTGGCTTGAGTTCCAACTGGCATAAACATAGGCGTCGGGAAGGTGCCGTGGGGAGTGATGATTTCTCCCAGACGAGCTCCCGTGTGTTTTTCTTTCTTAATCAAACGATATTTGATTGGTGAATCTGACATTTTTTTACCTCCGAAACTGGGAAAGACAGTCCCAGTTCATACTTTGTGCCCAAGGGCATACTGTATGATTTTATCAAAAAAAGCTGGAACTGTCACGAACTATGGTATAATGAGAGAATGAAATACCCAAAAATTGATTTAAAAACCATTCGTCTGCAGGCCAGACAATTTCAGGCTGAAAATCCCCGCCTCTTTCTCGTCTATCTCTTACCTAGCATGCTGGTCATCTTGTCTGGCTTCCTTAATCCCTTAGAGCGCATCAACGAGAGTGTTTTAGAACAACCCTTTTTAAGCGTGTTTGGCCATGTATTCCAAGCCTACCTTTTTCCACTATTAGTCTCCTTTATCGGAACAATACTTCTAACCAGTTCAGTTTATACAACTCTGAAACTCATCAAGAATCCTGATACAGAACTATCCATCAAAAATAGTCTCGTACTCTTTGGCGAAGAGCACTTTTCACAAACCTTTTTGACTCTTCTCCTCAAACGTTTCTATCTCTTCTTATGGAGCATTCCTAGCTTGCTTGGGATTTACTTCCTCTTTTACAGTAGCTTTTTAGCAAAGAAATTCGTTGTCCTTCACCCTGAGTTTCCTAATCTGGATCTCTCGTCAGTTGAAACTGAAGGCTTCCTCATGACCTTTGGTCTCTACTTTCTAGCAAGTATGCTCTTGATGATTATAGGAAATAGTCTCTATATTCCACAATACTATGCCTATTCTCAGGTAGAATTTCTCCTATGTGACACACTAGATTTGGGACAAGCCAAACCAGGACAAATCCTTAAAACCAGCCGTTTCCTGATGAAAGGTTACAAGTTTCAGCGCTTTGTCCTAGACTTACAACTCCTTCCTTGGTACTTCCTCAATTGGATTACCTTTGGAATTGCTAGTTTTTCACTCCTCCCCTACATTCAAATCAATAAAATGATTTTTTACCGAGCAGTACTGGCTCGAAAACGTCCAAAAGCTTGAAGGTTTTCCCTCAAGCTTTTTTCTATCAATGAGTTTCTCCGCCTACCAACTTGAGGTCTTGATCTCCATATTCTATCATGGCACCTATTGCCACTTCTATCCCTCGCCGAATATCCACTAAACTCATAGCTGGAGTAGTCGGTCGATTCACCACCTGTTCCATCATATAAGGAATATGCATAAAACCTGCCTTAACATGAGGAAATTTCTTTTCTACCAAATAGAGGGCCTGATACATCAAATGATTGCAGACAAAAGTCCCTGCCGTATTGGAAACAGAGGCCGGTAAGCCCTCTTTTTTTATAGCTTGAACCATCGCTTTAATCGGTAGACTACTAAAGTAGGCAGGAGCACCATCTGGACGAATAGGAAGGTCAATCGGTTGATTACCCTCATTATCAGGAATGCGTGCATCATCTTGATTAATGGCCACTCGTTCAGGTGTCAAGCTAGACCTTCCTCCTGCTTGGCCAATACAAAGGACAAAGTCAGGTTGATAACGGTTCATTTCTTCTTCCAATACTTGGGCCGATTTGTGAAAGACTGTTGGTACTTCTAGCCAACGGATCTCAGCACCATGAATTTCAGCTGGTAAACCTTTAATAGCCTCCAAGGCTGGATTGACCTTTTCCCCTCCAAAGGGCTCAAAACCTGTCACTAATACTTTCATTTATAGCTCCTTACAACCAATTCAATGAGACTCTTTTCTTAAAAACAAGTATAACATATTTCACTTATTCTGAAGTGAAAAGGACTAGCGAAACTAGAATTGGCCTCTGATACTCAATGAAAATCAAAAAGCAAACTAGGAAGCTAACCACAGGTTGCTCAAAGCACTGCTTTGAGGTTGTAGATAAGACTGACGAAGTCAGCTCAAAACACTGTTTTGAGGTTGTGGATAGAACTGACGAAGTCAGTAACCATACCTATGGCAAGGCGACGCTGACATGGTTTGAAGAGATTTTCGAAGAGTATGAGCTTATTTAAAGAGTAAAATACTAATCAAGGCCAAAATAGCTGGACCACCTTGCTTCAAAATAATTTTCTTATCCGCTGTTAAAGAGCCATAAGCCGCAGCACCAATCACAAATAAGACAAAAATAGTCACAATTTCTAAATTCTGTGAGAAATAAATCCCATACAAGAGAAAGATACCTAGCAAGGCATTATAAATTCCTTGATTTTTGAACAATGAACTTACCGACGGACGAACCAATTCTTCCTTTTTCATGTTAAAGACACGACTAGTCGCATCTGATTGCGTAGCAATACTTTCCAAATAAAAAATGTAAAAATGCTCCAAAGCAACGATTGTTGCTAAAATGATTGTCATAATTGACATATTTTTCTCCTTAAATCTCTATATTTTCAATACCCAAAACCAATTTATTTAATAAACGGCAGAGTTCTGTTCTCTCAGACTCTGTTAAGATACTTTCCATCGCTTCCTTAACCCTGACATGCTTCAGAGGGGGATTCACCACTAACTGCTCCTTGGCATACTTAGTAGCCTCTACCAACACTTCCCGCTGATTTTCAGGATTGCGATGACGCTCCACCAAACCTTCCTTTTCCAAAATCTTGAAATGCCGGGTTAAAGCAGCTTGATCAATTTTCAAACGCTCCTGAACCGCCATTTGATTACAAGGGGAATTCTCCAGCAAAAACAGTAACATCTGATACCGTGTCAAACTAATCCCAAGCCTTTTTTCAAACAATTGCGTGCTCGCTTGCTCAGACAAGCGGAGTTGATACAGTAAATCTTGAATCTCTATCATTTCTTCCTCTTCTCTTGATTTATCAATAGTTGACTAATCAAGTGTAATGCAAAGTAAAATAGATTGCAAGAATTATGCTTGGATTATTAAAAGATGGTAACTTTCTTCAAATTGACAAAGAAAAAACGAACGAGACTCGCTTCCTATCACGAAAGCTAGATCTCATTCGTCAAAATGACATTACAAAGTCTGGTTTATCCATTCATTGAAACGTGAACGTGGTCATAGTGGTTTTCTGTCACACTACCACGGTCTGGCATAGGATTCCAAGTATTAGCTGGTCCATATTTGCTATCGAATGGAGCATAGAAACGTTGTTTCCAGATGATGTAACTAATGCCACGGCTGGCCATATTTTGAATAGTGTATTCCGCAATCTTATCCCCTAGTTCTGAGCTTTCTGGTACCATAAAGTCGATAGCCAAACCTTTTCCGTGATCTCCACTGTCGCCTGGACGGTAACCACTAAAGGATGTAATACCAAACAAGTTGGCAATTTCTTCTTTAAAGGCAGCCGTTTGTGGTTGAAGACCTGCATTTTCAGATTTTGCTACTGCAAGTCCAGCATAATCAGGCGCAGCTGGAGCCGCGTAAGTTGTTGAAGTCGTTTTGGTCTCTTCTGGTTGATAAGTAGAAACTGCTGGTGTAGTTTCACTTGATGAGGCTTCTTTTGCTTCTTCTGAACTTGTTGCAGTTGCTTTTTCTTCTAATGGAGTTGTAGTTGCTTCCCGTGCTGATTCAGCTTGAGGGCTGGCTTGTGTTTCCTGCTTCTCAGCTGGAGTCGTTGCCTGAGGAGCTTCTTCTGCAACTACACTGCTTGTTTCGGCCGTTTGCTCCTCTGGGACAGAAGTGCCCGTAGACGGTGCCACTTCTTCTGCAGCAGTCACTGTCTCTGTAACTTCTGAATTTGATGCTACTTCTTTTGTACTTGTAGTTTCTACCGCTTTTGGAGCTTCAGCAATCGGTTGAGAAAGGTCTGCAACCTGAACAGTTTGATCATCAACGGTCACTTGATTGGTTGTCAAATCTGCTGTCGCAGTTGTCACTTCTTCACTAGAGTCTGCTTGAGGAGTTTGGATTTCAACTTCTGTTACTTCTTCTGCTTCATTGACAGTCGTTGTCAAAACAGTTTCTGGAAAAATCAAGTCCATATTAGTGATTTTATTCAAATTAGCAAGAACTGTGACATCTACACCCAAGGCTTCTGCAATGGTGCTCAAGGTATCGCCATACTGAACTGTATAACTTGTTTTGTTGTCCGTTTTAGTCAAATCGTTTTGGATTTGCTCAACACTACGTGCAGTCCAAAGAACTTCTTCTGCTTGAGTTGCTAATACTGGGGCAAATGACAAGGCTACTGTTGACGCTAATAACATTCTTGTCTTCATTCTTTCAAATTCCTTTCAAATGAGTACCTGTCTATGATAACACAAAAAATGCAGAAAAAAAGCCCTCCTGGGCCTATTTAACAGAACTGTCTATTCATTGTAACAAACTCGGTTACTTGAAATAGTTTGTTAGGTCTCTGTCATAAAACTGACACAATCTTCTCGTTACTTACTCTCAAAAATATGAGGAATGTCTGTTAGCGACTGAATCCTGTGATTCCCTTCATAAGACGACTCTAAAAAGTTGATACTTTGAATCCCACTATTCTGGGCAAATTCCACATCCAGAGTCCGGTCCCCTATATAATAGGTGTTATCAGGATTCAGCTGATACTTGTCTAGCAAATATATAGCCGCTTCTGGACTTGGCTTCCGCGCAAAGCCACTCTGACTGGTTAAAATCTCTGTAAAATAGGATTCCAACCCCAAGTCTCTTAGAATGGCAAAAGCATTGTCTCCCTTATGAGTGTAAACAAAGTTCCGAATTCCTACTTGGTCTGCCCAAGCCAACACCTCACGCGCACCTGGTATCAAGGCTACCTGAGCATTCTTCTCAGACAGACTCTGGGCACGCACCTGATTGAGCACTTCCACATCCAGATTTCTATCTTCTGCTACCTGCACAAGTAAATCCTGCACAGAATACTTTAGGATAAACTCTCTCACTTTCTCCTTATCATAAGGAATAGAAAACTGACCAAAAGTCTCCTCAATCCCTGATAAAATCGCTTCGTAAGAGTCCAATAAAGTCCCGTCTAAATCCCAAATAAAAGCTGTTTTTTGCATTTCCTATCCTTTCAAGCTCATATAACGCTGGTAACGGTAGCGTAGAAATAACCAACGAAAACCATTATCCAAAAGAGTTCCTGCCCAAATACCAGGCAAACCCCAACCAAGAACAATCCCCATCAGATAGGCTGTCCCAATGCGGATACACCACATTCCAATACTTGTCGCATAAAAGGGAAGCCGAGCATTCCCCAAACCCTGCCAAACTGCCGTATAAATAACTGTCCCTGTCGCCATGGGAGTACCAAGTAGTGAAAAAAGTGTCACTAGAACACTGGCCTCAACCGCTAAAGGATCAGTCGTATAGAGATGAGTTAGTGGTATTCCTAAGGCATAGATACTGAAGGTCAAAGGCAACATGAGAAACAGAGAAAGCCAAAAGGTTTGCTTGCTCAAACTAGCGACTCTTTCCCAATTATCCTCTCCAACTGCTCGGGCCACCAACATAACCGTTGCCGTAGCAACGCCAAAGGCAGGCATGTAGTTAAACTGGGTCAAGACTTCTCCGACCGCATTTCCAGCCACTGCCTCCGTCCCAAAAGAAACGACCAAGGCAATGATCACTACATCTCCAGCCCGCATCATAAGTCGCTCTCCAGCTGCTGGTAAAGCCAAGGTCAACAGTTCCTTATCTAAACCAAAAGTTGGCTTCGCATAAGGCAGTTTTAATTGTGACCACAAAATCACAAGACCAACCAAACGAGACAGAATAGTCCCCCAAGCAACACCCGCTATCCCCATATCAAGGATAAAAATAGCTAGACTGGAAAAGAGAATATTCAAGGCATTTGACAAGAGACTGACATAAAGAGGCAGACGCGGATTATGCGTTGCACGAATCAAGGCTCCCAGACTCGTCATCAAGCCCAAAAGAACAATCGTTCCACCTACCAAAGATAGGTAGAGTCCTCCACTTTCGGCCACATCTCTCTCCGTTCCCAAGAGTCCAATCATCTCTTGCCCAGCGAAGATGGACAAAGCTCCTAAAAGAAAACTTACTAGTAAAGTAATTTTCAACGCCTCAGTCACATGATAGGCTAGCTTAGACTGATCCTTCTGCCCCAAACTTTTTGAAATAACACTAGAAATAGCTGCCCCAAGAGCAATGAAAATCGCCTGATAAATCGTGATAATATTACCAGCTACTGAAACACCTGAGATAGCTATCAATCCTAAATGAGCAACCAAATAACTGTCCACCATTCCCATGAGCATCTGCAAAAAGTTTTCACCCATAGCTGGCAATGCAATATTAAGAATGTCTTTATTTTTCTTAAACAATCTCTCCTCCTGATGAAAAGAAACTCAGTTGGTTTCCCAACCGAGTTTACTCCCTCTGTCTTAAAGTCCTAGATAAGCCTCAACCGCTGCTTGCATATCAGCAGCTGCCACGGTTGTCTTGTGACGAACTGGAGCTGTTTCAAGCCCATCAACTGCTGGTGGCACAGCCACTCCTGAAATGTCATGTAATTGAGCCAAGGCTTCAAAGTCTGTCAAACCTACTTTCCCTGTTACAGCCTCTACTGCAACCACTGGGAACTTGTATGGACTAGCTGTTGAAGCAATCACAGTCTTAGTCGCATCATCAGTAACCGCTTGGTATTTTCTATACACTGCTGAGGCAACCGCCGTATGTGGATCCTCAATATAAGAATCTGACTCATAAACACGCTTGATTTCTGCCGCTGTTTCTTCCTCAGTCGCATATTCAGCCGCAAAGAGCTCCAGAATCTCAGCATCAAAATCAGTCAATTCATATTGTCCTTGTGTATTCAAGGCATTCATGAGTTCAGCTGTCTTAACCGCATCATTACCTAAAAGATGGAAAATGAGACGTTCCAAGTTTGAAGATACCAAAATATCCATAGATGGACTAGTTGTTACTTTAAACTCACGTTTCTTGTCGTAAACACGTGTCTTGAAGAAGTCTGTCAAGACATTGTTGTCATTTGAAGCACAGATCAATTTACCAACTGGCAAACCAATTTGTTTAGCATAAAAGGCAGCCAAGATATTTCCAAAGTTTCCTGTTGGTACTGTGAAGTTAACCTTTTCACCAGCTACAATTTCACCAGTCTTAACCAACTGAGCATAAGCATAAACATAATAAACAATTTGTGGTACCAAACGACCAATGTTCATAGAGTTAGCTGACGAAAATTGCAACTTGTTGGCAGCCAATTTTTCACGAAGGGCTACATCGTTAAACATATGTTTCACGTTGGTTTGCGCATCGTCAAAGTTACCGTCAATGGCAATAACATGAGTATTGTCGCCAGTCTGAGTAGTCATTTGCAGCTCTTGTACCTTGCTGACACCGTCCTTTGGATAAAAGACGATAATCTCAGTTCCAGGCACGTCCGCAAATCCCGCCATAGCAGCTTTCCCAGTATCACCAGATGTCGCTGTCAAAATGACAATCTTGTTCTCCAAGCCATGTTTCTTAGCAGCAGTCGTCATAAAGTATGGCAAGATAGACAAGGCCATATCCTTAAAGGCAATCGTCGAACCATGGAACAGTTCCAAGTTGTATTGTCCGTCTAATTTCACCAAAGGCGCAATAGCTGGAGTATCAAACTTGCTATCGTAGGCATTGTTGATACAGTAGTCCAACTCTTCAGCTGTAAAGTCATCTAAAAATGCTGACAAAACTAACTTAGCCACTTCTTGATAAGAAGCATCTTTCAATTTGTCAAAATCCAAATCTACCTTTGGATAAGTAACCGGTGTAAACAAACCACCGTCCGTCGCCAAACCTTGCAAAATTGCTTGACTGGCAGTTACTGTATTGTTGGCATCACGCGTTGATTGATAAACTAATGTCATTACTCTCTATCCTTTATCTATAGTCTCTTCCATTATATCATGATTTTTCAGAAAATTCTCGCTTTATAAGAGAAATTATAGCCCCAATTCTTTCTTCAAAGTCTCTAAATAAATCATTTCTTGCTTATTTCTCATCTTCAGACCTTCATCAGCAAGCAAGAGTAAGTCCTTTGAAAACTCTATAATCGCAGTTTCTTCCTGATCTGTAAGCTTTTTCTTAGAAAATTGCCGCCTTAAAGACTTATAATTTCTTCCAAATGTTTTAAAGAAAAGTGCTGTTTCTAAGTAAGCTTCTAACTTATCTAAATTAAATAACAATCCCAAGTGAAAGGCAGCAGAAGCAAAAGTCCTATCAAGTGGCTGTGTACACACACTACGAAACTCAACTGTTCCTCGAGTCGTTAAGTCTTGGTATTGGTAACTACGATGAGTTCCAAAATCCTTCTCTTGGGGGTAAATAATAACCTCATCCCCATTCAGAGCAAATGCCTGGATTTCAGGCGTAGCAAAATAGTCCCTTGACTGAATCGGATAAAAATAATAGGTTTGCCCCTCACGTTCCGCAGTAAAAATCGCAGAATGATTTAGATAGTCAAAAAAATCATCTTCATCATCAAAGAGTCTGGCATTAACCCCAACATTCTCTGAATAAATACCATGCATAGAGTCTTCCCAGAAAATATCCCTAGAAATTTTCGTATCCCAATCCGCACCCAAAAACTCAGAGTTTGCAAATAAATAAGCCTTAACTGCTTCAATTTGGGTAAAAGCATTGATAACACGCAAATAGTTGGATTTTGAAATATCTAGCTGAACCTGACTTCCACAGATAAAAGCCCCATATTCAGGGAAATGATGTAAATCTGATTTAGCAACATTTCTACTCAAATTCAAATAATCCATCAACATCTGATAGCGTGGGTAAGCCACTGGGCAATTCTCATTTTTATCCCAGTTAGGATGAATTCCACAGCCAACAATAGCATGATTAGATTCGCCTAATTTTCTCTGAATTACATTCATATAATTATTGAAACGATTTTCGACCTCTTGAATCGTTTCAGCCTTACCAAATGCAAACTCAATCGTTGTATAAGAAACTTCAAATAAAATAGCATCCTGACTTATCGGATCCACTAACTGAATAGGATTTCCAAAATCATCTACCTTTTCTACAGTGAAATCCAAAGCAGAAAGTAAATAATGAAATAAATCTTTTATAACTTCAACATCTGTAGCAAGTCCTTCTAAATTTGCAACAGGATATTCCAGCTCAATCCCGACAAACAATTCAGGATTTTCTTTAATATTTTTCAAATACCGATGTTTTAATAAATCGATAGACCGAGACATACTATCCTACTCTTTCTTAATCTAAATAAAATTTGAATAACTATTATTATACCAAAAATAATACAAAAAAGGAACGAAGATTAACTACGTTCCTAGCTCTATACTATACCGGCGGCCGGGGTCGAACCGGCACGTCCTTGCGGACACTGGATTTTGAGTCCAGCGCGTCTGCCAATTCCGCCACGCCGGCAAATAGTAACTGGGGTAGCTGGATTCGAACCAACGCATGAGGGAGTCAAAGTCCCTTGCCTTACCGCTTGGCTATACCCCAATAATATAAAATAGGCGAGTGATGGGGATCGAACCCACGCATGCCAGAGCCACAATCTGGTGTGTTAACCACTTCACCACACCCGCCATAATTCTATTAACACGGGCAGTAGGAATTGAACCCACACTGAAGGTTTTGGAGACCTTAGTTCTACCTTTAAACTATGCCCGTAAAATGGAAGGGGAGGGATTCGAACCCCCGAACCCGAAGGAGCGGATTTACAGTCCGCCGCGTTTAGCCTCTTCGCTACCCTTCCAAAATATATAAATGGCGCGAGACGGAATCGAACCGCCGACACATGGAGCTTCAATCCATTGCTCTACCAACTGAGCTACCGAGCCTTATTGCGGGAGCAGGATTTGAACCTACGACCTTCGGGTTATGAGCCCGACGAGCTACCGAGCTGCTCCATCCCGCGTTAATAAAAAAGGAGGATGTGGGATTCGAACCCACGCACGCTTTTACACGCCTGACGGTTTTCAAGACCGTTCCCTTCAGCCGGACTTGGGTAATCCTCCAAAATAGTTTATACGGGAATAAGCCCGTGTCCTCTTAGTGAAAAGATAATATTTCAATTCTCTAGTAATGGACTAAACACTATGGGCACGAGTGGACTCGAACCACCGACCTCACGCTTATCAGGCGTGCGCTCTAACCACCTGAGCTACGCGCCCAAGTTAAAAACTTGGTACAAAGAACAAAGTTCAAAGCGGGTGACGAGAATCGAACTCGCGACAACAGCTTGGAAGGCTGTAGTTTTACCACTAAACTACACCCGCTAAAATGGGAGTTAACGGGATCGAACCGCTGACCCTCTGCTTGTAAGGCAGATGCTCTCCCAGCTGAGCTAAACTCCCTAGAGCTAAGCGACTTCCATATCTCACAGGGGGCAACCCCCAACTACTTCCGGCGTTCTAGGGCTTAACTTCTGTGTTCG
>CAJNBX010000020.1 GCA_905221115.1 bacterium
TTTCCACTGGTTTTTAGAATTTTTATCAGACTAACTTCCACTTGGATTAGCGGTGGAACTTAGTTTGGGAATTTACCCGAAAAAACGAACCAGCTTAACTGATTCGTTTCTTACGTTTAGCCTCCTACTTCCGATACATTTTAAATTGTAGGAAGAGGTCGCTATATTTTCCTGTCCATTTATGGTCAAATTTCTCATAAACTTCTAGGTGTTCCATGGTTTCAGCATCTGGATAGAAGGCCTTGTCTTCTTTTTTCTCCTCTGGGAGTAATTCCTTAGCTGGTAGGTTTGGTGTTGAATAGCCGACATACTCTGCATTTTTGAGAGCATTTTCAGGTTTCAACATAAAGTTAATAAAGGCATAGGCTGCGTCTTGGTTTTTAACTGTTTTGGGAATGACCATATTGTCGAACCAAAGGTTGCTGGCTTCTGTCGGTACCACATAGCGTAGGTTTTCATTTTTTTCTAGCATTTGGCTGGCTTCCCCAGAGAAGGTCACGCCGATAGCAGCATTATTCTGAATCATGTAACCCTTCATCTCGTCGGCCACAATAGCCTTGATATTTGGAGTCAACTTGTAGAGTTTGTCTACTGTCTCTTCCAACTGCTGGGTATCCTTGGAGTTGAGGCTGTATCCGAGGGAATTGAGCCCCAGTCCCAGTACCTCACGCGCCCCATCAAAAAGCATGATAGAGTTCTTATACTCTGGCTTCCAGAGGTCATCCCAATGCTCAGGCGCTTCCTCTACCATAGTTTCATTGTAGACAATTCCCAGTGTTCCCCAGAAGTAAGGAATGGAGAATTTATTGCCTGGGTCAAAGGACTGGTTGAGGAACTCTGGTCCGATATTTTCAAGACCTTCAAGTTTTGAATAATCAAGCGGAACTAAGAGGTCTTCGTCCTTCATCTTGTTAATCATGTATTCACTAGGGATGGCAATATCATAGGTCGTTCCACCCTGCTTAATCTTAGTATACATGGCTTCGTTGGAGTCAAAGGTCTCGTACTGGACTTGGATGCCTGTTTCTTCTGTGAATTGCTCCAAGAGTTCTGGATCGATATAGTCTCCCCAGTTGTAGATAACCAATTTTTGACTATCTCGACTATTGATTTTACTGTCTAGATGCGTCGCAATTCCCCATAAGACGAGGATAATGGCTACAATTCCTGCTAAAAATGAATAGAGTTTTTTCATGCTTGCTCCTCCTTCTCACGTGAGATAAAGTAATATCCAACAACTAGGATAATACTAAAGAGAAAGACAAGGGCAGACAGGGCATTGATTTCTAAGGAAATCCCCTTGCGAGCACGAGAGTAAATCTCGACTGACAGGGTTGAAAAGCCATTTCCCGTCACAAAGAAGGTCACGGCAAAGTCATCTAGCGAATAGGTGAAGGCCATGAAATAACCAGCAATAATAGACGGAGTCAGGTAAGGAAGCATGATTTCCTTGAACATCTGAAATTGACTGGCTCCCAGGTCATAGGCCGCATGAATCATGTCACCGTTCATTTCCTTGAGACGAGGCAAGACCATCAAGACCACGATAGGAATGGAGAAGGCCACATGACTAGAAAGAACAGTCAAAAAGCCAAGTGAAAACTTGAGTTGGGTAAAGAGAATCAAGAAGCTGGCACCAATCATAACATCAGGCGCAACCATGAGGATATTATTGAGAGATAGAAAGGCTTCTTGGTATTTCTTACGAGACTGATAAATGTAAATAGCACCGAAAGTCCCGATAATGGTCGCTATCAAGGCTGATAGGAAGGCCAAGAAAAAGGTCTGAGTCACAATTAACATAAGTCGACCATCGCCAAACATGGTTCTAAAATGGCTCAAGCTAAAGCCTGTAAAGCTGTTCATGTCGTTGCCTGCGTTAAAGGCGTAGCCAATCAGGTAAAAGATAGGCAGATAGAGGACAAGAAAGACCAGTCCCAGATAAAGGTTGGCAAATTTTTTCATCGTTCTCTCCTTTCCTTGGTCACCCACATGGTGACGAACATGGTCAGGATGAGAATCACACCGATGGTAGAACCCATACCGTAGTTGTCATTGGTCAGGAAGTTCTGCTCAATGGCAGTCCCCAAGGTGATAACGCGGTTCCCACCAATCAAACGGGTCAGCATGAAGAGGCTCAAGCTGGGGATAAAGACAGACTGAACTCCACTTCGCACACCGTTCATCGATAGAGGGAAGATGACATGACGGAAGGTCTCCCACTTGGTCGCACCGAGGTCATAGCTGGCATTGATCAGATTGTTGTCCATATCGTCCAAGACATTGAAAATCGGCAATATCATAAAGGGAAGCTCGATGTAGCTTGCGACAAAGATAAAGGAGAAATCGGTAAAGAGCAACTGCTGTGAACCGATTCCGATAAATTCCAAGAATTGGTTAATAGAGCCATTTTGACCAAAAATCCCGATAAAGGCATAGGCTTTAAGGAGCAAATTAATCCAAGTTGGCAGAATAATCAGCATGAGCCAGAGTTGACGGTGCTTGAGACGGGTCAAAAAGAAGGCTGTTGGATAGCTGATAAGCAAGGTCACAAAGGTCACAATTCCTGCATAAAGCACTGAGTTGAAACTCATTTTGAGGTAGGTCAAATTTTGTGACGCAAAGTAAGATTTATAGTTTTCTAAACTGAATTGTCCTTCAATATTGAAAAAGGATTGACCGAAAATCAAGACCAAGGGTGCCAGGACAAAGAGTACAATCCAGAGCATGTAGGGCACTACAAAGAGTTTAGAGCTTGTTTTCTTCATCTCTTTCCTCCTCGATTGCATTGATCAAACCTGCTTCTTGCTCTTCAATTTCCACGTATTCTTCGATACGAGCATCGAACTCTTCTTCGGTTTCGTTGAGACGCATGATATGGATGTCTTCTGGTTCAAAGTCCAGACCGATTTCCTCACCCACGATGGCCTTACGAGTTGAGTGGATCATCCATTCATTTCCAAGTTCGTCATAGGCGATAATTTCATAGTGAACTCCACGGAAGAGTTGGGTATCCACCTTAACTTGGAGCTTGCCTTCTTCAGGAAGGGTAATACGCAAGTCCTCTGGACGAATGACGACCTCAACAGGTTCATTTGGCTTCATCCCACCATCAACAGCTTCAAAGCGTTTGCCGTTAAACTCAACCAAGTAGTCTTCGATCATGGTACCAGGCAAGATATTTGACTCACCGATAAAGGTCGCAACAAAGTGGTTAATCGGCTCATCGTAGATATCCACAGGTGTTCCAGACTGGACAATCTCGCCATCATTCATAACAAAAATCCAGTCACTCATGGCCAGCGCTTCTTCCTGATCGTGAGTGACAAAGACAAAGGTAATGCCCAATCGTTGTTGTAGTTCACGCAGTTCGTACTGCATATCTGTTCTTAATTTCAAGTCCAGCGCTGACAAAGGCTCATCCAACAAAACCACACGGGGTTGGTTGATGATGGCACGGGCAATAGCCACACGCTGGCGTTGTCCTCCAGAAAGTTTACGGATGGAACGTTTTTCGTAACCTTCCAACTGAACCATCTTGAGAACTTCCGCTACGCGTTTCTCGATTTCTTTCTTGTCAATCTTGCGCAAGCGGAGCGGAAAGGCAACATTTTCAAACACATTCATATGTGGAAACAAGGCATAGGATTGGAAGACCGTATGGACGTCTCGCTTGTTGGTTGGAATGTCGTTGATACGAACACCGTCCAGCAAAATATCTCCAGTCGTAGCATCCAGTAAACCTGCAATGATGTTAAGGATGGTTGATTTCCCTGAACCAGATGCGCCTAAAAGGGTGTAGAATTTCCCTTCTTCCAACTCAAAGTTGATGTCTTTGAGAACCTTGGTGTTGCTGTCTTCAAAAACTTTAGAGACGTTTTTGAATTCAATAATTGGTTTTTTCAATTGTCATTTATTCCTTCTTTTTCATAGATTAACAGATCAGGGCTCTGTCAGGCCACTACTACCTCGTGTAGGAGATTGAACTGCCTACATTCTTCTGCACTAACGATAGGCTTTCACCCCCTTTCCATGACATAGCAGCAGCTTTTCAAATACAGCTTCTTACTTGCTTTCACCTAAAATACGGACTTCTCTCTCAAGAGTAACGCCAGAGTGTTCCTTGACTTTTTCGATAACAGACTCAATCAAGTCTTCGTAGTCTTTGGCCGTTCCATCTGCGACATTGATCATAAATCCTGCATGCTTTTCTGACACTTCTACGCCACCGATACGATAGCCTTTCAAGCCAGCTTCTGAAATTAATTGACCTGCAAAATGACCTACTGGACGCTTAAAGACCGAACCACAAGATGGATATTCCAAAGGTTGCTTGAGTTCGCGTAGGTGCGTCAAGCGATCCATTTCTTGCTTGATAACTTGATGGGTTCCTGGAGCAAGGGCAAATTTAGCTGACAAGACAACTGCACCAGACTCTTGAATGGCTGAGTGGCGATACCCAAAAGCCAAATCCTGAGCAGACAGAGTCTCGATTTCTCCATCCTTGGTCAAGACCTTACAAGACTGCAAGATGTGAGCAATCTCGCCACCATAGGCACCTGCATTCATAAAGACAGCACCGCCAACGCTCCCTGGAATGCCACAAGCAAATTCAAAACCAGTCAAACTATGACGAAGGGCAATGCGAGTTGTTTCAATCAAGTTAGCACCAGCTTCAGCTTCGATGGTATAGCCATCAACGGAAACATTATTGAGCTTGTCACACAAGATGACAAATCCACGAATCCCACCATCACGAACGATGATATTGCTGGCATTACCAAGAACCATCCAAGGAATATTTTCTTGATTGGCAAATTTAACAACGCGCGCCAACTCAAAACGATTTCGTGGAAAGACCAAATAATCGGCCTCTCCACCTACTTTTGTATAACTATAGCTATGCAAGGGTTCCTTGAAACGGATATCAATTCCTTCTAAGATTTCAAGCATTTTTTCTCTTACAGACATGTCACTCTTCCTTTTACAAAATTCATTCCATTATACCATTTTTAAAACCATTTGACGACCCTAAAAAAATCTTAGGCTTATTTTAAACAAAAAAAGAGGTTTCCCCCTTTTCTTATGATTTTTTGCAAAAGATAGCCTTTGTTCCATAGGCGATCAGAATGAGCTCAACTGCTAGGACAACTTCCACCAAGACTGGATTGGTCAACCAGCCAACTTGGACTAGAGATGGTGCTAGGTCAAAGAAGGCGTGTAGGCCATAGGCTGCTAGGAGATAAATCCATTTCTTCTGGCGAACAGCTTGGTAAACCCAAACAGTCAAGAGTAATTGGAAACCTAGCGCCAAGATTCTCTCAAAACCAAGCAAATAAATCTGCCAGACTGATAGCGACTGGATAGTTTTCAACATATTTTCAGACAGCAATTGCATAACCTGTGGATTTTGCGTTTGAACTGCTGAGAGAACGATGTAGAGATTGAGCAAACTAGCAAGACCTAGGAAAATCAACTCCAAGCCACCATGCCCCAATCCATAAGCCAAGGCATCTGCCTTTTCCAAACTTCTCTTTTTCTCCAACCATTTGAAGAAAATAAGACGAGCAGTTTCCTCAAAAAAAGCTGCCATGGCTAGACCATAGATGATATAGACAAGTGGATGATCCTGCAAGAGGGCAATACTACCGTCTTTTTGAGGATGCAAAACCAAGATATGCACCAGTTTTTCCAAAATCTGCGAAGAGACAAAGAAGGCAACAGCCCCCAAGCCCAAGACAGCTAGATTAATCTGGTATTTCTTTCTGGCATACCAAATGCTTCCTAGCAAGAAAGCCAGCAGCAGCACCATGGTAATGATAATATGAATGGTCATTTTCTTCTCCTATTCTGCCTTTTCAATATCTTTTTTCATCTCGTCAACGTTGAACTTAGCAAACAAATATTGACGGTCTTGGACTGGGAAACGTTGGTCCAACTGGTCAACTGCTCCTACCTCGATAATGCCTTCCTTGATGACAAAGTCCATGACATGCCCACCGAAGGTCAAATCATCTGAGATGAAGTGCAGATGGTAGCCTGCCACACTGACACCATGAAAAATCTCTGGCGTCCAGAAACCAACGATGGTTCCCGCAACATTGTCACGACTATATTCAGGTTGATGGGTTGCGACATCAGCAAACTTGGTATCTGGTGTCGACTTGGGAATCATGCGCACATGCATATGCGAAAATTCCCCACGAATCTTGATAGAGCGGAAAAGATTTTCCCCATCATAATAAGACTCAATTCGTTCTTCCAATTCCTTGTCTGTCATCTCAAAGCGCTGGCGGAAAATAACTTCTGCCTGATGCGGTACCACTGCTGCATAAGGAATAAGGGCATCTGGTGATACTTCTACAATTTCTGGTTGCTCTCCTGAGCCTTTGGCTTGATAAGCCTTGCCATCCAAGACAATCAATTCCCCATCAATAGAATCCAAAGTTCCCAAACCAAGGTCACCATGCTCTAGCAATTCTCCTACTGTCATGGTACCACCATAAAGGCCTGCCATCAAGGCTCCGAGGGTATTGTATTGAAATAATTTCACTGGTTCCTGCACGTTCTTATCCATTCTCTTTCTTGTCTGTTATACTCAATGAAAATCAAAGAGCAAACTAGGAAGCGAGCCGCAGGCTGCTCAAAGCACTGCTTTGAGGTTGTAGATAAGACTGACGAAGTCAGCTCAAAACACTGTTTTGAGGTTGTGGATAAAACTGACGAAGTCAGTAACCATATCTACGGCAAGGCGAAGCTGACGTGGTTTGAAGAGATTTTCGAAGAGTATTATTCTATAAATGTTACTCCTAAGTATACCACATTTGCCCCTAGATGTGAACGAGAGAAACACCCTAGACATTGCCAAGAAGGAAAAAAAAGGGTACAATGTAACAAAATCAAGGGAGGTCTGGAATGAAGAAACAAAGCAAGTACCAAGAGGTCGTATCTTATCTGAAAAATGGCATCGAGTCTGGACGCTTTCGGACGGGAAGTCGCCTGCCTTCTATCCGTCAACTGAGCCTTGACTTTCACTGTAGCAAGGATACTGTCCAACGAGCCCTGCTGGAATTACGGCACGAACAATACCTCTATGCCAAGCCCCAGAGCGGCTACTATGTCCTAGAACAAGGGCAACACCAGGACCTAGAAATTGAGGTTACCGACGAACATGCCAGCGCCTATGACGATTTCCGACTCTGTGTCAATGAAACCCTGGTTGGCCGAGAAAACTACCTCTTCAACTACTATGACAACCAAGAAGGATTAGAAGACTTAAGACAATCCATTCATAAACTCCTCTTTGACCAAGCCCTCTACTGCAAAGCAGACCAGTTGGTATTGACTTCTGGAACCCAACAAGCCCTTTTTATCCTTTCTCAAATTTCCTTCCCTAGCCAAGCAAAGGAAATCTTGGTGGAACAGCCGACCTACCATCGGATGAATCGCCTCTTGATTGCTCAGGGCTTGGACTATCAAACGATTGAACGAGGCATTGATGGGATTGACTTGGAGGAACTGGAAGGCCACTTCAAAACAGGAAAAATTAAGTTTTTCTATACCATTCCTCGTTTTCACTATCCTCTAGGGCATTCCTATTCAGAGCAGGACAAACGGGCTATTCTTGACTTAGCTGCCAAATATGGAGTCTATATCGTAGAGGACGACTATTTGGGGGATTTGGACTCTAAAAAGGGCCAGACCTTCCACTATCTGGATACAGAAGAGCGCGTCATTTATATCAAGTCCTTCTCAACCAGTCTCTTTCCAGCCCTGCGGATAACAGCACTCATCCTGCCAAATGCTATCAAAGAAGCCTTTGTGGTCTACAAAAATATCCTAGACTACGACAGCAACCTCATCATGCAAAAGGCCTTATCACTCTATATTGACAGTCAATTATTTGAGAAAAACCGTCTAGCTCGCTTGTCCAATCAAGAAGACTACCAAAAACAACTCGAGAAAAGTTTAACCAAAACACCTTGTCCCCTTCCTCATTATCCCCTACACGATGGTTTATTACTTGATCTCAGACAGTACCCTAAAATCGCCAGTCTCAAGCACAGTCAACTGGGCTTGGACTTCTTTGAAGAGGCATACTTGGATGCCTGCCCTTATCAATTTGCCAAGGTATCCTTAGAAAATCTGGAAAAGGTTTTAAACTATTTAAAAGCAGAATTGGACTGACTTCCAACTCTGCTTTTTTCTTATACTCTTCGAAAATCAAATTCAAACCACGTCAGCGTCACCTTACCGTACTCAAGTACAGCTTGCGGCTAGCTTCCTAGTTTGCTCTTTGATTTTCATTGAGTATTATTCTTCAACTTCTGTTAGGCTTGCTGCTTTTTCAAGATAGCTTTGGTAAGTGCCGTCATCCTTGAGTTTTTGGATGACCTTGTCCACCACTTCTTTCAAATCAGCACTATTTTTTCTAAGGGCAACTGCATTAGCTTCGCCGTCCTTCATCTTCAAGCTGACAGTTGCGACAGCTAGGTCGGCATTTTTAGCAGCGTAGCTAAGGGCAACTGGCTCATCCATGTGAACAGCATCTACTTTTCCAGCCTGCAATTCATTGACTGCTTCACCCATATTGGTTAGGGAAGTCAATTGAGCTTTTGGCAATTGTTCCTTGACCATAGCTTCTGGAACAGTCCCTTTTTGGGCTGCAATATTAGCACTTTCAAGGCTAGTTAAATCCTTGTATTTTTCTACATCAGCCTTACGAACCAAGAAACTAATCTTGTTTTCATAGTATGGGATTGAAAAATCAAAGACTTCTTTTCTCTCATCAGTTGCGCTAATTCCCGCAACTGCTAGGTCAGCCTTCCCAGTTTGAAGACTGGTCAAAACATTATCAAAACTCATGCTTGAAATTTCCAACTTCACCCCAAGTTCATCAGCGATAGCTTGGGCCATATCAATATCCGCACCGACTACCTGGTTTTTTCCGTCAACTAAGGATTGGAATTCAAAAGGTGCATAGTCAGGACTAGTCGCCACAACTAATTTCCCCTTTTGCTTAATGGCCTCAACAGCTGACTGAGAACCATTAGAACCTGACTGGCAAGCTACTAAGAAGAAACTTGCAAGAAAACTACATAAAACAAATATCCATTTTTTTGATTTCATAAATAAACAACCTCTCTGTTAATTTTGTATAATTATAACGCTATCCAAGTTACTTGTCAAGTGTTTTTTGAATTTTTATCTTAAAAATATTTTTTTCATACAAGAAAAAGGAGCTATCAGTTGATTTCAAGCTCCTTTTTATACAGAATGAACCTGTTTTATAGTTCGACAATCTTACCTGTTTCAAAGTAAACAACCCATTCACAGATATTCTTGGCATAGTCTCCAATGCGTTCCAAGAAGGCAATCACTTGGAAATAATCACGACCTGTAACGATGGCATCTGGATTTTTCTTGATTTCTTCTGTAGCCAAGTCACGAATGCTATCAAAGTAATGGTTGATTTTTTCATCCATGGTTGCTACTTCATAGGCCTGGTCAACTGAACCATTCAGATAGAGTTCAAGGGCTGCTTCAACGAAGTTTTTGACATCGCGCCCCATTCTCTTGATTTCTTCTTCAACAGCTGGGATACGTTGCTCACCCTTCATACGAATTGTCGCTTTGGCAATGGAAACGGCATGGTCACCCATACGTTCCAAGTCAGATACAGCCTTCAAGACTGTCAAAACAGTACGCAAGTCCTGAGAAACGGGTTGTTGAAGGGCAATCATTTCAAATGATTTTTTCTCCAATTTCACTTCGTATTCATTTACTTCTGCATCGTCTTCGATGACTTCTTTGGCCAAATCACGGTCGTGCGTAACAAAGGCACGTACCGTACGATTGATTTGGGATAGCACTTCTTGTCCCATAGCGTAGAACTGGTTGTGCAATTTCTCCAAATCTTCTTCAAATTGAGAACGTAACATCATTTATCTCCTTATCCAAATTTTCCTGAAATATAATCTTCTGTTTCCTTGTGTTGTGGGTTGAGGAACATCTTCTTGGTATCGTTAAACTCGATCAAATCTCCATCAAGGAAAAATCCTGTCTTGTCAGAGATACGAGAGGCTTGTTGCATGGAACGCGTAACCAAGAGCATGGTGTATTTATCTTTTAGACCATACAAGGTTTCCTCAATCTTACCAGCCGAGATAGGGTCCAAGGCTGAAGTCGGTTCATCCAAGAGAATGATTTTAGGACTAGTTGCCAAGACACGGGCAACACAGACACGTTGCTGTTGTCCGCCTGAAAGCCCGATAGCTGAATCATGCAGGCGATCCTTGACCTCATCCCAGATAGAAGCTCGTTGCAAGGCTTTTTCAACCGCCTCATCCAGAACCTGCTTGTCCTTCACTCCATTGATACGAAGCCCATAAACAACGTTTTCGTAGATAGACATAGGGAAAGGGTTTGGCTGTTGGAAAACCATACCAATTTCCTTACGCAATTCAACTGTATCTGTACGCGGACTGTAGATGTTGTGGCCGTTGTATACCACCGAACCAGTTGTGGTTACCTCTGGGTTGAGATCCCCCATGCGGTTGATAGCCTTGAGGAGGGTTGACTTCCCTGACCCAGATGGACCAATCAAGGCTGTAATTTCCTTAGGTTGGAAAGATAGGGAAACACTATTCAAGGCCTTTTTTTGATTGTAGTAAACGGACAGGTCTGATACCTGTAAAATCGCTTCTGTCATACTGTTTCCTTTCTATCCAAAGTGTCCTGTTACATAGTCATTGGTTGACTGTAGTTTGGCATTTTGGAAAATATTAGAGGTCTTATCGTACTCAATCAAGTCACCCAAGTAGAAAAATCCTGTGTAGTCACTAGCACGCGCAGCCTGCTGCATACTGTGGGTTACGATGATGATGGTAAAGTCCTTCTTTAATTCCAGCATGGTTTCTTCCAGCTGGGCTGTCGCAATCGGGTCCAAGGCTGACGCCGGTTCATCCATCAAGAGGATATCTGGTTTAACAGAGATAGCACGAGCGATACAAAGACGTTGCTGCTGACCACCTGATAGGGTCAAGGCTGACTTATGCAAATCGTCTTTAACCTGGTCCCAAAGGGCAGCCTGACGAAGAGAGGTTTCCACAATTTCATCCAAGACTTGCTTGTCCTTAACACCTGCTCGTTCATGAGCAAAAGTGATGTTGCGGTAGATAGACTTGGCAAAAGGATTTGGGCGTTGGAAGACCATTCCAATGTGCTTACGCATCTCATAGACGTTGATTTCTGGACGGTTGACATCAATTCCTTGGTAGAGAATTTGACCTGTTACCTTGGCAATATCAATAGTATCATTCATACGGTTGAGACTGCGGAGGTAGGTTGATTTCCCTGAACCAGAAGGGCCAATTAAGGCTGTAATTTTATTTTTTTCAAATTGCATATCGATGCCCTTGATGGATTCATTTTTACCGTAGTAAACATGTAAATCCTTAGTAGAGAGGGCCACTTTCTCTTCAGGAAAGGTGATGATATGCTTTTCATCCCAATTATATTTTGACATGGCTTCTCCTTTAGGCAGCGGTTAATTTCTTATGTAAATAGCTTCCGAGTTTGCGTGCTCCAAAGTTAAAGATGAGGATAAAGATGAGGAGCACGGCTGCAGAACCTGCTGATACGATGGTTCCATCTGGAATAGTACCTTCACTATTGACTTTCCATATGTGGACAGCCAAGGTTTCTGCTTGACGGAAGATTGAGATTGGGCTGGTTACACTGAGAATATTCCAGTTAGACCAGTCAAGGGCTGGAGCAGATTGTCCTGCTGTATAGATGAGAGCAGCCGCCTCACCAAAGATACGGCCAGAGGCCAGGACAACCCCAGTGACAATACCTGGAAGGGCTTCTGGAATAACCACATGAACCACTGTCTCCCAACGAGAAATCCCAAGAGCCAGACCAGCCTCACGCTGCGTATGGTGAACGTGTTTCAAGCTGTCTTCAACATTTCGAGTCATCTGAGGCAGATTAAAGACTGTCAAGGCCAAGGCACCTGAAATGATTGAAAATCCATACTCAAACTGAACTACAAAGATCAAGTAACCAAAGAGACCTACCACCACAGATGGCAGTGAAGACAAGATTTCAATACAGGTTCTGACAAAGTTTGTCACAGGACCTTTCTTGGCATATTCAGCTAGGAAAATCCCAGCTCCCATAGACAAGGGTACAGAGATAATCAAGGTAATGACCAGAAGGAAGAAGGAATTATAGAGCTGAATTCCAATCCCTCCACCTGCTTGGTAAGAAGATGATTTGCCAGTCAAGAAAGACCAAGAGATGTGGGGCAAACCACGAACCAAGATATAAAGAATCAAGGATGCCAGGATGGCAACGATAATCCCTGCAATCGAGTAGAGGACAGCTGTTGCAATTTTATCTAATTTCTTAGCGTGCATAGTTTTTCTTTCCTCTTTCTTTCGTAATCAATTTAATCACACTGTTGAAGGCCAAACTCATCAAAAGCAAGACCAAGGCCAGTGACCAGAGAACGTTATTGTCAACGGTTCCCATAACGGTATTTCCGATACCCATGGTCAAAACAGAGGTCAAGGTCGCAGCCGGCGTTGTCAATGAAGTTGGGACAACGGCTGAGTTTCCGACCACCATCTGAATGGCCAAAGCCTCACCAAAGGCACGCGCCATCCCAAAGACCACTGCTGTGAAAATCCCTGAACGCGCTGCCTTCAAGGTCACGCGCCAGATGGTTTGCCAGCGGGTGGCTCCCATAGCCAAACTTGCTTCGCGGTAGTGACGAGGCACCGCACGCAAGCTATCTGTTGTCATAAAGGTTACCGTCGGTAAAATCATGACAAAGAGTACGAAAATCCCTGACAGAATCCCAAAACCAGTTCCACCAAAGACACTACGGACAAAAGGAACTACGACCTGCAAACCGATAAATCCATACACGACTGAAGGAATCCCGACCAGCAATTCAATAGCTGGTTGCAAGATTCTAGCACCTTTTGGTGAAACCTCGGTCATAAAAACTGCCGCACCAATGGCAAAAGGAGTTGCGATAAGAGCCGATAGGATTGTGACAATAAAGGAACCCAAAATCATGGGAAGGGCACCAAATTGTTTACCTGAAGGATTCCAAGTTTGGCCAAAGAGGAAATCAAAGATATTGACTCCATTTACAAAGAAGGTCGACAAACCTTTTTGGGCTACGAAAATCAAAATCATGGCCACAATGATAACAATCAAAGACAGACAGGCAAAGGTCAAGCCTTTTCCTAGTTTCTCTAGACGAGAGTTCTTTGAGGGAGAGAGTAATTTTTTAGCTAATTCTTCTTGATTCATTATTGACTCCCTTCTAGTGCTGTCACCGTTCCTACAGCATCTTTTTCAACCTTCATTTCCTTGACAGAAATATAGCCCATTCCCTTAACGATTCCACTTTGCGCTTCATCAGAGAGGACAAAGTTGAGGAATTCTGCCACCAATTCATTTGGTTGACCTAGGGTGTACATGTGTTCATAAGACCATAAAGGCCAGTTATTGGTTGTAACATTTTCTGCAATCGGCTCATAGCCATTCAACTTCATGCGTTTCACCGAGTCATCCACATAGGCAAAGGCTAGGTAAGAAATGGCTCCTGGTGTCTGGGAAACAATGTTTTTGACCATCCCATTTGAATCCTGTTCTTGACTCTGCACGGCAGATTGACCATCCATGACAACACTATCAAAGGTTGCACGCGAACCAGAACTTGCCGCGCGGTTGATAATGGAAATGGCTAGGTCTTTCCCACCGACTTCTTTCCAGTTGGTCACTTGACCTGTGAAGATGCTACGGAGTTGTTCAGTTGTCAGATTTTCAACATCAACTTCCTTGTTCACAATCACTGCCAAGCCCGCTACGGCTACCTTATGGTCCACTAGAGCAGATGCGTTGATACCGTCTTTTTCCTCGGCAAATACATCTGAATTTCCTACATCAACGGCTCCAGACTGAACCTGAGACAGACCTGTACCAGATCCTCCACCTTGGACGTTGACTGTTTTTCCAACGTGCATAGAACCAAATTCATCTGCTGCTGCTTCGACCAAAGGCTGAAGAGCCGTTGAGCCAACAGCTGTCATGGATTCCCCACGATCAATCCAGCTAGCACATCCCGCCAAAGAACCTGCTAGCAAAAGAGCTGCAAGGGATAGAGCGAGTTTTTTCCTTTTTTTCACTGTTTTTCTCCTTGAAAATAATGGTGAATGCTGTGAATTTTTTCAACTATTTATTTATGTTTTTCTTTTGAAAATTAGGAGGCAACTGAAGTTGCTAGCTTGGTTTTACTAGAAATTTGCTCAGTTACCTTTCCCACCAATTTTGACTTAAAATGAAAGACAATTTGAAAAAATCCATACTTCCACTATAACATAGACAAGCTACTTTGACTAGCATTTTCACTTGAATCTGAGGCCTTTTGGAAAATAATTTTTCAAAACATTTCCAGTCACCTTAGCAAAGCCCAAGCCATTTCCTTGAACCAAAACTTGGTACCAACCATTTGGCAGACTTTCTGCCAGCTGAACGGTTTCTCCAGCGGCATACTTTACAAACGCTTCTTGGTCAATTTCAACCGACTGCTTAACCTGACTCGGTTTCAAGGCTAGACCAAGAGCAAAACTAGGCTCAAAGCGTTTCTTCTTAAAAGTGCCCAGATGCAGGCCATTCCGAGCAATCTTGAGCTTCCCTAAATCTGGCAAGAGTTCGGGCAAGAGATAGAGTTGGTCTCCAAAAGTCTGCAAAATTCCCCTTAGATTGGTCTTCAAATGTTTTTGGGCAAATTCCTGCCACAAGACAACTTGTTCACGACTGTGATTGCTCTTACTTGCCTTACATTTTGGTGCTAAATTTTCACCTTTAAATTGCAAATGGGCGACAAACTGACCCTCTCCCTTAAAATGATGAGGGTACATTCGAGCCGTTTCTGGCAGGTCAATTCCATCTACCATTCCATTGATATGCTCTACTGGCAACAAATCAAAATCATACTCTTCCAGCAACCACTTGACAATCTCTTCGTTTTCCTCAGGTGCCCAGGTACAGGTTGAATAAACCAAGCGACCACCTTCAGCTAGCATGGTTACTGCATCTTCCAGAATTTCTCTTTGCAAGCTAGCACATTGACTCGGATAATCTAAGCTCCAATAGTCCATAGCATCTGGTTGCTTACGGAACATCCCTTCACCAGAGCAAGGGGCATCAAGAACGATTAGGTCAAAATAGCCTTTAAAAACCTTGGCCAAGCGGTCAGCAGATTCATTGGTCACCACAACATTTGTCGCTCCAAAGCGCTCCATGTTTTCTACTAAAATCTTAGCCCGTTTGCTTGAAATTTCATTAGAAACAAGAAGGCCCTCCCCTGCTAGATAGGCTGCTAGCTGAGTTGATTTTCCACCCGGTGCAGCAGCCAAATCCAAGACTTTCATACCAGGAACGGGCTGGGCTACCTGAGCAACCATCTGAGCAGCAGGTTCTTGCGAATAAACTAAACCAGTAGCATGCTCAGGCGATTTCCCTGAAACCTTCCCATAATGTCCCCAAGGAGTTTGAGGAATGGCATCAGGAAAGGAAACTGGCGCTTCTTTTAAAGGATTGACCCGAAAGGCCGAAACCGCTTCCTCCTCAAAAGAGGCAAGAAAATCTCTTGCCTCAACTCCTAGTATCTCTTCATATTTTTCAACAAATCCTTCTGGAAATTGCATTTAAGTTCTTTTCCTTTCGTAAATATAGGACTGAATTTCCTCCCGCATCTCAAGAGGTAGCATCATGACCGGTTGTCTGGTTTGAAAATCAGGAGCTTCACCAGAAAGGGTCACAATCCGATAGCCCAGACTTTCCCCTAAAATACTAGCTGCAGCATAATCCCATGGTTGCAGATAGGTGACATAGGTCAACAAACGCCCTGACAAAATCTTGGCAAAACTAATGGCCGCACTCCCATAGACACGAACACCGAGGACCGCTCGACTCAAATCAGCCAGCCCCCATTCGTTGGTTTCCAACATACCACTATTCCCTGCAATGAGAAAATCTCCAAGTGGTTTTGCTTTAAAAGGAGCTAGGGGCTTATCGTTTCGACAAACTGGAAAGGCTCCACCACCATGGTAACAATCCCCTTTGACCACATCATAAATCAGTCCAAACTGCCCCTGACCATTTTCAAAATAAGCCACCATAACAGCAAAATCTTCCTGCTGGGCTACAAAGTTATTGGTACCATCAATGGGATCAATGACCCAAACCTTTCCTTCTTGAACCGAAGCTCGCAGACAACCTTCTTCAGCACAAATCTTATCCTCAGGATAACGGGACAAAATCTCACCAACCAAAAGTTCCTGAACTTCCTTGTCCAGCCTGGTCACCAAATCTGTTGGAGAGGTCTTAGTCTCAACACACAAATCTTCCTGCATATGGTCAAGAATGTACTGGCCCGCCTTCTTGACAAGCTCTTTAGAAAATTCAAATTTACTTTCCAAGAGAAATCTTTCCTTCCCCTTTTTCCTTGGCAGCCTGAACTACTCGGTAAAGCGAATAGTCACTAACCGTTTCAAATTCTCGTCCCAAACGTTTCTCTTCGCTCTTGCTTGGCACAACCGCTTTGAATCCCTTATAGGAGTCCAGTAACTTTTTAGCCTCTACCTTGCCTTCATAGGCAGCTTCAACATCATTAAAAAAAGAAAGCACTGAAGCAAGTTCTTCAGTGCTCCACGACAAATCTAGTGGGTAACTATACTGTTTGTTCATTAACTAATACCAGCTCTCATTCTTGCTTCTTTTAGTTCTTGCTTACGGTAACTACGAGGGAGAAAAGCACGAATCTCATCTTCATTAAAACCGATCTGCATACGTTTGGCATCAATAATAATGGGACGACGCAAAAGACTAGGATACTGCTCAATCAAATAAAGCAATTCTGATACCGAAATACTTTCTACATCAATATCTAATTTTTGAAAAATTTTTGAACGAGTTGAAATGATGTCATCAGTACCATTTTCGGTCAAGGAAAGAATGTGTTGCAATTCTTTTCTTGTTAAAGGACTGGTCATAATATTGTGTTCCTCAAAGGGCACCTTATGTTTTTCTAACCAGGCCTTTGCCTTACGACATGAAGTACAGCTCGGTGATAGGAATAGTGTAATCATGCTTTTCTCTTCTTATCTATACTTTGCTACCTCTATTATACAAAAAAATAAAGCGCTTGACTAGAGATTTTTAGAAAAAAAGCCTATTTTTTCAAGAAAAATAGACTGTTTGCGAACGATTAATACATTTCTGAATTAGTTAATTCACTCTTAACGATAGTTTCGAATTACACACCTAATTTATACATGTAAAATAAGAACATCTTTCGTTTCACTTCCTACGACTTTTTAGATAAAGATAGCCAAAGAAGCTTTCATAGAGGGCAAAAAAGAGGAGGAAGGCATGAAGGAAAAAGGTCTCTGGCAAAATCAGAATAACAGGATCCTTGGCTGGATCAAAAAGCCAAGTATCATCTCCCACAAAGAGAATTTGATGGAACATAGTAAAGAATTGGTCAAAACCAATCAACACTCCCCCTAGCCCAATCAGTAAAGGCAAAACCACTAGAGCCAAAAGCCCTTTACTAAATAGAGACAAGAAGCCCTTTTTTACAATCCCTTTGACAAAGACGTAAAAACTTGGCAGTGTCACTAGAGCAACTAGCTGCACCAAGTGAAAGAGATTCTTGACCACTGCGAAATGGTGCAGACCAGCTGCTGACGAACGAAAATCTGGCATCTGTAAGACCTGACTAAAAGGATTGGTCAGATAATTCATCAAGATATGAAAGTTGTACTGAATAGTTTCTGGTTTTAAATAGACCCTATCCGTTAAGTTCAGCCACTGAATTTCCAGCGGATAAACAATCCAAGCCAAATAAATGGTCAGAAGGATTGAGAGGGAGAAGAGAAAGAGCATAGAGCCCCAAAAGGTCAGTTTAGTTTTCATCAAAGTTCCACTCCGCAAGGCTAGAAACCACATGAGTCGGTGCGATTGGCAGGTCTGCCACTTCTTCTGCCTTGGTAAAACCTGTCGTCACCAAGAGCGTTGGAATGCCATTGTCAATCCCTGCTCGGATATCCGTCAGATAGTTGTCCCCAACCATAATCAACTCTTCACGTTCCAAACCTAAGTGCTCAACTGCCTTGTCCATAATAATGGCATTTGGTTTCCCAATATAAACGGGATTCACTCGTGTTGCTACTTCAAGAAGTGTAATCAGTGAACCAGCACCAGGCAAAAGACCGCGCTCTGTCGGTATGTTTAGGTCAGGGTTGGTTCCGATAAAATGAGCTCCCTTTTGGATAGCTAGAGTTGCTGTCGCAAATTTTTCATAGTCAACTTGCCAGTCCAGGCCTACTACCACATAGGCTGGATTATCCTTGTCTTCCACATAACCAGCCGCCTTGATGGCTTCCTTGAGCCCTGCTTCTCCGATGACATAGACGGTCTTTTCCAGTCCCAAGTCATTCATATAGTCGATGGTTGCCAACGTCGCTGTGTAGACAGTCGATAGAGGCGTATCAATATTAAAATTCTGAGCCAGCATCTCCTGAACACTCTCTGGAGTGCGGGTTGTATTGTTAGTCACAAAAAGATAGGGGATATCTCGCTTTTGCAATTCATGGACAAAAGCTTCTCCTGCCGGAATTCGGTCCTTCCCCTTATAAATGGTTCCGTCTAAATCAATTAAATAGCCTTTATATTTCATCTATTTCTTCCTAATCCTTTTTTATTTCTTGCCAAGTGATGATAGCTTGAGCATTGGTCGCACCGTCGCTTGTAATTTCATGCTTACTTTCCAGTTCAGACCGTTCAACAGCCGATGTAATCACCCCACCTGGTCGAACTTCCTTGACATACTTGAGGTTGATTTTCTTGGGAATATACTGGGTCAAAAAATCCGCTCCCATGACCTCAAAAATCCAATCCAGGTATTTACTATTATTGACATGACCATTCATATCCAAGTCGTAAAAACGGACATGGTAATCCTTGCTGACCGGCACTTCCAAAGGCTCATACTTTGGTCCGCGGATAAGCTTTTTATCAAAATCAGACTGGTAAGGAGCCACAATCTCAGGTTCAACAGCATGAACTTTTCGACTGTCGCGGTCCATGAGAACAAAGGTTGCCATCATGTGGATGAGTTCCTGACCTGCTTCATCATAAATGGTAAAGCGACGGTAACAAAAAAGTCGATTGTAGCTCAAAGCTTCCGTTTCAATGGTGATTTCTTCCGCAAAACGAGGCAAACGAACCACCTCAATATCATAATCTGTGATAATCCAGACCAGATTATGCTCTTCCAAAATAGTCTTATCACTAACTCCCAGTTCAATAGACTGCATCCCTGAAACTTGCAGGGATAGCAAAATCACATCTGGAAGCTTGATATGACCGTTCATATCAGCCATATCAAAAGGAATTTTCATTTTCATTTGATAAGTTAAGCCCATGATCCTACTCCAAAATAAATCGTTCTGCTACGGTGTCTCCCAAAAAGAGACCTCTCTTTGTCATACGAACTCGGTCACCCTCTATTTGCATGAGACCTTGTTGAACCAAGTCCTTGACAATTTCTCCATAAAGTCCATCGAAAGACCGTCCAAATTTTTCCTCAAATCGCGCCATGGAGACTCCTGATTTCTTGCGGAGGCCCAAGAACATTTCCTCTTCCATTTGCTCTTTTTGACTCAGGTGCTCTTCTGTGATACGAGCATTGCCTTCCTCAACCGCACTGAGATAATGACGAATGGGACCATGGTTTTTATAGCGTACTCCATTTACATAACCAGATGCCCCAGCACCGATGCCATAGTATTCAGCATTGTCCCAGTACATGAGATTGTGACGACTTTCAAAACCGGATTTGGAGAAATTGGAAATCTCATAATGTTCAAAACCAGCTCGCTCTAGCTCTGCGATGATGTACTCAAACATCTCAGCTTCCAGTTCCTCTTTAGGCAGAGGCAATTTCCCTCGTCTCATACGGTTCATAAAGACCGTATGATTTTCCAAAATCAAGCTATACAAACTCATATGGGGAATATCAAGTCCAATGGCCTTAGCAACATTTTCCTTGACCTGCTCCATGGTCTGACCAGGAAGTGCATAAATCAAGTCGATGGAGATATTGTCAAAACCAGACAGTTTCAGACGGTCGATATTTTCATAAATATCCTTCTCCAAATGACTACGCCCAATCTTTTTCAGCATCTTATCATCAAAGGTCTGCACACCTAGCGAAACACGATTGACAGCCGAGTTCTTCAAAACAGCAATCTTATCCGCGTCCAAGTCGCCTGGATTGGCCTCAATGGTCAACTCCTCTAAGACAGACAAGTCCAAGTTTTTAGTCAAGCCATCCAATAACACCTCCAGTTGCGGAGCTGACAAAGCTGTCGGTGTGCCACCACCGATGTAGAGGGTTGACAACTTTTGAATATCATAAGATTGAAACTCTTCTAATAAATGCTCCAAATAGCTATCAACTGGCTGATTTTTTATGAAGACCTTTGAAAAATCACAATAATAACAAATCTGGGTACAAAATGGGATGTGCACATAGGCTGACGTTGGTTTTTTCTGCATAGTACTTATTATACCACAAAAGCGAACAATACTTAGAATTCCGTTTAACAAAATCCTAGCATTGTTCACTTTCTTTATCTAAACATTCTTTGTATTTTATGACGAACACGATTCCCAGAATCAATCTAGTTCGTTGTTAAAACACAAAAGAATGAATATTCATCTGACTAAATTTTTAGTCTTCTTTTTTCTTGCGAGCTACAAGTCCAAATCCACTCAATAGTCCAAGAAGTCCTAGAGATGCAAGAGCAGCATTTGATTCTGTTCCTGTATTTGGCAATACATTTTGAGAATCATTTGACTTAGCTCCATTATCAACAGTAGTCTTAATATCTACCTGATCTGCATTTGGAGTAGCTGGTGCTGGTGTATCTTGACCAGAACCTCCATTAGTGTCTGGTGTGACTGGTATTTCTACCTTAGTTCCTGTTTTGCCATTTCCTTTATCGTACTCTGGTGTGTAGATATCTTTGTCTTGGTTTGTGACTGTTACTTCTACTGGAACGATATCTTTTGAACCATCTGAGTAAGTTACTTTAGCAACCGCATTTCCAACATTACCTTTTGTAGCTGTTGATGGTTTACTTACAACTGTAACAGTTTCTGGTCCATTGCCTTTTACTTTAGCAATGACTTCAGAATCTTCAATCACATGATTTGGATCAACCGTTAAACCTTCTCCTATTGGATTATATTTATCCGCTTGTTCTTGGACTTTAATCGTTACAGGATAATCACCTTTATTTCCTATTGGTATTCCTGTAATTTGTCCATTCGCATATGGATTTTATAAAAGATGGGAAAATTAAAATCTATAGGCAATTTAATGCCAATTAACGCCGATTCTATCCTTGGGCATCTATAAATTCATGTAATTTATCTTGCAATAATTTTCCTCTATCTTTTATAAAGGTATCATATATAGATTTATTTATTTCCTTCTCTCGCTCACATATATCTTTTTTTGAAATATGCACTTTATCTATTTTAAATATATCATTAATTTTTAAATATTTTTCCTCACAAGTTAAATTTTCCTTTTTTTTAGCAAATGATCCATTACTAATCTTTCTATTTGTTTCTTCTTTTAATAAAGTCAGATTACCGATTCTATTTTTCAACTTAGAATTTTTTTATTAAATTTATTGAAGTACTGATTTTGAGGAATAATATGTTCGATTTCCCATATCGATTCTTCATTAAATCTATATTTTTTTAAAAGAGTATTAATATCACTTTCAGAATCAAATAAAGAAAGACATATAAGAATGAATCTTGTAAACTTTCTATGCTTACTATAAAAATTGGAGATATTTGGAGAAACATAGTATTCATAGATAGTATAATGCCTTTTCACATAATTTATAAGATAATCAGCTAATTCATCAACATTTTCTAAACTAGGATTATCTTCTTGATTTTTTCCTTTTAAATCTGCAATTATGCCTTTATCAAACATTAAGTTTAAATAATCATCATAATTATTTTTCATACTCACAGTGTCTCCCTTTCAAAATCTCTTTTACTTTTAGTGTATCCGCTCGGAAATGTTAACTAATAAATCCTATGATCTTGTATCTAAATAAATTTTCCAACCGCTATCTATGATAATAATCGTATCATTTTCGAAATCCACAACTATTCTATCACTAAAACTTAATGGAGGATTATCTCCAAATCGCACTCTAAAGCTATGTACATCCCAGTTTATCAATAAGGCACCATTGTAATATCTCACATTAACACGTCCTGTAGTCCTCCTAGTATCATGTTCAAGACTATAATTCCAATACCAACTTGTTCCGTTTATTTCACTCAAAATATCTTTTAATCTATATTTAACCATATCAAACCTTCTCCTTTACGCATCTTTTTAAAACGTTTACATTTATTCTAAAGAAAGACGGATAGAAAGTAGCTTTTAAACTTCTTTCTATCCGTTACTTCCTCTAAGAATTAACACAACCTATTTTCAGTTCAATTTAATGACTCATCTTAATTGTTTCGTGTTTCTTCTTCATCGTCTTTCTTCTTTTTAGCAAATAGCAAACCAAATGCTCCAAGAAGAGAGAGAGCTCCTAATGCACCTGTAGCACGATCTGCTTTCGAACCAGTATTTGGCAATACTGCTTGATTTTGAGAAGGAGCTACCTGAGCATCAACTGTTTGAGTTGATTGTTCAGCCTGTTTGGTATCTGGCACAGTAGGTTTTTCTGTTTCAGGTTTACGTTCTCTGTTATCAGTTGGTACTTCAGGTGTTGGTTGTGGTGTGTTATCTCCACCTTGTTGTTCCCCATTACCTTCTGGTTTAGTTGGAGTAACTTTTCTGAAGACATGAGTTACAACATCACCTTCTTCATTAACATCTGTTCTTACAAATACGTAACCTTCAATTTCACCTGCTTCTAATGCTTCATTCGCTTCACCTAATACTGCTGGAGCTTTCGCATCTGCTGGCTTCAATTCATTACCTTGTTCATCAATCCATTTAGTGATGATTAACTTAACTTTTGGTAATTCTACTGGATCTGGAAGTTCTCCATTTACTCCGCCGTTGAACTCTGGTAATTCTTCTTGACTTTCTGGTTGACCTTTTGAACTTATTAGTTTCACTGGTACTTCTACTGTGTTTCCAGCTTTTGGTAGTTTACCTTTTTCTTGCGCACTAGTTGGGGCATCGTTAATGACAGTTGTTGGTAAGTCATTATTTGGT
>CAJNBX010000021.1 GCA_905221115.1 bacterium
CCGTACGGGATTCGAACCCGTGTTACCGCCGTGAAAAGGCGGTGTCTTAACCCCTTGACCAACGGACCAGAGTTGTTGTTTTCAACTCTTACTATTATACCGGCTTTTTGTTTTTTGTCAACTACTTTTTTTAAACTTTTTTTACTTTTTTGCATGAATTCCTAATGAGTACGGATGTCAAACTCTTTAAACACAATACGTAAGTCTCTTAACACTCTTTGACGCCCTCGGAAGCGTTCATCTCTTAAGACGCGTTCTAACTCTTCTTGTTTGTCTTTACTTTGTTTGCTTCTATAATCTCTTAGTGTCTCATGAAAGAGATAATAATCGTCTAGCCAGAGTCCTCCCTCACTTATACGATGACTTATCTCACCCACTTCTTCATAAAGCTCTTTATCATATCTCCGTTTTTGACTTTCTTGTTTACGGAGATAATCTAGAATTCGATTCCGGAATTTTGTTTTGAAGTATTTACGTAAACGAGGAATATCGTCTATTAGCCCTTCTTCGCTACTAATCAATTCATGTAGGCAAATCATTCCCTCTTGATCCCAGTCCGATAACTCCCACAAATGAAGGTAATATTCATTTCTACACTTATATACAATTCCCTGGACTTCTTCATACAATTCTTTAAGCATAATCTTCCCCTTTCTGTGTACAGTCTAACAGATTCAGAAACACTTTTGGCACATTTCATCCATTCTGCACCCTTTAGCTCCTCAACTGCACAAAAAAGAGAGGTCTTGCCTCTCTCAGGGTTATAATTCTGCGATTTGGTTTAGGTTTACTTCTGCAACTGTGTCATTACCAAACATAGAGATAATCATCTTCACTTTATTGTTATCAATCTCCGTAATCTTACCAGTGTAGTCTGCAAAAGCTCCATCAATAATACGTACAGTTTGACCAACTTCAACATCGATATCAAACTCTTGTACAGTTTGTCCCATAGAAACCAAGATATCACGAATTTCTTGTTCCAATAATGGAGTTGGTTTTGATCTATTTCCGTGAGATCCGACGAATCCTGTAACATTTGGTGTATTTCGAACAACAAACCAAGCTTCATCTGTCATGACCATTTCTACAAGAACATAACCTGGAAAGCGATTTTCTTCTACTTCTTTTCTCTTTCCATTTTTTTCAACTTGCACTGTTTGTGTTGGAATTTCAACGCGTAGAATATTATCCAACATATTGTAGGTTTGTGCACGTTGTAATAGATTTTCTTTTACCTTATTTTCATAACCAGAATAAGTTTGTAAAACAAACCACCCTTTATCAAAACTATCCATGATATTTCCTTTCATAAATAGAAGATTTCTAGTGTAATTAACTCCACTAACCTTCTAAAAAATGTTAATAAATCGAATCAAACCTGAAACAATCAACTGGTCAAAAATGTAAATAATTACTACAAAGAAAGCTGTGTATTCCATGATAGAACGAAAATCTCTCCAGCTTTCCTTGCGAGTTGGCCATGTTGTGTCTTTAAGAAGTCTAAAAATATCTCCAATAAAACGCATCGCTCTCTCCTATCTCGTTTCTCTGTGTATAGTGTACTTGCCACAATGCTTACAAAATTTATTTACTTCTAGTCGTGTAGGCTTGGGGTTTCCACTAATCTTGATTGAATAGTTTCTCGAACCACAAACCGCACAAGCTAGACTTGCTTTTTTTAGTGCCATAACGCCTCCATCTTATCTATTATAACAAGAAAGCTAGGCTTTGACAAGCATCTTAGCGAAATAGATTGACTACCGAATCCCATATTGTTTGAGCCTTTTCCTTAATCTTCGCATCTGAGATAGCCCGGCTAGCCTCATCTACTAGACTTTGCGCACGTCCTCGAATATCAGACAAATTATCATCTGTCTGGCTATTATCATTGGTTTGTACTTGTCTTTTTGTATTGGCTGGTGCAATTCCATTTTGCTTATAAGCATTTTCAACTGTAAAGGTACTTCCTGGTGTATAAGATAAAATGGTATTTGCAATATTTCTAAAGACATGGGCTGCACCATTTGATGTAGAACCTGCTAGATAGTGATTTTCATCAGTGGTCGGAAAGCCAAGCCAGTGGCTAATCACTACATCCGGAGTATAACCAATTACCCACTGGTCACTTGTGTACTCCGGATTGAAAACTGCTTCAGTTGTTCCAGTTTTCCCTGCCATGACATAGTCTGCAGGCGATGAACTAATACCGGTACCGTTGGTGAATGTCCCCAACATCATACTGGTCATCTTATCAGCTACAGCTTTATCAATCACCCGTTTTTGTGAATTTTTATGACTCGCAACAACCTGACCACTAGCATTTTCAATTCTACTAATAAAATGAGCTTCCGGCATTAAACCTTCATTGGCAAAGGCAGCATATGCTTGAGCCATTTGCAGAGGATTGGTTTCGACGCCACTTCCCAAGGCGACACCAAGAACACGGTCGACCTTATCCATGTTGAGTCCAAATTTTTCGCCTGCCTCAAAAGCCTTATCAACACCCAAATCATTAACAGTAGCAACAGCAGGTAGATTAAGCGATTCTGCCAAGGCTTGATACATGGGAACTTCTCGACTCTTTTTGATTCCTGCATAGTTATCTACCTTATAGTTGTCATACTTCATGGTATGGTTATCCAAGAGCTTATTTAAAGCCCAACCTGCCTCAACTGCTGGTGTATAAACAACTAAAGGCTTAATTGTAGAACCAGGGCTACGTTTTGATTGAGTTGCATAGTTGAAATTCCGGAATCCAGTTTTATCATTGTCAGCAACTTGACCGACAACTCCACGAACTCCTCCTGTTTTCGGTTCGAGAGCGACACTTCCTGATTGAGCAAATGTTCCATCCTCTGCCCTCGGAAATAGCGCTGTATTTTCATAGACAACCTGCATATTTGCTTGGTAGCTTTGGTCCAGCTCTGTGTAAATGCGGTAGCCATTATTTACGATTTCTTCCTCTGTTAGATTATACTTAGAAACAGCTTCGTTAACCACCGCATCAAAGTAAGAGGGATAGCGGTAATCTGAGATTTTTCCTTCATACTTATCGTGCAATTGGGAAGTCATATCAACTTCTGCAGCTTCGGTTTCTTGGTTTTTATCAATGTAACCTGCTGCAAGCATATTCTGCAAAACAGTATCGCGACGATTAGTAGAATCTTCTACAGAATTCAAAGGATTATACAGTTCCGGTCCTTTGAGCATCCCTGCCAGAGTCGCAGCTTGATCCAGACTCACTTCTGATGCAGAAACTCCAAAGTATTTCTTACTCGCATCTTCTACACCCCACACACCATTTCCAAAATAGGCGTTATTAAGGTACATGGTCAAGATCTGATCCTTACTATATTTTTTTGTTAATTCTAAGGCAAGGAAAAATTCTTTTGCTTTTCTCTCAACAGTTTGATCCTGCGACAGATAGGCATTTTTGGCCAGCTGTTGGGTAATAGTAGAACCACCACCTGAACGACCAGCAGTGACAATAGCCAAGAAGAAACGACCATAGTTAATCCCGTCATTTTTATAGAAAGAACGGTCTTCTGTCGCAATAACGGCATTCTGCAAATTTTTACTGATATCAGTTAATTCAACATAAGTTCCTTTTTGACCAGACAAGGCACCAGCCTCCTTTTCTTCACGGTCAAAAATGAGAGTTCGAGTTTTCAAGGCATTTTGCAAATCATTGACATTGGTTGACTTGGCTACCGCAAACAAATAGGTTCCAACTAGCAAGCTTGCACTCAAACCTAGTATAAGGACAATCTTTGTTAGGTGATAGCGACGCCAGAATTTTCGAATTGGACCTACTTGGGCTAATTTTTTTCGATCACTACGAGAGCGACGTAAGCTAGTAGAATCAGAATCCTCTGATTCACTTGTTTCTTTTTTAAAAAGAGAAAGAAATTTCTCGAATAATTTATCTAATTTCATGCGTTTATTTTATCATCTTCATCATAGGAAGACAAGAATTTAGCTATTTCCTATCCAAATAGGGCTTTTTTTGTTACAATATCTGTATGAAATTCACATTTACATTACCAGCCTCTTTACCTCAAATGACGGTAAAACAATTACTAGAGGAGCAACTCCTTATCCCTAGAAAAATCCGTCATTTTTTGAGAATCAAGAAACATATTTTGATAAATCAAGAAGAGGTTCACTGGAACGAGATGGTGAATCCTGGAGATGTTTGCCAATTAACTTTTGACGAGGAAGATTATCCCAAAAAGACAATCCCTTGGGGCGACCCAGACTTAGTTCAGGAAATTTATCAAGACCAACACTTGATTATTGTAAACAAACCTGAGGGTATGAAAACCCACGGTAATCAACCAAACGAAATTGCTCTTCTTAACCATGTCAGTGCCTATGTTGGCCAGACCTGTTATGTCGTTCATCGTCTGGACATGGAAACCAGCGGCTTAGTTCTCTTTGCTAAAAATCCTTTTATCCTACCCATTCTCAACCGCTTATTAGAGAAAAAAGAGATTTCTCGAGAATATTGGGCACTTGTTGACGGAAATATCAACAGCAAAGAGCTTGTTTTCAGGGACAAAATCGGACGTGATCGCCATGATCGTAGAAAAAGAATAGTTGATGCAAAAAATGGGCAATATGCTGAAACACATGTAAGCAGGTTAAAGCAATTTCTCAACAAAACAACTCTTGTTCGTTGCAAACTAAAGACAGGTCGAACACATCAAATCCGTGTCCACCTTTCTCATCATAACTTCCCCATCTTGGGTGACCCTCTCTATAATAGTAAAACAAAGACGAGTCGGCTTATGCTTCATGCCTTTCGACTTTCCTTTATCCATCCGCTTACATTAGAGAAATTAAGCTTCACTACCCTATCAGATACTTTTGAAAAAGAATTAAAAAAGAATGGATGATTGTGTCATCCATTTTTCCATATAAGAAAAGCAAGACCAAGAGGCCTTGCTTTTTATCGACTCAAGAATTATTTAGCGATTTTTGCGAAGTATTCAAGAGTACGAACAAGTTGTGCAGTGTATGACATTTCGTTGTCGTACCATGATACAACTTTAACCAATTGTTTACCGTCAACGTCAAGAACTTTAGTTTGAGTTGCGTCAAACAATGAACCGTAAGACATACCTACGATATCTGAAGATACGATTGGATCTTCTGTGTAACCGTATGATTCGTTTGAAGCTGCTTTCATAGCTGCGTTCACTTCATCAACAGTAACGTTCTTTTCAAGAACTGCTACCAATTCAGTAACTGATCCAGTTGGAGTTGGAACGCGTTGTGCAGATCCGTCCAATTTACCGTTCAATTCTGGGATTACAAGACCGATAGCTTTTGCAGCACCAGTTGAGTTAGGAACGATGTTTGCAGCACCAGCGCGAGCACGGCGAAGGTCACCACCACGGTGTGGTCCGTCAAGGATCATTTGGTCACCAGTGTAAGCGTGGATAGTAGTCATCAATCCTTCAACAACACCAAAGTTGTCTTGAAGAGCTTTAGCCATTGGAGCCAAGCAGTTTGTAGTACATGAAGCACCTGAGATAACTGTTTCAGTACCGTCAAGAACGTCGTGGTTAGTGTTGAATACAACTGTTTTAACGTCGTTTCCACCAGGAGCAGTGATAACAACTTTTTTAGCTCCACCTTTAAGGTGTTTTTCAGCTGCTTCTTTCTTAGCAAAGAAACCAGTAGCTTCAAGAACGATTTCTACACCGTCAGTAGCCCAGTCGATTTGTTCTGGATCACGTTCAGCAGAAACTTTAACGAATTTACCGTTAACTTCGAATCCACCTTCTTTAACTTCAACAGTACCGTCGAAACGACCTTGAGTTGTATCGTATTTCAACAAGTGTGCAAGCATAACTGGATCTGTAAGGTCGTTGATGCGTGTAACTTCAACACCTTCTACGTTTTGGATACGACGGAAAGCAAGACGACCGATACGTCCGAAACCGTTAATACCAACTTTAACTACCATTAGTGATTTCCTCCTTATGAAAATCATGAAATTTTTATTGTGAAAAGAGTAACTTGAATCACTACAAATCACCTTTCAACAAACCTATTATATAACTATTTAAGTTTAATTGCAAGTATGGGCATTGTTTTTTGTCTATATCTCGCTTATTTCCCTTTCTCCTTTGAAAGCCTATACCGCTGTCTTTCTTTGTCTACATAGTCATTTACAACTTTCCTTTTTCTAAAGTTGAGCGATAACTTCCTCAGTTGTCAAAACTTGGTTGGCAATGTAGCCATAGTTTGTCAGGGCAGCTTGGTAGGCTTCTTCACCTGGAGCACCGACAGCATCGTTAACAACAATGACATTGTAACCTAATTCTATGAGTTCACGCATGTGTGAATCCACGCAGAGATTAGCATTCATACCAGCCAAGATGACGGTGTCGATACCATTTTTGCGGAGTTGAAGGTTAAGGTCGTTGCTTTCTGGGCCAAAGATTTTATGTCCGTTGACAACAATAGTATCTTCATCCAAAAATGGTTTAATCTCTTCAATCATATCTGCTCCAGAGCCTTCTGGAATTGCTGAATACTGGCTATCACGCCAAAACATTTCGTTTTCAATCATCATCGTTTCACCAGCAGCTTTAAATTGCCACTTGTGATCGTGTGGATAGAAGTAGTGCGGTGAGATAAAACGCTTGTAACCACGCTCTTGAGCAAGAGCGAAAAGCTTTGTCAGATTTTCAATAGTATTAACTTTTTCAAGAACGTCTTTAGTTGCTCCGAATCCTTTACCAGGATGTTTTAGGAATTCAACTTGTGGGTCTGTGATAACAAATGCGACATTTTTCTGATTGAACATGAGGTTCCTCCTAATATGATTTGATTAACAACCAATAGGAATTTAGACTGTTAGTTTGATGATTTTCCAAATGGTAGTTTTAGTTATATACTGACCATTCGGTACAATTATAATAACATCTAAAATTGAATTTGTAAATTAATTTGCTCAGAACAAAAAATTTTAATGATAAAACAGTGGCAAAAGGAGGTGGTTTCAATTGTTTGGTCTCAGACTCTGAATCTGCTATAATAGGAAAAAAGAGAGGTGAGTAGATGAGCGTTAAAGAGCGTATTTTACAAAGTGCTGAGGAATTGATTTATCAGAAGGGTTATGTGGCCACCTCCATCAGTGACATCATGGAGGCAGCTGATGTTGGCAAGGGACAGCTTTATTATTATTTCAAATCTAAGAAGGAAATTGGTTTGACGGTCATTCAAGATATTTTAGCAAATTGGCGAAAAGAGCTTTTTGAAGATATTTTTGAAGCAGACAAGTCTGACAGTGACAAGTTTTCGGATATGATTGACTGGGTTTGTCAATTTCATGAAAGTCAGACGGTCTTTTATGGTTGCCCAATTGGTAATCTGATTGTGGAATTGTCCACAGAAGATGAGAACTTCCGCTGTCCTCTCAATGATTTTATGACCCAATGGACAGAGAAGTTAGCCAGCCTCTTGCAAGACCTGCATGCTGACTGGTCAGAAGAGCGGGCGCAGTTGCAGGCCCGTCAAGTCATCTCCAGTATTCAAGGCAGCATTGTCATTCTCAAAGTCAGCCAAGACATCCAAGTTTTAGAAAATAATATGACGGATTTGAAAAAGAATTATTGTTAATTTTTAGCCGAAGAATTAAAAGTATGTTAATTTATGGATTGTGGTTAAGAGGTAAGAATGACAACAGATATTAAAACTGAAATTGGTCATAGAGTAAGACAGGAACGTGAACGTCACAAATTGATGAGAGAAGATGTCTGTGGACAGAAGCTGACTTAATAATCAAACAGCTGATGCGTACTGAGCTTGGGCAATCCTTGCCAACAATTACTAAGTTACAATATTTATCTAAGCGATTAGAAGTTCCGATAGATACTTTTCTTGAAAATAAAGAACTAGCTCTTCCTGAGGAAGAGTTGCTGAGTCTAGACTTGATTGAAAGAATATTAGACTTGATAAGAACAGGGACAGGTAGTTTCGCTGAAGATATTTTTGATGATTATTTTAAGCAAGTAACACTAAAGCAAGTTTACACATTCAATGATTTACTATTAATTGATTATTTTGCTATGCAATGTCAAGACTTGATTTATAGAAGAGAGCATTAGATGATTTTCGGATTAAGTTGTTGAAACAGCAATTAGTTAGTGATGAAATGTATAATGTAGAGCTACTATCAGTTCTTTGTGCCATAGCGGGTGTTTATGTTGTTCATAATGACTATAAGCATATGATATCTCTAGTAAAAAAGATGAATGAAATTTTATCAGTAACAATGTTGCAAGTCTATAAACCTGGAATTTCAGTATTTGAAGCTAAGTGCTATCTTTATTTTGAAAATGATAAAAATAAAGCAAAGGAACTTTATCACTCAGCAACTATACTAGCTGAACAATTTGATGATAAAGTATTTGATAAAAAACGAAAATAGAAAACTTAAAACTATTCTCAATACTCCAGTTTCACAAAAAAGAGACAGGAAATTCCTGCCTCTAGGCTGATAAACGATTATTTACGGCGTCCTGGACGTTCTGCATAGCCATAGTAAGCATCTGCCATGATTTCTTCCATGTCAGCTACCATTGGCAAGCGTGGGTTAGCAGGTGAACATTGATCTTCATAAGCAAGTAAGGCAATTTCATGTAAGCTGTCTTTCCAAGCTTTTTCATCAATTCCTTGATCCTTGAAGTTCATCTTGATACCTACTGCAACACCAAGTTCGTAAACAGCTTTAGCGTATGCTTCAACTGCTTCTTCTGGAGTTGAGTGAGGCAAGCCAAGCATTTTCGCGATATCTTGGAATTTCTCATCAGCTTTCCAGTAGTTATATTTAGGCCATGTAGTTGTCTTAGATGGACGAGTTCCGTTGTAACGGATAACATATGGAAGCAAGATTGCGTTTGTACGTCCGTGAACAGTATGATGAACACCACCAATCTTGTGAGCCATTGAGTGGCTCATCCCAAGGAAGGCATTGGCGAAGGCCATACCAGCCATTGTAGACGCATTGTGCATTTTCTCACGAGCTTCTGGGTCAGCTGTCTTAACAGATTTTTCTAACCATTCAAAGACAAGTTTGATTGTTTGAAGCGCAATACCATCTGTATAGTCGTTAGCAAAGTTTGAAGTGTAAGCTTCAGTCGCGTGAGTCAAGACGTCCATACCAGTGTCAGCTGCGATGAAATCTGGAACTGTTTCAACCAAAGCTGGGTCAACAATCGCAATAGTTGGTGTCAATGAGTAGTCAGCCAATGGATATTTGCGGTTGTTTTTCTTGTCAGAGATAACGGCAAATGGTGTTACTTCTGAACCTGTACCTGAAGTTGTTGGGATACCGATGTACTTCGCTTTCTTACCAAGTGATGGGAAGCGGAAGGCACGTTTACGGATATCCATGAATTTTTGAACCAAGTCACGGAAGTCGATTTCTGGTTGTTCGTAGAAGAGCCACATTACTTTCGCCGCGTCCATTGGAGAACCACCACCAAGAGCAATGATTGTGTCAGGTTCAAATGCTTTCATCACTTCAGCACCACGTTCTACAGTTGTGATGTCTGGATCTGGTTCAACATCTGAGAAGACTTGGATAGTTACACGGTTGCTACGTGTGTTCAATTGATCGATAACACGTTGAACGAAACCGAGTTTTTCGATAGATTTGTCTGTAACAATCAGAACGCGTTCAATATCTTCACATGTTTGAAGGTATTGGATAGAATTGCGTTCGAAGTAAATTTTTGAAGGAACTTTAAACCATTGCATATTATTTCTACGTTTCCCTACTTTCTTGATGTTTAGGAGGTTAATAGCGCTCACGTTATCACCAACAGAGTTACGTCCGTATGAACCACATCCAAGTGTCAATGATGGGATGAAGGCATTGTAAACGTCACCGATACCACCGAAAGTAGATGGAGAGTTCCAGATAATACGCATAGCTTTGATTTCTGTACCAAAGCGTTTAGCAAGCTCTTCGTCTTTTGTGTGGATAGCTGCTGAGTGACCAAGTCCGTTAAACTCAACCATTTGACGAGCCTTTGTAAGACCGTCTTCTGTGTCTTCAGCTTTTAGGACAGCAATAACTGGTGACAATTTTTCACGAGTCAATGGTTCTTTTGGTCCTACTTCCTCACATTCTGCAGCCAAGATGTTTGTTCCTTCTGGAACGCTGAATCCTGCTTGTTCTGCAATCCATGTAGCTGGTTTACCAACAATGTTTGCATTTAGTTTAGCACCAGCACAGTTTTTGCTGTTTGCTTTAACACCGAAACAGAATTCTTCAAGAAGTGCTTTTTCTTTTTTGTTTACAAAGTAAGTGTGGTATGATTTGAATTCTGCTACAAATTCGTCATACACTTCTTTATCAATGATAACCGCTTGCTCTGATGCACAGACCATACCATTATCAAATGATTTAGACATCACAATGTCATGGGCAGCTTGACGAAGGTCAGCTGATTTTTCTACATAAGCAGGAACGTTTCCGGCACCTACCCCAAGAGCTGGTTTCCCACATGAGTAAGCAGCTTTAACCATGGCGTTACCACCAGTTGCAAGGATAGTCGCAATACCTTCGTGGTTCATAAGCGCTCCAGTTGCTTCCATAGATGGCTCTGTAATCCATTGAACACAGTTTTCAGGAGCTCCAGCTGCGACAGCGGCATCACGAACGATTTGTGCTGCGTGAGCTGATGATTCTTGAGCTGATGGGTGGAAGGCAAACACGATTGGATTACGTGTTTTCAAAGCAATCAATGATTTGAAAATTGCTGTTGATGTTGGGTTTGTTGTTGGAGTGACACCACACACAACACCGACAGGTTCTGCAATTTTAGTCAATCCTGTAACGGGATCATCTTCGATAACTCCGACAGTTTTAACTCCGCGCATGTTATTCACAACATGTTCACAGGCAAAAAGGTTTTTTGTAGCCTTGTCTTCAAATACACCACGACCAGTTTCTTCAATTGCATGTTGTGCTAGGATACCGTGCGCATCAAGAGCTGCAACTGAAGCTTTCGCTACGATGTAGTCAACTTGTTCTTGGTTCAACTTGCGCATTTCATCAAGTGCAACCAAGGCTTTTTTTACGAGACCATCGACATGCTTTTCAGCAGCAAGTTGTTTTTGCTCAGGTGTTACAGTTTTTTTATCAGCCATATTTTCCTCCATAGCCTTTAAGGATTTTATCCTTTGTTAATTTTTTCACAAGTTTATTATAACCCTTTTTTTATGTTTTGTAAACAGTTTCATAAACATTTCACAAAGAATTTTTGCGATATTGTGAAATTACTCTCAAATACGTTATAGTATCAGCTTTTAACTAGAGGATTGTGAAATAACAACAAAAAAATTTTTATTTCACAATCCTAATAAACAGATGGAAAACGCTTTCTTGTTTATTGTAAAAAAACCTCCATGTCAGGAGGTCTTATTTTTGTTGAAAGATACCTTGTTTGAAGGTCCCTTCATAAACGACTTCTTGTTCTGTTGTTAGTTTCCCTTTTCCTTCAGCCTGACCATTTACAAAATCACCTTCGTAGGTCCAGCCTTCTTTAGATTGAAAGGTACCTTTTCCGTTGAAGGCTCCATTGTTGAAACCACCAGTATACTGGTCTCCATTTTGGAAGGTAATGGTACCTTGTCCATTCATTTTACCACGTACAAGACTGCCATCGTAAACAATCGTTCCATTATCAAGCTTTAGAACACCTTTTCCGGGAATATTTAGAAAAAAGACGAGTACGGCACAGAAAACAATGGCAACTACTGCCAAAAGCTCTAAACGTTGACGAGTCAGATAGACACGATACTTTTCGTAAAAATTCTTAAGATTTTCCATCTTCACTCTCCTTCTCTAAACGTTCTAACCATGCTTGACACCCCTCTTGAACACGCCGATAAGTTTCCTCAAAATCTCCTGTATACCAAGGATCTGGAACACTTTCAGATGCAAATGAGTAAATCTTATCTTGACAGTCTACGGGACACATCTGACGTAGGTCAGAGACATTTGAAGCATCCATGCCTATAATATAATCAAAGGCTTCAAAATCTTCCTTACTAATCTGAAGCGATGTCTTGCCTTTTTCATAAGGAATCTCATACTGTTTAAAAATCCCTTGAGTTCCCTTATGAATCGGATTGCCATGTTCCCAAGAGGAAGTCGCTCGACTTTGAATTTCATAATTAGCTGTCATTGATTTCATAACAAACTCGGCCATAGGGCTGCGACAAATATTTCCCAGACAGACAAAGACTAGTTTTTTCATCCCATTTCCTTTCTTTTACAGAAAAACGGGAGTTCGTGATCCCGTCTTATTTTTCAATTGCGCCTTCTAATGAAGCTGTTTCCTTCAGTGGCAATACGGTTTTGATAGCAGCTAGTTCAAAAGTCAAGTAAACTCCATCTACATCAAGGACAATTGTTCTCTTCTCCGTATCTACTTCATCGACTGTTCCGTAAAGTCCACCGATTGTAATCACCTCATAGCCTTTTTGCAGTTTATTTAAGCTTTCCATACGTTTTTGTGCTTGTTTCTTTTGAGAACGTTGCGTAAAGAACATCAAGCCCATCATAAGGACTAGTATGATTAAAAATGTATAATTTGGATTCATTAGTTTCTCCTTTGTCTTTTACATAGGACTACTATATCAAATTTCAGCTACTTTTACAAGATTGTACCTTGCTTTTCTAGTAAGAAAAACCAGAGCTTGCGCCCTGATTTTTAGGATTATTTCAAGTCTTGAACGACTTTTACAAGATTTTCTACAGTAAAGCCATATTCTGCCAATACTTTTGGTGCTGGGGCAGAAGCTCCAAAGGTATCAATACCTAGAACGGCACCATCAAGACCAACATATTTGTACCAGTTTTGACTTGCACCCATTTCGACTGCAACACGACGGCGAACTGCATTTGGAAGAATTTCTTCCTTGTAAGCTGCATCTTGTTTATCAAAGACATCTGTTGATGGCATGCTGACTACGCGGATTTTGGCACCTTGACTAGCCAATTCTTTAGCAGCTGAGACAGCTAGATTGACCTCTGAACCTGTCGCAATCAAGATGGTATCAAAGTCGGCTGCATTTTCATAGACGACATAGGCACCTTTTGCAACCTTGTCGAAGTCTGTTCCCTCTTCAACAGTCAAGTTTTGACGTGTCAAGACAAGGGCAGTTGGTGTTTTTTCGCTTGTCACTGCAAGGTACCAAGCTGCTTGCGTTTCACGCGCATCTGCTGGGCGGAAAACGTTTAGATTTGGCATAGCACGAAGGCCGGCTAAGTGTTCAACTGGTTCGTGCGTTGGACCGTCTTCCCCAACCGCGATTGAATCGTGGGTAAAGACATAAGTCACAGGAAGTCCTTGTAAGGCTGACAAGCGAACAGCTGCCTTCACATAGTCAGAGAAGACGAAGAAAGTTCCACCGTATACACGAAGTCCACCGTGAAGGGCCATCCCGTTCAAGATCGTTCCCATGGCAAATTCACGAACACCAAACTGAATGTTACGGTTCAAGCGATTAGCATCATCTTGAAGTCCGTCAGTCTTGATATAAGTCATGTTTGAGTGAGCTAGGTCAGCTGATCCACCCAAGAAAGTTGGCAATTTAGCAGCTACAACATTCAAGGCATCTTGGCTCGAGTTACGAGTTGCTTGAGAGAAGCCATTTTCTAAGTCTGGGAAGTCTGCTGGAGTTACTTCAACTGGATCACGTCCATCGATGATGGCTTCTACTTCTGCTGCCAGTTCTGGATGAGCCTCTTTATAGTCAGCAACTAATTTTGTCCAAGCTTCATAAGCTGATGCGCCACGGTCTGCAACATGTTCTTTGAAATCAGCATATACTTGTTCTGGAATTTCAAATGGTTCGTAGTCCCAACCGAGAGCTTGACGAGTAGCTGCAGTTTCATCTGCTCCAAGAGGAGCACCGTGTACAGCATTAGTTCCTTGTTTGTTTGGAGAACCGTATCCAATAACAGTCTTCACTTCAATCAAAGATGGTTTGCCTGAAGCTTTAGCTGTTTCGATAGCTGCATGGATAGCTTCCAAGTCTGTCCCATCTTCAACCAAGGCTGTATGCCAACCGTAAGCATTGTAACGGTCACGAACACTTTCTGTAAAGGAATCTTTTGTCTCACCATCCAAGTTGATGTCATTTGAATCATAAAGAACAACCAACTTGTCTAGTTTTTGCAAACCTGCGTATGAAGCCGCCTCACTTGAAACACCTTCCATCAAATCTCCGTCTCCACAAATAACATAAGTATAGTGGTCAAAGATATTGTAACCTTCGCGGTTATATTTGGCTGCCAAGAAACGTTCTGCTTGGGCAAAACCAGTGGCAGTTGAGATTCCTTGTCCTAGAGGACCTGTCGTAGCATCAATCCCGGCTGTATGGCCAAATTCTGGGTGACCTGGTGTTTTAGAACCCCATTGACGGAAGCTCTTAATCTCATCCATGCTGACATCTTCAAAACCAGAAAGGTGAAGAAGGGCATAAAGAAGCATTGAACCATGGCCTGCTGAAAGAATAAAGCGGTCGCGGTTAATCCAGTTTGGTTGGGCTGGATTGATACGAAGTTGTTTTGTAAAGAGGCTGTAAGCCATTGGAGCCGCTCCCATAACCACACCTGGGTGACCTGAGTTGGCTTTATTAATGGCGTCAATACCTAGGAAACGAATTGCATTAACAGATAGATTTGACATAGAATTTCCTTTCTATTTGAGGTGATTATTGTATCACACATTCTATTTTACTATTATATGAAAAAATACATAGAATAGCAATTAAACAATTCGACACTAGATAAGTCATCTATTTTCTACCCTCTAGTCGCTTGATAGTAGGGAAGTAAACGTTCATAAGCTTCATCTAATTTTTCTAAAATCACTTCTAATGATTGATTTTCAATAAAAGAAACATCTGCCTTAACTAAAACTTTTCGAATTTCCTGATTAGATAGTTTATTTCTTAAAATCTGACGATTTTCTTCGTTCGCATCCCATCTTTGACTTTGACCATCAGAGTAGGCTAGATAATAAATCCCTTTAACGGTTGGAATTTCTAATACCTTGGTTTGTTTCTCCAAAGTTTGCTCATCTTTCTTGCGCTCAATGAAACTGACTTCTAAGGAAATACCAAAATCAGTAGATGTCCCGTACAAACGAAGAGCCAACATAGGTTCTGTTACTTGTCCGTCTCTCTGTAGATAGACCCAGAAATGTGGTCGCAAGCGCTGCGCTTGGTTCATCCACTGGCTAGTCTGTTGGAGTTGCCATTCTGGATGGCTTGATTGAAAGGCTTTGGCTAGTTCTGTAAAAGCCTTTCGTGCCTCTTGACCTTTGTGGCGCAATTCCAGCATCTTCTCTCGCTCTGCTCCCGCTTTATCAGGATTACGGTACTGCAAACCAGCAAAGTCTAAATAATCTCTTATCTTATTCAACATTAGTTTAATCTCCTCTAGCTAGCAAAAAATCAGGAGAACCCTGATTTTACTTATTCTGTATCTACGACAACATAACGATTTGGCTCATCACCCTCAGAGTAACTGGTCACGCCATCCATACGTGAAATAATACGATGGATAATCTTGCGTTCGCTATTCGACATTGGATCTGTCTGATGACTGCGTCCTTCTTCTAAAACACGAGTCGCCAATTTTTGCGCATAGGTCTGCAAGACTTCTGCACGGTGTTCAACATAATCATTGACATTAATAGTGATATAGAAGGTTCTTGAATAGCGGTTGTAAAGATAATTTTGAGCCAATAGTTGCAAGGCCTTCAAGACTTTACCATGGTAGCCGATAATACGACCTGGTTCGTTAGTATCAATTTGCAAATTGATGCTACGACGGTTATAGTCATTTGAAAGTGTAGCTTCAACATCCATGTCATCAATAATTGTTTGAACATAAGTCGTTACTTCCGTAGCTACTTGTTCAATATCAAAGCTCGGTTCAACCTTCAAGCCCAAGTCCTCTAGTTCTTGACTTTCAGTTTGCTCAGTTTGGCTTGCAGTAATAGGAGCTTCTACTTCTTCGAGAGCAGTTTCTTCAAGTTGTAATTCATTTAAAATCTCAATGTGACCAGTTTCTTCCAAGATCGTGCTGGCATGTCTTTCATGTTTTAAGATTTCAGCCTTGACTTCATCAGAAATACCTTGACCTTCCTCTTCAATCTTTTTAATTGCTTCTACAACATGACCCAAATCAACCGTTGCTTCACTGACTGTTTTAACAGGCTCATTCAAATCATTAATTTGCTTTGGAACTCCCTTTACAGCTTGTTGATTTGCTTTGACAACAGTCGTTTCACTAATCGCATCGATATCCACTTGGGCTGGTTTTTTACCAAATAAACCAAGAAATCCTTTTTTCTCACGAGAAATGACTTTGATATGAGCCTTCATTCTTGGAATATCTAATTCTTTCAATCCTTTCTGGATTGCTTCTTCAACAGTTGAACCTGTAAATACTACCATTACCAGATTCCTCCTTATTATTTCGTTTTCTGAGCCTTTTTCTTGGCTTTTCTTTTTCTATTTTCCAAATCTTTCTGTGCCTGTACTACGGCCTCGCGCTCTGCTATAATCTTGAATGGATTGTTCAAGAAATAGGTTTGCAAGACTTGATAAGCATTGGACACTGCCCAGTAGAGAGCAACTCCGCTTGGAGCATAAACCCCAAAGATAAAAATCAAGACTGGAATCCCGTACATCATCGCAATCGTAGCTCCATTTCGCTCAGACAAGGCTTTGTTGGACAACCAAGTACTTAAAAAGGTAAATACTGCTGCTAAAATCGGAAGAACAAGGGTTGTATCCACACCACCAAGGTTAATCCATAAGAAATGACCTGTCTTTAAAAAGTCAACTCTTGATAGAGCTTGGAACAAGGCCAAGATAACCGGCATCTGAATCAAAATCGGCCAAAGAGAATCTGAATGTCTGACACCCATTTCTTTAAAGACTTTACGCATTTCTTGCTCTAGCTTGGTTCTGCTTTCCATATCACGACCTGGATATTGTTCTCGAAGCGCCTTAATGCGTGGTTGAGCTTCCTGCATTTTTCTGGAAGCCACCATTTGCACTTGAAAGACTGGCAAGAGGACTGTACGAATCAAGACCGTAAAGAGAATAATCCCCACTCCGATACTGATATCAAATGATAAAAAGCGAATGATTTCCGCAAAGAAGTAAACAAATTTACTCCAAAAATCAGCCGATTCGGCTGTAATATCGCTAGTTGTCCCATTTGTTGCACAGGCTGTCATGATAAATAGGGACAGTCCTAGCAAACTAGTCAACTGTAGTTTCTTTTTCACTCCCATTTCCTTCCTGGTAAATCTTTGATAATTTTAATACGTGGAGTAGATTTTTCTCCATCTCTGCGTATCCCAAGGTTTCGACTCCTTTTCGAGCAATGACAACAAAGTCGACATCTTCTACCAGACTCCCTTTTGCATTCTGGATAATATGTCGAATTCGTCGCTTAATTTGATTTCTAGTGACGGCATTCCCCAGTTTTTTGCTAACTGATAGACCTACTCGAAAATGGTTTTTCTGATTTTCTAATTGGTAGACAACAAATTTGCGATTGGCAAAACTTGTTCCTTCCTTGAAAATTGCCTTAAAATCTTTCTCTCTTTTTACACGAAAGTTTTTCTTCAAAACTCAACTCCATCTATTAAATTACTACTATTATACCATATTTTTCAAAAAAGCCAATCATAGCAAGGTTTTGGACAATTTCACCATAAAAAGAAGCTGGAAAAATCTCTTTCCCAACTCCTTGTACTGAATATTTTTTCTAATTTTACTTATTTTTTCAAGCGTTCAACGTCACGGGCAATGACCAATTCTTCATCTGTTGGAATAACCAAAACGCGAATCTTCGCTGCCTCTGTTGAGATGTCTCCTGTCACACCAAAGACGTTCTTTTCTGGATCAACATCACAGCCGAACCAAGAGATACCTGAAATAACATCTTCACGTACGTTTGCAGCATTTTCACCGATACCTGCAGTAAAGATAATAGCATCTGCTCCATTTAAGACTGCAAGGTATTGACCGATATGTTTTTGGATACGGTCAACATACATTTCATAAGCCAAAGTGGCATCGTGGTCCCCTTCTTCCATAGCAGCAATCACATCACGCATATCACTGGATTTACCTGAAACACCCATAAGCCCTGATTCACGATTAAGGACGCGACTAATATCTTCAGGAGTATTAAAGTCCTCTGTATATTGCATTAAGTAAGGAATGATAGCTGGGTCAATATCTCCTGTACGTGTTCCCATCATCACACCACCAAGTGGAGTGAATCCCATTGAAGTATCCACAGATTGACCGCCCTTAACTGCTGTAATAGAAGCTCCATTACCGATATGGCAAGTAATCAATTTCAAGTCTTCTAATGGACGTCCCAAGAGTTTTGCAGCTTCTCCTGCTACAAACTGGTGACTTGTACCGTGGGCACCGTATTTACGAACCTTGTTTTCTGTATAATATTTTGTTGGTAGAGGGTAGCGATAAGCTTTCTCTGGCATACTTGTGTGGAATGAAGTATCAAAAACAACTACACTGGTAATGTCTGGCAACAATTCCTTGAAGGCACGAACACCTGCTGCATTGGCTGGATTGTGGAGAGGAGCCAACAAGCTCAACTCTTCAACTTTTTCTAAAACATCTCCCTCAACGACTGTTGATTCTTTGAAATATTCTCCACCTGCAACAACACGGTGTCCAACACCTGTAATCTCGTCATAAGCCTTGATAATATCGAAACGAATCAAGTCATCCAATAAGATTTTAACAGCTTGTGTGTGATTTTCGATATCCAAAATTTGTTGTTCAGAACGACCGTCAAATTTTACAGTTGAAATTGAATCTTTCAAACCTATACGTTCAATCAAGCCTTTCGCCAATACTTTTTCTTCTGGCATTAAGTATAATTGCCATTTCAAACTTGAACTTCCTGCATTGATTGCAATTGTTTTTGTCATAACATGATACCCCTTTTTTAAGCGTTTTCATCTATTATAACAAAATCTATTTTATATTTCAGTACCTTGAGTCCATTTTTGAAAATTTTCTTTAAATTTCATTAAAACACTTGCATCTTGCAAGCTAGCAAGTGGATAAACAAAAGGCTCTACTGCTATTTCATTTTTCTTCTGTAAGATAAAAATAGTCTTGGATTGTTTGGCATTGGCAAAGAGATTTTCAGGCAAACTAATCATGGCAGTCAGACTTGCCTCCTCTTTCAACCAGCCTTTCAACAAATCACTTTGAGGACTGGTCAACAAATCACTCGGAGCTAGAAAAATAGCATATCCATCTGACTTGAGGTACTTAAGCCCTTGTTCCATGAGCAAGTGATGGGCGTAAGTATGTTCTTGGCTAGAAGCAACTTGATGGCGCGACGCAACGGCATCATCAGGATAATAACCAACAGGCAAGTCGCTAATGACCACGTCACTTTCTTTAAGCATTTGCGGTCGAACGGCATCACCTTGAACAAATCCTGCCTGCAAACCGATCACATCTGCCATACTAGCCGCCAAATCAATCAACAAATCATCCACTTCCATTCCCAAATAATCCACCTTTTTATCAAGCGAGGTCAAGAAAGTAGCGCCTAGAATTCCCATCCCAGAACCCATTTCGAGGATCGTAATCTCCTCCTCTTTAAACAACTCTTCCACAATAAACACCAAAAGTAAGGCAATAACATCTGGTGTAAACTGGTGATTGGCCTGTAGGGGCTCTGTCTGCCCAGCCTTCATCAAGAGAAATTGGTAGGTCTTGAGCCATTCTTCTTTGCGAAGCGCTAAACGTTTAAGAGCTTGATTGTTCTCTTTGACCTGCTCTAGCTCAGTTTCACCATCCAAATAGATGCTGTTTTGCTCCACCAGGGCGTCATAAAAGTTGGTCGCCAAATCACTTTGGATGACTTGGACATTCTCTAGTAAATAGGTATAAGCTTGTTCAATTTTTTCAAAATCCATATTCCTATCTTATCAAATTTCCCTTCTTTTTTCCATCCTTATAAAAAAATCACACTATATCTATATTGGTTTCCCGTCAATTTGTTACTGATGACATCAATCTTATCTACACAAGATCAGATAAACGTTTCTAACTATCTACAACTGTACTCTTATCTTGCTGTCTAATTATTGCTTGGTATAAAATGGCACATAATCATTCTAATAACTCACCCCTCTTCTACTAATCCTCTCTAATATATAATCGAAGGAAATAAAAGATCAAAACAGTGCAAGAAAAGCCCACTAATACTCAATGAAAATCAAAGAGCAAACTAGGAAACTAGCCGCAGGTTGCTCAAAGCACTGCTTTGAGGTTGCAGATAGAACTGACGAAGTCAGCTCAAAACACTGTTTTGAGGTTGTGGATAGAACTGACGAAGTCAGTAACCATACCTACAGCAAGGAGACGTTGACGTGGGTTGAAGAGATTTTCGAAGAGTATAATCTATCAATACTTTTATGAAGTGGGTTTTCGTACTCAATTTTTTAACCGACTATACAAACACAAGGCTGGGAAACTCAATTCCATCCGAAAAGAAAGGAAATATTTCCACAATAAAACGCATACTATCAAGTTTTTGAACACCTGATAATATGCGTTTTTATGATTTTACAGACTTTTTTGTCCAAACTCGATAGACACATCTATCGCCAATCAAATATGAGATAAGCAGATTGTTTACATTTCTTCTTCATTATCACGTTTACGGCGTTTCGCAAATAAACCTAAACCAGTTACAGCTGCCAAAGCTCCTAGAAGCGCAGATGTTCTGGAAGCTTCTGTACCTGTATTTGGCAATTGCTGTCTTGACTTAGCTGTCGATCCCGTACCGTTTCCTACATGTGAAGTCAAATGATCAACATTTGATCCTACAAGTGAGCTTGACGTTGAGGCGCTATCAGAAATTGCATTTGAAAGTGACGTACTTGTTGAAGTCGACATAGACATCGATGTTGAGATTGACACGCTTAGACTTGTTGACTGCGAAGAACTTTCACTCAAACTAAACTCTGGTTTATCAGTACTATCTGGAACGGACATACTTGTTGATGCCGATTCAGACGCTGATGTACTTGCTGACTGACTCGCACTTGTCGATGCTGACTCAGATGCTGATGTGCTTGCACTTGTTGACGCTGACGTAGACGCTACGGCACTTGTGCTTGCTGATGTAGAGGCTACCGCACTTGTTGACGCTGAGGTAGAGGCTACTGCGCTAGTACTTGCTGATGTAGAAGCTACTGCGCTTGTGCTTGCTGATGTAGACGCTACTGCGCTTGTTGACGCTGATGTAGACGCTACGGCACTTGTGCTTGCTGACGTAGAGGCTACTGCGCTTGTGCTTGCTGATGTAGACGCTACGGCACTTGTTGACGCTGAAGTAGAGGCTACTGCGCTTGTGCTTGCTGAGGTAGATGCTACCGCACTTGTTGACGCTGATGTAGAGGCTACTGCGCTAGTTGACGCTGATGTAGAAGCTACCGCACTTGTTGACGCTGATGTAGAAGCTACCGCACTTGTGCTTGCTGATGTAGACGCTACCGCACTTGTTGACGCTGATGTAGAGGCTACAGCGCTTGTGCTTGCTGATGTAGAAGCTACCGCACTTGTGCTTGCTGATGTAGAGGCTACCGCACTTGTTGATGCTGATGTAGAGGCTACCGCGCTTGTGCTTGCTGAGGTAGACGCTACGGCGCTTGTGCTTGCTGAGGTAGACGCTACGGCACTTGTTGACGCTGATGTAGACGCTACGGCACTTGTTGACTCTGATGTAGAGGCTACTGCGCTTGTGCTTGCTGAGGTAGAAGCTACCGCACTTGTGCTTGCTGAGGTAGATGCTACAGCACTTGTGCTTGCTGATGTAGAGGCTACCGCACTTGTTGACGCTGATGTAGAGGCTACTGCGCTTGTTGATGCTGATGTAGAAGCTACCGCACTTGTGCTTGCTGAGGTAGACGCTACCGCACTTGTTGACGCTGATGTAGAGGCTACCGCACTTGTTGACGCTGAAGTAGAGGCTACTGCGCTTGTGCTTGCTGAGGTAGACGCTACTGCGCTTGTGCTTGCTGATGTAGAGGCTACTGCGCTTGTGCTTGCTGAGGTAGACGCTACGGCGCTAGTGCTTGCTGATGTAGACGCTACGGCACTTGTTGACGCTGATGTAGAGGCTACTGCGCTTGTGCTTGCTGATGTAGACGCTACTGCGCTTGTGCTTGCTGATGTAGAGGCTACTGCGCTAGTACTTGCTGATGTAGAAGCTACCGCACTTGTGCTTGCTGAGGTAGACGCTACCGCGCTAGTCGATGCTGAGGTAGAAGCTACCGCACTTGTGCTTGCTGATGTAGACGCTACGGCACTTGTTGACGCTGATGTAGACGCGACGGCACTTGTTGACGCTGAAGTAGAGGCTACTGCGCTTGTGCTTGCTGAGGTAGATGCTACAGCACTTGTGCTTGCTGATGTAGAGGCTACCGCACTTGTTGACGCTGATGT
>CAJNBX010000022.1 GCA_905221115.1 bacterium
TTTCCACTGGTTTTTAGAATTTTTATCAGACTAACTTCCACTTGGATTAGCGGTGGAACTTAGTTTGGGAATTTACCATTTCAGAAGAGATTGAGAAGGAGGGTAAAGGTGCTTCCTATACCGTACTGGCTAGTAACGGTGATTTCCCCACCCAATTGATGGGCCAATTCACGCGCAATCGCAAGCCCTAAGCCATGACCACCTGTTTTCATGTTACGAGAAGTTTCTACACGATAAAGGCGTTTGAAAATATTCTCCAAATCCTCTGGGGCAATCCCCTGTCCCTCATCGGTCACACTGATTGAAAGCTGGTTATTTTCCAGCTTAGCCACCACTTCCAGCTTGGTTCCTGGAGCTGAGTATTTAAAAGCGTTATTGACCAGATTTACCAAGATGCGAGAAAGCTTGGCATAATCTCCCTCAATTCGGGCAGACTCAGGGATTACCTGCAAATGGACATCTCGCTCTTCCTGCTCAATCAAGAACTGAAATTCACTCATGCACTCAATCAAGAGCTGGTCCAAAAAAATGCTGTCTTTGCTGGTCGTTTCGACCTGATTTCTAGCTGTGTTTAGAGTCAAAAAATTCAACTCCTCAACCAGTTTATTGAGTCTTTCGGTCTGGCGCCCAATGGTTGCTAGATAATGAGTTTGCTCCGACTCCTTGATAACTCCATCTAAAATCCCTTCTACCGTCGCTTGAATCGAAGTAATGGGGGTCTTGATATCATGCGATAGCTGGGCAATCATCAAACCCTTTTCTCGTTCGCTTTCTTCCAAGGAATCAAAAGTAGCTTGCAAATCATGGGACATTTCATTAAAAGCTTGGCCTAATTGTTGAAATTCTACAGGACCTTGAACCTCTAGATTTGATGGAAAGTCCTTGTCCGCTACCCGCTTGGCATGTTCCTTGAGTTTGCCCAATGAAGTAAAGACCGGCGATAGGAGAAAGAGACTAATCCCAGCACCGACAAAACTAGCCACGAGAGTCATACCCACTAGGAAATAAATTTCTCTTTCTTCAATTAGCATGCGCTGGATGGCCCAAAAAACCACGATAATCGTTAGGAGTGTTGAAATGACATACCCCACTAAAATATAACTTTTTAATTTCATTGACTACCTCGTGCTTTCTCAATTTTGTAGCCCAAGCCCCAGACGGTTTTGATGGTCGGTGTTTCTGCACTAGCATGTTTAGCCAACTCCTGTCGAAGAGCATGAATATGAACATTCAAGGTATTGGTGTCATCCACATAGTCTTCCTGCCAGACCTTTTCATAGAGGTCTGTCTTAGAGAAAACCCGCTCTGGATTGCTGGCTAAAAGCCATAGAAGTTCGAAGGATTTGACGGTCAAATCAAGCGCCACATCTCCGACTTGGACCTCATGACTACCGTGATTCATCCGTAAATCCCCGAGACTGACGACTTCTGTCTCACCTCCACGATGAAGGCGACGCAAGATATTGTGGACACGCAAAACCAGCTCACGAGGGCTAAAGGGCTTGGCAATAAAGTCGTCTGCCCCCAAGCTTAGGCCGTAAATTTTATCCTGCTCACTGGTTTTAGCCGTGATAAAGAGAAAAGGCTGATCCGGAGATTGATACTGAACCTCACTAATCAAATCATAACCATCCATCCGAGGCATCATGATATCTGTAATAATCAAATCAATCGGCTTTCGCTTGAAGATTTCTAAGGCCTCTACTCCATCATGAGCCACCAAAACCTGATATCCTGCCTGAACCAGATAGCGTTGATGAATATCTGTGATTTCTACCTCGTCGTCAACGAGTAAAATTGTCTTTCCCATCTGTCTCTCCTTTGAAAAAAACAGTGCTATACCACAATAGTATAACACTATTTTAATCGCTTTACGAACATTCTAATCGATATCTGGATTTTTCAAATCCTAGATAGAAAGTCTGTAACTAGACTAGTCATTTTCCTCTTTTTTAGCTTTCAAACTGAGTCCGCCTAGCAGGCCGGCCAAAGCTAATCCAAAGAATCCAAGAGTAGCCATTGATGTTTGAGCTTCACCAGTATATGGAAGCATGCCTTTTTGGTCTTTCATTTGAGCAGCCATCATCGGACTTGACACCTTGTTAGTAGATGCCATCTTGCCTTCATCAGACATTTGGCTTGAGGCTGCTGGAGCTTGATCTTGTTTCATGCTTGGTGTTGCCATTGGCTGGCTAGCATTCATGGTTTTGTCCTGCTCTTTATTAGGCATCATCCTATCCTGACTAGCAGCTGGCATTTTAGATTTCATCTCATCTTGATTGGCACTAGGCATTTGAGCGTTCATCTTAGACACATCTTGATGACTATTCATCATTGGAGCCGGCATAGCTGAACCATTAGAAGATGGGACGAAACCTGACTGCATCGGAATCAGAGACTGTTGGCCATTCAAGTTTACTGTCAAATCTTTTGTCGCTACGAGATTACTCAAATCTGCCTTGCCATCTTTAGCACCGTACACTTTAATAGTAGCTTTATAGCTTTGAGTGCCGTTTTGTTTCAAGAAATCTAGAAGCTCTTTGTCAGATTTTCCTTGAGTACCTGCCAAGTCCACTTCATAGAAGTAAAGGCCTTTGCCTAATTTCTCTACTGGTGGAAGAGCAGGATTTTTAGCCGAACCGTTGTCTGACCATGGAGCCTTGTCTGATGCTTTCAAGATAAGGCGGGTTAACATACCGTCACCAGCGAAGAATTCATATGGGATAACTTGGTTGACACCAGCTGTGAATGGGCCTGGGAAATTTGCTTTGTCTAGGTAAGTAGCTGGGACATCTACTGTGTCTTTAGTATTATCGGCCACGCCTTTTTGGACTTCAGCTGGAGTAGTCAAGCCATTCAAGTTGACATTCAAATCTTTTGTCGCTACGAGATTGCTCAAATCTGCCTTGCCGTCTTTCGCACCGTACACTTTGATGGTTGCCTTGTAGCTGTGAGTTCCATTTTGTTTCAAGAGGTCTAGAAGTTCTTTATCTGATTTACCTTGAGTTCCTGCCAAATCTACTTCATAGAAGTAGAGGCCTTTGCCCAATTTTTCTACTGGTGGAAGGGCGGGATTTTTAGCTGAACCGTTGTCTGACCACGGAGCCTTGTCTGATGCTTTCAAGATAAGGCGGGTTAACATACCATCTCCGGCAAAGAATTCGTATGGAATAACTTGATTGACACCGGCTGTGAATGGGCCTGGGAAGTTGGCTTTATCAAGGTAGCTAGCCGGAACATCCACTGTGTCTTTGGTATTGTCAGCCACACCTTTTTGGACTTCAGCTGGGGTGGTCAAGCCATTCAAGTTGACATCCAAATCTTTTGTCGCTACGAGATTACTCAAATCAGCCTTGCCATCTTTGGCACCGTACACCTTGATAGTTGCCTTGTAACTTTGAGTACCGTTTTGTTTCAAGAGGTCAAGCAAATCTTTGTCTGATTTACCTTGAGTCCCTGCCAAATCTACTTCGTAGAAGTAGAGACCTTTGCCCAATTTCTCTACTGGTGGGAGAGCCGGATTTTTAGCTGAACCATTGTCTGACCACGGAGCCTTGTCTGATGCTTTCAAGATAAGGCGAGTCAACATACCGTCACCAGCGAAGAACTCGTATGGAATAACTTGGTTGACACCGGCTGTGAATGGGCCTGGGAAATTAGCTTTATCCAAGTAAGTGGCTGGGACGTCTACTGTGTCTTTGGTATTGTCGGCTACGCCTTTTTGCACTTCAGCTGGAGTTGTTGCTGGCTGAGCTTCATTTGCTTCACGGTCTTGTCCAGCAACTGTAGGCGCAGGATTTGTCGCAGGTTTAACCGCATCCTCTGTTTCTTTCTTAGATTCTGGTTTTGCTTGCACTTCTTCTTTTGGCGCTACCACTTGGTCTTTATCAGCAACATCCACTTTTTCTGGAGAGCTTGTAGCATCCAAGCTTGCTTTAGGTGTTGAGTCTACCTGTTCTGAAGGAAGAGCTGTATCGACTGCTTCTTTGAGAAGTTCTACTGGTAAGTCGCTCTTTTCACTCACCGAAGTAGCATCTGGTACGACTTGAGCAGGGGTCGGATTGACCACATCGGCACGCACAGAACTTGGTTGCCCAACTAGGACAAAGAAGCCACTGGCTACAACAACTGACGCAACACCGACACTAAGACGGCGGATAGACCAACGAGTATATCTTTGATTTGGATTGAATTTCATAGGATTCTCCTTAGAGTTTTTCTTTATTTGATGACTCTAGTATAATCTCCTAAAATTAAAAAGGATTAAGAAAAAGTTAAAATTTTTCTTAAATCCCTCTTATAAAATACTTATATTAATTAAATCCATAAACAGATTTGGTGATTTGATAGACGACATTGGAAAGTTTGCGAGCTGGCAAGACTGAATGTTTGGTCAAACGGCTGAGCATGGTCTTGCGAATGGCCTGAAAGACCTCTGGATTTTCCTGTTGAATATAGGTCCACAGCTCCCGTTTTTTGGCAAGATGCTCTGCTGTGCCTGCTCGGTTGAGCAGGGCACTAGAAATCACCGTCGTAATCTCAATATGATTCAGCAGATATTCTCGCATTTTGGGATGACTCACTTTGGATAAATCAAGCTGGTCTACCAAGAGTCGATTGACCTTGAGTTGCTGGTCAATACGCTTAATCATCACTTGCTCATTGACAGACTGGTCCTCACGCCCGATCAAATAACGATAGAAATCGACAGGCAGGTAGTACATGGTCTTGACCTGCTGAAGGGGGGTAAAGACAAAGAGATTATCAACATAAAAAGTATGCTCAGGCAGTTGGAACTTGCTCGCTCGCAACAAATCTGTCCGGTAAATCAGCGAGTGCATCATGATATACTGGCCTTTTGAGAAATTTCCAACCTGATCCCAGCCAAAAATCTGCTGGACAGGCAAGACGGACTCGTAACTCATACTCTTCTTACGAGACTGACCTTCCTTTTCATATACAAAATTAGTCACAAAGGCATCAACTTCCTGCCCCTCACTCTCTAGTTCCTGCAAGGTTTCAAGAATTTTTAAGTAGGCACGAGGATCCACCCAGTCATCACTGTCAACTACTTTAAAATAACGCCCAGAAGCCTCTGCCAAGCCGCGATTGACAGCACCGCCATGGCCTTTATTTTCCTGATAAATGGCTCTAACAATGCTAGGATACTTGTTAGCTAAACGCTCAGCTATTTCCTGAGTCTGGTCCTGAGATCCGTCATTGATAATCAAAATCTCAACTTGCTCACCACCAATCACTAGCGATTCCACACAGTAATGAAGATAGGCTGCGGCATTATAGCTAGGGATGGCGATAGACAATAACTTCATAATCTACTCCTTTAGGGGACTGATTTTTTCTTACTCTCTCTTGTCACTTCTTTCTATTCTACCATAAAGTCCAGCTTTTGAAGGACTTTTACTGGAATACATGTCTCTCTCTATTTGCTATCTTGGACATCAAAAAAGAGGGGATGCCCCTCCTTACGAATTTAATTCTGCCAAGTCATCTAGATACTGGTTGTTAATGACCGCCAAGATATAGGCATCTGCCTTCAAGAGATCATTAGGGCCAAACTGGACATCCAAGGGTGAATTTTCTTGTTCACGAAATCCAAGGACATTGAGGTTATATTTGCCACGTAGATCCAGCTGACTCAGGCTTTGACCTGCCCAAACACTCGGAATTTTCATCTCCACGATAGAGACATTTTTATCCAGCTGAAAGACATCAACATTGTTATGAAAGAGAATGGTCTGCGCTAGAGACTGCCCCATTTCATACTCAGGTGAAATCACCGAGTCGGCACCGATTTTTTCCAGTACCTTCTTAGCTGTCTGGCTTTTGACCTTGGCAATAACCCTTGGTACCCCTAAACTCTTACAATGCATAACTGCAAGCACACTCGACTCCAGATTTTCCCCTGTTGCCACTACAACCGTATCACAGGTATCAATTCCTGCCGTTCTGAGGAGTTCCTCGTCTGTAATATCGCCCACAACTCCACGCGCCAAAACTGGCTCAAATTGATTGATGTGCTCTGCGTGGTCATCAATGGCAATGATATTCATATCTTGCTTGGCAAGGGCCATCAGGACACTACTCCCGAAAATCCCCAAACCTAAAATTCCAATCGTACGATCTGACATCGTTCTTCCTTTCTTATCCAATACTAATATCTGCTTTCATATACTGAATCAAATCTTTCTTATCCGGCTGGTAATCCGCTAGACTAACCAGCAAGGTCAAGGGACCGATACGGCCAATAAACATGAGCACCATGACAATGCTGAGAGCTAACTTGCCCAATTCTGGTGTCAGATTTGCCGTTACCCCAACTGTCGCAAGAGCTGAAATGGTCTCAAACATGAGGTAGATAAATCGCGGTGTTCCTTCTGCCGTAATTCCCAACAACATCAAGCCCAACAAGAAGGTCATCAAAAAGATAATGAAGACACTAAAGGATTTTTGGACTGTTCGAGCCTCAATGGTTCTCTGCGCAACATTAGCATGAGGTAAGCCCAACAATTCACTACGCGCAAAGACCAATAAGACAAAGAAAGTCGTAATCTTGAGACCCCCAGCCGTCCCTCCAGGCGCTCCTCCGAGAAACATCTGTAGGATATAGATAAACAAGGTCACAGGCCGAGCTTGAGTGTAATCAATAGAGGCAAAGCCAGCTGTTCTCATGCTGACGGTTTGGAAAAAGCTGACTAGCACTTTCTCTGGAACACTGAGATTGCTAATGGTTCCTGGATTGTGCCACTCCGTAAAGAGTGTGGATACTGTCCCAAACAGCAAAATTCCTGCAGTCAAGAAGAGGACCAACTTGGTGTGGAAACGCAGACGGCGTTTTTTCTTCTTGTCAAACTGAGTTGCCAAGTCAAACCAGACCATAAAGCCAAGACCACCTGTGATAATCAAGCCAGCAATGACTAGATTAATCAAGGGATCCGTCTGAAAAGCCACTAAACTGCTACTGCCAAAATTATCAAAACCAGCATTACAAAAGGCTGAAATGGCTAAAAAGATAGAGGTAAAAATGCCCCGTCCCCAACCAAACTCAGGAATAAAACGGAAACTTAGTAGAAAGGCACCCAAGCCCTCCACCAGAAAAGTCGTCAAAAAGATAGACCGCATAAAGGCCTTTAGCGAGCGAGTCTCCCCGTAACTAAAACTCTCCTGAATGGTTTCGCGACTGCGAAGACTGAGCTTTTGCTTACCCTGAATATAAAAGACCCCGATAAAGGTCATGAGCCCCAGACCACCAATCTGTATCAAGAGCATACAAATCAACTGCCCCCAGACATTATAGGTAGTAGCCACCGGTTGCGTAAAAAGGCCAGTCACACAGACCATGGACACCGTCGTAAAAAGATGATCAAAATAAGTAGCCTGCGAACCACTTGCCTGAACAAAAGGCAAACTCAAAAGAAGAGAACCTATAAAAATAACTCCAGCGAAACTCAGAAAAATCCGACGAGCTGGCGAAAGTCCGCCCAAGTCTCTTTCAATTTTTTTCACAAATAATTTAAATAACATACATCCATTGTACCATAAAAAGTAGGAGATGAGCTAGAACTGAGAGACTATCTCAAGACAGAGTTCCAAAGCCTTCTCGAAAGCTTCTGAACCCCAATCACGACTGTCGTACCGGTCCAAGTCTGCTAAGGAATCAGCTGTGAACAACAATTCACCCCAGAGAACCCCACGCAGTTGAGCTACTGCCGCAAGCGCAGAACACTCCATCTCCACAACAGCACAGCCTTCTTCCTTACGATAAGATACCTTTTCAGCCGTTTCTCGGTAAAAACCGTCTGTCGTCCAGGTCATGACTTCTTCATAGGAAATCCCTCTGGCCTCCAAAACTTGCTCAATAGCAGTAATAGCCTCTGCCTGCATTTCCATATAACGAGAAGGTGCCACATAGTGATAACTAGTTCCTTCATCTCTCAGAGCGCGAACAGGGACTAGAAAGGCATTTTCTTCTATATCAGCCAACACACCACAGGTACCTGTAGAGATAATCTGCTCCACACCATAGCCAATCAACCAATCCACAAACTGAGCTGCTGGAGCTGAACCAACAGGAGCCTGAGCCAGACAGACCTCCTCGCCCTTGTAGTTGATGACATAGACTGGATAGGTCTTGGTGGCAGAAACAAATTCGCCGACACAGTCCGCCCCTACTTCCTTTGCATAGCGATCAATCTCCTCACCCAAAAAGGCATAGATGCACTTCTTTGGTAACTTTAAATCCAAGCCTTCATGATTCGGCATAATGACTGCCTCAGGATTATCATCAAACTCTAAAATAGGAATAGCGTGTTTTTGAATCATAGAATACCTCCTCTAATTTTGTACTATTGTATCAAAAGCGGACCGAATGTCAAGGAGGAAGCTGAGGAACCGAGGAGAAAAACAATACAATCGCAACCAATCTTCACCAAGTCAAAACAACTTGCTTGACAAAAACTTGACTTCATGGTTTAATATACCCCATAAGGGTATATTTGGAGGTGCCTATGTTTCACTTATTTACAAAAATTGACAGTATTTCTACCAGCGAGTTAGAAGCTAAACTCAAGGAACCAATTCAGCTACTGGATGTTCGGACGCCGATGGAATTTCGTAGAGGTCATATCAAAAATGCCAAAAATGTTCCTCTGACCGAAATTGGTTCCTACACACCAACAACAAAAGAAACACTCTATGTCATTTGTCATTCTGGTGTGCGTAGTAAGATGGCTGCTAAAAAGCTAAAGAAAAAAGGCTACGATGTCATCAATGTCCGAGGCGGTATGAGCTCTTGGACAGGAAAAGTCATCTAGAAGCATAAAGGAGAAAATCAATGAAAATTATCATTGTCGGGGGAGTTGCAGGCGGAATGTCAGCAGCAACCCGTCTCAGACGTCTCATGGAAGACGCTGAAATCACTATTTTTGAGAAAGATCCCTTTGTTTCCTTTGCAAACTGCGGGCTTCCTTACTATGTTTCAGGAGAAATTGCAAACCGTGATAGTTTATTGGTCCAAACTCCTGAAAGGCTCAAAGCACGCTTTAATCTCGATGTGCGACCATTTCACGAGGTCATCCAGATTTCGCCAGAAGAACACACTGTGACGGTACGACATGATGGGCAGGAATTCACAGAAAGCTACAACAAGTTGATCCTCTCCCCAGGAGCTAAACCATTTGTTCCTGCCATTGAAGGTTTGGCAGAAGCTAAGAATGCCTACACGCTCCGCAATGTTCCCGATCTCGATGAAATTATGGCAGCCTTGGACAATTATCCAAAAGAAGCTGTCGTTATCGGCGCAGGCTTTATCGGGCTTGAAATGGCTGAAAACCTGGCGAAACGTGGATTGCAAGTTACTATTGTTGAGAAAGCACCCCATGTTTTACCATCATTAGATCAAGAAATGGCAGCCTTTGTCCAAGCAGAATTGGTTAAAAACAGCGTTCGCGTTATCACTTCTCAGTCTGCAACTCGATTTGAAGAGCAAGGAAAAGTCATCGTTCTCGAAAACGGTCAAAAGATCACTTCTGACCTCACCATCCTTTCTGTCGGTGTTGAACCTGAAAACGGACTGGCCAAAACTGCGGGGATTGAACTGGGACTTAGAGGTGGGATTCTTGTAGATGAACATTACGAAACCAGTCAAAAAGATATTTTTGCAGTTGGGGATGCCATCGTCGTCAAGCAAGAGATTACGGGCCAAGACGCTCTCATCTCTCTCGCTTCTCCTGCCAATCGTCAGGGACGCCAAGTGGCAGACGTCATCGCAGGACTAGAACGTACAAACAAGGGCAGTATCGGCACTACTATCGTTCGTGCCTTTGATATGACAGCTGCTTCGACTGGTCTCAGCGAGCGTATCCTTAGCATGAATCAACTTCCTTACAAGGCCCTTCATGTCAGTGGGAAAGACCACGCTAGTTATTATCCAGGCGCTACTGATATGACCTTGAAGCTCCTCTTTGACCCAAACACTGGAAAAATCTATGGTGCCCAAGGAGTTGGGAAGAAAGGTGTTGACAAGCGAATCGATATCCTATCAACTGCTATCAAGGGAAATCTCACCGTCTTTGACTTGCCAGAATTGGAGTTCACCTATGCGCCACCATTTGGCTCGGCCAAGGATACAGTCAATATGCTGGGCTACGCAGCCTTAAACCTTATCGAAGGTCTCAGCGACAATGTTCAATGGTACCAGCTCGAAGACGAACTGGCTAAGGGTAAGAAATTCCTAGATGTGCGGACAAGTGGCGAATTTCAGAGTGGTAGACTCAAAGTCGACACCATCCACATCCCCCTAAACGAACTACGGGAACGCTTGGACGAACTGGACAAGAACCAAGCCTACATCGTTAGCTGCCACAGTGGTTTGCGCAGCTATATCGCAGAGCGTATCCTCAAACAAGCAGGATTTACCGTCCAAAACCTTAACGGCGCTTATTCACTATACAAAATGGCTAAGCCAGAAGGAGTAGAATATGGAAACTAATATCAGCATGGCTGACTTTTATGAAAAATATCAAAATGAAAATCTAGAGCTTATCGATGTCCGTGAAGTACATGAATTCCAAGCAGGACATGCACCAGGTGCCAAAAATCTTCCGTTAAGTACCTTGGAACAAGGATACAAAGAACTCAAGCCTGACCATGAATACCATGTCATCTGTCAAGGTGGAGTACGTTCTGCCTCTGCCTGCCAATTTCTCAGCTCCCAAGGCCTCACCGTTATCAATGTAGAAGGTGGTATGAATGCTTGGCCCGGTCAAGTAGAATAATCAAGAGGAGCTGGGCAAAAAACTCAATTTCAGGAGAAAATGAAGTAATACTCAATGAAAATCAAAGTGCAAACTAGAAAGCTAGCCGCAGACTGCTCAAAACACTGTTTTGAGGTTGTAGATAAGACTGACAAAGTCAGGAACATATTTCTACGGCAAGGTGAAGCTGACGTGGTTTGAAGAGATTTTCGAAGAGTATAAATCTCCCCACAATCATGACCACCCGTCAAACGGGTGGTTTGTCCCAGGGCTATAAGCCCAAATTACCAGCCAGCGCCTAAAGACGCTGGCTTTCACGTTGTTCAAGCCTTATTGCTCTTGACTCGTCACTTGCCTCTCAAAGAGGCTTTAGTATTACTTACCACTACCCCTAAAGGGATCCTCATATTCTTTTACACTCAATTTATCTAGTGCTATATCATGCTTTACTCGTTCTCAAATTTTCATACTCGTGAAGAAATCATCCACTGGATAATTTCTTTAATCTTGAATATATTTCTTAATTGTGGCTTCATTAAGCCCTACTGTACTCACATAATAACCTTCCGCCCAGAAATGCCGATTCCCAAACTTGTACTTGAGATTGGCGTGTTTGTCAAACATCATGAGTGCACTTTTTCCTTTTAAATAACCCATGAAACTCGAGACACTTATCCTTGGTGGAATACTTACTAACATGTGTACATGGTCTGGCATTAAGTGACCCTCGATAATTTCAACTCCTTTATAACTACACAAGCGATGAAATATTTCGCCTAAACTGCTTCGATATTGATTATAGATGACTTTTCGTCTATACTTAGGGGTGAACACAATGTGATACTTACAGTGCCACTTTGTGTGCGATAAACTATGAGCCTTTTGTGCCATATTTTTCTCCTTTCGCTTTACAATTGGCTTGAACACCTTTATTGTATCGCGTTCGGAGTTTTTTGGGTATAACCTTCGACGCGCACCCGCATAGCGGGTGGTTTTTTTGTCTCGCACCTAACGGAGCGAGACAGACTAATAGTCACATAATAAAACGCATAGTATCAAGGCTTTCAAAACTGGATACTATGCGTTTTTCTGATTTCAAAGACTTTTTCCAGCCTCTCTTGATTCACATTAAACTATTCTAATAGTAGATAGACCTTTGCAAATATCGTCTCAAAACATTCATTTATTTCCGTTTAATCAAGTAGCGGATAGCCTTTTCTAGACGTTCCTTTTGAGCTTCAGGATCAGCTAGTGGCTGATTGATACATTCAGTAAGGTTTTCGGTAATTATCATCTCAATCACGCGCTCCACACTAGATTTCACGGCTGTCAGTTGCGTCACAATATCAGCACAGTCACGATCTTCTTCAATCATCTTCTGAATTCCACGCAACTGGCCCTCTGAACGTTTCAAACGAGTAATATACTTTGAGTTTGTCATTTCTTTTTCCTTGCTCAATTTTTCTTCATTATATCTCTAATCAGCTTCTTTGTCAAAATTCTCGTCCATCCGTCTCACGCAGTTCTGTTATCAAAGACTTTTCAAAAGGCAAATTACCCATGCTGATAACTTGATAGAAATTCCTAGTTTTATCTATCTAAGCGAACACGAGTCACTATTCCATCTGGGTCTGTGATTTCCAACTGGCTTGATGTCAGCCACTTGATTGGTGCATCAACTTCTTGTGCTCGTTGCGCAATCGTTAACAGTTCTTCTTTATGTGCGACTTCGATGACATAGTAGGCCAAACCTGGCAAGTCTTGCTTACGCGGAGCCAGACCTTTTCCTCCCCATTCGTTGACTGCCAAATGATGATGATAGTCCCCAGCTGCAATCCAACTAGCGCTAGGCACACTGAATTTATCCTCTAGTCCTAACACCTTTTGATAAAACTGGCTGGACTTTCGACTATCCTTGACGGACAAATGGATATGCCCCATTCTCGTACCCTCGGCTAAAGTAAAGGGCTCTACTCTTTCCCCCAACTCATAGATATCCTGCGCCGCAAGAGCCTCCGTCACACCGATAATGCGTCCATCTTCTCGAATATCCCATGTGGAAACCGGCTTATCTCGATAGAGTTCAATGCCATTTCCCTCCAAATCTTCCAAGTAAAGAGCCTCACTATAACCATGGTCTGCACCGCCCACAAGAGGAATCTGTAAATCTGTCAGGTGTTTCAAGATATCAGCCAAAGCCTTTCGTGTCGGCAAGAGAATAGCCAGATGGTAAAGGCCATAATGTTCCCTTACGTCACCACTCTCTTGTGCTTGAATCAAGTGTACCAAGGCTTTTCCACCAAGGCCTAGAACGGCCTCTGTATCCGTTTGAGATAAGATTTCTAAACCAATAATCTGCTGATAAAAGGCTGTTTGACTGACCAAATCCTTTACATTTAAAACTGCCTCTACTAAATAAATGTGACTCTTGTATTCATAGGTCATAGGATGTCTCCTCTTTTCTGGTTGTAATAGTTTTTATTACAACTATTATATAATTTCCATCAAGAAAGTCAAGCCAGACAACTCGAAGCCTCCCACTCAGCAAAAAACAACCCCAGAAAATCACTTCTAGGATTGTTTTGTATTTATTTTACTAGACTAGCAAAATCATTCATCAAATCAACATTTTCTGTGGGATTGAGATACATCTTGTCACCATTAGTCGTTAGTAAGCGGAAGATGATTCCTGCAATCTGCATTCAATCAAATCTCAATATCACTCCATAAGAAAAAGGAGTAGATTGGTCATCTGACTCCTCATTCTTACAAGAAACACTATTCAACAATAAAACTTTACAATCTTATTTATAAATAGATTCTCTGAAATCATCTGTGCTACGTAGGTAGGCATTATAGATTTTCTGTTTCAGTAAGTGAACCCAACTTGATGGAACATTTTCTGTTGCACGTTTAAGATTTTTAACATCTTGTGCTACTGCCGCATCAATTAAAGCTTGCATTTCTTGTGCTGATGAAATGGTTACTTCTTTTGTGCTGTTCGGCTTATCGAGTTCATATTGAATAGTAATTGGCTTCAAGTTTGCCTGTTTATTGATACGTTGATTGAACATATCTTTTTTGAATTCTACCCAGTTTGTATAGTGATTATCAAATACTTTTCTCAATACTAAACTATCTGTAACTAAAGCAACATCTCGTTTGTACCAACTTGAATATGTTTTACTTCCTTCTGCAAGTGCATCTGCTCCGTATTGGTTAGAAACATACGGCAGGAATCCTTTGTGATATCCTTTTTCCGCATATAATTCAAATGCTGTTTTTCTAAACATGACATCCCCTGGTGCACCGTTTGGATTGCTTAGTCCTGCATAGATAGGTGAGAACATACTTATTGTGTAATATCCGTTTCTTCCGTATTGAGCTTCATTTTGATAAGCACGTCTATTGATGATGTCATTTTCGATTAATGAGTCTAACGTTTTTAATCTTGCTACTTCTTCATCGGTTAATGGACGAACCTTGTTTCCTGCGTGTGTATCCTTGTTATATCTATCATCACGCACATAGTAGTTCTCTATTTTTCTAAACCATTGTTTCTTAACCGTGTCAGATTGAGTTAATACTGCCTTGGCTTCCATCGCATCAAGCGTGTATAGCACATCATACATTCCGTGTAAGTAGTGTTGAATTTCTTCTTCAGAAGTGAATCTTGCTGTTGGATCGTATGTGTGCAAACGAGTTCTTGAGTCTTTATCTCCTTTAAAGATTGTGTTTAATACTATTGCATCTTTATCTACACTGTCTGCTGATTGAAGTAGTCCTAGTGCATATAGTTCTGCTCCCAGTCCTTCACGTCGCTCGTTTCCTTCGAAGTAGACTCTTCCATCTGAGTTATGCACCATCTCATGACTATAAACCGATGTTCCATATTGGTCTAACAGTCTATCACTTACAAAGTAGGCCTCTACTCCTGTTGCATAAGCTCCTGCATTCGGTCTTGGTGTATGGTATTTACCTGCTGGTCCGAAGAAACTATAGATAGAGTCTATGTTTTTGTCTGATAATGTTGCCCAGTAGCCTCTACCATTTGTATCTTTTACCTCAAATGCATCTGTTACCGGCACTGCACGGTATAATCTTTCTTTAAATTCTGGTGCTAGAACTTTATACCAGATATCATAATGATCTCTTTGCCATTTTGCAGATTGATCTACTTTTCCACGAACATATTGTTTCAAGGCATCTCCTGAGAGAATCGCTCCATCAGCTCCTCTGTCTCGATAACGTTCATAGCTACCGAAGGCTAATGTTGATAGCGTAGATATTGCATACAGACTTTCTTCTTTCATCGTTAATAGTGGCAGCAACATACTCTTATATCCCCAACTTGGTGCTGATATTCTATCATATACTCCTATTGAGTATTTCTTATCAGCCGTTGGTGATACTTGTTTTTCACGAACTTCTTCTATATCTGATGTCGCCTCTACTATGTAGGCTTTTGTATTGTCTTTCAACCACTGGTTATTGGTTTTGTTTGGTAAGAATAGTTTTCTATAGGCTTCTACGAAGTCAAAGACTGAATCTTCTCCCTTAAGTGGTGCAAGTGTGCTCGCATATAGCCCTGTCGTATTTGGTCCTCGTAGGTTTTCTAGTCCGCTATTTCCTAAAGCGATGATAGTGTCTAGCGTTGAAGCTTCATTATTTCCGTTAAAGTCAAATTTGTACACTGATAAATCTTTTGTATTCAGACTATCATAATTAATATTGTACCAACGGTTCATGTAAGTAAGCCCCAGCATGAAGGCTTCTTTGTTATGTTTGATTTTCTCACTTACATACTCAACTACACCATCTCCCGTAGTGTTGATGGATTTATCCATCGCTAATACTTTTCTTAAGTGCTCTCCAATATTAGCTCTAACTTCCTCAAATTCTCTATCTAAGTATAAGTTATCTAATGCTGCATCGTCTGCCGCTCCTAGTACTTTCTTAGTCGCTTCTGAGCTGAATGTTACATTCTGCAAGTCGCTTAGTACATTATTCGTTATCGCTGTATAATCTGAGACAAATTCTTCTGGTGTGAATATGTATCCTTTGTCTGCGACATTGTATTCGACTACTTGGCTGTTTGCGAAGTTTTCTTTGAATGTTACATCTAAGTACTCTACCGTGTTGTCTTTGTAGTGTAACATAACTCTATTGATTGAATTTTTCTTATTATTAATATCCGTTACTACTTCATTTCCGTTCATCGGTACGACATCAAGCAATTCTGTTGTATAAAGTTTATCCGTTGGAGCTACTTTATTACCATAGTGAACAACTAATTCCTTGTTATAAAATGGCATTAGTTTTTCAATATTGTTATAGGCTACTCTTCTTTCTGCTTGAGCTTTACTCAATGTTGTATAGTCAATTTCTTTTGAGTTTGCTTTTAGGTCTTGCCCCGTATCATCAAGAGTTACTGTTATTCCGTAAGAAGCAATCTTAGCATCCGCTTCTTCTTTAGTTACTTTTTGAACGAAGTTATCTTGTTTTTTGTTTTCGACAGAAGTAATAACATTCTTCACGTCTGCACTACCAAATTGGTCTCCTGTAGTGGCATATCCATCACCAACAATCATATTGCTGACTACATTGTCCACACGACCTCTTGGATAGGTAGATCCAACTATCCCCCCAACTCTTGGATATCCTTGTCCATTTAGGATTTTACCTGTTGTTACAGAACGTGTCACCAACGCTCCACTTTCTAGTTTACCAACGATTCCTCCTGCTGTCTGGTTATTGTTGCGTGCTACTGTAGAGATTACGGCATCTACTTTCGATTTATCAACTTTGGCATTTCCACCAGTTAATTTACCGACGATTCCTCCTGCGTAATTTGCATTGTTATCTGCGTGGTTGGCGACTAGTTTTCCGCTGAATGAGCTGTTTTCTATTCTTGTATTTGTTGCATCTACTACTAATCCTGCAACTGATTTTCTACCTGACACTTTACCTTCTACAGCTACATTACTGATATTAGCATTATTTGCTGTTTTTGCTACTGCTGCAGCATTTTCTTTGCTATCCACTTGTGTATTTTTTAGATCTAAATCTTTTACAGTTGCATTTTTTAATGTATCGAATAGTGGTTTTTTCAGGTCGTATATAGCATATGCTTTACTTCCTTCTGCTCCTACTAACGTTCCTGTGAATTCTCCTGTTATGTAACTTGTTTGATTTTCTGGTAGTCCTACTTCATCAGCTGACATATCTGCAGCTAATTTATATACACCTGCTAAGTTGCTTTTCATTGCTGTTACAAGTTGTTTGAACGATGTATATACTCCTGGTTGCTCCGCTTTAGATTTTGCTACATTGAATGTATAGTCATCTTTGTAACCTTCTGTACCTTCTTCTACAAGTTGATCAACAGCTGCCGTCACTTTATACGTTCCATCCGTATTTTCTGTAATAGATTTTACAGGTAGGTACATTTCTTTGAAGCGATCTGATTTCACTTTTACAAAGTATTTAGCCGTATCAGTCGGTGCTTCACTTAGACTTAAATATCTACGATAACGGTCATTTTCTTTGCCGTATAGTTCCACTGAATCAATATCTTTAATTTCTATTTTCTTATAATCTAATTGGAAAGCTTGAGTTGATGTTTCTGTGCTTTGTTCATCGTTTTCGCCTAGATTATAAGTTAAACGTGTTTTTAGTGTGTAAGGTGTGTAGTAGTTTAAACCTGATATCACCTGCTTTTTGGCAGGATTTTCTATATCCACCTCTTTAATCAGCTGGTCACCTTGGAAAATTTGCGCTTTGGCAGAGACATACGCTGATGTAGAGTCTGTTAAGTTATAACTTACAGTTATCGATTTTTTGTTCTCAGCTTTTGTTAAGTTGGCAATTTCTACTGTAGGTTTAACTTTGACTAGTGTTCCTACTTTAACGATTTGTTTTACCGGAGGTACTTCAGTTCGTGATAGTTCTTTAGTTTCTACGACATTACCATCTACGATGTAATCCTCATATTGAATTGTACGTGTTCCTGCTTGACCTTGTCGTTCAGTTTCACGACGATTTTTCAGAAGTGTTGGATCTTGAATTTCTTCTGTTGTATAAGGAATATTTTCTGTTTCCGTTCTATTTCTTGTAGTAACTTCTAAAGCCGGAAGTTCTTCTGTTACTGCTGCTTCACCTTCATGTCCGGGTTCTTGCGTACCTTTGGTTTCTAGTGGTTTAGTATACTCTGGTGTTTCTTCGCGGACTGCGGCTTCACCTTCGTGACCGGGCTCTTGCGTGCCTTTTGTCGCTACTGGATCAGTGTACTCTGGCAACTCCGATTGCACTGCGGCTTCGCCCTCATGACCCGGTTCTTGCGTGCCTTTTGTCGCTACTGGATCAGTGTTCTCTGGCAACTCCGGTTGCACTACCGCTTCGCCCTCATGACCCGGTTCTTGCGTGCCTTTTGTCGCTACTGGGTCAGTGTTCTCGGGTAACTCCGGTTGCACTGCCGCTTCACCTTCATGACCCGGTTCTTGCGTGCCTTTTGTCGCTACTGGGTCAGTGTACTCTGGCAACTCCGGTTGCACTACCACTTCGCCTTCATGACCCGGTTCTTGCGTGCCTTTCGTTGCTAACGGTTCTGTGTAGGCTGGAGATTCTTCGCGGACTGCGGCTTCACCCTCATGACCCAGTTCTTGCGTACCTTTCGTTGCTAACAGTTCTGTGTAGACTGGTTCTTCTTCGCGGACTGCGGCTTCGCCCTCATGACCCGGTTCTTGCGTGCCTTTCGTTGCTAACGGTTCTGTGTAAGCTGGAGATTCTTCACGGACTGTAGCTTCGCCCTCATGACCCGGTTCTTGTGTGCCTTTTTTCTCTTCTGAAACTTTATACTCTGGTAACTCCGGTTGCGCTGCCGCTTCGCCTTCATGACCTAGTTCTTGCGTACCTTTAGTTTCGAGTGGTTTAGTATACTCTGGTGTTTCTTCGCGGACTACAGCTTCACCTTCATGTCCGGGTTCTTGCGTGCCTTTCGTCGCTACTGGGTCAGTGTTCTCGGGTAACTCCGGTTGCACTACCGCTTCGCCCTCATGACCTGGTTCTTGCGTGCCTTTCGTTGCTAACGGTTCTGTGTAGACTGGTTCTTCCTCGCGAACTGCTGCTTCACCTTCATGTCCGGGTTCTTGCGTGCCTTT
>CAJNBX010000023.1 GCA_905221115.1 bacterium
AGCCTCGCATCTCTACAAGCAGTTGAAACTCGTTTGAGCCAAATCACATCAACGACTTCAAGTTTGGTGGATACAACGACAACAGCTGCCGTAGCGACTACTGTATCTGCTGAGAGCAACAAGAAAGCGCAAGAAGACCGCAAACGTCTATCTAAAATCTCAGCGACTATGGGTGAATACCTCGCTAAGTCTATCGGTCTGCCAAATACAGAAGCAGCGGTTGCTAAGGTGAATGCTGCTGTAACAGCTATCGAAGAAGCATTGAAAACTCCAAATGCTGACTTGACAGATGTTATCAAGCAAGCTACATCTGCGCAAAACTCAATCGTCAACGCTGTGCTACGTGCCCACAATGGTAAACGTAGCCATCTCAATGGTAAGCAAATGGCGCGGGGAGTGCATTTGCTAGCTCGTAACCCACAGCTCGGAAGTAATGCTATTAACCATTTTGTAGAGGATCGTGGTAACGGGGAAAAGGTAACCTACTTGACTTCTGGTGAGAGTGACAGTGTGAAGGCTCGTGTCGAACACGAGACCTTTATGAAAGCCACTCCTAAGTTTGATAGCAACGGGAAAGTAACGTCTATCGTCTGGACAGTCATGACCAACCCTGCCCAAACAATGAATAGAACGCAAAATACGCAGTGGTTCCAGATTCCAACTGAAGTCAATATGCCGACTGAAATCTATAGAACGACATATACTAGACGAGTGACAGGACAAGCGAATGCTGATTTTGCAAATCTGCCTGTATCTAATAATCCTGCAGAATTCCCTACTGAGTATAAAAATAATGACAGAAATGGTTCTGTCGAAGTAATCCGTAATTTTGACAAGGTTTCGCTTAATAATGGAGACCAGCAATATAACCTGCTCAAAAAGGTTGCCGCTTACAGTACACAGAGTTGGGGAGGAGTTTACAAAACTCTTTGGGAACAACATGTTAAAGACAAGATTATCTGGAGCAATGATCCTAGAACGATATATAAGCACGTTGATGTAGGGGATTCAGGACGTGTTTCTGTGATGCGTTTTGAAACAACGGTTCCTACCAATGTTACAAATGCTCAGTTGAGAGATATGACCTTCCTCTATGGTCAGGGGACACAAGCCACATCTTGGGCAGGTTCTGCAGCTCATAAGAACCCATTGAAATTGACAGTGCAGCAGGCCTATCCGTTTGTAGCACGTGATGGTGGAACATATATCGTAAATCAGGTTGATGCACCATATAATACATCTGAGTTTAATAAGGCTGGATTGAAATGGTGGTACTCAAATAATGATCCAAACCAAGCCTATGTTGACCCTAACCAGTACTTAGTACATCCAGGTACCCAAGACTTTTCTGGTAAAAAAGGACCAGATGGCACTAAGATAGAGTTTTATCAGGGAAATAACCTTGTTGCAAAAAATCAAATTGGTCGTACTCCGGGAGTCTTTGAATACAACATCCGTCGTGTCTTCCCTAATAATGAAGGAACGCTAAATACACCAGTTAAGTTTGTTGTAAAACCAAAAACTCCAGAAATCACAACAACTTTACAAGAAAACGTATCGTCTCAAACCATCACGGTAGCAAATGCAACTCCAAACAAAAAAGTTGAACTTTATAAAAATAATACCTTACTAACGAGCACTACTGCCAATGCGCAAGGGGTTGCTACCTTTAGCAATGTCCAAATGGCAAATAATGATAGCTTTAAGGCTAAGGTGAAAATTGAGAACCAACCTTCTTATATTGAAAAAAATACAACGAAGAATTATGTAGAATCTGAGTTTAGTAATACCGTCACAGCTCGCTTTACAGATACAGAAAAGCCAAAGATTACGACAATCGTAGCAAACAAGGGTGCTAAGGTAGATACTGCTAATCCTCGTAAGATTCTCGTTTATCGTGAAGAAGAGATTGATGTCGATATCAAGTTGACGGATAACCTTAAACGACTAGATAAGATCAAAGTTCGTGACAATGACGGGAATGCAACAGCTCCTAGTGGCAAATTTGAGACAAATGATATTGTTGACAATTCAAAACAAACAGTGATGAATTTCACAACAAATCAAAACAGACTTGGTCAAGAAAATAATGCAACAGCTACACAACCAAGTGTTGTGAAATTGACCGGTCATGTCGGAAAAGCCTATACAGGTAATTCAGGTTCATGGACTCGTTATGTAGCAGGTTATGACCACGTTGGTTTGACAAATGATGATGGTACGAAAAATGATAGCAATGCTGCCAAAATCATAGTTGAATACCGTGCGCAAGCAGAGAAGTACGTACCAACAGCTGCTACTCAAAACGTAGATATTAAAGCAGATGGTCGTGTTCGTTTTGATAATCCTGAAACTTATATCGCCAACCGTTCAAGTCTCCCAACTAACGGAACAACAGCTGGGACTAAGACAACCTATGCTTGGGCTGATGCAGAACCAACAAACTGGACAGCAGGTCAACATACACGTGATATTATAGTTACTTACCCAGATGGTTCAACAGATAGAGTTACAGTACCGTTTAACGCTCGTGATAATATTGCACCGAATGTAACAGTTCAAGGAAAAACTCTTTCTACAACTCGTCCTACTGAATCGGATGCACCGCTCTTTACAGTCTTTCGTGGCGCTACCTTTAACCCAATCGTTAAAGCTTGGGATAACTCAGGTAAGTTGACTAAATTGCAGGTCAGAAATCTACCAGGTGGTGTGACATCAGGAAGCTTTACAGAGCAAACTGGTAGAACAGAAAGCAACCAGTATTCTGGACGTCTGATTAATGGAACAGTAAATGATAACCAAACGCTTGGCACTCACATAGCTGAAGTTGTCGTATCGGATGGAACAACTGAAGTAACTCGTTACATGAAGTACCGTATTGTTGATGTTGTTCCTAAAAACTTGGACGCTAATGGTGAAGTCTATAAAAACATGGGTGATAAGCTTGGAGATGCCCACTACTATATTGGAACGACAAGCAATGGTAACCTAGAGGATGATAAATACTTCCCAGGTGGAATGAACTTCGATAAGTGGAAAAATGCTCAAAGGGGAGATGCTACTAGAGAAGACTTAATTAATACAAACCCTGGTAAATGGACTTACAATGCTATCGCTACCTTCCCTGATGATACAAAGGATGAAGCGAGTACAACTCGAACAACCTTTACACCGAGTGAACGAGAAGTTCGAGTTGGATTTGTATTAAAACCAAGTAGACCAGATATTACTCCTCTCCTAAACGGTGATGTGACTGTTGCCCCTAAAACATCTGAGAGCACAGTTAATCGAATGGAAGTTACCTACACACCAACAGGTTCTTCAACGAACAAGACCTTGATTGCTAGAAAAGCGTCAAATGGTACCTGGTCCTTGAATGAAACGCCAGCAGGTGTGACAATTAATCCTTCAACTGGTGTCGTAAGTCTCCCAGAGAGAGTGACCAAGGATGGTTCAACGCTTAGTGCATTCACTTATACGTCGGATAATCGTGCTAGTGATGAATCCTCAACTCGTTTGGTAGTAGATAAAGAAGCTCCAGTTATCACAGCGACAAATGGTACTGCTACAACAGGTGAGCACGTGGATATTCCATTGACAGTTGTGGATACGGGTGTTGGTCTTGCCGATACAAATGGTGTTGTGATTACAGGTCTTCCTGCAGGTTTGAGCTATTCAAGTGGTAAAATCACAGGTACAACAACAGCTCCGGCGGGTAGTTATCCAGTAACAATCGTTGCTAAAGATAAACTAGGAAACTCAAATGCTAAGAATCCGACAAGGATTACCATCACTGTTCAAAACCAAGCTAGCAAGTACAATGTCACAACTAAGAACAATGGTAACTTCTATGCGGTTCAAGATGAAGCTGTTGCGAACTTAATTCCGAGAGACTTTGTCAATGGTACTATTCCAGAAACAGCTAAAGTCACATGGAAAACAGCACCAACGACAGGTGATGTTGGTTCAGGGAAAACAGCAGTCCTTACCATCACTTACCCAGATCGTTCAACAAAAGACTTGACCTACACTTACCAAGTCTATCCAAAACTAGAAACTAAGACAAATAACAGTCAAACAGGTAACTTCCATGCCTTCAAGAACTATAACCGTATTGGTGGACATACTTCAGTTTATACAAATATGGGGGTTAACACAGGTTTCAACAACCCTGATATTCCTATGAAATGGGAGTACTCATACCGCCTAAACAATGAGGGTGCTGAACGTAAGTCTACAGGAAACAATCCAACCTTTAGTTCAGTTTGGCATACAGAAGATAAAGATCCTGAAAACCAAACACACAAGACAAGATACACATTGAATGCTACCTATCCAACTGGTCGTTTCGGTGCAGTATCTGCAGACAATCCTGCCTTGACAACTTCAACGCAATGGGATTATGCCGTTTATGAGTATACTAAAGCAAAAGATGTGTTTGAAACAACCCAAGGAGATCTTGCTGGTCTGGGTTCAATAGTGGAAACACCAAAAGATGCTACAAAACCTACAGATGGTCGTACAGAGGTACCAGAGGGTACGACATTCGTGTGGCACAATGGAGAAAAACCAGATAACACAACTGTTGCAAATCCTGGTTTTTCTATCCATCGAATAAGTATGACATTGCCGGGTGACTCAAGTAATACAGTGCATACACTTCCAGTAGATAGAGAAGTGAAGGTTCTAGTGAAAGTCAATCCTAAGACACCGGTTATCGTAGAAAATACAATCTCTGAAAAAGGTGGTTTGCCAAATCAATCTATTCAGATTAATAATGTTGTTCCAGGTGCAACAGTTAACCTTACAATTGCTGGTAAAACAATCACTAAGACAGCTGGACCTAACGCTACAAGTGTAACCTTTGATGCTACTGACTTACAACCAGTCTATGCAGCTAATAATGGTCTTCTTCCTGTAGGGGATATCACTGTTAATCAGGCAGTTACACGTCGTGATCCTAGCGATAATACAGATAAGGTATTGACCTCTGCAACAGCAACTGGAACGATTACTCGTGAAACGGAAGCTCCAGTAGCTCAGGATACAGTTGTAGAAGTCTGGGATGAAAAGACGAAAACATGGAATGCTGTACCGAAGTCTACAGATGCAAGTGGTCTCGTGACACATACCTTCTATGCAGGTGATAAACTCCGCTTTACAACCAAGTTCACAGATAACAGTAGTAAGATTGCGAATACTGTCGTAAGACAAGGTTCAAACACAGCATCAGCAACAGATAACGTCCTACATAGTACTTGGGGAATTGCTAATCCAAATAATATTACAACAGTTACACCAGCTACGGCAACATCACCGGCAACAGTTGTACAAGAAGGAACAATTAAGGCTGATCTTCAACATACTGAAGGTCAACACGTTACTCGTGCCATTGTCGCAGAAGATGTAGTTGGAAACCGTTCTGAGGGAAGCCGCTTCCGTCTGAAACAAGGTAAATTGGCTGAGAAATACCCAGGTGTAGATCCAACGACTAAGTTTGTCGTTGCAGATGCAGCAAACTTGACGCCAGAAGAAAAAGCGCAAGTACTTGCAGCGATTAAGGCAGCTAACCCACAAACAGATAGAAAAATTACAAACTACACTCAAAATGAAAATGGTTCTGTAACCATTACTTATGCAGATGGTACGACAAATACAGTTCAACCAAACGTTAAGTATGGTGTAGAAAAAGTTTCTGATAGATTCTATGCTATTAGTGATGAAACATTGGCAAACTTGGATCTAAGAAAATTTGTACGTGGAGTAGGAAATAAAGCCTTACCTGATAATACGCAAGTCACTTGGAAAACAGGAAGTGAGCCAACGTTTGATGCGCTTGGAGAACGTACAGCAACCTTATTGGTGACACATCCAGACGGAACAACGGATGAAATTCCTTATAATTACACAATTTATCCAAAAGTTGAGACGCATACAAATAACGGTTTGACAGGTGAGTTTGAAATCAATAAAGGCTGGAACCACATGGGTGGACATACTCAAGTTTATACAAACTTGAATGATCCTGCCTTCCCTTCAGGAACAAACTGGTCTTATCGTTACAACACAGAACAGGGTGCTACAGAAACAACGGCTAATAGACCAACCTTTAGTGCAATTTGGAATAATGATAAATTAGGTAAAGAAACTTATACTGTAAAAGCGACATACGGTGTCAGTCGTTTTGGAACTATTACACCAGAAAACACAGTGCTTTCTAGTGAGGTTTCCTTTAACTACACTGTATTAGAATATACTGCTAAGCAGGTATTTGAAACAACAGTTGGTGACACAGCCCCTCTTGCAAGCATTATTGCCAATGCCAAGGAAGCTGTTAAGCCAGTTGATGGAAGTCCAGAAGCTCTTGCTCCTACTGGATTTGCATGGAATACTAATCAAACTCCAGATGCAGCAGCGGTGGCGAATCCGGGTTATGTGACAAGAAATGTCAAGATGACTTTGAGAGATTCTAGTGGTAAAACAAGAGATATTAATATCCCTGTAACTATCAAAGTCAACCTAACAACACCACAAATTGCAGATGATCAAGTAACAAATACAGGTGGTCTTCCAAACCGTGGTATTACTGTGACAAATGTGACACCAGGTGCAACAGTAACCTTGAGAATAGGAAGTAAGGAAATTCCGAAGACAGTGCCAGCTGGTGCTACAAGTGTCGCATTTGAAGCGACTGAATTAGCAGATGATAACGGTTTGCTTCCAACAGGAAATGTAACGGTTACACAAACTAAAGTCGTTACAAATCCTGAAGGAAATCCAGAGACCCTTAGCACATCAACGACTAAAGCAATTACTGCGGAAAACGAAAAACCAAAAGTAGAAGTTGTTCTGCAAGTGAAAGATGCGAAAGGTAACTGGGTTGAACAATCTAAGAAAGCTGTTCGTGATAATGCTGCTGACGAAGAAAGACGTTCTGCTCAAGGATATGAACTTTACGCCGGGGATGAATATCGCTTTGTTGTGAAAGCTACGGATAACAGTGGTAAGGTTCGTAGTCTAGAAGTATGGGATGGTCGTACTGTCCAAGATAACATGACAACACGTAATCATAATTCTAATGGAACGATTAACAATCCCCCTGCTGGAGTTCCGATAACAGCTACTGCTACGGATCCAGCTACGTTGACAATTAATGGTAAGTACAACGAAAACCAACCCTATTTACCAGGTAATCTTTGGACGCGTCAGATTCGTACAAAAGACTTTTCTGAAAATACGAATAATGACACTATATTTAAGGTTGTTCAAGGGAAATTAAGTGAAAAATTCCCAGGTAAAGCGCCAGCGACAGTTCAAGTAAGCAATGCGACAACTCCATCAGCAGATGATAAACAAAAGATTCTTGATGCGGTGAAGGGTTCAAATCCACAAGAAGATAATCGTATTAGTGGTTATGCCTTTGAAGATAATGGTGCTGTATCAAATGGTAAAGTAAAAGTAGCTATTACTTACAAAGATGGTACATCGAACGTAGTAGAAGTACCAGTATCGGATTCTGTACATAAATCTGAACAAGCATCTACATCAGCAAGCACAAGTGCGGTAGCCTCTACATCAGCAAGTACTAGCGCAGTAGCATCTACCTCAGCAAGTACTAGCGCAGTAGCCTCTACTTCAGCAAGTACTAGCGCAGTAGCCTCTACATCAGCAAGTACTAGCGCTGTAGCGTCTACATCAGCAAGCACAAGCGCAGTAGCATCTACATCAGCAAGCACAAGCGCAGTAGCCTCTACATCAGCAAGCACAAGCGCAGTAGCCTCTACATCAGCGTCAACAAGTGCCGTAGCGTCTACATCAGC
>CAJNBX010000024.1 GCA_905221115.1 bacterium
AATACAAAATAACCGAGGAATTCGCTCAAATTAACGAGAGATTCCTCGGTTTTCATTTCATTAAAAGTAAGAGACCTGTTTTTTCAGTGGACTCCTCAAAAACCACACAGTATTTCTTTCAGCTTGATTGGATTCAAGACTGGAATCACTGTGTGGTTTTATTTAGAAGCGAGTTTTTGCCCAGCCTCTTTTTGATAAAAGTAAATAAACAAGGGAGATAAAAATGAGCAGACGTTCAACTAAAAATAAGTCACTTATGAAGAAAATTATCGCTTTGCTTGTTGCTGTAGCTATTGTCGCTTTAGGAGGTCTATTCCTCTATAAGACATTTTTAGCTCCAACTGATCAGGCGAGTGAAACTAAGGTAGCACAAACGACACAAAAAATTGCTACGACATCGGCAGAGGAAAAAGAATATCTTACGAATAAGTTCAAAGGCTTACTTGGAACAAACTCTGATACGATCGCTTATGTGTATGCGCCCGGAACAGAGTTGGATGAACCTGTTGTTCAAACAACTGATAATTCAACTTATTTAGATAAGAGATTTGATGGTGGTCACGAACCTTATATGGGAACAGTGTTTATGGACACAGATAATAAAAATGATTTTAGTGACCGTTTAACTTGGTTATTTGGTCATGCTCGTGGTAGTAAAGTTGGGGATCATCGTATGTTTAATGATGTGAACTACTATAGTCGTCAAGATTATTTTGATGAACATCCATATGTTGTGATTGAGACTCCAGAGAGAAAGTATTATTATGAAGCAGTTGCTATGATTATAGTACCAGAAGAAACAGCCTTTTATCGTACTTCATTTGATGATGATAAAGATTTTCAAACGCAGTTAACAACTATTTATTAAACAGCTGAAGTTAAGAAACCAAATGTTAAAGTATCAGCTAAAAATAAGTATTTAGTTCTTTCAACTTGTCGTGAAGAAGATGAAACGATTCGTGAGAATCTATATCTTCGTCAAATACCAGACTCAGAAATGAGTGAGTTTGTCAAACAGCATAAAGATCAATTAACGTATAAACCAACAAGATAAATATATAGACTACTACTAAAATAGGAATGAATATAGTCTAGCAAGAATAGAAGTTCTTTGCAGTTAAAAAGGATTTCACTTTTATAATTATAAAGCATAAAAACAGAATTTAGTCATGGGCTAAGTTCTGTTTTTTAAAAACTAAATGGCTATATTCGCCAAAAGTTTGAAAAATACTTGCTCTGGCTCTTTCCAATGGTATTTTTCCCTGCTTTCCTTTATAATGGGTGTATGGATAAGAAAAAATTATTATTGATTGATGGGTCTTCTGTTGCTTTTCGGGCGTTTTTTGCCCTCTATCAGCAGTTGGATCGTTTTAAGAATGCGGCTGGTTTGCATACCAATGCGATTTATGGCTTTCAGTTGATGTTGAGCCATTTGTTGGAGCGGGTTGAGCCGAGTCATATTTTGGTGGCTTTTGATGCGGGGAAGACGACCTTCCGTACAGAGATGTATGCGGACTATAAGGGTGGCCGGGCTAAGACTCCTGATGAGTTTCGTGAGCAATTTCCTTTCATTCGTGAGTTGTTGGATCATATGGGGATTCGTCACTATGAATTGGCTCAGTATGAGGCGGATGACATTATTGGGACACTAGATAAACTAGCAGAGCAGGATGGTTTTGATATTACCATTGTCAGTGGGGACAAGGACTTGATTCAGCTGACGGATGAGCATACGGTGGTTGAAATTTCCAAGAAAGGTGTGGCTGAGTTTGAGGCCTTTACACCGGACTATCTCATGGAAAAGATGGGGCTCACACCGACTCAGTTTATCGATCTCAAGGCGCTCATGGGAGATAAGTCGGATAATATCCCTGGGGTGACTAAAATCGGCGAAAAGACGGGTATCAAGCTCTTGCTGGAGCATGGCTCACTCGAGGGGATTTACGAGAATATCGATGGGATGAAGGCTTCTAAGATGAAGGAAAATCTCATCAATGATAAGGAACAGGCCTTTTTGTCGAAAACACTGGCGACCATTGATACCAAGGCACCGATTGAGATTGGTTTGGAGGATTTGGTCTATAGTGGTCCAGATGTGGAAAATCTTGGAAAATTCTACGATGAGATGGGTTTCAAACAGCTCAAGCAGGCTTTAAATGTGTCGTCAGCTGATGTGGCTGAGAGTTTGGATTTTACTATTGTTGACCAAATTAGTCAAGATATGCTGAGTGAAGAATCTATCTTCCATTTTGAGCTTTTTGGTGAGAATTACCATACGGATGATTTGGTTGGATTTGCTTGGTCTTGTGGGGATAAACTTTATGCTACAGACAAGCTTGAACTTTTGCAAGAGCCGATTTTCAAGGATTTTCTAGAAAAAACACCTCTGAGAGTGTATGACTTTAAGAAGGCTAAAGTTCTCTTGAATCGCTTTGGTGTGGATTTGCAAGCGCCTGCTTTTGACAGCCGTTTGGCTAAATACCTCCTTTCGACTGTGGAGGACAATGAAATTGCGACTATTGCTAGTCTTTATGGTCAGACTTATTTGGTTGATGATGAAACTTTCTATGGTAAGGGTGTCAAGAAGGCCATTCCTAAACGCGAGAAATTCTTAGAACATTTGGCATGTAAGCTTGCAGTTTTGGCCGAAACAGAGCCTATTTTAGTTGAAAAACTCAGTGAAAATGGGCAATTAGAGCTTCTTTATGATATGGAGCAACCTCTAGCCTTTGTCCTTGCTAAGATGGAAATTGCTGGGATTACGGTCAAGAAAGAGACTTTGCTTGAGATGCAGGCTGAAAATGATCTTGTCATTGAAAAACTGACTCAGGAGATTTATGAGCTGGCTGGTGAGGAGTTTAATATCAACTCGCCTAAGCAGTTGGGCGTGCTTCTCTTTGAAAAATTGGGACTTCCTCTAGAATACACTAAGAAAACCAAAACTGGATACTCGACTGCGGTGGATGTTTTGGAGCGCTTAGCTCCTATTGCTCCGATTGTTAAGAAAATCCTAGACTATCGTCAGATTGCCAAGATTCAATCCACTTATGTAATTGGATTGCAGGACTGGATTTTGGCTGATGGTAAGATTCATACTCGCTATGTGCAGGATTTGACCCAGACTGGGCGTTTGTCTAGTGTGGATCCAAACTTGCAAAATATTCCTGTGCGTTTGGAGCAGGGCCGTCTCATTCGTAAGGCTTTTGTGCCTGAGTGGGAGGATAGTGTCCTTCTCAGCTCGGACTATTCACAGATTGAATTGCGCGTTTTGGCGCATATCTCTAAGGATGAGCACTTGATTAAGGCCTTCCAAGAGGGGGCAGATATCCATACTTCGACAGCCATGCGGGTCTTTGGCATTGAGCGTCCTGAGGATGTAACTGCAAACGACCGTCGCAATGCCAAGGCTGTCAACTTTGGAGTGGTTTACGGGATTTCAGACTTTGGTTTGTCTAATAATCTGGGCATTAGCCGTAAGGAAGCCAAAGCCTATATTGATACCTACTTTGAACGCTTCCCAGGTATTAAAAACTACATGGATGAAGTGGTGCGTGAGGCGCGTGATAAGGGCTATGTGGAGACCCTCTTCAAGCGTCGTCGTGAGTTGCCAGATATTAATTCGCGCAACTTCAATATTCGTGGTTTTGCAGAGCGGACAGCTATCAACTCTCCTATCCAGGGTTCGGCAGCAGATATTCTCAAGATTGCTATGATTCAGCTGGATAAAGCCTTGGTTGCAGGTGGTTATCAGACTAAGATGCTGTTACAAGTGCATGATGAAATCGTACTTGAAGTTCCTAAATCTGAATTGACAGAGATGAAAAAATTAGTGAAACAAACTATGGAAGAAGCCATTCAACTCAGTGTTCCCCTTATCGCAGATGAGAATGAAGGGGCAACCTGGTACGAGGCTAAATAAAAAGGGGGCTAGTCCTCCTTTTTTGTAGTAGAATTATGCAAGCCTTTTCAAATTGTGCTATACTGATGAAAAAGGAGGATTTCTATGAGTCAAGAATTTATCAATCCAAGTGATGGCGTGATTCGTCAGTATCTCGCAACGAGTAAAACCCTTGCTGTTGTGGGTTTGTCAGACCGTGAGGAAACAACGAGCAATCGAGTGACCAAGGAAATGCAGGCTCGGGGTTATAAAATCATCCCAGTCAATCCCAAGGCGGCAGGTGGTGAAATATTGGGTGAAAAGGCTTATGCTAGCCTAACAGAGATTCCTTTTCCTGTAGATATTGTCAATGTTTACCGGCGCAGTGAGTTTTTGCCAGATGTGGCGCGTGACTTTCTCAAAGCTGATGCCAAGATTTTTTGGGCACAGCTAGGACTTGAAAGTCTAGAAACAGAAGAGCTTTTGCGTGCTGGTGGATGTGATGATATCGTGATGAATCGTTGCATCAAGAGAGAACATACACGCTTGATTGAGGAAGCATAAGAAAAAGGTAGCTGGTGGGCTACCTTTTGTGTTTACTCAATGAAAATCAAAGAGCAAACTAGGAAACTAGCGCAGGTTGCTCAAAACACAGTTTTTGAGGTTGCAGATAGAACTGACGAAGTCAGCTCAAAACACAGTTTTGAGGTTGTGGATAGAACTGACGAAGTCAGTAACCATACCTACGGCAAGGCGACGTTGACATGGTTTGAAGAGATTTTCGAAGAGTATTAGAAAATGCCAATAAGGGTCTGCATACCAAGACTAGTGAGGATGATGGCAATCCAGCAGATGGCTCCGAGAACAATGGATTTTCCGCTGGATTTGACCATAGCGACCAGATTTGTTTTGAGTCCGATAGCACTCATGGCCATGATAATGAGGAATTTGGAGAGTTGTTTGAGAGGGGTAAAGAAACTACTGGATACCCCGAGAGAAGTCAGTAGGGTGGTTAGGAGAGATGCAAGGATAAAGTAAAGGATAAAAAGTGGGAAGACTTTTTTCAGTTGTAAGCCTTGCTTATTTTTTTGCTCGCGGCTTTGCCAGTAGGAGAGAAAGAGAGTGATGGGGATGATAGCTAGGGTGCGCGTCAGTTTAACAATGGTTGCGGATTCGAGGGTATTGGTCTGGTAGAGACTGTCCCAGGAGCTGGCTGTGGCTGTTACAGAGGAAGTATCATTGACAGCTGTTCCTGCAAAGAGGGCAAAGCCATCATTGGATAGATGAAGCCAGGTTCCTAGAGTTGGAAAGATGAGCGCGGCCAAGACATTGAAGAAAAAGATAACGGAAATGGCTTGGGCTACTTCCTTTTCCTTGGCATGAATAACGGGTGCTGTCGCTGCAATTGCAGAACCACCACAGATAGAAGAACCCACTCCAATCAAGGTAGCCAGTTTTGTGTCCAGGGCAAAGAAGCGTTGGAAGAGGTAGGCAACAATCAAGGCTATTGAGATGGTTGACAGGATGACAGGGAGTGAAGATTGTCCGACTGCAAAGACCTGCGAGATATTGAGACCAAAACCAAGCAAGATAACGGCATACTGGAGCAATTTTTTAGAACTAAAGGTCAATCCAGCATCCAGTTGTTTATATGACGAGAGAAAGGGATGTAGGAGCATGCCCATGAAAATCGCAAAGACGGGTGCGCCAATCACAGGGAAGAATCCGCCTAGATACCAAGCAAGTAGTGAAATCAGAAGGCAGGCCAAGATGCCTGCTCCATTTTTTGATAGAAATGACATAAAAACCTCCAAATAGAATCTGTTACCATTATAGACCTGTAAATAGAAAAAGTAAAATAGAAAGTGGAGCCTAATAATTATTTGACAAGTAGTGCTAATTATGTAATAATAATCTTACAAGAACTGTAACGAAGTCTTGGCAAAAACAAAAATACCAGAGCTCCACCTCGAGCCTACTGAAAAAGTCATCAAATTGATGGCTTTTTTGTTATACTAGAGATGAGGTGAAATAATGCTTGATAATCAGTTAACTATGGATGTCAGTCCTTATTCTAGTTTGTATGATATCGTGGTTCCTAAAACCCACTTTTT
>CAJNBX010000025.1 GCA_905221115.1 bacterium
AGCTAAGCGACTTCCATATCTCACAGGGGGCAACCCCCAACTACTTCCGGCGTTCTAGGGCTTAACTTCTGTGTTCGGCATGGGTACAGGTGTATCTCCTAGGCTATCGTCACTTAACTCTGAGTAATACCTACTCAAAATTGAATATCTATTCAAATCAAGAAAACCTTGCGCTTTCATATTCTCAGTTACTTTGGATAAGTCCTCGAGCTATTAGTATTAGTCCGCTACATGTGTCGCCACACTTCCACTTCTAACCTATCTACCTGATCATCTCTCAGGGCTCTTACTGATATAAAATCATGGGAAATCTCATCTTGAGGTGGGTTTCACACTTAGATGCTTTCAGCGTTTATCCCTTCCCTACATAGCTACCCAGCGATGCCTTTGGCAAGACAACTGGTACACCAGCGGTAAGTCCACTCTGGTCCTCTCGTACTAGGAGCAGATCCTCTCAAATTTCCTACGCCCGCGACGGATAGGGACCGAACTGTCTCACGACGTTCTGAACCCAGCTCGCGTGCCGCTTTAATGGGCGAACAGCCCAACCCTTGGGACCGACTACAGCCCCAGGATGCGACGAGCCGACATCGAGGTGCCAAACCTCCCCGTCGATGTGAACTCTTGGGGGAGATAAGCCTGTTATCCCCAGGGTAGCTTTTATCCGTTGAGCGATGGCCCTTCCATACGGAACCACCGGATCACTAAGCCCGACTTTCGTCCCTGCTCGAGTTGTAGCTCTCGCAGTCAAGCTCCCTTATACCTTTACACTCTGCGAATGATTTCCAACCATTCTGAGGGAACCTTTGGGCGCCTCCGTTACCTTTTAGGAGGCGACCGCCCCAGTCAAACTGCCCGTCAGACACTGTCTCCGATAGGGATCACCTATCTGGGTTAGAGTGGCCATAACACAAGGGTAGTATCCCAACAACGTCTCCTTCGAAACTGGCGTCCCGATCTCTTAGACTCCTACCTATCCTGTACATGTGGTACAGACACTCAATATCAAACTGCAGTAAAGCTCCATGGGGTCTTTCCGTCCTGTCGCGGGTAACCTGCATCTTCACAGGTACTAAAATTTCACCGAGTCTCTCGTTGAGACAGTGCCCAAATCATTACGCCTTTCGTGCGGGTCGGAACTTACCCGACAAGGAATTTCGCTACCTTAGGACCGTTATAGTTACGGCCGCCGTTTACTGGGGCTTCAATTCATACCTTCGCTTACGCTAAGCACTCCTCTTAACCTTCCAGCACCGGGCAGGCGTCACCCCCTATACATCATCTTACGATTTAGCAGAGAGCTGTGTTTTTGATAAACAGTTGCTTGGGCCTATTCACTGCGGCTGACTTAAAGTCAGCACCCCTTCTCCCGAAGTTACGGGGTCATTTTGCCGAGTTCCTTAACGAGAGTTCTCTCGCTCACCTGAGGCTACTCGCCTCGACTACCTGTGTCGGTTTGCGGTACGGGTAGAGTATGTTTAAACGCTAGAAGCTTTTCTTGGCAGTGTGACGTCACTAACTTCGCTACTAAACTTCGCTCCCCATCACAGCTCAATGTTACAGATATAAGCATTTGACTCATATCACACCTCACTGCTTAGACAGACTCTTCCAATCGTCTGCTTTAGTTAGCCTACTGCGTCCCTCCATCACTACATACTCTAGTACAGGAATATCAACCTGTTGTCCATCGGATACACCTTTCGGTCTCTCCTTAGGTCCCGACTAACCCAGGGCGGACGAGCCTTCCCCTGGAAACCTTAGTCTTACGGTGGACAGGATTCTCACCTGTCTTTCGCTACTCATACCGGCATTCTCACTTCTATGCGTTCCAGCACTCCTCACGGTACACCTTCTTCACACATAGAACGCTCTCCTACCATACCTATAAAGGTATCCACAGCTTCGGTAAATTGTTTTAGCCCCGGTACATTTTCGGCGCAGGGTCACTCGACTAGTGAGCTATTACGCACTCTTTGAATGAATAGCTGCTTCTAAGCTAACATCCTAGTTGTCTGTGCAACCCCACATCCTTTTCCACTTAACAATTATTTTGGGACCTTAGCTGGTGGTCTGGGCTGTTTCCCTTTCGACTACGGATCTTAGCACTCGCAGTCTGACTGCCGACCATAATTCATTGGCATTCGGAGTTTATCTGAGATTGGTAATCCGGGATGGACCCCTCACCCAAACAGTGCTCTACCTCCAAGAATCTTAATGTCGACGCTAGCCCTAAAGCTATTTCGGAGAGAACCAGCTATCTCCAAGTTCGTTTGGAATTTCTCCGCTACCCACAAGTCATCCAAGCACTTTTCAACGTGCCCTGGTTCGGTCCTCCAGTGCGTCTTACCGCACCTTCAACCTGCTCATGGGTAGGTCACATGGTTTCGGGTCTACGTCATGATACTAATTCGCCCTGTTCAGACTCGGTTTCCCTACGGCTCCGTCTCTTCAACTTAACCTCGCATCATAACGTAACTCGCCGGTTCATTCTACAAAAGGCACGCTCTCACCCATTAACGGGCTCGAACTTGTTGTAGGCACACGGTTTCAGGTTCTATTTCACTCCCCTCCCGGGGTGCTTTTCACCTTTCCCTCACGGTACTGGTTCACTATCGGTCACTAGGGAGTATTTAGGGTTGGGAGATGGTCCTCCCAGATTCCGACGGGATTTCTCGTGTCCCGCCGTACTCAGGATACTGCTAGGTACAAAGACTATTTTAAATACGAGGCTATTACTCTCTTTGGCTGATCTTCCCAAATCATTCTTCTATAATCTTTGAGTCCACATTGCAGTCCTACAACCCCGAAGAGTAAACTCTTCGGTTTGCCCTCCTGCCGTTTCGCTCGCCGCTACTAAGGCAATCGCTTTTGCTTTCTCTTCCTGCAGCTACTTAGATGTTTCAGTTCACTGCGTCTTCCTCCTCACATCCTTAACAGATGCGGGTAACAGGTAGTACCTGTTGGGTTCCCCCATTCGGAAATCCCTGGATCATCGCTTACTTACAGCTACCCAAGGCATATCGTCGTTTGTCACGTCCTTCTTCGGCTCCTAGTGCCAAGGCATCCACCGTGCGCCCTTATTAACTTAACCTTATTTTTTTGACCTTTCAGTCATAAACTCTTATTAATACTACAGCGTTTTCGGTTTATTTTCTTGTTACTATTTGATATAGATATTCAATTTTCAATGTGCATTACTTGGTGATCTCTCACCAATGGAGCCTAGCGGGATCGAACCGCTGACCTCCTGCGTGCAAAGCAGGCGCTCTCCCAGCTGAGCTAAGGCCCCACAAGACCTCTCAAGACTAAACAAGACCAATGCGCAGTTCCTTATCCTTAGAAAGGAGGTGATCCAGCCGCACCTTCCGATACGGCTACCTTGTTACGACTTCACCCCAATCATCTATCCCACCTTAGGCGGCTGGCTCCTTACGGTTACCTCACCGACTTCGGGTGTTACAAACTCTCGTGGTGTGACGGGCGGTGTGTACAAGGCCCGGGAACGTATTCACCGCGGCGTGCTGATCCGCGATTACTAGCGATTCCGACTTCATGTAGGCGAGTTGCAGCCTACAATCCGAACTGAGACTGGCTTTAAGAGATTAGCTTGCCGTCACCGGCTTGCGACTCGTTGTACCAGCCATTGTAGCACGTGTGTAGCCCAGGTCATAAGGGGCATGATGATTTGACGTCATCCCCACCTTCCTCCGGTTTATTACCGGCAGTCTCGCTAGAGTGCCCAACTGAATGATGGCAACTAACAATAGGGGTTGCGCTCGTTGCGGGACTTAACCCAACATCTCACGACACGAGCTGACGACAACCATGCACCACCTGTCACCTCTGTCCCGAAGGAAAGCTCTATCTCTAGAGCGGTCAGAGGGATGTCAAGACCTGGTAAGGTTCTTCGCGTTGCTTCGAATTAAACCACATGCTCCACCGCTTGTGCGGGCCCCCGTCAATTCCTTTGAGTTTCAACCTTGCGGTCGTACTCCCCAGGCGGAGTGCTTAATGCGTTAGCTACGGCACTAAACCCCGGAAAGGGTCTAACACCTAGCACTCATCGTTTACGGCGTGGACTACCAGGGTATCTAATCCTGTTTGCTCCCCACGCTTTCGAGCCTCAGCGTCAGTTACAAGCCAGAGAGCCGCTTTCGCCACCGGTGTTCCTCCATATATCTACGCATTTCACCGCTACACATGGAATTCCACTCTCCCCTCTTGCACTCAAGTTAAACAGTTTCCAAAGCGTACTATGGTTAAGCCACAGCCTTTAACTTCAGACTTATCTAACCGCCTGCGCTCGCTTTACGCCCAATAAATCCGGACAACGCTCGGGACCTACGTATTACCGCGGCTGCTGGCACGTAGTTAGCCGTCCCTTTCTGGTAAGATACCGTCACAGTGTGAACTTTCCACTCTCACACTCGTTCTTCTCTTACAACAGAGCTTTACGATCCGAAAACCTTCTTCACTCACGCGGCGTTGCTCGGTCAGACTTCCGTCCATTGCCGAAGATTCCCTACTGCTGCCTCCCGTAGGAGTCTGGGCCGTGTCTCAGTCCCAGTGTGGCCGATCACCCTCTCAGGTCGGCTATGTATCGTCGCCTTGGTGAGCCGTTACCCCACCAACTAGCTAATACAACGCAGGTCCATCTGGTAGTGATGCAATTGCACCTTTTAAGTAAATGTCATGCAACATCTACTCTTATGCGGTATTAGCTATCGTTTCCAATAGTTATCCCCCGCTACCAGGCAGGTTACCTACGCGTTACTCACCCGTTCGCAACTCATCCAGAGAAGCAAGCTCCTCCTTCAGCGTTCTACTTGCATGTATTAGGCACGCCGCCAGCGTTCGTCCTGAGCCAGGATCAAACTCTCATTAAAAGTTTGAGTTCTCACTCATTTCTGTCACTGACAGATTTATTGTTTTTTCATTGTTCAGTACTACAACCTTAGTTGTAGCGCCCTGCACATTGGTTCGTCTTGTTCAGTTTTCAAAGGTCTTTGTCACTCACTTCTCTCAAGTGACAACTATATTAGTATATCACAGTCGCTTTCGCTTGTCAACACTTTTTTGAAACTTTTTTAAACTTTTTTTCATCAAGTGTTTCAACTGCAACATACCATAGTCCGTACGGGATTCGAACCCGTGTTACCGCCGTGAAAAGGCGGTGTCTTAACCCCTTGACCAACGGACCAGAGTTGTT
>CAJNBX010000026.1 GCA_905221115.1 bacterium
AAGTCTCTCATGTATCACGTATTTTTTTCTCATGTATCACGTATTTTTTTCTCATGTATCACGTATTTTTTTCTCATGTATCACGTATTTTTTTCTCACTTATCTCCTCGCAAACCCTTGATAATACTGACTTTTTGACACCCCCAAAGTATATATAAAGTAAGTTATAAAGTAAGTATGAAAGTAACTCCTTTAGAAAAAAAAGCCTTCATTTTTTTAATTTTTCAAAAAAAAGAGACCCTATCGGGTCAATCTCTTAGAAATGTATCAGGGGTCTTTACAGCTCAAAGCTGAAGGCAGTCCCACACCCGACACGAAATTGTGCCCTTTGAGCTATCCGTTTCCAGTTGCCCGACGATAAAGAGATACACGCCACCGACCGTATCGCTGAGGCGCCTCAATTTGATTATATCAAAAGTGTCTAGCTTTGACAGGTGTTCTAGCACGTGATATAATTATATTGCTTAAAAGTTCGATAAAGCTAAGCACAAAGAAAACACCCAAGGTTGCAGCCAAGGGTGTTTTTTGTGCTTGCTCAAGGCACTCAGGCTAGATTACTTGTCGCATTTGTCATGCCACTTACGGATTAGCCACTCCGCAATCAGTTCTGTACTGACACCGACAAGCAGTGGTAGCAGAACAAGCTCGATAAAGCATTTTAGCATAAAGTCTCACCTCCTTAGCAGTGCTAACTGGGTGTTGCGACTTTGCTATTATACCATGGAATAAAGCGCACAAAAAATTTTTTTACAAATTCCCTTGCATTCTCTTGCACTTAATTCTCAAAAATGCTATACTACTTATTGCAACTAGATTGTAAGTTGTTGCAAGTATATTTTAACTAGAGGAGGTTCTATCATGGCAAATGTAGGACAATACAAAGACGGATTAGTTCTCGTATACAAGTTTGGGGAGCGTTTTGATGGAGAACTTAGTGCACGCGAAGGAATAAATTTTTATGCTCTTCACGCAAAAGAACACAATGGCAAAGTTCTTTTAACAATGGAAAGAGGACCTCGAAAGGAATATCGTCATCTAATTAAAAAAATCATCCTGACTGTCAAAGATGGGAGCTACGCAATCATTGCGGATGTAGAAGCTCTAAGCAAAGGAGCAAAAATACCAATCCCAGAAGGCTATACAGTTCCATCAATCTGGGAGAGAGAACCTAATAATATGCACTGGTTCGCACTCTCAAACGTAAAACGAACAACAATAGAACCTAATACGTATACCTCTGTCAATGGGAAAGATTTATTACAAAGTATATCTAGTCATGCTTATATGGTATATGTCGCTCTCTAGAAACAACAATATAAAAGCTCATAAAAACAATTTTATGAGCTTTTATATTGTACTTATCAATATCCCTCTATAACCCCCTTATTTCCCTCCTAACGCGTTTTAACATCAAAACCATATAAATATACCACAAAAACCTAAACGAGCGACTATGAGCCTTTTAGAGGCTATTTACGCTCGTTTAACGCCTTGAGCAATAACTCGTATATCAATTCTTGCTGTTTTTCAAGCATATTAAGACGGCGCATGACCTTTTCTTCAAACGTGGCATCATAGCTATCTTTTCTCAGTCGAGACCGAATCTCATCTACTCCTGAAGGAGATATACGATACACTCCATCCTTTTGTTCAACCTGGAAAATATCTAAATTTTTTCTGTGATACTTTACCAGGTCTTTTGATATCCCTAACTCATCTGCGACCTCTTTTAGTGTTTTCCAATCTGACATGACTCTAAATCCTCCTTACTAGCCTAGTTTCATTCCGGCAAGCGTAGCATGTGGGTATCACCTTACCAGTAAGTTTACCACATGCTAGGTCAGTTTCAAAATGAAAACTGATTTTTGGGAGGCCCCAAGCCCCTTATTTAGTTTTTACTAGGAAATTTACTTATCTAGCCTCTGAAAGAGCATAAGGGAAACTGATATCACGTACCGTGATATGTTGATAGTATCAACGTTTCTGGTACCGGTAATTTTCTCGGCTTCGCCTACTTACACACACTACCCTGTTTATCACCCTTTTTGACTATCTCACACTTTAACACACTCTTATCTCATACAGATACACACAAAAAAAGAGATGCTGATTTCTCAATCAACAATCTCGTCAGCTGGTAAGGTGTAAAACGGCAAGTGTTTTGGTAGCTCCTCAATCTCCAAACCGAGAACATCTGCTAATTCAGCAATCTCTTTCATCAATTCGTCAATTTCACCCTCTAGTAATTCATAACGTTTTTTATCCAACACTTTTTTCACTCGAGCAATTTGACTAGCTACGAATTCAAATTGACTTTCAATAGCCCTTCGAGAACTATCCCAGTAGTTTTGGGCAATGGCTTGCTTTTTCTCTGTAGCTCGTAGATGGTCAGCCAAGGCATTAAAACTATCCCATGCAGTACTTTCCCACTGCTCAGCTTCTTCTACTTGCCTTAATAATCTATTTCTTTCAGCTTTTAATTTTTCGATATCGTTTATTAGTTCAGTTCTTTCTGTCATTTTGTGACTCCCTTTTCTGCGTTCATTAGTCTAAAAAATCGTAGATATCTGTTTGATGACTGTTCTCTGTTGCATGTTGTATCACTTCGGCAGTTGTTGGTTGTCGATTGTCAGTAATCTGCATTTCATAGCCAATGACTTTGCGACCATTTTTTACTACGTTCAGATAAACATCCACCCCTAATTTTTTCTCTAGCTCTTCTGCCCCAACTTTCAGACAGTCCCTCGCAAAAACAGCAGGCGTCCATCTTTTCTCCGTTCCCAAAAACCAATCTTGCCAATCTTCTAAATCTCCTTGAATGGTTGTGACACGTTGATTTTTAAAGCGATTTGCTTCCCACAATTTCATCAAAATAATGGCATACTTTGATTTTATTTGAGCTAACTCTGCCAATTTGAACGAGAAGAACTGGCTACGTAAAGCAAATACGTAAGGCGCAGCAAACTCCGAAAATTTAAACGATACCTCTCCATTCTCCATAAACTCAATCATAGAGAATAATTGCCCCATACGAATTCCCTTTTTACCGTTTTTCTCAATCGCAAAATATAACGCAGTATTTTCGTTTAAGGCTTTAAAGGCACGTGCCACACGCTCGTAATTATAGCCTGAAGCGTTCAAACCAAAATGCTTCAGCACTTCTTTGGTAGTCACCAAGAAGGTATCCGTTACGTTACTTTCTTTTGTCACATAGCTAAAACAATAGTCCAGTAGCTTATGCTCAAAAGCTTTTAAATTCCCAAAGGCTTTGGCTAGGTCATTCGCTTGTACGACTAGATAATCTTGCCTAGACATCAAGCTCTCAAACGCATTTTCTGATTTCCCTTTTTTCATGGTTTAACCTCACGTATTTTTTTCTCATGTATTAGTTTATCAAATAAAAGAGATAAGAACAACTCTTTTATAAAAGTCTCTCATGTATCACGTATTTTTTTCTCATGTATCACGTATTTTTTTCTCATGTATCACGTATTTTTTTCTCAT
>CAJNBX010000027.1 GCA_905221115.1 bacterium
TTGGGCGCGTAGCTCAGGTGGTTAGAGCGCACGCCTGATAAGCGTGAGGTCGGTGGTTCGAGTCCACTCGTGCCCATTAATTGGAGAATTACTCAAGAGGCTGAAGAGGACGGTTTGCTAAATCGTTAGGTCGGGTAACTGGCGCAAGGGTTCGAATCCCTTATTCTCCGTTTTAATGAGGGTTTATAACTCTCTTTTTTTGTATTTTTAAGAGTAGTAGAATAAAAACTTCAGATTTGTAAAATTAATTGGATTACTTATCTGAAGTTTTTTTGCGCTCTTTGTCAACTGTAGTGGGCTTGAGAAAAGCTAAAATCTAGAAAGGACGAAATTTGTCCTTTCTTTTTTGATATTGAGAGCGATAAAAATTCGTTTTTTGAAGTTTTCAAAGTTCCGAAATCCAAAGGCATTTCGTTTGATAAGTTTAACGAGATTATTGGTCGCTTCCAGTTTGGCTTTAGAATAGGGGAGTTGAAGGGCGTTGACGGTTTTCTCTTTGTCCTTTAGAAAGGTTTTAAAGACAGTCTGAAAAAGAGGATGAACCTGCTTTAGATTGTCCTCAATAAGTCCGAAGAATTTGTCAGGTTCCTTGTTCTGAAAGTGAAAAAGCAAGAGTTGATAGAGATTGTAGTGGTGTTTCAACTCTTCTGAATAGCTCAAAATCTTGTCTAGAATCTCTTTATTCGTTAAGTGCATACGAAAAGTAGGGCGATAAAATCGTTTATCACTCAGTTTACGACTATCCTGTTGAATGAGTTTCCAGTAGCGTTTGATGGCCTTGTATTCATGGGATTTTCGCTCAAATTGATTCATGATTTGGACACGTACACGACTCATGGCACGGCTTAGATGTTGGACAATGTGAAAGCGGTCAAGAACGATTTTAGCGTTAGGAAAAAGTTTACTGGCAATATCGTAGTAAGGGCTAAACATATCCATCGTAATGATTTTCACCTGACAACGAACAGCTCGCTCGTAGCGCAGAAAGTGATTTCGGATGATAGCCTGTGTTCTGCCTTCAAGAACAGTGATGATGTTGAGATTATCAAAATCTTGTTCAATGAAACTCATCTTTCCCTTTGTAAAGGCATACTCGTCCCAGGACATAATCTCAGGAAGACGAGAAAAATCATGCTTAAAGTGGAAATCATTGAGCTTTCGAATGACAGTTGAAGTTGAAATGGAAAGCTGATGGGCAATATCGGTCATAGAAGTCTTTTCAATTAACTTTTGCGCAATCTTTTGGTTGATAATACGAGGAATTTGATGATTCTTCTTGACGAGTGAGGTCTCGGCGACCATCACTTTCGAGCAATGATAGCACTTGAAACGACGCTTTTTCAGAAGAATTCTAGTAGGCATACCAGTCGTTTTGAGGTAAGGAATTTTCGACGGCTTTTGAAAGTCATATTTTTTCATTTGACTTCCACAATAAGGACAAGATGGAGCATCGTAGTCTAGTTTGGCGATGATTTCTTTGTGTGTATCCCTATTGATGATATCCATAAATTGGATATTAGGGTCTTTGATATCGAGTAGTTTTGTGATAAAATGTAATTGTTCCATATGATTCTTTCTGATGAGTTGTTTGATCGCTTTTCATTATAGGTCATATGGGACTTTTTTTCTACACAAAATAGGCTCCATAATATCCATAGGGGGTTACCCACTACAAATATTATAGAGCCAGTTTTTTGTGCTCTTTGACAACTGTATAGGGCTGAAGAAATACTAAATTTTTATATATTGTTGATTTTATGGTTGTGCTTGTTTATTACTACTTCCAACTCTTGAGTGAAATTTCTCCGCTATTTAGCCAGATTTCTTTTCCGTTATCACATTGAACTAAAAGTTTGCCATTTTCTGAGATATCTTTAGCAAGTCCCTTGTAGTCTTTTTGATCTAGTGTAAAAGTCACTTCTTTTCCAAGAACGAATGACTGTTTTTTATATAGGTATAATAGCTCATCTGCTGGTGTTTCGAAGAAAGCACGCCAGATTTCTATGATTAATTCATTCCTTGTTATTGGAGCTGTAGTTTTAAATAAGCTAGCAGCTTTTTCTTTTAATTCTTGTGGGAAATCATTAATAGTAAAGTTGATTCCTACTCCAATAATGATATCTGTGACTAAGCCTGTTTCTACAGAGGTCATTGCTTCAGTGAGGATTCCTCCAATTTTATGATTGTTTAGGTAGATATCATTGACCCATTTTATGTCGACATCTATTAAAGTTAGGTTCTTAATGGCTTTGTAGACAGCTCCTGCTACAAGTAGTGTGTAGGATGGTAATTGGTCATATGGAAGATTTGGTTTAAGATGGAGTGTCATATAAATACCACCTTGTGGTGAGTAGAAGGAACGTTGAAATCGACCTCGGCCTGCTGTTTGATAGGAAGCTAGATAGAGGGTGTTTACTTCATTCCCTAAATCAATTGCTTCTTTTGCATCCAGTTGTGTTGATTTTGTTTCGGGTTTAAAACTGATTTTAATTGGAAGATTTTCTTCTAGAATCTCTGGAAGAATAAGGTCTCCATTCACCAGTTTATAGCCTTTGTTTTTGATACTATCAATTTCAATGCCTTCTTGTTCTAAACGCTTGATGGCTTTCCAAATTGATGTTCGAGTTAGTGATAGTTCTTCTGCAATTTTTTCTCCGCTGATATAATCGATTTCTTTAGCTAGAATTTGGTAGACGGCTTGGTAGGATTTCATAGTGTTGGCTTTCTTTAAGAATAGTATATGATTTGAATCTAGTTTGGATAGTTGCGCCTAATCTATATTTTATTACTACTATTTTAACATATGCCTACTATTTACGGCATGATTTTCTTAGAGAAAATGCAATCATTAAGATTGAGTTTTGAAATCTCAGTATTTTTGCTCCCTTTTTGGTAAATTCCCAAACTAAGTTCCACCGCTAATCCAAGTGGAAGTTAGTCTGATAAAAATTCTAAAAACCAGTGGAAA
>CAJNBX010000028.1 GCA_905221115.1 bacterium
GCGCTTGTTGACGCTGAGGTAGACGCTACAGCGCTAGTCGATGCTGACGTAGACGCTACCGCACTTGTTGACGCTGACGTAGACGCTACCGCACTTGTTGACGCTGACGTAGATGCTACCGCACTTGTTGACGCTGAGGTAGACGCTACTGCGCTTGTGCTGGCTGATGTAGAAGCTACAGCACTTGTGCTTGCTGAGGTAGATGCTACTGCGCTAGTCGATGCTGAGGTAGATGCTACGGCGCTTGTTGACGCTGATGTAGACGCTACGGCGCTTGTGCTTGCTGAGGTAGAGGCTACTGCGCTTGTTGACGCTGAGGTAGATGCTACTGCGCTTGTTGACGCTGATGTAGACGCTACGGCACTTGTTGACGCTGATGTAGACGCTACTGCGCTTGTGCTTGCTGATGTAGAAGCTACAGCACTTGTGCTTGCTGAGGTAGATGCTACGGCGCTAGTCGATGCTGATGTAGAGGCTACCGCACTTGTGCTTGCTGAGGTAGAGGCTACAGCGCTTGTGCTTGCTGACGTAGACGCTACTGCGCTTGTGCTTGCTGACGTAGATGCTACAGCACTTGTTGACGCTGAGGTAGACGCTACAGCGCTTGTGCTTGCTGACGTAGACGCTACGGCACTTGTACTTGCTGACGTAGACGCTACAGCACTTGTTGACGCTGATGTAGAAGCTACAGCACTTGTTGACGCTGAAGTAGACGCTACTGCGCTTGTGCTTGCTGACGTAGACGCTACCGCACTTGTTGAGGCTGAGGTAGACGCTACTGCGCTAGTACTTGCTGAAGTAGATGCTACCGCACTTGTTGACGCTGACGTAGACGCTACTGCGCTTGTTGAAGCTGACGTAGACGCTACAGCACTTGTTGATGCTGAGGTAGACGCTACTGCACTTGTTGAAGCCGAGGTAGACGCTACTGCACTTGTGCTTGCTGAGGTAGAGGATACCGCACTTGTTGACGCTGACGTAGACGCTACTGCGCTTGTTGAAGCTGACGTAGACGCTACAGCACTTGTTGAGGCTGAGGTAGACGCTACCGCGCTTGTGCTTGCTGACGTAGACGCTACGGCACTTGTTGACGCTGACGTAGATGCTACCGCGCTTGTTGATGCTGAGGTAGACGCTACGGCGCTTGTTGACGCTGACGTAGATGCTACCGCACTTGTGCTTGCTGACGTAGATGCTACCGCACTTGTTGACGCTGAGGTAGACGCTACGGCGCTTGTTGACGCTGAGGTAGACGCTACCGCACTTGTTGACGCTGAGGTAGATGCTACCGCACTTGTGCTTGCTGACGTAGATGCTACCGCACTTGTTGACGCTGAGGTAGACGCTACTGCACTTGTGCTTGCTGAGGTAGAGGATACCGCACTTGTTGAGGCTGAGGTAGAGGATACCGCACTTGTTGAGGCTGAAGTAGACGCTACTGCGCTTGTGCTTGCTGAGGTAGAGGCTACTGCACTAGTACTTGCTGATGTAGAGGCTACCGCACTTGTTGATGCTGAGGTAGATGCTACGGCGCTTGTTGACGCTGATGTAGACGCTACGGCACTTGTTGACGCTGAGGTAGACGCTACAGCGCTTGTTGACGCTGAAGTAGAGGCTACCGCACTTGTGCTTGCTGATGTAGAGGCTACTGCGCTTGTTGATGCTGATGTAGACGCTACGGCACTTGTTGACGCTGATGTAGAGGCTACTGCGCTTGTGCTTGCTGATGTAGAGGCTAC
>CAJNBX010000029.1 GCA_905221115.1 bacterium
AGGTCTCTTACTTTTAATGAAATGAAAACCGAGGAATCTCTCGTTAATTTGAGCGAATTCCTCGGTTATTTTGTATTTATTAAGGTCATAATTCGTTTCATATTGACCACGAAAATGGTTGTTGCTGCCTGTAACTCCATGCTGAAAAGACCCGATGCTCTCGCGACATCAAAGCCATGTCTCTGTTTTAGTTCGGCATTCTTTGCTTCGATTTTATAGCGATGTCTGGCCATTTCTTTAAAATAAGGTGTTTCCTGAAATTTCTTCTGGAAAAGATGGTCGTCACTCTTAATGGCTATTGAATAAGTTTTAGACTTTGCCCCCTCCTTATAACATCCTTCCTTGGAAAGGCAACTCTTGCACTTCTCAATGTCAAAGTAATGAGTGACAACTTGATTCTTATTTTGATATTTTTTCCCTGTCCTTGCTTTGCGAACAGCCATGTGTCCTTCTGGACAGACAAATAGTCCTGCATCTTTATTAAATTCAAACGCATCCTCTTCTTTACGGTAACCTTTTGAAACAGAAGGATTCAGTTTTGAAACCAAATGAATCTTTTCTTTGCGAGCTAGTTGAATGTTGTCCTTTCCTGAATAAGCCGCATCACCAATAATAGTCTCGATGTCCAGACTATTTTCCTTTGTTTTGGCATATAATTCAGGTAAATATTTCCCATCGCTTTGTTCACCAGAAGTAACCACACAAGCAGTAATAATCCGTTCATCCGTCATAGCGATATGACTTTTATATCCATAGAAAGAGCTGTCGGCTGTCTTATGTCCGAGCCTAGCCTCCTCCTTAACAGAAGCTTCCAAATGTTCTAAGTCGTCCTCGACAGCCTCTTTTAGGTAATTGAACTTTTGAGAAACAGCCGGTAGGGCTAAGAGTTCCTCGTGTTTTTCAACCACAGCCATTAATTCCTCTGTATAGGTCAACTCTGCTTCGAGGTTATCTTCCTGAGGTTTCTTTGGAAATTCTATTTTGATATCTTCTGAATGTTGATAAATTGTTTTACGTAAAGCTTTTGAACGCTCTCTAAGGATTTCTTGGGGTTTCTTATGATTATAATGAGATTTGGTGTGAGTGGCATCCACAATGAGGATTTTACTCTTAATCAAGTTATGTTCGAGTGCAATTTGAACAGACTTCTGAATCAATACATCAAGCAGTTTATCATCTTTAATTCTTAGCTTTCTAAATTTTGTCAGAGAGGATGGCTCGATAACAGAATCCTCAGGAGCTAGACCAAGAAAAAATTTAAAGGCCATATCTGACAAGGAACGTCCTACCACATCTACATCTGATAACTTATAAATATCTTTTAACAAGAGATATTTGAACATCATAATCGGTGAATAAGCTTTACGCCCAAAATCGGGACGATAATTCTTTTCTAGTTCATCATAAATAAAGCTAAAATCACAGAGTTCAGTTAGCTGACGTAAAAAGTGGGTTTTAGGAACCACGATATCATACAAACTAGAATAAGGACTGACATCCATAGTTAACTGATTATCAAG
>CAJNBX010000030.1 GCA_905221115.1 bacterium
GTAGCGTCTACATCAGCATCAACAAGTGCCGTAGCGTCTACATCAGCATCAACAAGTGCGGTAGCCTCTACATCAGCAAGCACAAGTGCTGTAGCTTCTACATCAGCAAGCACAAGTGCCGTAGCTTCTACATCAGCATCAACAAGTGCCGTAGCGTCTACGTCAGCATCAACAAGCGCTGTAGCATCTACCTCAGCAAGCACTAGTGCAGTAGCATCTACCTCAGCATCAACAAGTGCCGTAGCGTCTACATCAGCAAGCACAAGCGCAGTAGCATCTACATCAGCATCAACAAGTGCGGTAGCTTCTACATCAGCGTCAACAAGTGCCGTAGCGTCTACATCAGCATCAACAAGTGCCGTAGCGTCTACATCAGCAAGCACAAGTGCGGTAGCTTCTACATCAGCGTCAACAAGTGCCGTAGCTTCTACATCAGCATCAACAAGTGCGGTAGCGTCTACGTCAGCATCAACAAGCGCTGTAGCATCTACCTCAGCAAGCACTAGTGCAGTAGCATCTACATCAGCATCAACAAGTGCCGTAGCGTCTACATCAGCATCAACAAGTGCCGTAGCGTCTACATCAGCATCAACAAGTGCGGTAGCTTCTACATCAGCGTCAACAAGTGCCGTAGCGTCTACATCAGCGTCAACAAGTGCCGTAGCGTCTACATCAGCAAGCACAAGTGCGGTAGCTTCTACATCAGCAAGCACAAGTGCCGTAGCGTCTACATCAGCAAGCACAAGCGCAGTAGCATCTACATCAGCAAGCACAAGCGCAGTAGCATCTACATCAGCAAGCACAAGCGCAGTAGCATCTACCTCAGCCTCAACAAGCGCAGTAGCGTCTACCTCAGCAAGTACAAGTGCCGTAGCGTCTACCTCAGCATCGACTAGCGCCGTAGCGTCTACCTCAGCAAGCACAAGTGCGGTAGCCTCTACTTCAGCGTCAACAAGCGCAGTAGCCTCTACATCAGCAAGCACAAGTGCGGTAGCTTCTACATCAGCAAGTACTAGCGCAGTAGCCTCTACATCAGCAAGCACAAGTGCTGTAGCATCTACCTCAGCAAGCACAAGCGCAGTAGCCTCTACATCAGCAAGTACTAGCGCAGTAGCCTCTACCTCAGCAAGCACAAGCGCTGTAGCATCTACCTCAGCATCAACAAGTGCGGTAGCCTCTACTCAGCTCAACAAGTGCGGTAGCCTCTACCTCAGCAAGCACAAGCGCTGTAGCCTCTACGTCAGCAAGCACAAGCGCAGTAGCGTCTACATCAGCAAGCACAAGCGCAGTAGCCTCTACTTCAGCGTCAACAAGTGCCGTAGCGTCTACCTCAGCGTCAACAAGTGC
>CAJNBX010000031.1 GCA_905221115.1 bacterium
GCTACAGCACTTGTGCTTGCTGATGTAGAGGCTACCGCACTTGTTGATGCTGATGTAGACGCTACGGCACTTGTTGATGCTGAGGTAGATGCTACAGCGCTTGTTGATGCTGATGTAGACGCTACGGCACTTGTTGACGCTGAAGTAGAGGCTACTGCGCTTGTGCTTGCTGACGTAGAGGCTACAGCACTTGTGCTTGCTGATGTAGAGGCTACTGCGCTTGTGCTTGCTGATGTAGACGCTACGGCACTTGTGCTTGCTGATGTAGACGCTACGGCGCTTGTGCTTGCTGATGTAGATGCTACGGCACTTGTTGACGCTGACGTAGACGCTACGGCACTTGTTGATGCTGAGGTAGACGCTACCGCACTTGTTGAGGCTGAGGTAGAGGCTACTGCACTAGTACTTGCTGAGGTAGATGCTACAGCGCTTGTTGATGCTGACGTAGACGCTACGGCACTTGTTGATGCTGATGTAGAAGCTACGGCACTTGTGCTTGCTGATGTAGAAGCTACCGCACTTGTGCTTGCTGATGTAGACGCTACGGCACTTGTTGACGCTGATGTAGACGCTACGGCACTTGTTGACGCTGATGTAGAAGCTACCGCACTTGTTGATGCTGATGTAGATGCTACAGCGCTAGTGCTTGCTGATGTAGACGCTACGGCACTTGTTGATGCTGAGGTAGATGCTACTGCACTAGTGCTTGCTGAGGTAGATGCTACAGCGCTTGTTGATGCTGACGTAGACGCTACGGCACTTGTTGATGCTGATGTAGAAGCTACCGCACTTGTGCTTGCTGAGGTAGATGCTACAGCGCTTGTTGATGCTGATGTAGACGCTACGGCACTTGTTGATGCTGATGTAGACGCTACGGCACTTGTTGACGCTGATGTAGAGGCTACCGCACTTGTTGACGCTGAAGTAGAGGCTACAGCGCTTGTGCTTGCTGATGTAGAAGCTACCGCACTTGTGCTTGCTGATGTAGAGGCTACCGCACTTGTTGATGCTGATGTAGAGGCTACCGCGCTTGTGCTTGCTGATGTAGACGCTACGGC
>CAJNBX010000032.1 GCA_905221115.1 bacterium
GTGCTTGCTGATGTAGACGCTACGGCACTTGTTGATGCTGAGGTAGACGCTACAGCGCTTGTGCTTGCTGATGTAGAAGCTACCGCACTTGTGCTTGCTGAGGTAGACGCTACCGCGCTAGTCGATGCTGAGGTAGACGCTACGGCACTTGTTGACGCTGAAGTAGAGGCTACTGCGCTTGTGCTTGCTGATGTAGACGCTACTGCGCTTGTGCTTGCTGACGTAGAGGCTACGGCGCTTGTGCTTGCTGATGTAGATGCTACTGCGCTTGTGCTTGCTGAGGTAGAGGCTACTGCGCTAGTACTTGCTGAAGTAGACGCTACGGCGCTTGTTGACGCTGATGTAGACGCTACGGCACTTGTTGACGCTGATGTAGACGCTACGGCACTTGTGCTTGCTGATGTAGAGGCTACTGCGCTTGTGCTTGCTGACGTAGAGGCTACTGCGCTAGTGCTTGCTGATGTAGAGGCTACGGCACTTGTTGACGCTGATGTAGAGGCTACAGCGCTTGTGCTTGCTGATGTAGACGCTACTGCGCTTGTGCTTGCTGAGGTAGACGCTACCGCACTTGTTGAGGCTGAGGTAGAGGCTACAGCGCTTGTGCTTGCTGATGTAGACGCTACGGCACTTGTTGACGCTGAGGTAGACGCTACGGCACTTGTTGACGCTGAGGTAGAGGCTACCGCGCTTGTGCTTGCTGATGTAGAGGCTACGGCACTTGTTGATGCTGAGGTAGACGCTACAGCGCTTGTGCTTGCTGATGTAGA
>CAJNBX010000033.1 GCA_905221115.1 bacterium
GCTGACGTAGACGCTACCGCACTTGTTGACGCTGATGTAGAGGCTACGGCACTAGTACTTGCTGAGGTAGACGCTACAGCGCTTGTTGACGCTGAGGTAGACGCTACAGCGCTAGTCGATGCTGACGTAGACGCTACCGCACTTGTTGACGCTGATGTAGAGGCTACGGCACTAGTACTTGCTGAGGTAGACGCTACTGCGCTTGTGCTTGCTGATGTAGAAGCTACAGCACTTGTGCTTGCTGATGTAGATGCTACAGCGCTAGTCGATGCTGACGTAGACGCTACAGCACTTGTTGACGCTGATGTAGAGGCTACTGCGCTTGTACTTGCTGAGGTAGAGGCTACTGCGCTTGTGCTTGCTGAGGTAGAGGCTACTGCGCTTGTGCTTGCTGACGTAGACGCTACGGCACTGGTTGAGGCTGACGTAGACGCTACGGCACTTGTACTTGCTGACGTAGACGCTACGGCACTGGTTGACGCTGATGTAGAAGCTACAGCACTTGTTGACGCTGAAGTAGAGGCTACGGCACTTGTGCTTGCTGAGGTAGACGCTACGGCACTGGTTGATGCTGACGTAGATGCTACGGCACTGGTTGAGGCTGATGTAGAAGCTACAGCACTTGTTGATGCTGATGTAGACGCTACAGCGCTAGTACTTGCTGATGTAGAGGCTACTGCACTAGTACTTGCTGATGTAGATGCTACAGCGCTTGTTGACGCTGA
>CAJNBX010000034.1 GCA_905221115.1 bacterium
GGTAAATTCCCAAACTAAGTTCCACCGCTAATCCAAGTGGAAGTTAGTCTGATAAAAATTCTAAAAACCAGTGGAAATCCGTGTCAGGGTAAGTTCCACTGGTTTTAATCATGCTTGATTTCATCGCTTTTGTAACCAAAATGAATCGAAAAAAAGAGCGCACAAAATCCCCTCATCTGAAAGCGTTTCAGATTAAGTTCCGCTATGGTGGAAGTTAGTATGAGACGTTTGAATGCGGTTAAAGGTTAGTTTTTAGAACTTATGTTGGAGTAATTTAGACGACTGACAGACATCTTCTGCAGGTATTTTAGAAATGCCAAGAAGCTTAGGAGTCTCTTCTCCATAGGTAAATGCAAAAAGTTCATAGGCTGACTTTCCATTCAAAGCAGCACGTTTGACACTGTTGACATGAGAACAAATGAGATTGATGTCTTCTTGAGTTAAGTTGTCAAAGGAAGTTCCCTTAGGTAGAATGTCACGAATCAGCGTGTGATTTTTCTCAATTCTCCCTTTCTGGTCAGAGCGATTAGGATCACAAAAGAAGAGTTTACTCTCTCCTCGAACATCCATTTCGATGTCATCGACCCTGGCAAACTCTCCACCATTATCAGTCAGGATGACAGGAAAGAGTTGAAAGAAATCTTTATCCGCTTGGTGAAG
>CAJNBX010000035.1 GCA_905221115.1 bacterium
GCTGATGTAGACGCTACCGCACTTGTTGACGCTGATGTAGAGGCTACCGCACTTGTTGACGCTGAAGTAGAGGCTACTGCGCTTGTGCTTGCTGATGTAGACGCTACGGCACTTGTTGACGCTGATGTAGACGCTACGGCACTTGTTGACGCTGAAGTAGACGCTACGGCGCTTGTGCTTGCTGAGGTAGACGCTACAGCGCTTGTGCTTGCTGATGTAGAGGCTACCGCACTTGTTGACGCTGATGTAGAGGCTACAGCGCTTGTTGACGCTGATGTAGAAGCTACCGCACTTGTGCTTGCTGATGTAGACGCTACCGCACTTGTTGACGCTGATGTAGAGGCTACCGCACTTGTTGACGCTGAAGTAGAGGCTACAGCGCTTGTGCTTGCTGATGTAGAAGCTACCGCACTTGTGCTTGCTGATGTAGATGCTACTGCACTTGTTGATGCTGATGTAGAGGCTACCGCGCTTGTGCTTGCTGAGGTAGACGCTACGGC
>CAJNBX010000036.1 GCA_905221115.1 bacterium
GGTAACTTCTCAAAGTAACTTCCACTCACCTGACCAAAGTGGAAATTAGTCTAAAACGGATTTTTATGGTGGAATTAAGTGTGAGACGTTTGAGTTAGAAATGAGGTCTACTATGACAAAACATAAACACCTTACCCTTTCAGACCGTAATGATATCCAATTAGGCTTAGAGCGCGGTGAAACCTTCAAAGCTATCGGGCAACTTATTCTAAAAGACCCGACTACTATTTCTAAAGAAGTCAAACGAAACAAACAAGTCCGAGAGTATACCTCTAATAACCTTCCCTGTCCTCTACTCAATAAGGCTCCCTTTGTCTGTAATGGATGCCCTAAAAGAAGACAAAATTGTGGATTTAAAAAAATCTTCTACCTCGCTAAACAAGCTCAAAAGCAGTACGAACAAACTCTTGTCGAAGCTCGTGAAGGAACTCCCCTCAATTCCAAGACCTTCTGGGACATGGA
>CAJNBX010000037.1 GCA_905221115.1 bacterium
GCTGATGTAGACGCTACGGCGCTAGTGCTTGCTGATGTAGACGCTACGGCACTTGTTGACGCTGATGTAGAGGCTACAGCGCTTGTGCTTGCTGATGTAGACGCTACTGCGCTTGTGCTTGCTGAGGTAGACGCTACCGCACTTGTTGAGGCTGAGGTAGAGGCTACAGCGCTTGTGCTTGCTGATGTAGACGCTACGGCACTTGTTGACGCTGAGGTAGACGCTACGGCACTTGTTGACGCTGAGGTAGAGGCTACCGCGCTTGTGCTTGCTGATGTAGAGGCTACCGCGCTTGTGCTTGCTGATGTAGAGGCTACCGCACTTGTTGACGCTGATGTAGACGCTACCGCACTTGTTGATGCTGATGTAGAGGCTACGGCGCTTGTGCTTGCTGATGTAGACGCTACGGCACTTGTTGATGCTGAGGTAGACGCTACAGCGCTTGTGCTTGCTGATGTAGA
>CAJNBX010000038.1 GCA_905221115.1 bacterium
TGACCTTGTCTTCGATCACTTTCTTCTCTTCTGGAGTTAAAGCGTTTGGATCAGATACAACTGTCTTATCAGCTGGTGTGTTTATTGAAGTACTTGTACTTGTTGAAATTGATGTACTTACACCTGTTGAAGTTGACGTACTTGTTGACGCTGATGTAGACGCTACTGCACTTGTGCTTGCTGACGTAGATGCTACCGCGCTAGTTGATGCTGAGGTAGAGGCTACTGCACTTGTGCTTGCTGAGGTAGATGCTACGGCACTTGTGCTTGCTGATGTAGAAGCTACCGCACTTGTGCTTGCTGATGTAGACGCTACGGCACTTGTTGATGCTGATGTAGACGCTACGGCACTTGTGGACGCTGAAGTAGAGGCTACTGCGCTTGTGCTTGCTGAGGTAGATGCTACAGCACTTGTGCTTGCTGATGTAGAGGCTACCGCACT
>CAJNBX010000039.1 GCA_905221115.1 bacterium
TTACAGAAAGAGAGATTGAAGGTGAGTAGGACTTTACCTCCCATCCTGCCCATAACGGTGTCCATTTCCAGCCAAGAATTCAGTTGCTTAAGAGCCAAATAATTTAGGAAATCCTCGTAGGAACGGCCTTTTTTGGCTTCTTTAGGGATGGAGGGTAGCTTACTTTTTCTTCTTTCTTTAAATTTAACGGCTCTGGCTAGGTCAATAGGAGCGATAGATAGGTATCCTTTTCGGATGTGTCGATAGACAGTTGAGGAGCTGACATCAAGGTTGTGAGTTTTGAGGATATGATAGATGTGTTGTCCCTTTTTAACACCATCAGAAATGATTTTATCCATGTCCCAGAAGGTCTTGGAATTGAGGGGAGTTCCTTCACGAGCTTCGACAAGAGTTTGTTCGTACTGCTTTTG
>CAJNBX010000040.1 GCA_905221115.1 bacterium
CTGAGGAAGCTTCCAAGAATGCAAGTAAGCATCTTTCAGAAAGTGAAAGCCAATCAGTAAGTACTTCAACAAGTGCTGTAGCGTCTACATCGGCAAGCGCATCAGCCTCAACAAGTGCTGTAGCGTCTACATCGGCAAGTACATCGGCTGTAACAAGTGCTTCTCAATCACAAGCTGGAGCAACTTCTGAACTTGCAAAACCAGCAACATCAGAGACAGCTTCAAACAAAGAGACATCTGTTCGTCAGGGAGATGCAGCTAACGCAACAGCTGATGCGGCTCTTTCAAAGGTTATCACTGAAAGCCTCGCATCTCTACAAGCAGTTGAAACTCGTTTGAGCCAAATCACATCAACGACTTCAAGTTTGGTGGATACAAC
>CAJNBX010000041.1 GCA_905221115.1 bacterium
CTCAATTCCAAGACCTTCTGGGACATGGACAAAGTCATTTCTGATGGTGTTAAAAAGGGACAACACATCTATCATATCCTCAAAACTCATAACCTTGATGTCAGCTCCTCAACCGTCTATCGACATATCCGAAAAGGATACCTATCTATCGCTCCTATTGACCTAGCCAGAGCCGTTAAATTCAAAGAAAGACGGAAAAGTAAGCTACCTTCCATCCCTAAAGAAGCTAAAGAAGGCCGTTCCTATGAGGATTTCCAAAACTATTTATCCCTTAATCAGCTGAACTCTTGGCTGGAAATGGACACCGTTATGGGCAGAATGGGAGGTAAAGTCCTACTTACCTTCAACCTGTCTTTCTGTAA
>CAJNBX010000042.1 GCA_905221115.1 bacterium
ACATCAGCGTCAACAAGTGCCGTAGCGTCTACATCAGCAAGCACTAGCGCCGTAGCGTCTACATCAGCAAGCACAAGTGCGGTAGTTTCTACATCAGCAAGTACTAGCGCCGTAGCCTCTACATCAGCAAGCACAAGTGCCGTAGCCTCTACATCAGCGTCAACAAGTGCCGTAGCCTCTACATCAGCATCAACAAGTGCGGTAGCCTCTACTTCAGCGTCAACAAGTGCGGTAGCGTCTACATCAGCGTCAACAAGTGCGGTAGCGTCTACATCAGCGTCAACAAGTGCGGTAGCGTCTACATCAGCATCAACAAGCGCCGTAGCGTCTACCTCAGCATCAACAAGTGCGGTAGCCTCTAC
>CAJNBX010000043.1 GCA_905221115.1 bacterium
TTCGAACCCACGCACGCTTTTACACGCCTGACGGTTTTCAAGACCGTTCCCTTCAGCCGGACTTGGGTAATCCTCCATAATATTCAAATGGACCTTGTAGGACTTGAACCTACGACCACTCGGTTATGAGCCGAGAGCTCTAACCAGCTGAGCTAAAGGTCCAACAAGATCATTATAGCGGCGAAGGGGATCGAACCCCCGACCTCCCGGGTATGAACCGGACGCTCTAGCCAGCTGAGCTACACCGCCATATATCGGGAAGACAGGATTCGAACCTGCGACACCTTGGTCCCAAACCAAGTACTCTACCAAGCTGAGCTACTTCCCGAG
>CAJNBX010000044.1 GCA_905221115.1 bacterium
GCGCTAGTCGATGCTGAGGTAGACGCTACGGCACTTGTTGACGCTGACGTAGAGGCTACTGCGCTTGTGCTTGCTGAGGTAGACGCTACGGCGCTTGTGATTGCTGACGTAGAGGCTACGGCGCTTGTGCTTGCTGAGGTAGAGGCTACAGCACTTGTGCTTGCTGATGTAGAGGCTACTGCGCTAGTACTTGCTGATGTAGAAGCTACAGCACTTGTGCTTGCTGATGTAGAGGCTACTGCGCTAGTACTTGCTGATGTAGAAGCTACCGCACTTGTGCT
>CAJNBX010000045.1 GCA_905221115.1 bacterium
GAAAACGCTAAAAATGCGATTGATCAAGCTAAGGCTACTAAAGATCAAGCAATTGATGCGAACGATCAATTGAGTCCAGCAGAAAAAGCGAAGGCTAAAGAAGCAACTAAAGCAGCAGCAGATTTGGCTAAGGCGGCAATTGAAGGAGCAACTGATCAAGCAGCTGTCAGCGCCAAAGAAGCAGAAGGCACAAAAGCCATCCAAGCTGTTTCACCAGTAGGTAAAGAAAACGCTAAAAATGCGATTGATCAAGCTAAGGCTACTAAAGATCAAGC
>CAJNBX010000046.1 GCA_905221115.1 bacterium
GAAAACGCTAAAAATGCGATTGATCAAGCTAAGGCTACTAAAGATCAAGCAATTGATGCGAACGATCAATTGAGTCCGGCAGAAAAAGCGAAGGCTAAAGAAGCAACTAAAGCAGCAGCAGATGCAGCGAAAGTAGCGATTGAGGCAGCAACTGATCAAGCAGCTGTCAGCGCCAAAGAAGCAGAAGGCACAAAAGCTATCCAAGCTGTTTCACCAGTAGGTAAAGAAAACGCTAAAAATGCGATTGATCAAGCTAAGGCTACTAAAGATCAAGC
>CAJNBX010000047.1 GCA_905221115.1 bacterium
TGGAAACACAGTAGAAGTACCAGCGAAATTGGTAGAAAGTGCGACACCAATCGTAACGAAAGAAAAACAAGAACCGAAAACAGGAGACGTTACATATAAAGTAACGACACCAAGCGGAGATTATCCAGAAGGATCAACCGTAACGATTAACGGAAAAGACTATACAGTCGGAGCCGAAGGAAAAGTCACAGTACCAAATAATGACTTACCAACAACTGTCATTAACGATGCCCCAACTAGTGCGCAAGAAAAAGGTAAACTACCAAAA
>CAJNBX010000048.1 GCA_905221115.1 bacterium
CTTGTGCTTGCTGAGGTAGATGCTACAGCACTTGTGCTTGCTGATGTAGAGGCTACCGCACTTGTTGACGCTGATGTAGAGGCTACTGCGCTTGTTGATGCTGATGTAGAAGCTACCGCACTTGTGCTTGCTGATGTAGAGGCTACCGCACTTGTTGACGCTGAAGTAGAGGCTACTGCGCTTGTGCTTGCTGACGTAGAGGCTACTGCGCTAGTACTTGCTGATGTAGAGGCTACTGCGCTTGTTGACGCTGA
>CAJNBX010000049.1 GCA_905221115.1 bacterium
GTAGATGCTACTGCGCTTGTGCTTGCTGATGTAGATGCTACTGCGCTTGTGCTTGCTGATGTAGATGCTACTGCGCTAGTGCTTGCTGATGTAGACGCTACGGCACTTGTTGATGCTGAGGTAGACGCTACGGCGCTAGTCGATGCTGATGTAGATGCTACTGCGCTTGTTGAGGCTGAGGTAGATGCTACTGCACTAGTACTTGCTGAGGTAGATGCTACAGCGCTTGTTGATGCTGACGTAGACGCTAC
>CAJNBX010000050.1 GCA_905221115.1 bacterium
TCAGCAAGCACAAGTGCGGTAGCTTCTACATCAGCATCAACAAGCGCTGTAGCCTCTACATCAGCGTCAACAAGTGCAGTAGCCTCTACATCAGCAAGCACAAGTGCTGTAGCATCTACCTCAGCAAGCACAAGTGCGGTAGCGTCTACCTCAGCAAGCACAAGTGCGGTAGCGTCTACATCAGCAAGCACAAGCGCAGTAGCCTCTACATCAGCAAGCACAAGTGCTGTAGCCTCTACGTCAGC
>CAJNBX010000051.1 GCA_905221115.1 bacterium
GGCACGCAAGAGCCCGGTCATGAGGGCGAAGCTACAGTTCGCGAGGAAACACCAGAGTATACTAAACCACTAGAAACCAAAGGTACGCAAGAACCGGGTCATGAGGGCGAAGCCGCAGTCCGCGAAGAATCTCCAGCCTACACAGAACCGTTAGCAACGAAAGGCACGCAAGAACCCGGACATGAAGGTGAAGCAGCAGTTCGCGAGGAAGAACCAGTCTACACAGAACCGTTAGC
>CAJNBX010000052.1 GCA_905221115.1 bacterium
AGTGCGGTAGCCTCTACATCAGCAAGCACAAGTGCTGTAGCATCTACCTCAGCAAGCACAAGCGCTGTAGCCTCTACCTCAGCCTCAACAAGTGCGGTAGCGTCTACCTCAGCAAGCACAAGCGCAGTAGCGTCTACCTCAGCAAGCACAAGCGCTGTAGCCTCTACATCAGCGTCAACAAGTGCCGTAGCGTCTACATCAGCAAGCACTAGCGCCGTAGCGTCTACATCAGC
>CAJNBX010000053.1 GCA_905221115.1 bacterium
TCTTGGCTGGAAATGGACACCGTTATGGGCAGAATGGGAGGTAAAGTCCTACTTACCTTCAACCTGTCTTTCTGTAACTTTATCTTCGCTAGACTACTGGATAATAAAACCGCCCTTGAGGTTACCAAACATCTCTATGATATCAAGAACACTCTTCACCAAGCGGATAAAGATTTCTTTCAACTCTTTCCTGTCATCCTGACTGATAATGGTGGAGAGTTTGCCAGGGT
>CAJNBX010000054.1 GCA_905221115.1 bacterium
AAGCAATTGATGCGAACGATCAATTGAGTCCAGCAGAAAAAGCGAAGGCTAAAGAAGCAACTAAAGCAGCAGCAGATGCAGCGAAAGTAGCGATTGAGGCAGCAACTGATCAAGCAGCTGTCAGCGCCAAAGAAGCAGAAGGCACAAAAGCCATCCAAGCTGTTTCACCAGTAGGTAAAGAAAACGCTAAAAATGCGATTGATCAAGCTAAGGCTACTAAAGATCAAGC
>CAJNBX010000055.1 GCA_905221115.1 bacterium
GCAACAACGCCAAAAGCGGAAGAACCAGCGGCTCCAGCACCGAAAGCAGAAGAACCATCGACACCGGCACCAAAAGTAGAGGAACCAGCGACTCCAGCGCCAAAAGTGGAAGAACCATCGACACCAGCACTGAAAGCAGAGGAGCCAGCGACTTCAGCACCAAAATCAGAAGAACCAGTAGCAACTGAGCCAAAAACAGAAGAGCCAGTGGCAACAACGCC
>CAJNBX010000056.1 GCA_905221115.1 bacterium
TCAGCAAGCACAAGTGCGGTAGCCTCTACTTCAGCGTCAACAAGCGCAGTAGCCTCTACATCAGCATCAACAAGTGCGGTAGCCTCTACATCAGCAAGCACAAGCGCAGTAGCCTCTACATCAGCAAGCACAAGTGCTGTAGCATCTACATCAGCATCAACAAGTGCCGTAGCGTCTACATCAGCATCAACAAGTGCCGTAGCGTCTACATCAGCATCAAC
>CAJNBX010000057.1 GCA_905221115.1 bacterium
TTTCCAGCATTTGGTGTCGGTACAGATTTCTCTGTCTTAGTCAAGTCTACACCTGGGATAACCGCTGTCTTACCTGACGGTGTTGTGACGGTAGTAGTACCATTGTTAGTTACTACTACTGTAGAGCCTGGGTTAACAGCTTTGACCTTGTCTTCGATCACTTTCTTCTCTTCTGGAGTTAAAGTGTTTGGATCAGATACGACTGTCTTATCAGCTGGT
>CAJNBX010000058.1 GCA_905221115.1 bacterium
CAGAAGAACCAGCGTCTACCACGCCAAAAGCAGAGGAGCCAGCGACTCCAGCACCAAAAGTGGAAGAGCCAGTATCTCCAGTGCCAAAATCAGAAGAACCAGCAGCAACTGAGCCAAAAACAGAAGAGCCAATGGCAACAACGCCAAAAGCGGAAGAACCAGCGGCTCCAGCACCGAAAGCAGAAGAACCATCGACACCGGCACCAAAAGT
>CAJNBX010000059.1 GCA_905221115.1 bacterium
GATTTCTCTGTCTTAGTCAAGTCTGCACCTGGGATAACCGCTGTCTTACCTGATGGTGTTGTGACGGTAGTAGTACCATTGTTAGTTACTACTACTGTAGAGCCTGGGTTAACAGCTTTGACCTTGTCTTCGATCACTTTCTTCTCTTCTGGAGTTAAAGTGTTTGGATCAGATACGACTGTCTTATCAGCTGGTTTAACGAT
>CAJNBX010000060.1 GCA_905221115.1 bacterium
GCAGAAAAAGCGAAGGCTAAAGAAGCAACTAAAGCAGCAGCAGATTTGGCTAAGGCGGCAATTGAAGGAGCAACTGATCAAGCAGCTGTCAGCGCCAAAGAAGCAGAAGGCACAAAAGCTATCCAAGCTGTTTCACCAGTAGGTAAAGAAAACGCTAAAAATGCGATTGATCAAGCTAAGGCTACTAAAGATCAAGC
>CAJNBX010000061.1 GCA_905221115.1 bacterium
AGATACTGGCTCTTCCACTTTTGGTGCTGGAGTCGCTGGCTCCTCTGCTTTTGGCGTGGTAGACGCTGGTTCTTCTGATTTTGGCGCTGGGGTCACTGGTTCTTCCACTTTTGGCGTTGTTGCCACTGGCTCTTCTGTTTTTGGCTCAGTTGCTACTGGTTCTTCTGATTTTGGTGCTGAAGTC
>CAJNBX010000062.1 GCA_905221115.1 bacterium
GTTCAAAGCGGGTGACGAGAATCGAACTCGCGACAACAGCTTGGAAGGCTGTAGTTTTACCACTAAACTACACCCGCATACATACTATAATTAAAAATGGCGCGAGACGGAATCGAACCGCCGACACATGGAGCTTCAATCCATTGCTCTACCAACTGAGCTACCGAGCCT
>CAJNBX010000063.1 GCA_905221115.1 bacterium
TTCCACTGGTTTTTAGAATTTTTATCAGACTAACTTCCACTTGGATTAGCGGTGGAACTTAGTTTGGGAATTTACCTAGAATAGGAGGATTGGTAACTTCTCAAAGTAACTTCCACTCACCTGACCAAAGTGGAAATTAGTCTAAAACGGATTTTTATGGTGGAAT
>CAJNBX010000064.1 GCA_905221115.1 bacterium
AATTCCACCATAAAAATCCGTTTTAGACTAATTTCCACTTTGGTCAGGTGAGTGGAAGTTACTTTGAGAAGTTACCATTCAAAAAAAGTTAAAAAAGTTTAAAAAAAGTAGTTGACAAAAAACAAAAAGCCGGTATAATAGTAAGAGTTGAAAACAACAACTCTG
>CAJNBX010000065.1 GCA_905221115.1 bacterium
TCAGCAAGCACAAGTGCCGTAGCGTCTACATCAGCGTCAACAAGTGCCGTAGCGTCTACATCAGCGTCAACAAGCGCCGTAGCGTCTACTTCAGCGTCAACAAGTGCCGTAGCGTCTACATCAGCGTCAACAAGTGCCGTAGCGTCTACATCAGCAAGCAC
>CAJNBX010000066.1 GCA_905221115.1 bacterium
TGGAGTTAAAGTGTTTGGATCAGATACGACTGTCTTATCAGCTGGTTTAACGATATCATTTCCAGCATTTGGTGTCGGTACAGATTTCTCTGTCTTAGTCAAGTCTACACCTGGGATAACCGCTGTCTTACCTGACGGTGTTGTGACGGTAGTAG
>CAJNBX010000067.1 GCA_905221115.1 bacterium
ATCGTTAAACCAGCTGATAAGACAGTTGTATCTGATCCAAACGCTTTAACTCCAGAAGAGAAGAAAGTGATCGAAGATAAGGTCAAAGTAGTTAACCCAGGCTCTACAGTAGTAGTAGATGACAAGGGTACTACTACCGTCACAACACCATCAGG
>CAJNBX010000068.1 GCA_905221115.1 bacterium
CTACTACCGTCACAACACCATCAGGTAAGACAGCGGTTATCCCAGGTGTAGACTTGACTAAGACAGAGAAATCTGTAACGACACCAAATGCTGGAAATGACATCGTTAAACCAGCTGATAAGACAGTTGTATCTGATCCAAATGCTTTAACTCCA
>CAJNBX010000069.1 GCA_905221115.1 bacterium
AAGCAATTGATGCGAACGATCAATTGAGTCCAGCAGAAAAAGCGAAGGCTAAAGAAGCAACTAAAGCAGCAGCAGATTTGGCTAAGGCGGCAATTGAAGGAGCAACTGATCAAGCAGCTGTCAGCGCCAAAGAAGCAGAAGGCACAAAAGC
>CAJNBX010000070.1 GCA_905221115.1 bacterium
GTGCTTGCTGACGTAGAGGCTACTGCGCTAGTACTTGCTGATGTAGAGGCTACTGCGCTTGTTGACGCTGAAGTAGAGGCTACCGCACTTGTTGATGCTGAGGTAGACGCTACGGCGCTTGTTGATGCTGATGTAGACGCTACCGCACT
>CAJNBX010000071.1 GCA_905221115.1 bacterium
GTAGCCTCTACATCAGCAAGCACAAGTGCTGTAGCATCTACCTCAGCAAGCACAAGTGCGGTAGCATCTACATCAGCGTCAACAAGCGCAGTAGCCTCTACATCAGCAAGTACTAGCGCAGTAGCCTCTACGTCAGCAAGCAC
>CAJNBX010000072.1 GCA_905221115.1 bacterium
TTTGGATCAGATACAACTGTCTTATCAGCTGGTTTAACGATGTCATTTCCAGCATTTGGTGTCGTTACAGATTTCTCTGTCTTAGTCAAGTCTACACCTGGGATAACCGCTGTCTTACCTGATGGTGTTGTGACGGTAGTAG
>CAJNBX010000073.1 GCA_905221115.1 bacterium
GCGCTTGTGCTTGCTGAGGTAGACGCTACCGCACTTGTTGAGGCTGAGGTAGAGGCTACAGCGCTTGTGCTTGCTGAGGTAGATGCTACAGCACTTGTGCTTGCTGATGTAGAGGCTACCGCACTTGTTGATGCTGA
>CAJNBX010000074.1 GCA_905221115.1 bacterium
CGACACCAAATGCTGGAAATGACATCGTTAAACCAGCTGATAAGACAGTTGTATCTGATCCAAATGCTTTAACTCCAGAAGAGAAGAAAGTGATCGAAGACAAGGTCAAAGTAGTTAACCCAGGCTCTACAGTAGT
>CAJNBX010000075.1 GCA_905221115.1 bacterium
TCTACATCAGCAAGCACAAGCGCAGTAGCCTCTACATCAGCGTCAACAAGTGCCGTAGCGTCTACATCAGCAAGCACAAGCGCGGTAGCCTCTACATCAGCATCAACAAGTGCGGTAGCCTCTACATC
>CAJNBX010000076.1 GCA_905221115.1 bacterium
CTGGAAACACAGTAGAAGTACCAGCGAAATTGGTAGAAAGTCCGACACCATTGGTAGAAAGTGCGACACCAATCGTAACGAAAGAAAAACAAGAACCGAAAACAGGAGACGTTACATATAAAGTAA
>CAJNBX010000077.1 GCA_905221115.1 bacterium
ATATGATAGATGTGTTGTCCCTTTTTAACACCATCAGAAATGACTTTGTCCATGTCCCAGAAGGTCTTGGAATTGAGGGGAGTTCCTTCACGAGCTTCGACAAGAGTTTGTTCGTACTGCTTTTG
>CAJNBX010000078.1 GCA_905221115.1 bacterium
GCTGAGGTAGATGCTACAGCGCTTGTTGATGCTGACGTAGACGCTACCGCACTTGTTGATGCTGATGTAGAAGCTACCGCACTTGTGCTTGCTGAGGTAGATGCTACAGCGCTTGTGGATGCTGA
>CAJNBX010000079.1 GCA_905221115.1 bacterium
GCGCTAGTACTTGCTGATGTAGAGGCTACTGCGCTTGTTGACGCTGAAGTAGAGGCTACCGCACTTGTTGATGCTGAGGTAGACGCTACGGCGCTTGTTGATGCTGATGTAGACGCTACCGCACT
>CAJNBX010000080.1 GCA_905221115.1 bacterium
AGTGCTGTAGCTTCTACATCAGCAAGCACAAGTGCCGTAGCTTCTACATCAGCATCAACAAGTGCCGTAGCGTCTACATCAGCATCAACAAGTGCCGTAGCGTCTACATCAGCAAGTACTAGCGC
>CAJNBX010000081.1 GCA_905221115.1 bacterium
GATTTCTCTGTCTTAGTCAAGTCTACACCTGGGATAACCGCTGTCTTACCTGATGGTGTTGTGACGGTAGTAGTACCCTTGTCATCTACTACTACTGTAGAGCCTGGGTTAACTACTTTGACCTT
>CAJNBX010000082.1 GCA_905221115.1 bacterium
GAAAACGCTAAAAATGCGATTGATCAAGCTAAGGCTACTAAAGATCAAGCAATTGATGCGAACGATCAATTGAGTCCGGCAGAAAAAGCGAAGGCTAAAGAAGCAACTAAAGCAGCAGCAGAT
>CAJNBX010000083.1 GCA_905221115.1 bacterium
GAAAACGCTAAAAATGCGATTGATCAAGCTAAGGCTACTAAAGATCAAGCAATTGATGCGAACGATCAATTGAGTCCAGCAGAAAAAGCGAAGGCTAAAGAAGCAACTAAAGCAGCAGCAGAT
>CAJNBX010000084.1 GCA_905221115.1 bacterium
TCAGGTAAGACAGCGGTTATCCCAGGTGTAGACTTGACTAAGACAGAGAAATCTGTACCGACACCAAATGCTGGAAATGACATCGTTAAACCAGCTGATAAGACAGTTGTATCTGATCCAAA
>CAJNBX010000085.1 GCA_905221115.1 bacterium
GCTTTTGTGCCTTCTGCTTCTTTGGCGCTGACAGCTGCTTGATCAGTTGCTCCTTCAATTGCCGCCTTAGCCAAATCTGCTGCTGCTTTAGTTGCTTCTTTAGCCTTCGCTTTTTCTGC
>CAJNBX010000086.1 GCA_905221115.1 bacterium
GTAGAGGCTACTGCGCTAGTACTTGCTGATGTAGAAGCTACCGCACTTGTGCTTGCTGATGTAGAGGCTACTGCGCTAGTACTTGCTGATGTAGAAGCTACCGCACTTGTGCTTGCTGA
>CAJNBX010000087.1 GCA_905221115.1 bacterium
ACTTTCTACCAATTTCGCTGGTACTTCTACTGTGTTTCCAGTTTTTGGTAGTTTACCTTTTTCTTGCGCACTAGTTGGGGCATCGTTAATGACAGTTGTTGGTAAGTCATTATTTGGTA
>CAJNBX010000088.1 GCA_905221115.1 bacterium
CCAAATGCTTTAACTCCAGAAGAGAAGAAAGTGATCGAAGACAAGGTCAAAGTAGTTAACCCAGGCTCTACAGTAGTAGTAGATGACAAGGGTACTACTACCGTCACAACACCATCAGG
>CAJNBX010000089.1 GCA_905221115.1 bacterium
CAACTAGTGCGCAAGAAAAAGGTAAACTACCAAAAACTGGAAACACAGTAGAAGTACCAGCGAAATTGGTAGAAAGTGCGACACCAATCGTAACGAAAGAAAAACAAGAACCG
>CAJNBX010000090.1 GCA_905221115.1 bacterium
CAACTAGTGCGCAAGAAAAAGGTAAACTACCAAAAGCTGGAAACACAGTAGAAGTACCAGCGAAATTGGTAGAAAGTCCGACACCATTGGTAGAAAGTGCGACACCAATCGTA
>CAJNBX010000091.1 GCA_905221115.1 bacterium
TACGATTGGTGTCGCACTTTCTACCAATGGTGTCGGACTTTCTACCAATTTCGCTGGTACTTCTACTGTGTTTCCAGTTTTTGGTAGTTTACCTTTTTCTTGCGCACTAGTTG
>CAJNBX010000092.1 GCA_905221115.1 bacterium
CAACTAGTGCGCAAGAAAAAGGTAAACTACCAAAAGCTGGAAACACAGTAGAAGTACCAGCGAAATTGGTAGAAAGTGCGACACCAATCGTAACGAAAGAAAAACAAGAACCG
>CAJNBX010000093.1 GCA_905221115.1 bacterium
GTAGCATCTACATCAGCATCAACAAGTGCGGTAGCTTCTACATCAGCGTCAACAAGTGCCGTAGCGTCTACATCAGCATCAACAAGTGCCGTAGCGTCTACATCAGCATCAAC
>CAJNBX010000094.1 GCA_905221115.1 bacterium
CTTGTGCTTGCTGATGTAGAGGCTACTGCGCTTGTGCTTGCTGATGTAGACGCTACGGCGCTAGTGCTTGCTGATGTAGACGCTACGGCACTTGTTGACGCTGATGT
>CAJNBX010000095.1 GCA_905221115.1 bacterium
GCTGATGTAGAGGCTACTGCGCTTGTGCTTGCTGATGTAGAGGCTACTGCGCTTGTGCTTGCTGATGTAGAGGCTACTGCGCTTGTGCTTGCTGATGTAGAGGCTAC
>CAJNBX010000096.1 GCA_905221115.1 bacterium
GGACTCAATTGATCGTTCGCATCAATTGCTTGATCTTTAGTAGCCTTAGCTTGATCAATCGCATTTTTAGCGTTTTCTTTACCTACTGGTGAAACAGCTTGGAT
>CAJNBX010000097.1 GCA_905221115.1 bacterium
TCAACAAGTGCCGTAGCGTCTACATCAGCATCAACAAGTGCGGTAGCCTCTACATCAGCAAGCACAAGTGCTGTAGCATCTACCTCAGCAAGCACAAGCGC
>CAJNBX010000098.1 GCA_905221115.1 bacterium
GCGCTTGTGCTTGCTGACGTAGAGGCTACTGCGCTAGTACTTGCTGATGTAGAGGCTACTGCGCTTGTTGACGCTGAAGTAGAGGCTACCGCACTTGTTGA
>CAJNBX010000099.1 GCA_905221115.1 bacterium
TCTTTGATCACTTTCTTCTCTTCTGGAGTTAAAGCGTTTGGATCAGATACAACTGTCTTATCAGCTGGTTTAACGATGTCATTTCCAGCATTTGGTGTCG
>CAJNBX010000100.1 GCA_905221115.1 bacterium
CTACTACCGTCACAACACCATCAGGTAAGACAGCGGTTATCCCAGGTGTAGACTTGACTAAGACAGAGAAATCTGTACCGACACCAAATGCTGGAAA
>CAJNBX010000101.1 GCA_905221115.1 bacterium
GCTGATGTAGAGGCTACAGCGCTTGTTGATGCTGATGTAGAAGCTACCGCACTTGTGCTTGCTGATGTAGACGCTACCGCACTTGTTGACGCTGA
>CAJNBX010000102.1 GCA_905221115.1 bacterium
GTAGCGTCTACATCAGCATCAACAAGTGCCGTAGCGTCTACATCAGCATCAACAAGTGCGGTAGCCTCTACATCAGCAAGCACAAGTGCTGTAGC
>CAJNBX010000103.1 GCA_905221115.1 bacterium
ACTTTCTACCAATTTCGCTGGTACTTCTACTGTGTTTCCAGCTTTTGGTAGTTTACCTTTTTCTTGCGCACTAGTTGGGGCATCGTTAATGACA
>CAJNBX010000104.1 GCA_905221115.1 bacterium
GAGAAATCTGTACCGACACCAAATGCTGGAAATGATATCGTTAAACCAGCTGATAAGACAGTTGTATCTGATCCAAACGCTTTAACTCCA
>CAJNBX010000105.1 GCA_905221115.1 bacterium
TCAACAAGTGCCGTAGCGTCTACGTCAGCATCAACAAGCGCTGTAGCATCTACCTCAGCAAGTACTAGTGCAGTAGCATCTACCTCAGC
>CAJNBX010000106.1 GCA_905221115.1 bacterium
GCACTTGTTGATGCTGATGTAGAGGCTACTGCGCTTGTTGACGCTGAAGTAGAGGCTACCGCACTTGTGCTTGCTGAGGTAGACGCTA
>CAJNBX010000107.1 GCA_905221115.1 bacterium
GCTACCGCACTTGTGCTTGCTGAGGTAGATGCTACAGCACTTGTGCTTGCTGATGTAGAGGCTACCGCACTTGTTGATGCTGATGT
>CAJNBX010000108.1 GCA_905221115.1 bacterium
GTAGCCTCTACATCAGCGTCAACAAGTGCCGTAGCGTCTACATCAGCAAGCACTAGCGCCGTAGCGTCTACATCAGCAAGCACAAG
>CAJNBX010000109.1 GCA_905221115.1 bacterium
GCTATTACAGCTATTACAGCGCTATTACAGCTATTACAGCTATTACAGCTATTACAGCTATTACAGCTATTACAGCTATTACAGC
>CAJNBX010000110.1 GCA_905221115.1 bacterium
TCAGCATCAACAAGTGCGGTAGCCTCTACATCAGCAAGCACAAGTGCTGTAGCATCTACCTCAGCAAGCACAAGCGCAGTAGC
>CAJNBX010000111.1 GCA_905221115.1 bacterium
GTAGCCTCTACATCAGCAAGCACAAGCGCAGTAGCCTCTACATCAGCAAGCACAAGCGCAGTAGCCTCTACATCAGCGTCAAC
>CAJNBX010000112.1 GCA_905221115.1 bacterium
GCGCTTGTGCTTGCTGACGTAGAGGCTACTGCGCTAGTACTTGCTGATGTAGAGGCTACTGCGCTTGTTGACGCTGATGTAGA
>CAJNBX010000113.1 GCA_905221115.1 bacterium
GTAGAGGCTACTGCGCTTGTGCTTGCTGAGGTAGATGCTACAGCACTTGTGCTTGCTGATGTAGAGGCTACCGCACTTGTTGA
>CAJNBX010000114.1 GCA_905221115.1 bacterium
GGTACTACTACCGTCACAACACCATCAGGTAAGACAGCGGTTATCCCAGGTGTAGACTTGACTAAGACAGAGAAATCTGTA
>CAJNBX010000115.1 GCA_905221115.1 bacterium
GCGTCTACCTCAGCATCGACTAGCGCGGTAGCGTCTACCTCAGCAAGCACAAGTGCGGTAGCCTCTACATCAGCAAGTAC
>CAJNBX010000116.1 GCA_905221115.1 bacterium
ACCTCAGCAAGCACAAGTGCGGTAGCTTCTACATCAGCAAGCACAAGTGCCGTAGCGTCTACATCAGCAAGCACAAGTGC
>CAJNBX010000117.1 GCA_905221115.1 bacterium
CCCCCCCCCCCCCCCCCCCCCCCCCCCCCCCCCCCCCCCCCCCCCCCCCCCCCCCCCCCCCCCCCCCCCCCCCCCCCC
>CAJNBX010000118.1 GCA_905221115.1 bacterium
CTGGAAACACAGTAGAAGTACCAGCGAAATTGGTAGAAAGTGCGACACCAATCGTAACGAAAGAAAAACAAGAACCGA